>NZ_JBDLBR010000004.1:0-389030 GCF_039710615.1 Aurantiacibacter flavus
GACGAACGCCTTCTGAGCGTCCGTGAACTTCGATGCCTTCATGCCACGACTCCTTGCCCAGCCAAGGAAATCTACGGCCGAAAACTCTAGCTGCGAATGGTCCAAAATTCAGGTGGCAGAGCAGACCTGTAGCGGTGCCGCGCGCTGGCCTCAGATTGAGGCTCTTACTGAGGCGTGAAGCAGCTCCCATTCCTTCCGCACGAGAGCACTGTCGAAGTGACGAAATTCCCGTGCCAGGTGATGCACAAGGCGGTCACAAACAAAGTCCCTGGCACGCGCAGACGCACAGCATGTTGCAGACCTGAAAATTGAACAAACGGGCACAGCAGAGACCGTGAGGACGGCCCAGCTGTCTCCCCCCAGTCCAGCGCCAATCACGTCACGATCGCCAGCCAAACTGCCGTTGGCGCTATCAAAAACCCCAGTTTTCTGCGGGTTTGCGCAAGGCATAGCGCCATGGCCGCACACATGGCGCCATCGCAGGGAAAGAGAAAAAGGATGTGCAGACAACAGGTTATGGCGCATCGACCGCAGGGCATGGCGCCGTTTCTTTAATCTTGCCTGTGCCCCGGCCCCTTCCGGTGCTCTAAACCCCTTCACATGTTCCCTCTATGTCCTATACAGCGATGCGTTCGATCCTCCGCCCAAGGACCAGCTTATGCCGGGCGATCATGACGCGCACTCCTGCGCAGGCTCGCCGGCATAGCGCAGCAGCCAATCGGCAGCTTTGCTGGCAGCACTGGCGGCCCGGAAGATCGCCCGTTCGTCCTCGCGCAGCACCGCAAGCCATGCGCCGACATAGTCGGCATGGCGAACACTCGGACGGATCGATAGCGCAGCACAGGTGAATGCGCTCGCCATCTCGGCAACCAGTTCCTCGCGGGCATAGGCAGCGCTGCCAAAGGTGCCCGACTGGTCACGACCAAGCCTGCTGTGATGCCCGGTCCAGTGGCCAAGCTCATGCAGCGCGGTGCGATACCAGTTGATGGGATCGGGAAAGGCACGCTGCTCTGGTACGGTGACATAGTCAGCCGCCGGAGCATAATAGGCTTCGACTCCGCCAACGCGGAAGTCGGCGCCGCTGGCCCGGATAAGCGCATGCGCAGCGGGCACTGCTTCCACCTCCGGCAGCTGTGCGGGCGTCTCAGTCAGTGCTTCGGGCAGTCCCTCGCACTGCTCGACATTGAACACCGTGAAGCGCTTCAGGAACGCGATCAGCCGTGCCTCGCGCTGTTCATCCCGCGCGCGCTCGGCCTCGTCTTTGGGGGTAAAGCGATCCGCATAGCAGATGCAAATGCCCTTCTCGCCCTTGCGGACAGCACCGCCGAGCGTTTGGACCTGGCGAAAGGTCAACCAGCGCTGCACGCTATAGCCACGCTCCATGACAGCCGCCCAGAGGATCAGCATATTGATCCCTGAATAGCGCCTCCCGGTCGCGCCATTCTCAGGCAGAGCGCATCCGCAAGCGCTCGCATCCCAGGGCTGCACCCACGGCAACCGCCCCGCTTCAAGCTCTGCAATCACGCGATTGGTCACCTCGGCATAGAAACTCTGCCGTACATTCCCGCTGCTCCGCTTCATGTCCTCACTCCTTCCTTAAACACCACACCGGCCCCGGAAGGGGGGTGGGCGGCGAGGAGCGGACCGGCAGTCCCGCTTCAGCGGCGGGCTGCACCCGAAGGGCCGAAACGCAGTGGAGGACCCGCTAACGGCGGGTTGCGGCACGTCGCGACGGGACTAGAGGGGAGCGTCGCCTACCCCCCTCCCGCGGCCGGAATACCAAACGCCAGCGCGTCAGCGCTGACCGCATATTTTCGCTGCGCGCAGCGCTGCGCCGGCTCCGAAGGAGCCTATAGAAACCCACTTTCAGGTCGGTCGGCCGACACGGCGGCGTGCGCGCGCAAGTCGTGCGCGGACATTCTAAAAGACAATTTTGGGCCCGTAGAAAGCTGTTCTTCAGTATGCAGTGGACAACCGTCCGGTTGTGTCACCTCAACTCAGAATTAGATCGAATTTGTCAGATCTTCAGCGGTTAACTGCGTCAGCTAACGATAGCACTCGCAGCGTCACGCGGCTTGCGAAAGCTGCCTTGCAGAACCTTCGCGCCCGAGCGCAGTTGGTCGAGATAGTCCGCCCAGCTCTGCATCATTCTGATCCGCTCTTCCCAATGCTCGCCGCGTGCATAGGCGCGACGGACGTCATCGGTCTCGGCATGGCCGAGCTGGCGCTCGATAGCATCGGGGTTCCAGTGACCCTGCTCGTTAAGCAAGGTGCTGGCCATGGCGCGGAAGCCGTGGGCAGTCATCGTGGTGCCGTCAAAGCCCATTCGCCGCAACGCAAGATTGATCGTGTTCTCAGACATGGGCCGGTCGCGCTTGCCCTGCGCCGGGAAGAGGTAGCGGCGGTAACCGGTAATCTCGCGCAGCTCTTCCAGGATGGCGAGCACCTGACGGCTGAGCGGCACACGGTGAGCAACACGCATTTTGGATTTGTCGGCGGCGATGGTCCAGATGTTGCGGGTGAAGTCGAACTCGCTCCATTCAGCCTGCCGCAGTTCGCCCGGACGCACGAAAACATAGGGGGCAAGCCTCAAGGCTGCGTGGGTAACCGGGTAGCCTGAATAGGCCTCGATGGCGCGCATCAGAACGCCAGCTTCCTTCGGCGTAGTGATGGCGGCGCGATGCTTCACCTTGGGCACGATCAGTGCGCCGCGCAGGTCTGCTGAAATGTCGCGGTCGGCGCGACCGGTGGCAATGGCGTAGCGGAAGACCTGCCCGCAGGTGCTGCGCAGTCGCCGTGCTGTTTCATAATGTCCGCGCTTCTCGACCGAGCGCAACACTGCCAGCAGTTCCGGAGCCTTGATCTCGCCGACCTTGCGATCTCCTATGAACGGGTAAGCGAATTCGAGCAGCCATTTCAGCTTGCCCAACGTCACTTCCGCACGCCCTTCGCGCCCGGCCTTATCGAGCCATTCCTCCGCCACTGCCTTGAAACTGTTCGCGCTGGCGAGCGGCCCGGTAATCTTGTCGATCTTGCGCTTGGCGGCTGGATTGATCCCTTCGGCAATCTGCTTCTTGATCTCCAGCCGCTTGGCGCGCGCTTCGGCCAGGGTGACGGTCGGATAGACCCCGAGCGCTGCCGTCGCTCGCTTTTCACCGAAGCGATAGTCGACCCTCCAACAGCGCTGTCCGGCTTTTGTTACCAGCAGGTAGAGCCCGCCCCCATCGGAGAGCTTGTAGGGCTTGTCGCGCGCACTTGTCGCGCGCACTTGTCGCGCGCAACTGCCTTTCGAACTGCCAGATCGGTAAGCATGACGCCTCCTTTTGCCGGTTTCGATACCGTCAAAAATACCGTCAGATACCGTCAATTGCAACGAATTCGGCCGGATTCCGCTGGACGCCAAAATCGTGAAAAGTGTTTGATTTCATGGATTTTTCCGGACATTTGCGGATGTCTACGGAAAGAAAAATGGTGCCCAGAAGAGGACTCGAACCTCCACGCCCTTGCGAGCGCCGCCACCTGAAGACGGTGCGTCTACCAATTCCGCCATCTGGGCACACATCGAATGCGGATCATCCAAGGTCCGCATCGGGTAGGTCGGGGCCGATAGGGTACTGTGGCCAGCCTTGTCAATTCGATTGACGCCCTCGAAGCGCATTTTCTTACCTTCGCCCCTGGTCGCCGCCCTATCTCGCTTATTGCCCGCAACCCCCTCCCTCGCCTAAAGGCTGGGCTCACAGCCTCAACCGCTTCGCGCAAAGGAACCAGACGCATGGCAAATTACGGCCCGCTCGAAGACAAACTCGTCGTCCTCATCGGCGGGAGCGGCTTTATCGGTCGGCAGGTCGCGCAGGATTTGCTCGAGCGCGGGGCCCGGCTGCGGATCGCGGCCCGCAATCCCGAGAAGGCCTTCGACCTCAAGCCACTCGCCAACCTTGGCCAGATCCAGTTCGCGCGCTGCAACGCTGCTGACAAAGCCAGCGTGGAGGCCTGCGTCGCGGACGCGGATGCAGTGGTCTATCTCGTCGGCACCTTCGGCAAGAACCAGCGCGCGCTGCAGGCCACCGGCGCAGGTGCTGCTGCCGCCGCCGCGGCTGCTACCGGCGCGCAGAGCTTCGTCTATGTCTCGGCGATCGGCGCCGATGCGGCGAGCGAGACAGGCTACTACCGCACGAAGGGCGAAGGTGAGCAGCTTGTGCTGGACGCCTTCCCGCAGGCGACGATCCTGCGCCCCTCCGCAGTGTTCGGCGAGGAAGGCGGCTTCGTGCCGATGTTCGCCGATCTGGTGCAGACCATGCCGGTGCTGCCGGTTTTCGGCGCCGAATCGAAGCTCCAGCCGGTCTGGGTCGCCGACCTTGCCGAGGCCATCGGCAATGCGCTCGGCGCGCCGGCCACCCACGGCGGAAAGATCTATGAAATCGCCGGACCGGACCAGATGACGATGGAGGAAATCAACCGCGCCATCGCCACGGCACAGCAGCGCGATCCGATCATGTTCGCCATGCCCGATGCCCTCGCGCGGTTCATCGCCGCCATGCCGCTCGCGCCGATCAATGGCGACCAGTTGGCCATGCTCGAAAAGGGCAACGTCGCCGGTGGCACGCTGCCGGGGATCGAGGCGCTCGGGGTGACGGCCAAGCCGCTGTCGCTGTTCCTCGACAAGTGGATGACCCGCTACCGCAAGCACGGCCGCTTTAGCGCGCAGCGCAACCCCGCCTGAGCCGCCCCTCTGCCCGCCAGGATAGGTATATTTGACTAGATCGCGCTTTAGCCGTCATACTTAATGGCAAGTTAAACCCTTCGGAAACCACTGGAATACCGCGCGTTTGCTGCGTAAATTTCCGGAAAGCCGATAGGGGGCCTGCATGGGCAGGAGCGAAGATCAGCTGGTAACGGCATGGGCTTGCACGGCGCAGGCCTTCTCGCGGTGTTCAAGGCGCGCGCGATGAAGGCTGTGATCCTCGCAGGCGGCTTCGGCTCGCGCATTTCCGAAGAGACCACGATCAAGCCCAAGCCCTTGGTCGAGATCGGCGAAAAGCCGATCATCTGGCATATCATGAAGACCTATGCCCACCACGGCATCAACGAGTTCATCGTCTGCGCGGGCTACAAGGGCTACATGCTCAAGGAGTATTTCGCCAACCTCTTCGTGCATCACAACGACATCACCATCGACCTGAAAACGGGCCGGATCGAGCATCATTATGCCGACGAGGTCGACTGGAAAGTCACCGTGGTCGATACCGGCCGCGACACGATGACCGGCGGGCGTTTGCGCCGCGTGGCACGCTATCTCGATCCGGATGAGCCGTTCTGCCTTACCTATGGTGACGGCCTCGGCGATATCGACCTGACCGCCGAGATCGCCTTTCACCGGTCGCACGGTCTCGACGCCACGATGTGCGCGGTGGTGCCGCCGGGCCGTTTCGGCGTGGCCAATATCGAGGGCGGGCGTGTCACCGCCTTTGTCGAGAAACCGGCGGTGTCGAACCAGCGGATCAACGGCGGATTCTTCGTGCTCAACCCGAGCGTGCTAGACCTGATCGATGGCGACGCGACCGTGTGGGAGCGCGAGCCGCTTGAACGCTTATGCCAGACAGGCCAACTCGCCGCCTACGAGCACGACGGCTTCTGGCAGCCGATGGATACGCTGCGCGAGAAGATGCAATTCGAAGACCTCTGGAACAGCGGGAGGGCGCCGTGGAAGGTCTGGACCTGACCGCATTCTGGCAGGGCCGCCGCGTGCTTGTGACCGGGCACACCGGGTTCAAGGGCCCATGGCTGTGCCTGTGGCTGGAACGGTTGGGGGCCGAGGTGACCGCCGTGGCGCTCGAACCGCAAACCGAACCTTCGCTTTTCGATCTGGCCGGGCCTGTCACCGCCGAAAGCCATTTCGCCGATATTGGCGATGGCGAGCAGCTCGCCGAGATCACCCGCAGGGCTCAGCCCGAGATTGTGCTCCATCTGGCTGCGCAGGCGCTGGTGCGCCCCTCCTATGCCGATCCGGCGGGCACCTTTGCCACCAACATCATGGGCACGGTCAACCTGCTCGAAGCCGTGCGGCAGGCGCCTTCGGTGCGCACCGTACTGGTGGTCACTTCCGACAAGGTTTACGCCAACGACGGCGCGGGCCGTCCCTTCGACGAAGGTGACCGGCTGGGCGGCCACGATCCCTACTCCGCCTCCAAGGCCTGCGCCGAACTGGTCTGCCAGAGCTATGCCAAGAGCTTCTTCAGCGATGGCCGCGTTGCGCTGGCGACGGCGCGCGCCGGCAATGTGATCGGCGGCGGCGACTGGGCGCAGGATCGGCTCGTGCCCGATATCGTCCGGGCGCTCGGCAAGGGTCAGCCCGCCGAGCTGCGCTACCCGCAGGCGGTGCGCCCATGGCAGCATGTGCTGGAGCCGCTGTCCGGCTATCTCGCATATGCGCAAGCACTGTACGAGCGCACCCGCGACATGCCCGAAACGCTCAACTTCGGTCCCGATGCCAGCGACTTTGCTACCGTGGCCGAGCTGGCCGAGGAACTGGGCCGCCGCTTCGGCGCCAGCGACGTCTGGACAAAGGCCCCCGGCGAGCACCCCGCCGAAGCCCCGGTTCTCACCCTCACCTCACACCGCGCCACCGAAGTGCTCGGCTGGCATCCCCGGCTCGACCGGGTCGCCACAGTGGCATGGACAGCCGACTGGTACGAAGCCCACCGCCAGCGCGCGGATATGCGCAAGTTCACCCTTTCCCAGATCGCAGCCTACGAGGAGCTGATGCATGACCACGCGTCCATGCCGGTTTTGCCAAGCGCCGGTTGACCAGCCCTTCGTTGACCTCGGCTCGACCCCGCTCGCCAATTCCTACCTGACCGAGGAGCAGCTCGATCAGCCCGAGCCGAGCTATCCGCTGCGCGCCTTCGTCTGCGGAGAATGCTGGCTGGTGCAGGCCGACAGCTTCGTGCCGCCCGAACATATTTTCTCCGACTACGCCTATTTCTCGAGCTACTCCGATAGCTGGGTCGAACACGCGCGGCGCTTCACCGTGATGGCGCGCGAACGCTTCGGGCTGGGCGAGCAATCGCAGGTGATCGAGGTCGCCAGCAACGATGGCTACCTGCTGAAGCACTTCGTCAAAGCAGGCGTGCCGGTGCTCGGCATCGAGCCAGCCGCCAATGTCGCCGAGGTTGCGCGCGAAGCCGGTGTGCCGACCGAAGCGCGCTTCTTCGGCCTCGAAACGGCCCGCGATCTGGTGGCGCGCGGGCTCGCTGCCGATCTGGTAGTCGGTAACAACGTGCTCGCCCACGTGCCCGACATCAACGATTTCGTCGGCGGTCTCACGGCGGTGTTGAAGCCTGAGGGTATCGTCAGCGTCGAGTTCCCGCACCTCTTGCGGCTGATCGACGGCGTGCAGTTCGACACCGTCTATCACGAGCATTTCTACTATCTGTCACTGTTGGCGGTGGAGCGGGTGTTTGCCGCGCACGGCCTGAGGGTGTTCGATGTCGAGGAACTGCCCACCCACGGCGGCAGCCTGCGCCTGCTCGCCTGCCGCGAGGCCAGCAAGACCCATCCGGCCTGCCCCGGCCTCGCCAAGGTTCGCGCCGACGAAGCAGCGGCAGGGCTCGACCAGCTCACAACCTATGCCGCTTTCCAGAGCCGCGTCGCCCCCGTCCGCGAGGGTTTGCAGCGATTCCTCAACGACGCCGCCCGCGAAGGAAAGACCGTCGCCGCCTATGGCGCTGCTGCCAAGGGCAATACGCTGCTTAACTTCTGCGGCGTCACATCGGGGCAGATTGCCTATGTGGTCGACCGAAGTCCGGCCAAGCAGGGGCGCCACCTGCCGGGCAGCCGCATCCCGGTGCTGCCGCCCGAAACGCTTGCCGAAACGCGACCGGACTATGTCCTCATCCTGCCCTGGAATATCCGCGACGAGGTGATGGCCTCGATGGACGAGGTGCGAAGCTGGGGCGGCAAGTTCGTCGTCGCGGTGCCGGAACTGGCGGTGCTGGGATGATCTTCCACCCGACCGCCATCGCCGGAGCTTTTGAAATCGAGCCCGAGATGCTGCAGGACGAGCGCGGCACCTTCGCGCGCACCTTCTGCGCCGAAATCTTCGGCGAGCGCGGCCTCGTGGCGGAATGGCGCCAGTGCAATATCTCCACCAACCCCCGGCGCGGCACGCTGCGCGGGATGCACTGGCAGGCTGAGCCGCACGGCGAGGCCAAGCTGGTGCGCGCCACGCGCGGGCGGGTCTATGACGTCGCGCTCGATCTGCGCCCCAAGTCACCCAGCTATCGCAACTGGGCCGCTGTCGAGCTGGACGAGCGCCGCGCCAATGCCTTCTACATCCCTCCTGGCTGCGCCCACGGTTTCCTCACGCTCGAGGACGACAGCGCGCTGTTCTACCAGATGAGCACGCCCTACGTGCCCGGTGCAGCGCGCTGCCTGCGCTGGGACGATCCCGCCTTTGCCATCGACTGGCCGAGCCCGCCCGCCCTGATCGGCGCACGCGATGCCGCCTGTCCCGACTTTACCGAAGAGGTAGCCCCATGACCCAGCCCAAGCTTTCGATCTGCATCCCGACCTACAACCGTGCGCCCTATCTCGAAAAGGCGCTGGCCTGCCTGGCTGAGGCGCAGTGGCCCTTCGCGCACGAGATCGTGATTTCGGACAATGCCTCCAGCGACAACACCGCCGAGGTGGTCGAGCGCTTCATCACGCAAGGCCTGCCGATCCGCTATCTGCGCTGCCCGGTCAACGCCGGCCCCGGCCCAAACCTCACCAATGCAATCCGCCATGCGCAAGGCGACTACATGATCTACCAGGGCGACGATGACCTGCTGATCCTGCCCCGCATCGCCGAGGTGGTGGCCTTCCTTGATGCCAGCCCCGATGTCAGCGCGGCCCACGCGCCGTGGTATCTCCACGATGAGGTCAACCGCGTCGATACCCGCAAGTTCTACGAAGTGGCCGAGGACACCAAATTCGCCCAGGGCGATTTCCTCTCGGTGTTCGAGTTCCTGTTTCAGGGCCATGTCTTCCCGGAGATCGCGATCTACCGAATGGACGCGGTGCGCTCCGCCTTCGTGCCTAGCCACTTCTGCTTCTGGCCGTTCGTCTATCTCGCGCACTTCCTCGATGCGGGCGCGGTCGCTTTCCTGAAAGAGCCGTTTTACCGCTCGGTCACCGCCTCCACCGTCGCGCCCGAGCGAGCGCAGGCGGGCATGGACGATGTCATGTCATCATGGGATCTCTATCGCGGCGGGCTCGAATACTTCCTCCACTTCGGCGCCGCGCGCGGCCAGCTATCGATGGGCGAGGAGGCGCGGGCGATTTACGCCAAGATGTGCCAGATCTTCACCGCGCTGCGGATGTCGGTCGCCGTGCGGCTGTGGGTGGCCCGGCACGACTATGTGCGCGCCTACGAGCTTTACACCCGCATGGTGATCGCCGGGCAGGGCGAGCACCCGAGCCTTGGCGATCTAAAGGATCGGCTCCCGGTCATGGTTGGCCTGCAACGCCTCGCCTATGCGGTGAGCGCCGTACCCGAGATCACGCACTTGGTGCTCAGCGACACGCAGGACGTGGCCCACATCGCCGAGCTGCTCACCAGCATGGGCTTGCGCGATGGCGTGGAAGTGGTGGCCGATGGCGGCTCTGCGGACCCTGCGACCACCGCCGTGCTCGCTTCGAGCGCCGAGCGCGCCGACGAGTTCATCGAGCGCGGCCATCCGCGCGGGTTCGTTTTCCTTGAGCAGGAACTGCTGGGGAACGTGGTGGTCTAGGGGCAGCCCCCCTAGTCCTGCGAGAGACACTCCCGCCAGTTCGCAAATCGGTCGGCGAAGCGGGCGCGGAAGGCCTCGCGCTGCGAATTGATGTGATGCAGCTTGGTTTCCGCAATCTGGGCAACAAGATTCGCAACCGGTTCAAGCTGATTGCTCTTCTCTGCGGCCAGTGACGGCAGCACCGCGGTGCCGAACAGATATTGCTGCGCGTGCAATGTCTCGATGTCCTGCGCGCTGCTGCGCTGGTTGCGGACAATCGTAATCTGGCCCGATGCGAGACCGGCTTCGATTTGCCGCAGAACGTCGTCACCCACACCCGCCGTTTCGAGAATGCGGCGACCGGCAAAGCCCTGTGCAAAGTCCGATAGTTCCCAGCAATTCAGCGTGATCGCCGGATCCACTGCTGTCAGGTAGTCGCGAAACTCGCGAAAAACTGTTGCGTAATCGAAGGCATAGGCAACCGGCACAAGGGCCTGCCACGAAGTCCAGAAGCTGCCTTGGCGAAGCGCAGCATTCGCCGCTTGCTCGAAGCTCATTGGAAACCACTTGGCAGCTTCGGCATAGATCGATTCGAAGTAATCGAACGGATCACGGACCGAGAAAACGAAGCGAACCTCTTCCGCCCCGCGTTCGCGGAAGGCAAATGCGATGCCGACGCCATAGACCTTCTGGCACAGGATATTCTGGAAGTGTTCGCTCGATATCAGCAGCGTCGTTGCGCCGCGGGCTTGGGCGTCGGCCATGACGCGGTCGACCCAGGCATAGTCATCGACGTAGGCACGTTCGGCGAAGTCCCGGTGGCCGAGCACCGCAGGGGGGTAGTAAATTCCGTGATCGGCCAGTGCGGGGCCAATGCGATGCATCAGTGTCTGGAACGCGGTGGAACCGTTCTTCGCGCACCCTGCGTGGATAATGACCTTCAAAGTATGTCCCCGTCTGCCTCCGGCAAAGCCATCAAGCTGATTGTATGGTGGCGGACCTTCGCGGTTAGGCGACGGCGGCCTTGGTTCTCAAGGCGGCGAAAGAGGCATCGCCTGGAAAGCTCTGCGCAAAGTGCGCCAGCGTGCCCTTGCGTGCGGGGCCGAGCGGGCTCGCGTCCATCGCCCAGCCGCCTTGGGTGGAGAGATACCACAGCGCAGGTGTCGCCCCGAGCAGCGCGGCGTAATCGATCCGGCGTTTGGGCCGGTCGATAACTTCGCGGTAGATCGCCGCCAGCTGCTGCGCGGACTGGCGCGGGCTGCGCGTTGCGGCCATGGCCTCGGCTGCGGCCACACCCATCGTCATAACCTCGCCGGGGTTGGCGAGCATCCAGCGCAAGCGCTCTGCCGCTGCATCGACGCTCGTTTCAACAAAGCCCGTGCGGCCGTGCTCAACGATGGCGCGTTCGGCGGGGTTGTCGAACACCAGCGGCACGCAGCCAAGGCTCATCGCCTCGACCAGCGCGTTCTCCGCCGTGCCAAAGTGTTCGGGCTGGAGCAGGTAAAGGAAGATGCCGGTCTGCCGCAAAACCGCTTCGGGATCGGCAGCGTGACCTTCGAAACGCACCGCTTGCGAGCGATGCGCGAGCACCTCGCTATCTGCATCGACGGCTCCCCACAGCGAGACCGGCTCGGCCGCCCCCGCGCGCTCGACCACGGTGAAAAAGTCGCGGCTCAGCTTGGAAAAATCGACCGTACCGAGATAACCTACCCGTCCGGCGCAGCGCAGGCTTGGACGGGCGCTGGAGCCGAAGCCGAACCCCGAATTGACGACGCCGACACGCTGCCGCGCTTCGTCAGGCAGACCGCGCACGGCAGGCCCGGCAAGCGAGCAAGGAGACGTAAACAGGAAGCGGTCGGGCGCGCTCACCAGCGCAGGCGGAATGAAAGGCGCACGAAGGCCCGACACATGCGACCAGAACACGGTGCAACTGGCAGGCAAGTCCCAGCGGACCAGCGCCTCATAGAGCTTCGGGTGGTTCCACCATTCGACCTGGAGAATGTCCGCCGCCGCGATCAGAGCGCGCGCCTCGGCGGGCGTAGGCGCAACGGTCACCTCGGCCCCCGCCGCAATCACCGCATCGACATAGCGCCGGTCACGCGGCTGTTCGAGCAGCACATAGTGCCGCCGCACGTCGCCCCCGTCCGCCCCGCACAGCGCGGAGTGGGCCTTGCCCACGCCTCCGCCAAGATGGGCGACGAGGTGGACGATCCTCATTCGGCGGCGATCCGGTCAGGGTTGAAGCGGCCACCCGGTGCCTCGACGCTCGGGTTGATCGCCACTTCGCGCTTGAACTTTTCGAGCAGCATCGGGCGGTATGCATCGACGTTGTCGGGCAGGCAGTGGGTGAGCTGGCCGCAGCCGCCGCAAACGCCGTTCTCGCAGCGCCGCCCTTGCAGGTGCTGGAGGCGCAGCGCGTTCATCTTTTCCGAGTTCCAGATCTCGCGCATCGACTGTTCGCGCACGTCGCCGATGATCAGCTTGCGGCCCCAGTCGAGGAAGCAGGACGAAACGAGGCCGTCGGCATTCACCGAGTAGCCATAAAAGATATAGGGGCAGGTATCGGTCGGGGTCACGTCCTGCTGATAAATGCCCTTCGAGATGGTAACGCCGGTGTGCGCCTCGATATCGAACTCGGGCCAGCACGGCGCGAAGTTCTCCACGAAGATGCGGTCGCAATAGTTGCCGAAGGTGTCGAAGAACTCTTTCTTCTGGTCTTCCGTGATGAGCTCTCCGGGGATTTTGATCGAGATTTCCATCTCGCCCTTGTTCTCGTAGACCCACTTCACGTTCTTCACGAACTCGGGGAAGTTGAAGTCGAACCCGGTGAATTCCTTGTACTGCGCGTTGGTCATGCCATCGACCGAGATGTTGATCCGGTCGAGACCTGCCTCGATCACCGGCCCGGCGCGCTCGGGCGTCATCAGGGTGCCGTTGGTGGTGGTGTCGATATAAAGGATATGGTCGGCCTGCTTGGCATAGCGGACCATGTCGGCCAGCCGCTTGTTGAGGAACGGCTCGCCGTCCTTGTACATGCGCAGCACCTTGATCGGGTCGGGGAACGCGGCAAGGTCGTCCACCACCTTGGTGAAGACGTCATACTTCATCGCGCCCTGATAGCGGCCCGTTTCGGCGATCATGTCGCGGTGGCCGGTGGGGCAGAACTTGCACTGGAAGTTGCAGGCGCTGGCCGGGTCGACGAACACCACAAAGGGCGTGGCGAGGGGGATCACCGTTTCGAGCGGGGTCCGCCCCTCAAGGTTGATGCGGGGCTTGAGCTGCGCTTTCATAGGAACTCCCGGAGTTTGGGTGATTGTTCGAGGTTGCACACGCCAACCACCGCCGCCGGATCGCCGGGGCATGGAGGCTGGGTGCCGAATTGAAGCAGGTCGCGCCGTCCGTAGTGGTCGGCGATGGTCTCGGCGAACTGGCGTACGCTCTGCGCCTCGCCAGAGCAGATGTTGATCACGCCCGTCTGGCCCGTTTCGACCACGTTGGCGATCATCGCCCCGGCGGCGCGCACGTCGAGGAAGTCACGCAGCTGGGTGCCGGCAGAGAGCCGGGCAACTTCGCCCGAACGCAAGGAGCGGTGGAGATAGGCCCCGATCCGGTCGGGGTGCTCATCTTCGCCGTGGAGATAAAACAGACGGCACCAGCTGAACGCGACATCGTGCAGCGCCAGCCATTCGCGCATCTGGTGAAAGGCGGAAACCTTGCAGGCGGCGTAGAAATTGCCCGGTTCGAGCGGGGTATCGACGCTCAGCGCTTCGCCCGGCAGGCGGTATTCCATGCAGGTGCCCAGCCCGATCACGTGACGCACACCGGCCATGGCCGCGCCCTGCGCCAGCGCGAAGCTGCCACTTACACAGGCGGCATTTTCGGCGGCGTGAAGGTACTTGCCATGCTCGACATACCAGGCGGCATGGATCACCGCGTCGACGCCCTCGCAGGCCTCGGCCCACCATTGCGGATCATGCGCGAAGAGGTCGGATGTTTCGATGGTTTCGGCAGGCGCTGCCAGCCGCCCCTGCGAGCCCGGCCGAATGGTCGCGCGCACCGCATGGCCCGCCTGCGCGAGATAGCGATGGATCGCCCGACCGACAAAGCCGGTCGCTCCGGTGAGCATCACGGTGCTCATGCAAGGGCCACGGTTCTAACTGTAATCACACCGAATTTCTAACTGAGTTTGGTTAACACTTTCCTTAGGACTTGCTGGGATAAGTCCGGGGAATGGCGGGATGGGGCCGCCTTGCGAACTGCGAAACGGGGTGCTCCCCAAGCGCGCTTTTCGCGAGGTTTGACCAGGCTCTTCTCCCGACCATCTGTTAAAGAGAACGACCGGAGCCGATGAGCCTTAAGGACCACACAGGATTTCGCCCGAAGCAGACGAGCCGCTTTGGCGAGCGGGCTTTGCTCGCGCCCCCGTCGCGCGCGGAAGCACGCGCGTTGCTGGGCGAGCTGCGGGCCGCATCGTGCCGCGCCGCGCCGGTTGCGCCAAGATCGCCGCTGGTGCTCTATGGCGGAGGCGACATGGGCCGGATGGCGCGCGACTATTTCGCGTTGCTCGGCCAAGAGATTGCGCTGGTGGTCGACCGCAATGCCGAGGCCCTGCGTGCCGATTCTGAGTGGTCTGGCATCACCATCGCCCACCCGGACGAGGTTTCTTCCGAGCTGAAGCAGACCGCGCAGCTCGTGCTGTGCATCGCCACCGCCCCGTTCAAGCCGCTTGAGCTGGAGCTGGCCGCGCAAGACTGGACCGACATCGTGCCCTTCTACGATGTGGCCGAAAGCCAGCGCGCGCGCCATCCGCTGTCGAACGGCTGGTTTGCCACGAATATGGTCCAGGCAGACTATGCTGCGACCTGCGAGGTGCTTGACCTGTGGGACGACGACCTCTCGCGCGCCTATCACCTGCAGTTTCTCGCCTGGCGCATCGCCCGCGAGGAATGGACCTTCGATGGCGCTCCGGTCGAAAGCCATAGCCGCTTCTTCATTCCCGAAGTGATCGAACGCATCGACGCGCTCGCCAGCTTCGTCGATGGCGGCGCGCACCATGGGCAGGTTTCGCGCAAGTTCCTGGACCTGCGCGGATTGCGCCCCACGTCCATCGCCGCAATCGAACCCGATCCTGCCAACCTGGCGGCATTCGATTGCGACGGGGCCGAAGTCTATCCTGTTGCGCTGGGTGCCAAGGCGGACGAACGTCGTTTCCATGCTGGCCTCGGCTATGCCTCGCAGTTCGCCGAGAGCGGAAAAGATCCGCTTCCCTCCGTCACGCTGGACAGCCTCGACCTTGCGCCCGATTTCGTGAAGCTGCATCTCGAAGGCGGCGAGCTTGCCGCGCTCAAGGGCGGCATCGAAACAATCGGGCAGCACCGCCCGGTCCTTGCGATCACCACTTACCACAACGCCGATGGCATCTGGCGCACTCCGGCTTGGCTTATGGAGAAGCTCGATGGCTACCGCTTCCTCATGCGCGTTCACTCGTGGTGCGGCACCGGCGCGGTCGTCTATGCCCTGCCCGAAGAGCGCGCTTGAAGCCATGCCCCGCTTTGCCCGCAACAACGGCCTGATCTTCGACCTCGGCATGAACAACGGTGACGACACCGACTACTACCTGAAGCTAGGCCACACAGTCGTCGCACTCGAGGCCAATCCGGCGCTGTGCGAACAGGCCGCCATGCGCTTTGCTCCCGCCATTGCAGAAGGCCGCCTCACGGTGGTTCACGCGGCGATCTGGGAAAACGCGGGCGAGACGCAGTTCCTCGTCAATCTCGACAACGATCACTGGAGCAGCATCGATCCCGGCTGGGCCAAGCGCGACGACAGCGCCTGCAAGGCCATCACCGTCGAATGCGTGACGCTCGCCGATCTCTTCGACCAGTACGGCGTGCCGTTCTACTGCAAGATCGACGTCGAAGGCGTCGACCACATCGTGCTCGACCAGCTTGCTCATGCCGAGGTGAAGCCCGAGTTTGTCAGCGTCGAGGATTGCCGCTTCGGTTTCGACTACATGGCGACGCTCGAAGCGTGCGGTTACACCGGCTTCAAACTGCTCGACCAGTCGACCGTCGCGGGCCACACCGACCCAGCCACCGGCCACACGTTCCCCGCCGGTTCGTCCGGACCGCTCGGGCGCGATATCGCGGGCGACTGGCTGCCCTACCCATCCATGGTGGAACACTACGCCACGACCGTGCGCGACCGCGAAGGCAACCGCCTCGCCCCGCGCACGCAGTGGTGGGACATCCACGCCGCCGCACTTTCTTGATCGAGGGACAATCCGCATGTCTGCCAATGCCCAGTTCGCCCAATATGTAGAGGACAACATCCGCGGGATCGGGGAAGACCCTGCCTTCCTAGGCATGACCAACATCTGGCTGCGCGAGGCGATCCGCCACAACTATGCGCAGAACTTCACCTGGCTCGGCCGCCCGATCATCCAGGTGCCGCAGGATCAGTACGCAATCCAGGAACTGATCTGGACCGTGCGCCCCGATCTCATTGTCGAAACCGGCATTGCCCATGGCGGATCGCTGATCCTGTCGGCCTCGATGCTGGCCATGCTAGACTATTGCGACGCGGTGGAAACGGGCCAGCCGCTTGATCCGCGCGCCAGCAAGCGCAAGGTGGTGGGCGTCGACATCGATATCCGCCCGCACAACCGCGAAGGGATCGAACAGCATCCGATGGCGCACAAGATCGTCACCATCGAAGGCTCGTCGATCGCCGAGGACATTTTTGCGAAGGTGAAGGCGCAGGCCGAGGGCCACGAGACGATCATGGTCTTCCTCGATTCCAACCACACCCACGATCACGTGCTGGCCGAGCTGGAGCTTTATGCGCCGCTGACCTCGAAAGGCTCCTACTGCGTGGTGTGGGATACGGGCGTCGAAGACCTGCCAGACGCAATGTGCGCCGACCGGCCGTGGGGCAAGGGCGACAATCCGAAAACCGCCGTGTGGGAATACCAGAAGCGCCTTGCCGACGAGGGCCGAACGGGCGCGGATGGCGAGCCGCTCAAGCTCGAACTCGACAAGACCATCGAGAACAAGATCGTGATCACCGCCTCGTGCGACGGGTTCCTGCGCCGCGTCTGATGCCATACCGCCACCGATAGGTCACAAACCAACGGCATAATGGCCATGCGCCCGATTGACTCAGTCTGCGTGCCGGTGCCAATGGCGCTCAGCACCTGAAAGTCTGGAGATGATGATGAGCAAGCACGTCCTCGAAAAGCTCGCCGAAACCAATCCCGAATGCGAGATCTGGTGGGACAGCTCGCCGCTCGTTTTCCCGAGCTGGAAGGAAGAAACGCTGGCAGCCGCGCCCGAAGGCAAGCGCGCCGACTGGGAAGCGCAGCTCACCCGTCTCTATGACCCCGCGAACCCTGCCGAGATGGGCTTCCGCGGCGTCACCACCAATCCGCCGCTCAGCCTGCAGGCCGTGCAGCTCGATCCGCAGGGCTGGCGTCAGCTCGTGCTCGATATTGCCAAGGCCGACAAGGCGCTCGATGTCGAGGGCGTGTACTGGCAGATGTACCTCCAGCTGGTGAAGAAGGGCGCCGATGCGATCCTGCCCGCCTTCAAGGCCTCGGGCGGCAAGTATGGGATGCTTTCAGGCCAGGTCGATCCGCGCTTCGTCACCGATGGGGAGGCGATGCTGGCGCAGGGCCTGTCGATCGCCGCAATGGGCGAGAACGTAATGGTCAAGCTGCCCGGTTCGAAGGAAGGCTACGAAGTCTTGGAAGAGCTGACCGCGCGCGGCATCTCGACCAACAACACCACCAGCTTCGCCGTCGCGCAGTATTCGCGCTGCATGGCAGCCGTGACCGCTGGCCTGCAGCGCGCGAAGGCTGCGGGCGTCGATCTGACCAACTGGCGCAGCGTCATCACCCACATGTCGAGCCGCCTCGGCGAAAAGGGCGATTGGAAGCTGGAAGCCAAGCTGCGCGGGATCAACCTTTCGATCGACGAGATTCGCGACGGCGAGGAAGCCGTGCTCAAGCGTGCCTACTGGTACGGCAAAGACAGCGGCCACCCGTCGAAGATGCTGCAGTGCTCGATGCGAGTCGAAAAGGACAAGGACGGCAACACCGTTTCGCGCCACATTCAGGACTTCGCCGGTGGCGATTTCGTCTACACCTGCCCGCCCGGCTACATCAAACAGCTGATGGACGTGGAAGACGAACTGGCCCCGTTCGATCCCAAAGCCATCGAGCGCGAGCCCAACAAGGCGAGCATCGAGAAGCTGCTGAAGCTCCCCAGCTTCCGTCAGGCCTACGAGTTCGAAGGCATGAAACCGCACGAGTTTGCCAGCTATGGCAGCTTCATGGCAACCGCCACCGAGTTCGCTGCAGCCACCCGCCAGACGGTCGATTTCGTGCGTTCGGTTGTCGAGGGCTAGTAAACTAGGCAAGTTCACGTAATCGACCCTGATGTCAGTATTTACCCTTGGGTTGAATAATTGGCGGCATGGAATGGGTCGCACCGTCTAGCCAATGTAGCCAGCTGTTCGCGCTTGAACGTCAGGAGACGCGAGCGTCGGCAAATGCTTCCGCGTTGCCGGCGCTTGCCGCCACGCTCGCTCGTGCACTCGATTGCGAAACCGTGGTGGTGCGCATGCGCAATTCGACCCACCATTGGACCAGCGCACAGTATGGTGCGACCGGTTTGGGTTGTTTGCTCGAGCAATCTATCGCGCTTGCTGCCGCAGAACACGCCGGGCCGCTTATTGCTGCAGATGCCGCGATGCACCCGCTGCTCAAAGACCATCCCTTGGTGGCCAGTGAGGCAAAGGTTTGCTCTTTTGCGGGCATTGCGGCCTTCGCGGAGGCCGACGACAGCGGGCTTGGCGAGGCGGTGGGTGTGATTTGCGCGCTCTCCAGCGAACGGCGCGAGTTCGGACCAAACGCCACGGCCCTGCTGGAGAGCCTGTCAGAGTTGATGGCCTCGCTCTACACTCAGCACATCGAACTGCACCGACAGGCGCGCAACAGCGCAGCGCTTGAAGAGGACGTGGAAGGCACGCGGCGGCTACAGCGGCAATTCCGCCAAGCCGAACGGATGGCCGCACTCGGTTCGTGGCGCCTGTCATTGGACGGGAAGCTGATGGACTGGTCGCAGGGCATCTATGCGATCCACGAACTGCCGATGGGAGCCGATATCAGTATCGCTGATGCAATCGATTTCTTTGCCGCGTCAGACCGGGCAAGGGTGCGCAGCAGCATCGAGCGGGCGATCGAAACCGGCGAGAGTTATGACTTCGAGGCCGACTTCGTAGGCGCCAAGGGCACCGTCAAGCGCGTCCGCGTGTCGGGCGAGCTGGAAATTGCCAATGGTCGACCGGCAGCGCTCGTGGGCGTGCTACAGGACATCAGTGAAAAGCACAGGCTGATCCATGAACTGGAGTATCGCACCCAAAACGACGCTCTGACCGGCCTGCCCAACCGCGACCGATTCAATGAAAAGCTCGCCAGCGTGGTGCGCTCGACCATGGAGCGCAGAGCCTCACTGGCTGTCGTACTTATCGAGCTGGATGACTTGCAGTCGGTTAACGACAGTGTTGGCCGCGCAGCCGGGGATGCGCTGCTGTGCCGTGCCTCGGCCATCCTGCGCAGCAACTGGCTAAAGGGCAGCTTCGCCGCCCGACTGGGCGGGACTCAGCTGGTCTTGCTGCTTCAGGACGACCAACACCTGTCCGATCTTGGTTCGGTGCTGGATCGGTTCTCCGAAGAACTGGCGGCGCCAATCGAGTACGGCGGGAAAAGCTTGCCAACCGGCGCTTCGCTGGGGGCCTCGCTCCTTCATGATGGCGGCGCATGCAACGGGTTCGAGCTGCTGGAGAACGCCGACCGCGCGCTTTATGTCGCCAAACGCAATTCGGGAGCGCGCTTCCACATTTCGTGCGCTCACGGCTGCGACGAATGTGACGTCAGCGACAATCAGGATAAGGCCAGCGTCAAGCGCGCGCACCGCGCGGCCTGATCGGCGCGGCACCCAAGCGATGCCGCGCCGGAAGCGCCCTCAGTCCGACCAGTAAAGCCGGTTGGGGTTCGTCACGAGCAGCTTCTGCTGCAGCTCTTCCGTGGGCGCGATGCGCGGAATCATGTCGACCACATGGCCATCGTCGGGCACTTCGTCCTGCATGTTCGGGTGCGGCCAGTCGGTGCCCCAGATCACACGGTCCTGATAGTCTTCCACCAGCGGCGCGACGGCCTCGGCAAAGGCATCCCACGGGTCGCCCTGTCCGCCTTCCTTGATCGCATCGAGGCGATCTGGGCAGGTTGGTTTGAACCAGATGTCGTCACGGCTATCGAGGAAACGGCGGAAGGCCTTCATGTCGGCGCCGTCCGGGCCTTGACGCACATCGGGACGGCCCATGTGGTCGATCACCAAGGGCACCGGGATCGCGTCCATGAACGGGCGCAGTTCCTCAAGGATATCGGCCTCGAAGTAGATCACCACGTGCCAGCTCGCAGGCAGGCGCTTGCTGACTTCAAGGAACTTGTCCTTGGGAGCGTTGTCGACCAATCTTTTGAGGAAATTGAAGCGTATACCGCGCATCCCACCCTGGTGCAGCGCCTGCAGCTCATCCTCCGAAATGTCGGGGTCGACCACGGCCACACCGCGCGCCTTGTTGCCCGCCTTCGCGATGGCATCGAGCGTGGCGGCGTTATCGGTGCCGTGGCAGCTCGCCTGCACGATGACGTTCTTTTCGAAGCCGAGGTGGTCACGCAGGGCGAACAGCATCTCCGGCCCGGCGTCCGCAGGAAGATACTTGGCCTTCGGTGAAAAGCCGAAGGGATCCATCGGCCCGAACACGTGGCAATGCGCGTCCACCGCGCCCGGTGGGGGCGTGAAGCTCGGCTTGCTGGGATTGGGATGCCACGAAACGATACGGTCAGACATACAATTCTCCAAAGCCCCGACTCCGCTCATCCTGAGCTTGTCGAAGGATTGTCTCTACTTCCGGTTCCCGAATTCTAGACGAAAACGACCCCGTCCATCAGCTTGCGCGCGGTGCGCAGCAGGGCCGAACTGGCAACTTCGCCGTTGTCGTCCATCGTCATCACACAGCTCATCTCGCCGCTGGGATGCTCGATGCTCAATGTCTTGATCTTGCCCTCGGGGATCTGTGCGACCTCGGCGGCGGGCGAACCCTCGACCAGACAAGCAGTCGCTGCCGTCACCGCGCCAAGCACGCCGATCGAGGCATGGGCGCGATGCGGGATGAACACGCGGGTGGTAACCGCGCCGCCGTTCCTGGGCGGAGCCACCAAGGTCATCTTGGGGACCGACTTATCTTTCACATCGCCAAGGTTCATCAGCGGCCCTGCAGCAAGGCGGATGCTTTCGATCTTGGCGCGGATGTCGGCGAAGCCGTCGCCCTCCATCTCCTCGCGCGTCTCGTAGCCGGTAGCATCCACGTCCTCGGCCTTGAACACTATGCAGGGCATGCCGTTGTCGATCAGCGTGCAGGGCACACCCTCGATGACGTCGACCGGGTTGCCCGTGGGAAGCAGCGCGCCGCAGCTCGATCCGGCGGTGTCGCGAAACTCCAGCGGGACCGGCGCATGACTGCCCGGCACGCCATCAATTTTCGCGTCACCAGAATAGTTTACCGCACCTCCCGGCGTTTCGACAGTGGCCACGGCCACCTGCCCGGTGTTCTCCATGTAGATCGCCACCGAGGTCTCATCACCGCTCGGTTCGACCAGCCCGCGCTCGATCGCGAAGGGGCCGACACCGGCAAGGATATTGCCGCAGTTCTGCGCATCGGTGACGATGGCCTTGTCGACCATCACCTGCAGGAACAGGTAATCGACGTCGATCCCCTCGCGCTCCGACTTGTTGACCACGGCGACCTTGCTGGTCAGCGGGTCTGCCCCGCCCATGCCGTCGATCTGGCGCGGATCGGGGCTGCCCATCACGCGCAGCAGGAACTGCGCCCGCTCGTCGACATCGGCAGGAAGGTCGGAGGCGAGGAAGTAACCGCCCTTGGAGGTCCCTCCCCGCATCCACATGACACGGGTCGAGTCCATCATCAGATCCACTTCAGGCCCATGTCGGTCAGCTTCTGGCGGAAGCCATACATGTCGAGGCCGAGCACGCCGTCAGCCAGCTTCTGGCGCTTCTCTTCTTCGTTCGCTTCGCGCGCCTGCGCCTTCTTGAGCACCTCTTCGGCCTCTTCGCGCTTCACCACGCAGACGCCATCGTCGTCGGCCACGATAATATCACCGGCACGGATGAAGGCACCGGCGCAAACTACGTCGACGTTCACGCTGCCAAGCGAGGCCTTGATCGTGCCTTGTGCGAATACGCGCTTCGACCAGACCGGGAAGTCCATCTCGGTGAGGTCGCGCACGTCGCGAATGCCGGCGTCGATGATCAGGCCGCGCACGCCGCGCGCCTGCGCTGACGTGGCGAGCAGGTCGCCGAAGTAGCCGTCTTCACAAGGGCTGGTCGGCGCGATCACGAGCACGTCGCCCTCCTGGCACTGCTCAATCGCGGCATGGACCATGTAGTTGTCGCCGGGCGGCACCGAGATCGTGATCGCCGAGGCACCGATGCGCGCGCCGGGATAGATCGGACGCATGTAGCTGGCGAGCAGCCCCGTGCGGCCCTGCGCCTCGTGAACGGTGGCCACACCGCACTTGCCCAGAGCACTAACGACTTCGGGATCGGCCCGTTCGACCTTGGTGACGACAACGCCCATGATCAGCGATTCTCCTGCTGGTTTACCTTTCCGGGCTGACTGAACCCGCGCTTGCGCAAGGTCAAGCCGGTCACGTGGGAAGTTGTAAGCATCACATACAATTGTTAGAGGGATCGCGGAGAGAGCGACGATCGTGAAAGATTCGAACACAATTGCCCCCCGCGTGGCGCTGATCGGCTTCGGCGAGGCCGGATCGACCTTTGCCCGCGCCGGTGAATGGGCTGCCCATGCCAAGGGCTGGGACCTGCTGGCCGAGCGCCGCACCGCCATGGCCGATTACCAGGTAGAAGCAGGCACCGATGCAGCTGCGGCACTGGCCGGGGCCGAGCTTGCGCTCAGCCTCGTCACTGCCGACCAAGCGCTAAAGGCCGCGCAGGACTATGCCCCGCTGCTACCCGAAGGCGCGCTGTTCTGCGACATGAACTCGGTCGCCCCGGGCACCAAGCAGGCGGCGGCCGAAGCGGTGGAAGCTGCCGGGGCCAGCTATGTCGATGTCGCGGTGATGGCGCCGGTCGACAAGGCGCTGGCCGTGCCGCTGCTGATCGCGGGCGAACGCGCCGCCGAAGCCGAAACAATGCTGCGCGCACTAGGCTTCACCAACACCCGCGTGGTCGGCCCAGAGATCGGGCAGGCGAGTGCGATCAAGCTGTGCCGCTCGGTGATGGTGAAAGGACTGGAGGCGCTGACCGCCGAGATGGTGCTCGCAGCCAGCAAGGCCGGCGTGCTGGACGAAGTGCTCGCCAGCCTCGACGCAAGCGAAAAGCCGGTCAGCTGGCCGACCCGCGCGGACTACAACCTTGACCGGATGCTGATCCATGGCCAACGCCGTAGTGCGGAAATGGCCGAGGCGGCGCGCATGTTGCGCGACCTCGGTATCGATCCGCTGATGACCGACAACACGGTCAGCCGCCAGCAGGCGCTCGGGGCGCTGGGCATCAGCCCTCCACCCGACGGCCTCGCCGCCAAGCTGACCGTGATCAACGACCGGAATGCCTCCGGGGGAGAAGAGAGCAAAGCATGAGCCTTATCATCGACTGCCACGGCCACTACACCGTCCTGCCCAAGGGCCACGATGCGTGGCGCGAAGAGCAGAAGGCTGCCTACAAGAACGGCACCGAATGTCCGCCCTATCCCGAAATCTCCGATCAGGAGATTATCGACACGATCGAGGCGAACCAGCTCAAGCTGATCAAGGAGCGTGGGGCCGACTTCGCGATCTTCTCACCGCGCGCATCGGCCATGGCGCCGCACGTGGGAGATCAGGCCGTGGCGAGCGAATGGGCGCGCCGCTGCAACGACCTGATCTACCGCGTCACCCAGCTCTTCCCCGATACCTTCATCGGCGGCTGCATGCTGCCGCAGAGCCCGAAGAGCGACCTTTCGGAAAGCGTGAAGGAACTGCGCCGCTGCGTCGAGGAAATGGACTTCGTGGTCTGCAACCTCAACCCCGATCCGGGCGGTGGCCACTTCGAGCACCCGCCGCTGACCGATGAGTACTGGTTCCCCATCTACGAGGCGATGGAAGAGCTGGATGTACCGGCGATGATCCACGTCTCGGGCAGCTGCAACCCGGCCATGCACGCCACCGGCGGATATTATCTCGCCGCCGACACCGTGGCCTTCATGCAGCTGTTGCAGGGCGACCTGTTCAGCCGCTTCCCCAAGCTGAAGATGATCATTCCGCACGGCGGCGGCGCGGTGCCCTATCACTGGGGCCGCTATCGTGGGCTCGCGGACATGCTGAAGCAGCCGGCGCTCGATACGCACCTGATGAACAACGTGTTCTTCGACACCTGCGTCTACCACCAGCCGGGCATCAACCTGCTGGCCGACGTGATCGAGAACAAGAACATCCTGTTCGGCAGCGAAATGGTCGGCGCGGTGCGCGGGATCGACCCCACCACCGGGCACTATTTCGATGACACCAAGCGCTATGTCGATGCGCTCGATATTTCCGCGGAAGAGAAGCACATGATCTTCGAGGGCAATGCCCGTAAGGTCTATGGCCGCCTTGACGCGGTGCTGGCGAAGAAGGGCTACTGATGAGCGAGGGGCCCGTCATCGTCCACGGCTTCGCCAAGTGCGAGAAGCCCGAGCGGTATATCCAGCAGCTGGTGAAGCACTGGAGCCACAAGATGGCGGCCACCTACGACGAGGGCGACGGGATGGGGGCCTTCCCCTTCTCCGACCTCGAAAGCGCGGTGCTGCTGGCACGGCCCGAAGGCATCGCCATCACGCTCACCACCGGAGATGCGGAGCGCAACGTGCACATGCGCGGCGTGCTCGAAGAACACATCGACCGCTTCGCCTTCCGCGAGGCCCCGCTTACCTACGAATGGAAAGAGGCAGAGGACTGCTGACATGACCGAGAAGAAGAAAGACCGGATCAACATCCACGAATATCTCGCCGAGTTCGACGATATTCCGGGCACCCGCGTGTTCACCGCTCAGCGGGCGCGCAAGGGCTATTGGCTCAACCAGTTCGCGATGAGCCTGATGAAGGCCGAAAACCGCGAGCGCTTCAAGGCCGACGAAAAGGCCTATCTCGACGAATGGAACCTGACGGACGAAGCCAAGCAGGCCGTGCTCGATCGCGACTACAACGCGATGATCGATTGCGGCGGCAACGTCTATTACCTGTCGAAGCTGTTCTCGACCGACGGCAAGAGCTTCCAGTTCGCCGCCGGTTCGATGACCGGGATGACGCAGGAAGACTATGCAAAGATGATGATCGATGGCGGCCGCGCCCCGCAGGGCGTCCGCTCGATCAAGGGAGGCTACTAATCATGGCACGCGTAACCACGGGCATCACGTCCAGCCACATCCCGGCGCTCGGCGCCGCGATCCAGACCGGCAAGACCGGCGACGACTATTGGGGCCCCGTCTTCGATGGCTACAAGGCTATCAAGGAGTGGATCAAGCAGCCGGGCAACATGCCCGATGTCGTGGTGCTGGTGTACAACGACCACGCCTCGGCCTTCGACATGAACTGCATCCCGACCTTCGCGATCGGGTGTGCCGAGGAGTTCAAGCCCGCCGACGAAGGCTGGGGCCCGCGCCCCGTGCCCGACGTGATCGGCCACCCCGATCTCGCCTGGCACATCGCCCAGAGCCTGATCCTCGACGATTTTGACATGTGCATCTTCAATCAGATGGACGTCGACCACGGCTGCACCATTCCGCTCTCGATGATGTTCGGCGAGCCGGAAGAATGGCCGTGCAAGGTCATTCCGCTGCCGGTTAACGTCGTGACCTATCCGCCGCCCTCAGGCGCGCGCTGCTTCGCGCTGGGCGACAGCATCAAGGCGGCGGTAGAGAGCTTCCCCGAAGACCTCAACGTCCACGTCTGGGGCACCGGCGGCATGAGCCACCAGCTCCAGGGCCCGCGCGCTGGCCTGATCAACAAGGAGTTCGACCTGAACTTCATCGACCAGCTGATCAACGATCCCGACACGCTCGCGAAGATGCCGCATATCGAATACCTGCGCGAAGCGGGTTCGGAAGGCATCGAGCTGGTGATGTGGCTGATCATGCGCGGCGCGCTCGGCGACAAGGTGAAGGATCTCTACAACTTCTACCACATCCCTGCCTCGAACACCGCGCTCGGCGCGCTGATCCTGCAGCCGGAAGAGACCGCTGGCGAAGCGCTCGACCCGCGCGTGGTTCACTCGGGCCACTCGCTCGCGACAGCGGCGGAATAATCTCGGAACCGGGTCGGCCCGCCATGCGCTTGTCATAGTGACAGGCTCATGCGGGCCGATCGCATTTCACGGCGCCCAACGACCGGGCGCAACATCCGCAACAGGAGACCACCCTCATGAAAATCGCACTCGCCGGCGGCGGCGCATTCGGTGAAAAGCACCTCGACGGACTCAAGAACATCGACGGCGTGGAAGTGACCGCGCTGGTCGGCCGCACCATGGACAAGACCCAGGCCATGGCCGACAAATACGGCATCGGCTATGCCACCACCGACTACGAAGAGATGCTGAAGCGCGACGATGTCGACGCGGTAATTCTCTGCACGCCCACGCAGATGCACGCCGATCAGGCGATCAAGGCGATGGATGCGGGCAAGCACGTCGAAGTGGAGATTCCGCTGGCCGACAGCTGGGACGATGCCGAAGCCGTACTGAAGAAGCAGGAAGAAACCGGCCTGGTCTGCATGGTCGGCCACACCCGCCGCTTCAACCCCTCGCACCAGTACGTGAAGCAGCAGATCGAAGCGGGCAAGTTCAACGTCCTGTCGATGGATGTGGAAACCTACTTCTTCCGCCGCGAAAACAAGAACGCCAAGGGCGAGCCGCGCAGCTGGACCGACCACCTGCTGTGGCACCACTCGGCGCACACGATCGACATTTTCCAGTACATGACCGGCGCCAAGGTGATCGCCGCCAACATCCTGCAAGGCCCCAAGCACCCCGATCTGGGCATCGCGATGGATCAGTCAATCCAGATGAAGACCGACAAGGGCCAGATCCTGACCCTTTCGCTCTCGTTCAACAACGAGGGGCCGTTCGGCACCTTTTTCCGCTACATCGGCGATAGCGCGACATACCTCGCGCGCTATGACGACCTGTTCAACGGCAAGGACGAGCCCATCGACCTGTCGGGCGTCGACGTGCCTTCGAACAACGGCATCGAATTGCAGGACCGCGAATTCATCTCCGCGATCCGCGAAGGGCGCGAGCCGAACAGCTCGGTGAAGGGCGTGATCGAGTGCTATCGCACCATCGGCAAGCTCGCCGCCAGCCTCGAAGAGCAGGACGGCTGGTCCTGATTCTGACGCGGGGGTAGCCCCGCCGACCAAGCCATTTTGCGGCCGCGCTGCTCGACGTGGCGCGGCCGCAAGTGTTTACAGCAACGCACACACCAAGGGGAATCCATATGAAGCGCAGACTCGCTGGCCGCGAAGTCCATCCCATCGGCCTTGGCTGCATGAACCTCTCGTGGGCCTATGCCACCCCGCCCGCGCACGAGGTGAAGGTCGAACTGCTCAACAAGGCGCTCGATCTCGGCTACGATCACTTCGACACGTCCAACATCTATGGCGGCGGCAAGAACGAGGAACTGCTGGCCGAGGCGATCATGCACCGGCGCGACGAGTTCCTGCTCGCCAGCAAGTGCGGGATCGTGGTCGACGGGCCGAAACGCGGTGTCGATTGCAGCCCCGAGAGCATTGCCGAAAACCTCGACAAGAGCCTCGCCCGGCTGAAGACCGACCATATCGACCTCTATTACATGCACCGCTTCGATCCCAAAGTGCCCATTGCCGATTCGGTCGGTGCGATGGTGCGGGCGATGGAAGCGGGCAAGATCGGCGCCTATGGCGTGTCCGAGTGGTCTGCCGCGCATATTCGCGAGGCCCACGCGGTGCATCCGGTTGCCGCCGTCCAGCCAGAATATTCGCTGTGGACGCGCAACGTCGAATTGGGCGTTCTGAACACCTGCAAGGAACTGGACATCGCGCTGGTCGCCTTTTCCAGCACCGGACGCGGCGCTCTTGGCGGCGCGCTGCGCGATCCGAGCACGCTGGAAGAGAAAGACCTGCGCACCAAGATGCCGCGTTTCAACGCCGAAAACTGGCCGAAAAACCTCGCCGTGATCGAACAGTTCGAGGCGCTGGCGAAGGAGGTGGGCGTGGCCCCGGCCCAGCTTGCCAACCGCTGGGTGCTCGAACAGGGCGATAACGTTCACGCCATTCCCGGCACCACCAGCATCGCGCATATGGAAGAGAACTTCCACGCGGCGACGGTCGAGATTCCTGCCGATGCGATCGCGAAGGCTGGCGAGATCATCAACCATTCGACGGTTCACGGACACCGCTATCACGAAGCGATCCGGCCCACGATCGACACCGAGGAGTTCGAGGACGCATAACGCCCCTCGTACCGGCAAGTCTTGGGAGAGGCTGGCATGACAGACCTGCGCGCCCGCATCGGCTATAGCGAGCGGACCGAGAAGAAGCCCTACTTCTACGCCAACGCGCACGAGAAAGACTTCGTGCCGCTGGCGCCGGAGGAGGTCACGATCCGCGATGCGCGCGGGCGCGATTGCTCGCTCGATATCGAGGGCTTTACCTTGGTCGAGCACGAAAGCGCCGTAGCCGACCTGACCGACCTCGCCGAGGTGCAGCGCGTGCATTCGGATGAGATCGCCCAGCTGATCACCTCGCTCACAGGCTGCCACCAGGTCGTGATGGCCCCAATGGGCATCCTGCGCTTTTCCGAAAGGCAGGGCGTCAACGCGGCGCACGACAATTCGCACCCTGCCCGCTTCGTCCATGTCGATATGGCGAAGGAGGCCGCCGCCGCCATGCGCGAAAAGGCCGCGCCCGAGGGCAAGACCGTGGTGCGCAGCGCGCAATACAATGTGTGGCGCGTGCTCAGCGATCCGCCGCAGGACGTGCCGCTGGGGCTATGCGACTATAGCTCGCTAGCACCCGACGACCTGATCGATTGCGAGGCGATCTTCGACCCGCTTGATGGCAGCCCCGAGTGGGGCTTTCCCAACTATCTGCTGGCGCACAACCCCGCACACCGTTGGTTCTACTATTCCAATATGCACCGCAGCGAAGCGCTGGTGTTCAAGACCAGCGAAAGCGACACGGCTCGCGCGCAACTCATGCCGCACGGCGCTTTCGACAATCCGCTGGCCGGGCCGGATGCGCCAGCACGTATCAGCCTGGAAATGCGCGGTACCGCCTATTGGTTCGGCTGAGTTGACAATGGCGGGCACCAGGCGTGATGAGTCGCCCGGTGCCCGCAGCCGCGCAGGGGTACTGGTGCGCGGCAGGTCTAGGAAAAATTGGCCTCAGGCGCCTGGATCGCCCTGTACGCTGGCAATCGCGAGCTGAACGCGCTGAGCCAGCTCGGGATCGGTTCGGGCCGCATCCGAGATTTCGTTGAAACGTTCAGGCGCGAGCCCGCTCTGTTCGAGCACCGCGAGAGCGCCGTTCTGGCGCGCCTCGGCATCAAGCGAAGCATCGCCGTGCAGCTCGCTGATCTCGACTGCCGCTTCGGCATACATGCCGATTTCCTCGTCGGTGAAGGTGGCCGCATCCGCCGCCGGAGCTTCGGCTTCCGCTGCGCTATCCGCCACTTGCGCGATTGCTGGCGATGCGAACAGCAAACCACCGGCGGCAAGTGTCACAAAGGTCTTCATAGTCTCACTCCTTAGTCTGGGCCGTAAGGGCCCTTGGCGCCCCGCTGCACTGAGTTGAGCAGGCCCGGACGGCTGCGCAATCGCGCCAGCGACGGGACGGGCACAGAGAGAGATCAAAAAGCAGATTGTGTGCCGCACGCACGACGAAGCGAGCCAGGCAGCTCCGGTTCACGCCCGGTAACTGCTTGGCTCGCTTGCGTTTTATCTATCGGAGCTAACGGCCCGCCGCTGGCGGCGAGCGATTCTCGCTACGATCAGAAGCTCAGCTCGAGAGCGCTATAGCCGTACTGCGTGTTGCCAAAGCCATTGGCGTTGGGCGCAGTGTCGAAAAAGTCGCCCTTGAACAGCACGCCGCCGCCCAGCTCGTTACGCAGCAGCCCCGGAATGATCCACCAGCGCAGGCGGCCCTGCAGCTGCGATCCGGCATCGGAGCCCGAAGCACCAGTGGCATCGCGCACCTTGGTGTAGGAGAAGGCATCGGTCGCCTCCTCCAGCCAGGCACGACGATATTGCACCTGCGCATCGACACGCGACGAGAACTTCGCCTCAAGCTGCGCACCGAGGCTGGAGATGTTCTTGCGTCCGAGCGGTCCGAACAGTCCGCTCGGACCCCAGTCGCCATAGCGGGGGCCGAACAGCGGATCGAAGGCGTTGTAGTCGGCGCTGTCGGGATCATCGCCTGTCGCCATGTCGTAAAAGGCCGAGAGGCGCGGCTTCATGTCACTGTCGAAGGTGTAGCCAACTTCGGCGTGCAGCGTCCAGGCATCGACATCGACCTCTGGCGCCGTAGCCGAGCTGCCCGTGCGGATGTTGCCGAACTGGTAGGCCGCTTCCAGCTCCACATCTGGCTTTCCGCGTCCCCCATCGCTGACCAGCCGGGCACCGGGCGTGATCAGGTGGCGGTTGCGCGTCGCGATGCCAGGCGCATCGTCCTCGTCGAGCACATAGACGTAGGTTTCCAGCGCGAGGTCATCCGTCAGCGGGCGACTGTAGAAAGCCCCCCAAAGCGCGAGGTCGATGCTCTCGCGATCCCATTCTACCTCGTTGTCGATCACGCTGGCCGCGTCAGACGGCAGGCGCTGCTGCGGCAGCATATAGAAGGCCGTGAACTCACCCGAGCCCGACCAGTCGAGCCGCGCGCCGGTGAACCCGTTGGCCGCATTGCGGAAGTTCGGATTGCCGATCAAACGCTTGGACCCCAGATTGAGAGTCTGGCGACCGATGGTGAACGTGGTGGTCTCGGTGATGTCGAGCGCAGCGTAGAGCTCGATCACTTCCAGCGCGTTGATGTCGGAAGAGCCGATCGGGGTCGTCAGGTCGTTGGCATAGCCGCGCGAATCCTGCACCGTCGCACCGACCCGGAAACCATCCCAGCTGTAGGTCCCCTTCAGCAGGCTGCGCATCAGAACGATATCATCGTTCTCAATACCGCCCGGACGGTAATTTCCGTCCATCGCTTCGTAGCGTACGCGAATGCTGCCTTCGAGATCGAAGCCGGTTGCACTGTCTTCGGCTGCTGCCGGAGATGCGGCCAGCACAGCCGCAGTAAAGGGAACGGCAAGCACAGACTTGCGCGCGATAAATCTAATCATGGATTTTTCCTTTGGCCCTTCGGCCTTATGTTTGGGTGTTCGCCTGTGGCGCGGCCGGGATCAGAACTCGGACCAGTCCTGATCGTCGTTAGCTTCAGGCTCGACCGCGAGCGCGAGGTTGCCGCTGACCGCAGGCACGGCAGCCTTGATGGCGACAGGCCGGGGCGCCGGGCTCTCGCTGTTCACCCGCTTGGAGGCCATGTCGGCCAGCACCCGGGCATTGGAACCCGACAGGCGGAACTGCGTCACGAGCTGGGTCAGATTGTCAGCCTCGGACGCGAGCTGGCGGGCCGCCGCGTTCGACTGCTCGGCCATGGCCGCGTTCTGGTGCGTCGAACGATCGATCTCGCCCATCGCCGACTTGGCATTTTCGAGGCTGCCGGCGTGGCTCGACAGCGCCTGGCTGATCTCGTTGGCGGTGGTGGCCACATCGGCAATGCGCTGGATGATCTGGTCAAGCGCCGTGCCCGTGTCGCGCACCAGCTGGGCGCCGCTGGCGACCTCGGCGATCGAGCTATTGATCAGCTGACGGATTTCCTCGGCTGCCTCGCTCGAACGCTGGGCAAGGTCACGCACTTCGTTGGCGACGACGGCAAAGCCACGTCCCACCTCGCCAGCGCGCGCCGCCTCGACACCCGCGTTGAGTGCCAGCAGGCTGGTCTGGAAGCTGAACCCGTCGATCACGGAGATGATATTGCCGATCTGCTTGGTGGAGCTTTCGATCGTATCCATCGCGGTGACGGCACGGGCAACGATCTCGCCGCCGCCGCGCGCTTCGGTCATCGCCGCATCGACGTTACGGGCGGCAGTGTCGGCCGAAGTAGCCGAAGTGGCCATGCCATCGCTGATCGAAACCACCGATTCGGTGATCCGGCTCAGCTCTGCGGCCTGCTTCTCGTTACGCGCAGCCAGGTCGTCCGACGCCTGACGGATTTCCATCGAACCGCTGCGAACCGAACCAGCCGAGGCCGACACCGAATTCATCGTATCATGCAACTGCATAACGGTGTCGTTGAAGCTGCTGCGCAGGGCGGCATAGTCGCTTCCCAGCTCGGGCAGGCTCACGGTGAGATCGCCCTTGGTCATCTGACCGAGGCATTCGCCGAAGGCTTCCACCATGTGCTGGGTTTCCTGCTCCTTGCGTGCCTGGCCAACGCGTGCCTCGCGCAGGCGCTCGCTGGCGCGGGCAAGTTCCCCGATCTCGTCGCTGCGATCCACATAGGGGACGCGAGCCGTGAGGTTGCCCGCCTCGATCTGGCCGATAGAACCGATCAGCGCACCGGTTTCGCCGCCGATCAGGCGCTTGATGAGCCCGGCAAGGAATATCTGGACCGCGCAGGAGATAACCATGATGAGCACGGTGGCAATGACCACGGCAAGCGCCAGTTTGTGCTGCTCGGCGGTGATGGCATCGGCGCGCAGGATTTCCTCGTCGCGCACGACCTCGATGGCATTGTCGACCATCGCGCCTGCTTCCATGATCCGCGTAACGCCGCCCCCGTCTACACGATCATTGCTGACCACGAAGTCGATGGTTTCGCCATAGGCGTCTGTCAGCCGTTCGACTTCGTCGAGCTGCGCGAGCATATCAGTCTGTACCACCGCGCGCGATTCGTCGATCGAGCTATGCATATCGGCGAAGTTGCTGCGGAAACCGTTCTCGGTCTCACTGTCGCGCACCAGCGCATACTTGAAAGCGTCACGCTCGAGCGAGGCAAAGTCCTTCTCAAGCAGGGCTGACTGGAGGGCCGCCTGCGAATAGGCATCGTCCTTCTTCGTCATCTGGTATGTAAGCCAGGAGCCGATCCCGACTGCCGCAATCAAGAAAACGCCCAGCACAACGGCGGCCATCGCCTGGAAACCTAGCCGCTTAGAGATTGACTTTCCGGCCAACCAACCCGCGAACCCGCGATCGTATGTCTTCATGCTTTTCCTCGCACTTGATGCCGCGCACCGATTCGGGCTGCGACTTTCATTCGTGCGAGCTTATTAGGTGACAGCCTGTTCAAGGTAGCTGACCGCACACTTCGGCAAAAAGCGTCTATGCGCGGTCAATGTCTCGTTAACCTGGCAAACAAGACTGGGCGCCGCGATCAGCCTTCCTGTGGGTCTTGTGCAACATCCGCCTCGACATCGGATTCCATGGGGGTCGCGACATCGGCCCGATCACCAGCGCGCGGAGCGTTGATGGCGGAGCGAATCATCCATGTCCCGCCGGATTTGCGCGTCCACACGGTCTGGCTGATCATGTGCTCGGTCATCGGCTCGCCGCTTTCGGGGTCGGTCACGGTGATATCGACGTTGGAAGCGAGGGCTGCCACATCCTCAGCACTCGAGGCCCAGCCATCCGCCGGCGTCACCTCGATGTGGAACGCAGGGTCGGCAACGAGATCGCCGTAGGCATCGGCAATCGCGGCGCCGCCGACCAGCCGGGTTCCGTCGGGCCGAACGAGCACGGCATCGTCGGCGTAGAGCCGGGCAATCCCCACAAGGTCGTCGCCGGCAATGGCATCGAGCTGCGCCTGTTCGGTGGCGCGGATCGTGGCGATCACGTCCTCGGGTTCGGCCCCACTCGAACAGGCGGCAAGCATCGTGGTGGCGGCGACTGTAGCAAGAACTGTAATGCGCATTTTTGATCCCCTCAGCGGTTTTTCGGCGCGATGGCGCCCTCTGTCACCAGTGGGGATATGGCCTCGTTAGCGTGCTAACCTTGATCTCGCGCAAAGCCCTACCGGGCTCACAGCTTGTCCGCATAGAGCGCCAGCAGCGCGGCCCAAGCACGTTCTGCTTCCGCTTCGTCGTAGACGGGACTGTCGAGCACGGTCCAGCCGTGGTCGCCCTGATAGACCTCAACCGTGACATCGGCCGCCGCCGCCTCGCCCGCCACCTTGAGCGCATCCTTATCGGTGGGGGCATTGGCGTCGTCGTTCTTGGCGATGGCGATAAGAGCGCCGGCATCGCTCGCCATGTCGTCGAGCAGGTTGACCGGCGCGTTGTCCTCCTCGCCGACCAGCCCGCCGCCATGGAAGCTGGCGGCAGCCTTGATCCGCCCGGGCACGGCGGCAGCGGCCATGATGGTCCAGCCGCCGGTCATGCAATAGCCCTGATTGCCGATCCCGCGTTCGGTATCGACCGCGTCCTGCGCATCGAGCCAGCCAACGACGGCGGCAGCGGTTTCCGCGACCGCTTCGGGCGTGTTCTTCTCGCGCCAGGGGGCCACCGCCTCCATCGCGCCGCCATTGCGCCAGGCGTCGAAGTCCTCGAACTGCTGGCCCGCGACCGAACGATAATAGGGATTGGCGACGAGTACGGCATAGCCTGCCTCGGCCAGCCTGCGCCCCATCATCACCTTGGCCGGACGCAAGCCTGCGATATCGGGCCATAGGATAACCGCCGGATGGCGGCCTTCGGCGGGATGGATGAACACGCCATCGAAGGTGCCGCCGGGCGCGGCGAAGGTCACTGTGCGCTCGGTCAGCCCCGCGGCGGTGGCCCCGGTGGCGTCCATCGGCGTGCAGGCGGCGAGCGCGCCGCTGGCACCGAGCGCCGCGAACTGACGGCGATTGACGGCGGGCATTTTGGTGAGCTGATCCTGCGTGCACATAACTGTTCTCCCGGGCGACTGTTACGCGCGCAGCTTACCGCAATCGACGCCCGGGTCCAACGGTCAGGTCAGGTCGTCCATCGCGATGACCAGCCCCTCATCGGCCGCCCGCATCGCATCGCGGCGCAACTGCTCGATCCGGGCGCGGCCGGGAGGACAGGCCTCGATCGGCAGCGCCTTCACCTGCTTCATATATTCCTCGGCGAAGTCGACCCCATGCTCGGGGTGGGTCAGGATGAGGCCGTCCTGCAGTGTCATCCCGCGCAGGATCTTGGCGCCCACCTCATAGGGGTCCATGCCGAGTTCGAAGGCGGTGCCGAACTGCTCCAGCTCGCCTTCCTTCGCCGGGGCAAAGCCGCTCTCGGCGAAGTCGTCGGGCCGCTTTTGAGCGCTCTTCCAGGCGTTGGTGCGGGTGAGCGCGGGGCAGCACAGCGAGCAGCCGATCCCGTGCGGGGCGAGGTTGTAGCGCAGGCTCTCGGTCAGGCCGCGCACGGCGAACTTGCTGGCGGTGTAGATGCCCGCTTGCGGCCCCGGCAGGAAAGCCGCCATCGAGGCCACGTTAACCACATGGCGACGGCCCGAGGCCGCCTTGATCTTCGGCAGAAACGAGACGATCCCGTTCACGTTACCGCCGAAGTTCACGTTCATGATCCAGTCGAAATCGTCGTAACTAGCCTCGTCGGTGGGGCCGAACACCGAGACGCCCGCGTTGTTCACCAGCACATGCACTTCGCCGAACGTCTTCTCCACTTCATCGGCGGCAGCGACAAAACCCTCGCGGTCTGTCACGTCGAGCTTGATGAACAGCGGCTTTGCGTGGCCGTGCGAAGCGAACCACTGCTCGGTGGCGGCGCGGTCGTCCTCGTTGCGGTAAGACAGCGCCAGCTTCATCCCGGCATCGGCGAAGGCCTGCGCTGTGCCGAGGCCGATCCCGGTCGCAGCCCCGGTAATGAAAGCTACGCGCCCTTCCCATTCGCTCCGGAAGTCGGCACCGTTCAGGGCAGCAGTTTCGGACATCGTCAATTTTCCTCTCGCCATGATCGTATCAATCGTTAGGAAGCTACATAGACCAATCAGGGAGAGAGTCGATATGAGCGACACCGAAGGCCGTCTCGCCGCGCTTGAAAAGCGCGTCACCGAACTGGAAGACATGGCCGCGATCCGCCGCCTGCACTGGGCCTATGGCTACTACATCGATTTCAACCGCCCCGACGAGGTGGCCGAGCTGTTTTCCGAAGACGGCTGCGTGGTGTTCCTGTCGGGCGAATATGTCGGCCATGCCGGAGTCAAGCGGCTCTATGGCGACTGGATCGCCGGACGCTTCACCGGCGGCAAGCCCGGCCCCGTCAACGGGCTGCTGCTCGATCATTTCCAGATGCAGGACATCATCACCGTCGCCCCCGATGGCAAGACCGCCAAGGGCCGCTTCCACGGTATCCTGCTCGGCGGCTGGCACGACGATTTCCAGGACACCAAGGAAGAGTTCATGCCGCAGCAGTTCATGGAAGCAGGCATCTACGAGAACGACTATGTTAAGGTCGATGGCGTGTGGAAGATCCAGCGGCTCGACTACATGATGCAGTGGCAAGGCGACTATGAGAACGGTTGGGCGCATACCACTGCGCACCTGCAGCCAGCGGCCAAGACCTTCCCCGAAGATCCGCTCGGTCCCGACCGCCTGCTCCCGCCCGAACAGCACCGCGAAACCTGGCCCTATCGCCAGGACGTGCCGATGCACTTCGCGCACCCGAAGTTCGGCATCGCCTTTGCCGACAGCGTCAAGTGACCCGGCTTGTCTTCGCAGGTTCGCTGGCCATCGCGCTGGCGGCCTGCGGACAGGCGAGCACCGAGCAGCCAGATATCGAGGCCGACAAGGTAAGCCAGGCCTCCGCACTGCTCACTTTCGAGCAGGCCCTCGTCACCACTGACCGCGAGAGCCTGAGCGACCGCGAAGTATCCGACCGCTTCATCAAGGTGTTCTACGACAACAACGAACTGGTGAAGGGCTTCGAGGCCTGGGTTCACCCGGATTACATCCAGCACGATCCCAATTCCCCGACCGGGCGCGATGCGACCATTGCCGTTCTGGCCGATCACATGGCCGCCAACCCCGAGATGACGCTTGAGGTCAAACGCGTGATCTATGGCGATAAGGAGGCCGACGGAACGCTGGTTGCCGTGCACTACCACTTCAAGCGCGCGCCCGAAGAGCGCGGGCTTGCCGTGGTGGATATATATCGCGTGAAGGATGGCTATCTGGTCGAACACTGGGACGTGCTCCAGCCGGTGCCGGAGGAAGCCCTGAACGAGAACACGATGTTTTGATCCTGTGGCAGGTCAGGCATTTCCTTGGCAGGGGAGAGACCGATGACCAAACTCGAAGATGGTAACGAGAAAGGCCTCTAGGGCCACTTCCGCGAGGATTTCAGCCACCGCACCCGCACGGGCCTCGCCCCGCACGCGGGCCATGTGCTGCGCGATGCGCCCTACCAACGGATCGCCTGCGAGGAGGCATGGACCTTTCCTGATCTGGTGAAGGCGCAAGTCGCCTATCTCGAAAGCGGCGCCGCGCCTTCCGACGATTCGCTGAAGATGGCAGGCATGTTCGCCAAGATGCCCAGCCTGCAGGAGATGTTGCAGGACTTAGGCGACCTGCGGCTCGCGCACATGGACGAGCTCGGGATCGATCGGCAGTTGCTTCTCCTCACCGCGCCGGGCGTGCAGGTGGTGAACCCCGGCGACGGCACTGCGCTCGCCGCCCAGGCCAACGACATCACCGCCGAAGCATGCCGCAACCATCCCACCCGCTATTCCGCCTGCGCCGCCTTCGATCCGCGCGACGTTGCGGGCAGCGTGAAAGAGCTTGAGCGTGCCGCCAAGCTCGGTCTCAACGGGGCGGTGCTCAACTCGCACTGGCAGGGCCACTATCTCGACGAGCCGGAATTCTGGCCGATCCTGGAAGCGCTCGAGGCCAACGATCTGGCGCTTTACATCCACCCCACCGCACCTTTCAATGGCGCGCGTTATGAGAAGCGCGGGTTCTTCGGCGCGCTGGGCGGCTTTCCGCACGATGTCTGGCTGCACACGATGGGCCTCGTCATGTCAGGCGCGTTCGACCGCTTTCCCAAGCGTCGGCTGGTGATCGGCCACATGGGCGAATGCATGCCCCTCCATCTCTATCGGTTCGACTGGATGCAGGGCAATGCCGACGGCCGCCCCCGCCCCGGCCTGTTTGGCGACAGCGAGATCCGGCGATTGAAGCATCCGGCCAGCTATTACTTCAAGACCAACATCTGGATCACCACCAGCGGCGTTGGCTGGGAGCCGGCAATCAAGTTCTGTCAGGAGGTGCTGGGTCCGGACCGCGTGCTCTATGCGATGGATTACCCCTATCAGCAGAGCTACGACGAGGTCGCCGCCTACGACCGCATGACGATCAGCGCCGAGCACAAGAAGATGCTGATGGAAGACAACGCTCGCGCCGTGTTTCGCATCAAGGGGTGAGCCGCACGGCCGCTTGTGCGGCTAGTGTGCGGAGCCCTTAAGCTTCGCGACGGCAATCGGGTGAATATGGCCGAAGAAGCCGATCTGCACGCTATTGTCGTTGTGCGCGACCACACGACCATTGATCGTCAGCTGGTCGGCAATAGTGAGTTTGCAGAAGCCATCTTCGCAGTTCCACCCATCCTGATCGGCGGCATCAAATTGCGCTTCACAACTTTGGCTGGTCAACTGCGTAATCGACACGGAGAACCGTCGGTCAGCGATAACACATTGGCCCGGCAAGGGCTGTTTTGCCACGCGGGATTCGGTTACCGTCGCCATCATCGCAAGCTTCTCCTCTCGCTCACTCTTGCAACCCTGCATATGCGGCGGAAACTTAAGCTCTCGTGTGGATGCTATTAAGCAATCTGCAAGGTTCGCCGGCCCAGGGGCCTCGTGTGTGGCTCTTTCGCCACAGGACAAAGTCAATTTGACTTTATCCTGCCGCAGCAAATTCATCTTCTCCGCAAGACCGCCTAGGGCGCGCGCCAACGGATTCGCGTCCCCACGCGAAAGCCGTGCAACCCCTAGGAGAGAATGTTTTGGCTTACCCCCTTTCCCGTTCGCTTGCCTTGATCTTGTCGGCAGGCACCTCGCTCGGCACGATGGCGATTGCCACCCCGGCCTTTGCGCAGGACACGGAAGCGCAATCGACGCGCACCACCACGGAAATTGTCGTTACCGCCCAGTTCCGCGAACAGCGCCTGCAGGACACCCCGCTCGCAATCACCGCGGTCGACGCCGAAATGCTCGAATCGCGTAACCAGGACGACATCGCCCAGATCGCCGCGCAGGCTCCCAGCGTTACGTTGCAGCCGATGGGCGGTGCCTATGGCAACTCGCTCGGCGCCTCGATCCGCGGCATCGGCCAGTTCGACTTCAACCCCGCCTACGAACCGGGCGTGGGCATGTATATCGACGACGTCTATTATGGCTCGCTGACCGGCGCCAACTTCGACCTGCTCGACCTCGAGCGCGTGGAAGTGCTGCGCGGCCCGCAGGGCACCCTCACCGGCCGTAACTCGATCGGCGGCGCGATCAAGCTGTTCAGCCAGAAGCCCAATGCCATCGCCTCGGGCTATGCCGAAGCAAGCTACGGCTCGCGCAACCGGCTCGAAGCGCGCGCTGGCGCCAACTTCCCGCTGACCGACAACCTGTTCGCCCGCTTCTCGGCGGTTCACAAGCAGCAGGACGGCTACATCGATATGATCGATTATGGCTGTGCCAACCCCGGCAACCCGGAAGGCATCCTGCCGACCTACACCACTGGCGCCGACTGCGTCGTCGACAAGCTAGGCGAGACCAACTACTCGGGCGCCCGCGCCGCGGTGCGCTATCAGGGCACTGCGATCGACGTGCAGGTGATCGCCGACTATCAGTACTCGAACCGCGCCAGCGCGGGCGAGGTGCCGATCGTCGCCGAAGGCGATGCGTCGAACTTCCTGTGCGGCCCGACCTGCACCTATGCCAGCTGGTATCTGCCGGCGGCGGGCAACGCAGGTAACTGGCTGCAGGGCTATCGCAACGAGTTCGAAGGCTGGGGCGTTTCGGGTCACGTCGACTACGACGTGAACGACAGCATCCAGATCCAGTCGATCACCGCCTATCGTGAATACAACAACACATGGGGCACCGACGACGACTTCACCCCGACGCTGACCCGTGCGGCTGGCGGCTTCAACGATCTCGACTTCTGGTTCTTCAGCCAGGAACTGCGCGTGAACGCCGAGCTGGGCGACATCGCCGACCTCACTGTGGGTGGTTACTATTCGGATCAGAAGAGCACCTACTTCACGATCCAGGATATCCGTTACCTCGGTCCGAACCCGCTTCAATTCCGCGGCAACGACCCGGTCAACGCCGATACCAAGGCCGTATTCGGCACGGTGATCGTCACTCCGACCGACGCACTGACGCTGACCGGCGGCCTGCGTTACACCGAGGAGCACAAGGACTACACGTTCTCGCGCAAGCGGCTTGATGGCACGACTGGCCCCGTCGGCTCAGGCGTCGAGAACCTCGACGGCCTGACCTCGGTCTACGACGGTGATCGCGTCGACTGGCGTCTGTCGGCCGACTACCGCTTCAGCGACCAGGTTCTGGCCTATGTCACCGTGGGCACGGGCTTCAAGGGTGGCGGTGTCACCGCGCGTCCGTTCCTGCCGCAGCACGCGATCCAGGGCAGCTTCGATCCCGAAACCGTCACCTCCTACGAGTTCGGCCTCAAGACGGATCTGTTCGACCGCCGCCTGCGTCTGAACCTGGCGACATTCTATAATGAGTATGCCGATATCCAGCTCGGCCTGTCGGACTGCTCGGACTACGGTGGCGGCCCCTGCGCGGTCATCGCCAACGCCGGCGACGGCAAGATCTGGGGCGCTGAAGCCGAGCTGTTTGCCGAGCCTGTCGACGGCCTGACCATCGACGCTTCGGCCAGCCTGCTCGATTCGGAGTACACCTCGATCGACGGTGCCGTCGGCAACAGCGTGACGCTGACCGATCCGATCGTTACGCCTGAATTCCAGGCCAGCTTCGGCATCCAGTATCGCGCCGATCTGGGTGACGCAGGTTCGATCACGCCGCGCTTCGACGTGGCCTATCGCGGCGACCAGTTCGCCGGGCACGGGCTCGATGCGGTCGACACCGACTTCCAGTATATCGACGGTTACACGCTCGGCAGCGCGCGTCTGACCTGGCGCAACGAACCGGAAGACCTGGCGATCTCACTCGAGGTCACCAACCTGTTCGACGAGTACTACACTCCGAACCGGTTTGACGCGGTCTATGGCTTCGCCGGAACGGCTTATGCCCAAGTCGGCGCGCCGCGCGAATGGCGCGTGTCGGTGAAGAAGGAATTCTGATTCCTTCCTAAAGGTTCAGACCTAAGATTGGGGGTGGCCTTCCGTATAGAAGGCCGCCCCTTCTCATATTTCCGACCGGCCATGCTTCTGTGGCAAACGGGCCACTGAGCGGTGTGTCGGATAAGCAACATCATTGCAATATTCTATGATTTTCTGGCGACGGTTGATTGACCAACGCGTCAAATCCATGCACGCGCAAAATTAGTTACTTGTACAAAGCAGTCTTGCTATATTGTATTAGGGTGATGCCAGGTTGGGGTGGCGTCGAATCGTTGCCTGCCCTGCTGGATAAAAAACGAACGACTTGTGATGAGTTTGGCAATCCGCGCCACAATCCGCGGAGCGCTGAAATGGGAGGGCTGCCTGTGCGGCCCGCGATATGGGAGGAGATATCTGATGAACACGCGTTTGAGAACGCTTGCCTATGGCATGCCGTTACTTGCTCTTGGCCTTACGATGCCTGCACAGGCGCAGGACAATGACGGCGAAGAAGGCGCACGCGCCAACAACGTCATCATCGTGACCGCACAGTTCCGCGAACAGGCGCTGCAGGACACGCCGCTGGCGATCACCGCCGTCACGGCCGATCAGCTCGAAGCCAAGAGCCAGACCGACCTTGCAACCATCGCAGATTCCGCGCCGAACGTGCAGATCCGTCCGCAGACCGCCGCCTTTGGGCCTTCGGTAACGGCCTCGATCCGCGGCATCGGCCAGACCGACTTCAATCCCGCCTACGAGCCGGGCGTCGGCATCTATATCGACGATGTGTACTACCCCTCGCTGACCGGCGCGATCTTCGACACGCTTGACCTTGACCGGGTGGAAATCCTGCGCGGTCCGCAGGGCACGCTGTCGGGCCGCAACTCGATCGGCGGCGCGGTGAAGATGTACTCGAAGCTGCCGACCGGCGGCACCTCGGGCTTCGTCGAGGCCAGCTACGGCATCCGCAACAAGATCGCCCTGCGCGCAGGCGCCGAGTTTCCGCTCACCGACACGCTGTTCGCCCGTATTTCGGGCGTTTCGAAGCAGCAGGACGGCTATGTGGACCAGCTCGACTTCGGCTGCGTTTATCCCGCTGGCGGCGGCGACACATTCGTCAACAGCGCGGGCCAGACGGTGGAATACAATCCGGCGGGCGGTGAAGCGCGCGTTGTGACGACCGATGACTGCGTAGTCGGAAAGCTCGGCGGCGTTGGCTATCAGGCCGCACGCGCTATCCTGCGGTGGGAACCAAGCGATACTTTCGACTTCACCATCATTGGCGACTACACCAACGAGGATACCACCGCCGCGGGCCAGGTGATCACCGACACTACAACAAACGCCAACCCGAACATCCTGTCGCCCGGCGGCCTGCCGTTGGACGACCGCTTTATTTGCGGCCCGTTCTGCAACTTCCAGGTCAATGAACAGGCTGCGGGCGACCCGTTTATTTCCCAGTTGCCGACGCCTCCCGGAGACATTTTCGGCGCCAACGGAACTCCGCTCCTTGCAACCTCGGGATCAAATCGCACGACCTATCGCGGGTGGGGCATTTCGGGCCAAGGCAACCTGGACATTACCGAAAAGCTCCAGCTTGTCTCGATCACGGGCTACCGCGAGTTCGAAACCGAATGGACCCCCGATGGAGACATTGCGCCGACACGCACTGGATTCGGCACCAACAACCTGACGAACTGGAGCTTCAGCCAGGAACTGCGGCTGAACATCGAGGCGACTGAAACGGTCTTCCTCACGCTGGGTGGCTATTACTTCGAACAGTCCTCGGTCTACGATTCGGTGCAGGATCTGCGCTACGTGCCGGTCTATCCGCTGCAGTTCCGCCAGCCCGACACGGTCGATGCTGATGCCAAGGCAGTCTTTGCCAATCTGGCATGGGAAATTATGCCTAACCTGAACCTCAACGCGGGCGTCCGCTACACCGAGGAAACGAAGGATCAGGCCTATTTCCGCTATAACTTGGACGGCACCATCAACCGCTTCCTCGATCCGGTTGGCGCTGCCTGCGGGGCAGGTTTCGAGGGCGTCGATACGAACGATTGCAACAATAATGGCAATACCACCGAAGAGCTGCGTGCTCTGACGGGCAATGTTGCCAATTACTCGGGCGATCAGATCGACTACCGCGTTGCACTTGATTACCGCTTCAGCGATGCGCTGCTGGTCTATGCTTCGGTTGCGACCGGCTTCAAAGGCGGCGGTTCCAACCCGCGTCCGTTCAACGCCTTCCAGTTGCTACCGTTCGGACCCGAAACACTGACCGCCTACGAATTGGGCTTCAAGTCCGACTTCCTCGATCGCCGCGTGCGCCTCAACGTATCGGCCTTCCTCAACAAGTACACGGACATCCAGTCACCCGCGAGCCCGTGCCCGGGTGTGGCCCCGCCAAACGATACGCCTTCGGCTTGCCGCGTGAACCTTGGCAGTGCTGACATCAAGGGCATCGAAGTCGAACTGTTTGCCGAACCAGTGGATGGCTGGACCATCGATGCGGCAGCGAGCCATATCGACTTCGATTACACTGAAGTGAACACGGCCAGTGGTGCCACGCTCGACGATCCGGGAACTGGCATGCCGCCGTGGAAGGCTTCGATCGGGACACAGTACCGCATCGAACTGGGTGACGCGGGCTCGCTGACGCCGCGCCTCGACGTGCAGTATCAGGACGAGACCTTCGCCGGTTTCGAAGGCTCCGGTCCTACTCGCCGGGTTGCAACCCTACCCAGCTTCACCACTGCCAATGCCCGGTTGACCTGGCGCAACGAGGGTGAGGACCTCTCGGTGGCGCTCGAAGTGACTAACCTCACCGACGAGTATTACTTCTACTCGGTGTTCGACCAGCGCAACAACACAGGCGCGCGTATCGCCACTCCGGCCCGTCCGCGCGAATGGGCGGTGACGGTGAAGAAGGAATTCTAAACTGCATTCACGGCGCCGGGCCGTTAGGCCCGGCGCAAACAGAAAAGGGGCGGCTTCCTGATCCGGAAGCCGCCCCTTTCGTTTGGTCTATCGACCGGTGCTGAAAATCAGCCCCAGACTTCCTTCGCCACATCGATGCACAGCGCGATCTTGTCGGCCTGCTGCTGGGTCGAGATGTCGTTGCCGTGCACGGTGCTGGCAAAGCCGCACTGCGGGCTCAGCGCAAGCTGATCAAGCGAGGCATATTTGGTCGCCTCGTCGATCCGGCGCTTGATGTCGTCCTTGGTTTCCAGATCGCCCAGCTTGGTGGTGACGAGGCCGAGCACCACGGTCTTGCCCTTGGGCAGGAACCGCAGCGGAGCAAAGTCACCCGAGCGCGGATCGTCGTATTCGAGGAAGAAGGCGTCGATATCGAGTTCGTTGAACATGATCTCGGCCACCGGCTCGTAGCCGCCTTCGGCCGCCCACGAGCTGCGGAAGTTGCCGCGGCACAGGTGAATGGCGCGCAGCATGTCGGCAGGGGCCGAGGCAAAGCTGTCGTTGATCAGCTTGGCATACTGACGCGTGGTGGCATCGGGATCGAGCCCGCGCTTGGCCGCATCTGCGCGCTGTTCGTCGTCGCACAGATAGGCAAGGTTGGTGTCGTCCATCTGGATATAACGGCACCCCGCCTCCGCCAGCGAATCGACCTCGGCTCGGTAGGCCGCGGCGACATCGGCGTAGAACTCGTCCATCTCGGGATAGACGTCTTCGGGAATGCCCGAACGCCCGGCGCGGAAGTGCAGCATGGTGGGCGAGGGGATCGCCACCTTGGGCACGGCGCCCGGCGCAGAAACCTGGCTGGCGAGATACTGATAGTCGGCTAGCTGGATCGGGGCCTGATGCGCAATCTTGCCCGTCACCACCATCACCGGGGGGGCGAACGAAACGTCCTTGCCGGCATCGTTCTTGAACGCTTTCTTGAGGCCACCGCGCTCCTCCACGCCCGCAAGCTTCAGCAGGAAGTCGGTGTGGAAGAAGTAGCGCCGGAACTCGCCATCGGTGATGGCCTTGAGGCCGAGGCCTTCCTGCCATTTGACGAGGTCGGCGATGGCGGCATCCTCCACCTTGCGCAGCTCTTCGTAGGAGATGTTGTCGGCAGCGCGATGTTCGCGCGCCTCGATCACCGATTGCGGACGCAGGAAGGAGCCGACGTGGTCGGCACGCAGGGGCAATTGTCTGGTCATGTGTGTAGTCCTGTCTTGGCTATATGCGAAAATGCAAAGCCAGGGTCATAACGCGGGCTCGCGCTCGACTGACCCATGACAGATGGCGCGTTGCGAGCGATTGCGCAAGCGCGTTCGCTCGCGCGCGGTCGTAGCGGGCATATTACACACTCGCGCAAACCGTCACTTGACCCCTGTGGCGGGGCAACTGTAACGCTGAATAGGGTTTCGCGCATGGATCGGCATCTGACCGGCGCTGCGCGCGCAAGGAGAGGAAAGATGCACCTGTTGAAAGCCGCTTCGGGCGCCGTACTGGCACTGGCGCTGGCAGCCTGTTCGGCGACCGACGAAGACGCTGGCGGCGTGACCACCGAGATGCTGCTTGACGCGGCGAGCGACAATTCCGAGTGGCTGACCTACGGGCGCGACTATGCTGAGCAGCGCTACAGTCCGCTCGACCAGATCAATCTCGACAACGTGAGCGAACTGGGGCTTGCCTGGCACGCCGACATGGACACCGCGCGCGGCCAGGAAGCCACTCCGCTAGTGATCGACGGCAAGATCTACGTCACCACCGCCTGGAGCAAGGTGAAGGCCTACAATGCCACCACCGGCGAGCCGCTGTGGGACTTCGATCCGCAGGTGCCGGGCGAAACGGCGGTGAAGGCTTGCTGCGACGTCGTGAACCGCGGCCTCGCCGCTTATGGCGACAAGCTCTACCTCGGCACGCTCGATGGCCGCCTGATCGCGCTTGATCGCGAGACGGGCGAGGAAGTCTGGTCCAAGGTCACGGTCGATCAGTCCAAGCCTTACACCATTACGGGCGCGCCGCGCGTGGTGGCGGGCAAGGTGATCATCGGCAATGGCGGCGCCGAATATGGCGTGCGCGGCTATATCACCGCCTACGATGCCGAAACCGGCGACCAGGACTGGCGCTTCTACGTCGTGCCCGGTGGCCCGGAGGAAGAAGGCACCGAGCCCGAATATCTCGCCGAGGCGCGCGAGACGTGGAACGGCGAATGGTGGAAGTTCGGCGGCGGCGGCACCGTGTGGGATTCCATGGCTTACGACCCCGAGCTTGACCTGCTCTATCTTGGCACCGGTAACGGGTCCCCATGGAACCAGGCCTATCGCAGCCCCGGCGGCGGCGACAACCTGTACCTCTCCAGCATCGTGGCGATTCGCCCTGAAACGGGCGAATATGTCTGGCACTATCAGACGACGCCCGGCGAGACCTGGGACTTCACCGCCACCCAGCACATCATGCTGGCCGATCTCGAAATCGACGGGCGCACGCGCAAGGTGCTGATGCAGGCCCCCAAGAACGGCTACTTCTACGTCATCGATCGCGACACGGGCGAATTGATAAGCGCCGACAACTACGTGCCGCAGAACTGGACCACCGGCATCGACATGGCCACCGGTCGCCCGATCGAGGTGCCCGAAGCGCGCTATGGCGACACGGGCAAACCCTTCGTCTCCACCCCCGGCGCTGGCGGCGGGCATTCATGGCACCCCATGGCCTTCAACCCCAGCCAGGGGCTGGTCTATATCCCGGCGATCGAGGCAGCCTTTCCCTACTTCCCAGAGGTCAACTGGAAACCCGACCCGAAGCGCGGGTTCAACGTGGGCGTCGATCAGTCAGCCGGAGGTATGCCCGCTATCGAGGCCGTGCGCGAAGGTGCTGCGGCCAGCACCAAGGGCGCGCTGATCGCGTGGGATCCGGTGACGCAGACCGAGCGCTGGCGCGTGCAGTATCCCGGCCCGTGGAATGGCGGCCTGCTCGCGACCGGCGGCGGGCTGGTGTTCCAGGGCACCGCCGCAGGCGACGTGAAGGCCTACAATGCGGCCGACGGTTCGGAGAAGTGGAGTTTTGCCGCGCAGACCGGCGTGATCGCGCCTCCGATTACCTATCAGATCGACGGCGAACAGTATGTCGCGGTGATGGCTGGCTGGGGCGGCATCTGGGCGCTCGCGCCGGGCGGCATTCTGAACGAGACAAGCGGACCCGTGCCCAACATCTCGCGGCTGCTGGTGTTCAAGCTCGGCGGCACCGACAAGCTGCCCGAAGCGCCGCCGCTGGTGCGCCGCCCTCTCGATCCGCCCGCCTTCACCGGCGATCCCGCCAAGCTCACTCAGGCGACCTACGACTATGGCCGCTATTGCGGGACCTGCCACGGCGATGCCGTGATCGGCTCCACCGTGCTCCCTGACCTGCGCCGGTCGGCTGCGCTGAACAGCGCCGACACCTGGCAGGCAATCGTCCACGATGGGGCCCTTGAGCTGAACGGAATGGTCAGCTTTGCCGACAGCCTCTCGCGCGAGCGGATCGAGGGCATCCGCCAATACGTGATCTTCCGCGCCAACGAGGACAAGCAACTGGGCGGAATTGGCGCGCAGGAATAGTTGGCCGCATGCGGCGGGTCGAAGCTCGACTCGCCGCATCCATCATACTAACGAGCGTTATTGTTGCGGCGCGCTGGTAGAATGGCCACGGTTGCGTTGCTATCTAAGAGTTAATGTCAATCGGGTCACGGCTCGAGTCGCTATGGGAAAGGAGAGAATTCTCATGAACGAAGTTACTACCATCAACCGCACCCAGCCCGAATATTCGGGCGCGGTGAAGAAAGCGCTCGACCGCGCGCCCCAGCTCTACATCAACGGCGAATGGGTCGACAGCACCGGCGATGCCACAATCGACGTCGAAGACCCCTCGACCGGCAAGGTCATCTCCAAGGTCGTCGAAGCGACCGACAAGGACGTTGATCGCGCCGTCGCCGCCGCCCGCACCGCCTTTGACGACCGCCGCTGGCGCGACATGCCGCCAGTCGCGCGCGAAAAGATCATGCACAAGATCGCCGACCTGATCCTTGCCAATGCAGAAGAGCTGGCCGAGCTGGAAGCGATCGACGTGGGCAAGCCGAAGGGCATGGCCGCTGCGGTCGACGTCCCCGGCGCTGCTGCGCACTTCACCTATATGGCTGGTTGGGCCGGCAAGATCGGCGGAGAGACGCAGGCCCCCTATTCGATGCCGGGCGGCATGATGTTCGCCTACACGCTGAAGGAGCCGGTGGGTGTTTGCGCGCAGATCGTGCCCTGGAACTTCCCGTTGCTGATGGCCTGCCTCAAGATCGCTCCGGCGCTGGCCGCCGGTTGCACCACCGTCCTCAAGCCTGCCGAGCAGACCAGCCTCACCGCGCTGCGTCTGGCCGATCTGATCCACGAAGCGGGCGTGCCCGCTGGCGTGGTCAACATCATCACCGGTTATGGCCACACCGGCGGCGACCGCATGGTCAAGCATCCCGATGTCGACAAGGTGGCCTTCACCGGCTCGACCGAGATCGGCAAGCTGATCAACCGTAACGCCACCGAAACGCTCAAGCATGTGACGCTGGAACTGGGCGGCAAGAGCCCGGTCGTGGTCATGCCTGATGTCGATGTAGCCGAAACCGCGCCGGGCGTGGCGGGTGCGATCTTCTTCAACTCAGGGCAAGTCTGCGTTGCCGGTTCGCGCCTCTATGCGCACAAGTCGGTGTTCGACAAGGTCGTCGAAGGCATGGCCGAAACAAAGGACTTCTGGGCACCTCGCCCCTCGCTTGATCCCGATGCCCACATGGGCCCGGTGGTCTCGTCTGAGCAGTTCGACCGCGTGATGGGCTATATCGACGCAGGCAAGCGCGACGGTGCCTCGGTGGTCATGGGTGGCGACAGCCCGGGCGGTGACGGATACTACGTCAACCCGACGATCCTCACCGACGTGAACCCGCAGATGAGCGTCGTGCGCGAGGAAATCTTCGGTCCGGTGGTCGTGGCCCAGCGTTTCGAAGACCTCGACGAGGTGGTGAAGGACGCGAACAACACGCAGTATGGCCTCGCCGCCGGCGTGTGGACCAAGGACGCCTCGGCCGCGCACCGCATCGCCAGCCGCCTGCAGGCCGGCACTGTGTGGGTGAACTGCCACGCCATGATCGACCCGGCGCTGCCCTTCGGCGGCTACAAGGAATCGGGCGTCGGACACGAGCAGGGCCGCCTCGGCCTTGAAGCTTACCTCGAAACCAAGTCGGTGATGATGAAGCTCTGATTTGCGCAACCGGGATGGGGAGCCTCGTGCTCCCCTACCATTGCCGCTCGTACCAAGCTTGTCGAAGCGCCGCTTTTTCTTCTAGCCTAGGCTGAAGTGGAAGTTCGGTTCTCGACAAGCTCGGGCCGGGCGGTTTTCTTTTGCCAGGAACAGCGATGCCCATAGACCTCGACAAAATCCGCGCGATCGACGTGCATGTTCACGCCGAGGTTTCGTGCCACGATCCGGAAGACCCGGTGATGGGCAAGTTCTTCGATGCCGCCAGCGCCTATTTCAAGGCCCCGCGCGAACGGCCCAAAATGCCCGAGATCATCGAGCTCTATCGCGAAAGTCAGATTGCCTTCTGCATGTTCACGGTCGATTGCGAGAGCGGCATGGGCGCCAAGCGCGTCTCGAACTACGAGGTCGCCGAGCTTGCCAACAAGAACGACGATATCTGCATTCCCTTCGCCTCGATCGACCCGCACAAGGGCAAGTATGGCGCGCGCGAAGCTCTCGACCTGATCGAGAACCATGGCGTGAAGGGCTTCAAGTTCCACGGCATCGCGCAGAACGCGCATCCGGCTGACCCGGTCGGCTACCCGATCTACGAGGTCATCAACGAATACAAGCTGCCCGCAATCTTCCACACCGGCCATTCGGGCATGGGCACGGGGATGCGCGGCGGCGGCGGTCTGCGTTTGAAATATGGCGAGCCGATGCTGGTCGACGATGTCGCGGTGGACTTCCCCGATATGAAGATCATCCTTGCCCACCCAAGCTGGCCGTGGGTCGACCAGAGCCTGTCGATGGCGCTGCACAAGGATAACGTCTTCATCGACCTCTCAGGCTGGAGCCCGAAGTACTTCCCCGAACAGGTAATCCGCTATGCGAACACCCAGCTCAAACACAAGATGCTGTTCGGCAGCGACTTCCCGCTGATCCACCCGGACAAGTGGATCGCCCATGCCCAAGAAGTGGGGTTCCGCGAGGAAGTCATGCCCTCTATCATGAAAGCCAACGCAGCAAAGGTACTGGGACTCGCCTGACTTGAACGATCCGGAGCATATTCGGGCGTGGCATCGCCTGTCGTCCGAAGTCACGACCTCGGGCATGCTGGCCGACCGCAACCTGCGCGACCTGATCCGCGCCGACATCAAGCACGTGCTCGACCTGACGCCCAAAGGCCACCCCGAGGCCTTGCCGGGCGAGGAACACGCTTTGCGCCTGCTGGGCATTGGCTACACCCGCGTCAGCGTACCCTTCGCGACGCCGGAGGAAGAACACTACCAGGCCTTCGTGCGCGCGGTGGAGGGCCTGCCCCGCCCGCTCCACGTCCATTGCGTCGCCAACTATCGCGTGTCGGCCTTTTTCTACCGCTATCACCTTGAATGCGGATGGAACGAACAGGAAGCCCGCGCGCTGATGATGCAGCATTGGGAACCCGACGAGAGCGACGAGCCCGGTTCCACGCCATGGGGCCGGTTCGTGCGCGAGGCACGGCTCGCATCCGAACGGCGGCGCAGGATTCGCCCCGTAGCGAACATAACAACAGAAATGGATGAGACGGATGCAATTTGACGGCCAGCACATCGCCATTACCGGCGCCTCCTCGGGCATAGGGCTTGCGACGGCCCGGATGCTCCACGCACGTGGCGCGAAGGTGACGCTGATCGCCCGCCGCGCCGAGCAGTTGCAGCAGGCCTGCGACGACCTGGGGGAGGGCGCGGAGTTCGCCGTCGGAGACGTGGGCGACCGGGGTGAGCTGGAAGCCGCACTCGATAGAGCGGTCGAGCAGAACGGCCCCATCGAAGGCCTGTTCGCCAATGCCGGGCTGACCGGCGACTTCACCCCGTTCACCGCCTTCGACGGCGAGATTTTCGAGAAGACCCTCAAGGTCAACCTTACCAGCGTGTTCTGGGCGATCCAGAAGGTGATGCCCGCCATGATCGAAGCGAAGAAGGGATCGATCCTCATCACCGGCTCGATGGCGAGCAAGCGCGGCATGGCGCTGAACCCGGCCTATGTCGCCAGCAAGCACGGCGTGCTCGGCCTTGCCCGCGCGGTGGCGGTGGAGATGGCCCCGCACAATGTTCGTTGCAACGTGGTGATCCCCGGCTTCATCGAGACAGAGGCGCTGGCCCGCATCCCCGACGAGCAGCGCGGCAAGATCGAAGACCGTGTGCCGCAGCGGCGGATGGGCAGCAGCGAGGAACTGGCCGAGACCGCGTGCTTCCTGCTGTCGGATGCCGCCAGCCACGTGACCGGGCAGGACTGGGCGGTCGACGGCGGCACGCTCAACACGCTCGAAATCTAGGAACAGGAGACACCACAATGCGCGCATGGCTGATGCCCGAAGGCTGCGACGGCTTCGACAAGATTCACCTCGCCGACCTGCCCGACCCTGAGCCCGGCCCCGGCGAAGTGCTGATCGCGCCAAAGGCCTGGTCAATCAACTATCGCGACTTCGCCGTGGCAGCTGGCAAATATTTCGGTGGCCCGATTACAGAGCCCGCCATCCCGCTCAGCGATGGCGCAGGCGAAGTGATCGCAGTTGGCTCGGGCGTCAACAACGTGGCAGTCGGCGACAGAGTGCAGGGCAGCTTCTTCCTCGACTGGATGGACGGCCCGCAGGCGATGGGCCGCGCGCTGGGTGACGGCAAGGCGCCGGGCATGCTGGCCGAAAAGGTCGTTTTGCCGCAGCAGGGCGTGGTGAAGATCGCCGAGAGCCTCACATATGCGGAAGCCGCCTGCATGCCCTGCGCGGGCGTCACCGCCTACAACGCGCTGTTCATGGGTGGACGCCCGGTTGGCAAGGGCAGCCGGGTGCTGGTACTCGGCTCGGGCGGGGTCTCCATGATCGCTCTGCAACTGGCCAAGGCCGTGGGCGCCGAAGTGATCGCCACTTCATCGAGCGACGAGAAGCTGGAACGGGTGAAGGCACTGGGTGCCGATCACCTCGTGAACTACAAAACCACACCCGAATGGGGCGAGCACATCGCCAAGAATTTCGGCGGCGCGACGCAGGTGGTCGAAGTCGGCGGGGTGGGCACCTTGCAGCAGAGCATGAACGCGCTCGCCCCCGAAGGCGAGATCGCGCTGATCGGCGTTCTCTCGGACGGCGAACCGCCGCATCCGCGCCAGCTGATGATGACCGGCGGCTCGATCCGCGGCATCTTCGTGGGTTCGGTACGCATGGCGATCGACCTAAACTCGATGGTCGACGAACAGGGCATCAAGCCGCCTATCGGCGCCACGTTCGGCTTCGACGAAGCAACCGCAGCCTATGCCCATGCCTGGGGGGCGGGCAGCTTCGGCAAGACCGTCATCACCCTGAATTGACGTTGATCAAGGTGGCAGGGCCGCTAAGAGGCCAGAGGTGATGACCAATCAGAGAGACTTGGGGAGGATATAGTCATGTGGCAGGTCCGTGTTTCGCCTTGTGGCGACTTTGATAATCATCCGTTCCAGTCCAACCATTTCACGGTTGAGCCGCTTTCGGCTGCAATGGGCGCGGAAGTGGTCGGCGTGCGCCTGCCCGAGCTGAGCGAAGAGGGCGTCGAAAGCCTCAAACAAGCGCTGTGGAAGCACAAGATGATCTTCCTGCGCGACCAGCACCTGACCCATGCCGAGCACGAGGAATTCTCCGCCCGTCTCGGCCCCTTCGCGGTCGACGCCTATACCCAAGGGGTGGAAGGCCACCGCGATGTCCACCCGATCATCAAGGAGGCCGACGAGGTCACTCCCAGCCTGTTCGGCGGCGGGTGGCACACCGACAGCCCGTTCCTGCCCGAGCCGCCCTCGATCACCTTCCTGCGCCAGGTCGAAGGCCCACCTTATGGCGGCGACACCGCCTGGGCCAACTGCGCGCTCGCGTTCAAACATCTGAGCAAGACCTATCAGGACATGCTGCGCCCGCTGAAGGTGTGGATGAGCGCACGCAACAACATCGCCACCCAGGCCTTCCTGCGCGGTGAGGCGCTGCCCTTCGGCGACCCCGACAAGTTCGCTCAGGGCATGAAGGGTACCTATCATCCCTTCGTCCGCACCCACCCGCACACCGGCGAACCCTCGCTCTACATCTGCGACACCTATGCTGCGGGAATCGAAGGCATGACCACGCATGAGGCCAAGCCGATCATCGACTGGCTGGTGCAGCACACCACCCAGCACGCCTTCACCTGTCGGCTGCGCTGGCAGCCGGGCATGGTCTGCATGTGGGACAACGCGGCGACGATGCACCTCGGGCCGAACGATTATGACGGGTTCCGCCGCGAGATGTATCGCACCACCATCGCAGGCGGTGTGCCCGTCTGAGGTCTCCGCTCAGCTGAGCGCGGGCGCGCGCGATTTTTGATTTTCGTTTGCCGCGATCAGGTTGCCCACTGCGTCGAGCAGGCTTTGCAAGGCCAGGGGTTTGGCCATGAAGCCGTCTGCGCCGAGCTGGAGAATGCGTTGTTCGTCACGGGGCGAGGCAAAGGCAGTGATCGCCAGCACCGGCATCTTTGCATAGACAGCGTCGCGCCGTAGACGACGGATCAGCGTCTCACCGGAAATGTGCGGAATGTTGAGATCCATGGTGATAAGGTCGGGGGCATAGTCGCGCACGGCGTCCATCACCTGCGCACCGTCATCGACTTCGCAAACGTCGTAGCCATGCAGACGCAAGCTGTCCGACAGGAACATCCTGTTGAGCAAGTCGTCTTCGACTACGAGAACCCTCTTCGTCATGCAGCATCCTGCCAGGCCAAACCATCGACCGTTAAAACGTAGGAGCTGGTGATCGCACAGCCTACTTAACAAGGCGTAGACACGCGGTCCGTACTCACGACGAATCGAGCCAAAATTTAGCCGGAACGAAGAAAGCCGTTATATTCTGGTATGAAATTCCCGAAAACATGACCGCATTGGAGGACGCAGAAGATCATATTATTAAGGTTAATTGCATATTTACTATGAACCTTCCGCGATGTCAGAAGTTTTTCTGACTATTCGCCAAAGAAGTTCAGTTCGAGCAGAACATTGTTCGGGTCAGCGGTGAAGATCTGCCTGAGGCCGATCGCCTCGACCAGATTCTCCTGATAATCCGCCCCGCGCACATCGAGACGGGTCCTGGTCTCCTCGTAGCCGGTCAGGCGGAGCGCAACGTGGTGCAGCGCCCCTGTCAGCGCGCCGGGCGTGATCTCGCGATCATAGGCGCGCGCGCAATCGAGCGAGTTAATGTGGATAATCGCCCGCCCCTCGCTATCGCACATCCAGGTTGCGGTCTGCGGCGTCAGCGGCGGCGGGGCATCGCGGCGTTCGAGGCCCAGCAACGAAGCGTAGAAATCAGCCGTGCCATCGAGATCGTCGGTGATGATGTTGATATGATCAAGCGCTTCCACCTTCATGAACCACCTCCTGTCGTTTTGTGCCGCTTATGGCTTGCGTGCCTAGCGCAGTATTGTATGTGCCACATACTAATTTCGTATATGTGATTCCTTCACAAGCCTGAGAGGAGAGCCATAGTGGCCGAAAATCTGGAACAAGTTCTCGCTGGTGCCAACGGCGATATCGTTGGTCAGCTTCGCAACAACAAGATCGGTGCCTACGTGTATCCGGTCGTTGCCCCGGAATTCTCGAACTGGCGTGACGAGCAGTGGGCCTGGCAGCACGGCGCTGTGCTGTTCGACCAGTCGCACCACATGTTCGACCTCTACATCAATGGCCCCGACGCTCTCAAGCTGCTGTCGGACACCATGATCAACTCGCCCGACGGCTTCGCCGTCAACAAGGCGAAGCAGTACGTGCCCACCACGCCTTATGGCCACGTGATCGGTGACGGCATCATCTTCCGCCTTGCTGAGGAAGAATTCGTCTATGTCGGTCGTGCGCCGGCAGCCAACTGGCTGATGTATCACGCCGAAAAGGGCGGCTACAACGTCGATGTCATCAATGACCCGCGTTCGCCATCGCGCCCGATGGGCAAGCCGGTTAAGCGCATTTCCTGGCGCTTCCAGATCCAGGGCCCGCAGGCCTGGAACGTGATCGAGAAGCTGAACGGCGCCCCGCTCGACAAGCTGAAGTTCTTCAACATGGGCGAGATGAAGATCGGCGACAAGACGATCCGCACCCTGCGTCACGGCATGGCCGGTTCGCCGGGTCTCGAAATCTGGGGCCCCTATGAAGATCAGGAATATGTCCGCGAGCACATCCTGAAGGCTGGCGAAGAGTTCGGCCTCATCCCGGTCGGTTCGCGCGCCTATCCGTCGAACACGCTGGAATCGGGCTGGATCCCGAGCCCGCTGCCCGCGATCTACACCGGCGACAAGCTGAAGGATTACCGCGAGTGGCTCGGCGCTGACAGCTATGAAGCGACCGGCTCGATCGGCGGTTCGTTCGTTGGCGACACCATCGAGGACTACTACCTGAACCCCTACGAGCTGGGCTATGGTCCGTTCGTGAAGTTCGACCACGACTTCCACGGTTCGGATGTCCTCAAGGAAGTTGCCGAGAACAAGGACACCCAGCGCAAGAAGGTGACCCTCGAGTGGAACGCTGACGACATGAAGACCATTGTCGGCTCGCTGTTCAACCCGGAAGGCCCGAACTACAAGTTCTTCGACCTTCCGCTCGCGAACTACGGCAACTCGAACTACGACGCCGTCGTCGATGCGAACGATCGCACCGTCGGCCTGTCGATGTTCACCGGCTACTCGTTCAACGAGAAGCGTGGCCTGTCGCTGGCGACCGTGGATCACGAAATCCCGCTCGGCACCGAACTGAAGGTGAAGTGGGGCGAAGCTCCGAACACCGAGAAGACCACCGTGGAAGACCACGAGCAGTTCGAAGCCCGCGTCATCGTGTCGCCGGTTCCGTACTCGAAGATGGCTGGTGACACCTACCAGGGTGGCTGGCGCTCGGGCCGTCAGGGCTAAGCACCAGACCAACAGGTCTACGAACAAGAGGGGGAGGCAGTGCAAACTGCCTCCCCTTTTTCGTGCGCGCGTTTTAGGACGGTCGCAAAGGAGAGATTGTGATGGCCAACTATGTTCTCGTTCACGGTGCCTGGGGCGGCGCGCAGACCTGGGGCCGCGTGCCCGCCATGCTGGAGGCGCAGGGGCACAAGGTGCTGGTGGCAACGCTGCCCGGTCTTGGCTCGCGGCAGGACGAGCTGCATCCGGGCATCACGCTTAGCGACCATGTCGACGACGTGTGCGATCAGATCGGCAAGGCCCGGTTCGAACGCTTCATCCTCGCAGGTCACTCTTATGGAGGAATGGTCATCACCGGCGTGGCGAGCAGGCTCGCGCGCGAGATCGACGCGATCTGCTATGTCGATGCGTTCTGGCCGGACAATGATCAGAGCCTATGGGACATCACCGGCGAGTTCGAACACAACTGGTACATCGATTCGCAGCGCCACCGCCCTGGTCTCGTTGCCCCGATCGGCGCGATCGACTTTACGATGGTGGCCGGATCGGTCGGCTATCACCCGCTGCTGACGCTTACCGAAGCTCTGGTGCTGTCGGGCGACGAACAGGCCATCCCGCGCAAGAGCTATATCTTCGCCACCGGATACGAGCCCTCGCCCTTCCCGCGCTTTGCCGAGAAGGCCAAAGCGCTGAACGCGGATTACCACGAGACAGACACCGATCACTTCGTGATGCAGAACGATCCCGAACTGACCACCAAGGTGCTGCTGGAGCTGGCGCGGCCTGCCGAGAGTTAGGCCGCCGCCCGGCGCTGCGCGGGTGCGCAGCCGCTGTCGGCGGTGTGATCAAGCGCAAACTGCCGGACGAGGCTGGTCATCCGGTTCGCCTCGTTCGCCAGCACGTTGGCTGCAGCGCTCGATTGCTCGACCATGGCCGCATTGTTCTGCGTCGAACGCTCCATTTCGCTCACCGCAACCGTGGTCTGGCTCAGCAGGCCGCTTTGCGACTTGGTAATATCGGCGAGTTGCTGGGCCAGATCGTTGAGGCTCGCCACACGGTCGTTGATGTCTCCAAAGGCATCGCCGGACTGGGCCACCAGCGTCGAACAGCGCGAAACCTGCTCCACGCTCTTCGTGATCAGATCCTTGATGTCGCGGGCCGCGTCGGCGCTGCGCTGCGCCAGCGCGCGCACTTCGCTGGCGACAACCGCGAACCCCTTGCCCGATTCGCCTGCACGCGCTGCCTCTACACCGGCATTCAGCGCCAGCAGGTTGGTCTGGAATGAGATGCCTTCGATCACTTCGATAATCTTGCTGATCTCGCTGGTAGACGCCTCCGCATTGCGAGTGGCTTCCACCGCCTCGGAAACCGTTGAGCGGCCAGTATCGGCAGTCGCGAGCGTTTCAGCCAGGGCTGAGGACATCTCGCGCGAGGCCTTGGCGGTATCCTCGACATCGCTCGCGAGGCTTTTGGTCGTTGCCGACGTTTCCTCGAGCGTGGCCGCCGTGGTCTGGGTGCGGATGGCGAAATCGTCGGTCGCCTGACGGATCTCGGTGGCACCGCGATCGATCGATTCAGCAGCGCTCGAGACATCCGACAGCGCGTCGTTCACAGACTTGCGCATACGCTCGAAGTCGGCAGCGATGGTTGCATATTCGGGCGGAAGCTCACCCAAGCCTTGCGCAAAATTGCCATCGGCCATGCGGTTGAGGCCTGCTGCCAGCTCATCGAGCGCCTGGGTGCGCTTGGTTTGCTCGGCGATAAAGTAGGCTGACAGCGCCAGCTCCATGTCGAGCAGCGCCATCTTGATCAGCCCACTCAACTTGCTTGCAAGGCCGCGGCCCAGCAACCGCTGGATCAGCGACGACCCGGCCATCCCATGAATCACATGGCCAAGCACGCGCGCATAACCGCCGATGTACCAGCTCGGCTCCAGCCCGATCTTCGCATGAATGAACCCGATCTTGCGGCTGCGGGCGACCTGATCCTCCTCGGGCTTGCCGGCAAACAGCGCCTGCCAGTGCGAGAGCTGCGCCTGCTTGGCGTGGCTCATATGCTCGGCAGAAGTGAACTTCTCTCTGAGTTCGGGACGCGTGCTGATCGTCGCATAAAGGTCATCGAGTGCCGCCGGAGCATGGCGGGCCACGTGCTTGGCGACCGCAGAAAAGCTTCGGAGATCGTCTTCGCTGAGATCGAAAAAGCGGGAGCGGTCTTCTGGTGTCATCTGCAAACTACCTGAGGTTGATTACAGTGCTCAATACTACCAGCGGAGTTAATGTTGATTGCACAAAGCCTAGGAGAATTCCGAAGGCTCATATTGCAAATCTATACGAACCCTTAACGCCAATTCCCCATGAATGGCTCCCCCAATGGCAATAGCTAACGCCGTGTAAGCGCCGCTTCGCTTTCGCGCATCAGCCGGGCGATAATATCGGCAACGGGTTCTTCCGCCGTCACCATGCCCACGCTCTGCCCCGCCATCAGCGAACCGTTCTCGATATCGCCGTCGACCACCGCGCGGCGTAGCGCTCCGGCCCAGTAATGCTCGATCTGCAATTGCGCCTCGCCCATGTCGACGCTGCCCTGATCGAGCAACAGCGCCACTTCGCGCTGCTTGGCGGCGAATTCCTCGGTGCCCTTGTTCTTCAGCGCGCGCACCGGGATCACCGGCAGGCGCGCGTCGATCTGCACGCTCGTCTCGGCATCGCGGGCCTTGGCGCGGAAGAAGGCTTTCTTGAAATCGGGGTGCGCGATAGACTCGCTGGCACAGGCAAAGGCCGTGCCCATCTGCACGCCCGCCGCGCCCATTTCGAGATAGGCCGCGATCATGTCGCCGCGCCCGATCCCGCCGGCCACGAAAACCACATGCTCGGCGGCCAGCTCAGGCAGGAACTCCTGCGCCAGCACGCTGGTGGAGATCGGGCCGATATGGCCGCCTGCCTCGCTGCCCTCGATCACCAGAGCATCGGCGCCGCCACGGAATTGCTTTTTCGCCAACGCCAGCGTCGGCGCAAACACGATCACCTGGGCTCCAAAGGCCTTGATCGCATCGATGGAGCCCTTGGGCGGAATGCCACCCGCCAGCACCACGTGGCCCACACCGTGTTTCTCGCAAACCCCGATCAGGGCGAACAGATCGGGGTGCATGGTGATGAGGTTCACGCCAAAGGGCTTACTCGTCAGCGCCTTGGTCCCGGCGATCTCCGCGTCGAGCAACTCGGGCGTCATCGCACCGCAGGCGATCACGCCGAAGCCGCCCGAATTGCTCATAGCGGCGACGAGGTTGCGCTCCGACACCCAGCTCATCGCGCCGCACAGGATCGCGGTGTCCGAGCCGAGGAACGCGCAGCCGCGCGCCATCAGCGCACTCGTCTTGGGAAAGGCGCTCAAGCGTCGGCCCCGTCGACAACTGCCTCGGCATCGAGGTCATAGGCGGTGTGCAGCACGCGCACGGCCAGCTCGGTCTCGTCCGAATCGATCAGCACCGAGACCTTGATCTCGCTGGTCGAGATCGCCTGCACGTTGATGCCGCGGTCGGCCAGAGCCTTGAACATGGTGGCGGCAACGCCGGTGTGGCTCTTCATGCCCATGCCCACGACCGAGACCTTGGCGACCTTGGTATCGGTAATGATGCGGTTGAAGCCGATCTTGTCGCGCAGCGTTTCGAGCAGCGCCTGCGCGCGCGGCAGTTCGGCCTGCGGCACGGTAAAGGTCACATCGGTCTCGCCCTTGTCGCGGCCCACGTTCTGGATAATCATGTCGACATTGATGCCGGCCTCGCCCAGCGGCAGGAAGATCTCGGCCACCGCGCCCGGCTTGTCGGGCACGCGGGTGAGGACGACGCGGGCTTCGTTCTTGTCGAGCGCGATCCCGGTGACGGTCTGGCGTTCCATGTTCTCTTTCTCCAGGTAGGCTTCCATCTCCGCTTCGGAGACGATCATCGTGCCGGGCAGGGTGTCGGCGCTGGGGGCATCGGCATCGACGAAGCTGCTGAGCACCTGCAACCGCACGTTCTTCTTCATCGCGAGGCTGACCGAGCGGGTCTGCAACACCTTCGCGCCGACCGAGGCCAGTTCGAGCATTTCCTCGAAGGTGACGTACTTCTGCTTGCGCGCGCGGGCGACGATGCGCGGGTCGGTGGTGTAGACGCCGTCGACATCGGTATAGATGTCGCAGCGGTCGGCATTAACCGCCGCGGCGATGGCGACCGCCGAGGTGTCCGACCCGCCGCGCCCCATGGTGGCGACGCGGCCGTCTTCCGAAATGCCTTGGAAGCCGGGGATCACCGCGATTTCGCCAGCGCTCATCGCGGCCAGCACGTTGGCGGCGTCGAAATCGTCGACCCGGGCATTGGCGTGCGCGCCGAAGGTCTTGACCGGCACCTGCCAGCCCATCCAGCTGCGCGCCTTGCACCCCATCGCCTGAAGGGTGAGCGCGAGCAGACCTGCGGTCACCTGTTCGCCGCTGGCCACGACCGCGTCGTATTCCGCCGGATCATAGAGCGGGTTGGCCTCGCGGCAGAAGTTCACCAGCCGGTCGGTTTCGCCGGCCATGGCGGAGACGACCACCGCGACCTCGTTGCCACCGGCAGCCTGCGCGCGCACCAGTTCGGCCACGCGGCGGATGCGCTCGGTCCCGGCCATGGAGGTGCCGCCAAATTTCATTACAATACGGGCCACGAACGTCCCTTGTCTGTTCTCTGGTTCAATTCCTCGGGCGCTGTTAGGAGCGAGTCATGACCGATGCAATATCTGGCAGTAGCGCGCAGGGCGCGACGATCCGCCCCGAAGAGGCGGCCCACTTCGGCCAGCTGGCCTCCGAGTGGTGGGATCCCAAGGGCTCCTCGGCCATGCTTCACAAGCTCAACCCGGTGCGTCTCGCCTTCCTGCGCGAGGCGGTGGACCTGCACTGGGCGGGCGATGTCGAGAGCGTGAGACCGCTGGCGGGCAAGACCGCGCTCGATGTCGGTTGCGGCGCGGGGCTGCTGTGCGAGCCTTTGGCGCGACTGGGCGCCGAGGTAACGGGCGTCGATGCCGCGCCCGAGAACACCGCTGCGGCGGCTGCCCACGCCGAGGCTGCCGGGCTCGACATCCGTTATGTACCGGGAGAGCTGGGCACGCTGGGGCTCGGCCAGTTCGACCTTGTCACCGCGATGGAGGTGATCGAGCACGTCGCCGACAAGCCCGCCTTCGTCGCGCAACTGGCCGAGCGCCTTGCACCGGGCGGGCTGATGGTCCTCTCGACCCCCAACCGCACGCTGGCCAGCCGCGCGCTGTTGGTGGGAGCGGCGGAGATGGTCGGCATGGTCCCGCGCGGCACGCACCATTGGGACGACTTCGTCACCCCCGACGAATTGGCGGACCTGCTGGCCGAGGCGGGGCTTGCCATGGGCGAGCCGCAGGGCATCGCCTTCTCGCCAGCGAAGGGGCTGCACCTGTCGGACGACCTCTCGCTGAACTTCATCGCCACCGCGCGCCGTGACTGACGTATGATCGTTCGCGACAAGCCGACCCCGTTTGCGCTGGCCTTCGCCGTGCGCGGCTCGATTGTGCCGGTGATCGCCCCCGGCCTGCTGATGCTCGCGGCGCTGGCAGCGCTGGTGGTCTTCGTCCATCACCGCTGGCCCGGCATGGTGCCTGAACTTGATGGCACCGGCTTCACCGTGTTCGGCATTGCGCTCTCGCTGTTCCTCGGCTTCCGCAACAACGCTGCCTACGAGCGCTGGTGGGAGGCCCGCAAGCTGTGGGGCGGGCTGCTCGCCGACCTGCGCAGCTTCGCCCGCGAACTCGACCTGTTCGAGCCCGAACGCGAACGGCGGCAGGAGCTGCTGCGGCTCGCGCTCGCCTTCCTCCACCTGCACCGCGCCAACCTGCGCAAGCTCGCAGGCGACGAGGAGAGCACCCGGCGCGGGGCCCGCTTCCTTGCCGCCCCCAACCCGCCCGATGCCGCGCTCAACGCCATGGCCGTAGCGCTCGCCAAGGCCCGCGCCGACGGGGCGATCGACGGCTTCGGCGCGAAGACGCTGGCCGAGCGGCTCGCCTCCATGGCGCTCGCCCAAGCCGGGTGCGAGCGCATCGCCAACACCCCGCTGCCCTATGTCTACTCGCTGCTCATCTACCGCACGACATACCTATACTGCCTGCTCCTGCCGCTGGCGCTGGTCGGCCCGGTGGGCTGGTTCGCGCCGGTGTTCGTGGCCATCGTCGGCTACGTGTTCCTCGGGCTTGCCGAGGTGACCGAAGACCTCGCCCACCCCTTCGGCATGACGCCCAATGCCCTGCCGCTCGACGCGATCTGCCGCTCCGCCGAGATCAGCATCGCGCCGCATCTGGGCGAAGAGGCCCCGCCGCCGCTCGCCCCGCGCGACTACTACCTCAGTTAGCCGACCGCAGGCGCACCGCCTCACCGGCATGGTCGGTGAACAGTCCATCGATCCCTGCGGCGACGAGCAGGCTCCACAACCGCGCCACATCGCCCTCGCCTGACGGATCGTCGCCGATCTGCAAGGCAGGCGGGAGGAAGGCGTTTTCGTGCCGCATGGTCCACGGATGCACCGCCAGCCCTTGACGGTGGGCCGCTGTGACCAGCCCGGTGGGCGCACCGTCCTCAGCGAGCACCTGCGTGATTGCCGGGCCGAGCCCGTCGGCATAGGTGGCGATCATGGCGAGGCCGTCATCATCGAGCATCGCGGCATAGGTGCGCCCTGCGATGTCGGCCGGGCCGCTGATGGGCGCGACCAGCTGGATCAGCGGAAAGTCGGTGAGTTGGTTCAACCGCACCAGCGGCGTTACCTCGAAGCACTGGATGAACACCGGATCGACCCCGGGTCGCATCCCCGCCTTGTCGAGCTCGGCAAGCAGCATCGCGGCAAGGTCGAAGCCGATATCGGCGAAGTAGGTGGGGTGCTTGATCTCGGGGTAGATGCCGATGCGGCGGCCCGTCTCGGCCTCCTTGCGCTTCACCAGCGCAAGCACCTCGGCGAAGGTCGGCACGGCATAGTCACCGTCATGCGCTGCGCTGGCGGGCCGTAGCTCGGGCAGCCGCTCTTTCGCGCGCAGCGTCTTCAGTTCGGCCAGCGTCAGGTCTTCGGTGAACCAGCCGGTCTGCTCCGCCCCGTCGATGATGCGGGTGGTCAGGCGGCTGGCGAACTCGGGGCGCAGATCGATATCGGTGGTGCCGCCGATCTCGTTCTCGTGGCGGGCGACGAGCACGCCGTCCTTGGTCGCCACCAGGTCCATCTCGATGTAGTCCGCCCCGTCGTCGATGGCCTTCTCGTAAGCCGAGAGCGTGTGCTCGGGCAGGTCGCCGCTGGCTCCGCGATGGGCGATGATCAGCATGTCGCTATCCTGCGCCACGGCCGGCGTTGTCAGGAGCAGCGCAGCAAGGCAGGCGAGCCACTTCACACCAGTTCTTCCTGCCACTTCGCCGCATCGAACCCGATCAAGAGGCCTGCTCCGTTTTTGGCATCGTGCTCGACCACCGGGCGCTTGATCATGCTTGGATGCTCGACCAGCAGCGCGACCGCGCCAATGGCATCGCCCGCGCGCGCCTTCTCTCCTTCATCGAGCTTGCGCCAGGTCGTGCCGCGCCGGTTCAGCACCACGTCGATCCCCTCGACGCCGATCCAGCGTTCGACCTTCACCGGATCGGCTCCCTCCTTCTTGTAGTCGTGGAAGGTGTGGGCGAGCCCCTGCTCGTCAAGCCATTTGCGGGCCTTCTTGACGGTGTCGCAGTTGGGGATGCCGTAGAGGTCCATGGTCATGCTCTCGCTCGCAAGGTGTTACAGGTGTGACACTGTCCTAGAGAGAAAAACCGGAGCGCGAAACCGACGCACCGAAGTTCACTGTAGAGGGCATGGCAAGGCGTCATGGCAGCGGCATGACACGCAGCGCTGCCAGTAGGAAAGCGCGATCAGTCTTTCGTCGCGAACCTGTGAATGCGCGGATTGTCACAGCCGAACAGCGTGTAGCTTGAATAGTAGGCCTCACGCCCGCGAGCCTGCGCCGCGCGATGCTCGGCCACCCTGCCCCAGCCACGCGCGGCCTCCTCGCTCTCCCACTCTGATAGCGCGAGCACCTCGCCATCATCGGCGACATAACCCTTGAACGAAAGGAAGCCCGGCTGTTCGCGCGCCAATTGCTCCATCCGCTCAGCCTCGGCGGCATAGGCGGCCTGATCGATGTCGGCGCGTTTGCGGTTGCGGAAAACGACCAAGTACATGTCAGCAAAGGCTCCGTCCGTCCCGGGTTTGTCGAAGGACCGCAGGTGGCTTCATTTGGCGCGGACCGATTTCAGCATTGACCGACACGACTGGTTTTCACAACTTAGGCCAATGAGCAGCGCCTAATTTTCTCGCTTTCCACGCGACAGAACCCCCTATAAGTGAGAGATAGAAATCGCATGCTGCGCCTACAGTAAGCGCGGAAGAACAAAGGTGAATGAATGTCTGAGCAGACTAAGGACTTCGATATCGAGGGCAACGATCGTTTCGAGAATGACGAAGCGGTGAAAGCCAAACTTCATTGGTCCAGCGTCAATTTCGAATACTACAAAAAGAAGCGACCCTGGTCTGATTTCATAGCCGACAAGATAGTGCAGCTTGAGCCCAAAACCGTTTTTGAGTTCGGCTGCAACGCGGGTAAGAACCTTGCCGTGATCTCGGAGAAATCACCTCGGAGCTTCGTCTCAGGCGTCGACATCAACGAGGCCGCCGTTTCGTGGGGCCGTGAGCAGGGTCTGAACCTCGCGGTTGCCGATGAACGCGTTTTGGATGCGATGCCGGACAACACCTTTGACGTGATTTTCACGGTCTCTGTGCTCGATCACCTACCTCATCCGGAGGAGGTATTTCGATCGATGATTCGAACCGCAAAGTGCGGTGTGCTCCTTCTTGAACCCTGGCTTGGTGAAGAAGGAAAAGTGGTCCGAAATCTCAACTTAGCTGAAAACAAGATGGTGGATACAACGCCATTTTCGTATTCGTGGGACTATGCGAGAATAGGCAAGGCGATTGCGCCGGACTGGAATCTTGATATCGAACCTTTTCCTATGAGCTCAAACCTCGGACGCTTTTATAAGCTCTATTGCTTCACACCAAATTGTCGGACGTAAGACTTCTATCAGGCCATAGCGCAAGCTGGCCTGATAGCTGCGATCGCCCCTTGCGACCGCGTTAGCGGTCCTCCGATCCGAATTTGAACTTTCATACGCCTCACAGGAAAGCGGCAGCGCGCCTTCCCCTCTATCGTCATCCAACAAGGCCTTCGCACTTTCGGAAACCGGACCTTCGCCCTACCCCAAATGCGCATCGGCAATGGCCACCGCCAGCGCATCGGCAGCGTCGGCCCCCACGACCTTCACCCCCGGCAGCAACACCTTGAGCATCGCCTGCACCTGCGCCTTCTCCGCACCGCCGGTGCCCACCACCGACTTCTTCACCGCCCGCGCCGCATGCTCGCGCACCGAAAGCCCCGTGCCATCGTAGGCTGCCCCACAAGCCGCCAGCACCGCCCCGCGCGCCTGCGCCAGCTTCAGCGTCGACTGCGGATTCTTGTTGAGAAACACCTCCTCCGCCGCCGCGCGGTCGGGCCGGTGGTGCGCAATCACACGCGCGAGTTCGGCCTGCAAATGCGCCAGCCGCGCGGCCATCGGCGCCTTGGCATCGGTCTTCACCTGTCCATTGGCGACATGGCTGATCCGGCTACCCTCGGCACGGATCACGCCCCAGCCGGTGCAGCTGAGCGATGGATCGAGGCCGAGGATAATCATGGCAGGCCCGTCACAGGCCGAAGGCGAGCGACAGCCGCCAGACAATCGCCACGAGCAACGGAACGGCAATGACCAGCAGGATCGCCCAGTCGCGCCATGGCCGCATCAGCCGGCTCAGCCCGCCAGCTTCTCCATCAACTCGTCGGAGATGTCGTAGTTGCCCCAGACGGTCTGCACGTCGTCATCGTCGTCAAGCGCATCGACCAGCTTCAGCAGCGTGGTCGCTTCCTTCTCTTCCATATCGACGGTGATGTTGGGCTTCCACGCCAGCTTCACGGTCTCGGCATCGCCGAGCGACTTTTCCAGCTCGGTGGCGATCTGGTGCAGCTGATCGGCCTCGGTCCAGATGGTGTGGCCGTCTTCGCTCGATTCGATATCGTCGGCGCCCGCTTCCATCGCCGCTTCGAGCACCTTGTCCTCGTCGCCCGCGCTGGCCGGATATTCGATCAGGCCCTTGCGCTCGAACCCGTGTTGCACGCTTCCCTCGGTGCCGAGGTTGCCGCCGTTCTTGGAGAACGCAGTGCGGATGTTGGTGGCGGTGCGGTTGCGGTTGTCGGTCAGCGCCTCGACGATCAGCGCCACGCCGCCCGGGCCATAGCCCTCATAGCGGACCTCTTCGTAGTTCTCGCCGTCCGAAGCCGAGGCCTTGTCGATCGCGCGCTGGATATTGTCCTTCGGCATCGACTGCGCCTTGGCGGCGTTGACCGCGAGGCGCAGGCGCGGGTTCATGTCGGGATCGGGCATGCCCATCTTGGCGGCCACGGTGATTTCGCGGCTGAGCTTGGAGAAGAGGCCCGAGCGCTTCTTATCCTGCGCACCCTTGCGGTGCATGATGTTCTTGAATTTGGAATGGCCTGCCATGGTCTTCTTGTCGCTCTGTGCGGCTGAAATAGGAATGCGCCGCCTAGACCAGCGTCGCGCATCCTTCAACTGCCCGTAAGCAGGCTCAGATCCGCACCGCCGTCCCGCTGGCCGAAACCATCAGCATCGAACCCGATTGCCCGATGACCTCGTAGTCGAGGTCGATCCCGACCACAGCATTGCCGCCCAGCGCGCCGCACTCGGCCTGAATCTCCTCGATCGCCTGCTTGCGCGCGTCAGCGAGGATGCGTTCGTAGCTGCCCGAACGACCGCCAACGATGTCGCGGATATTGGCGAACAGGTCGCGGAACACATTGGCGCCCACGATCACCTCCCCGGTGACGATGCCGAGGTATTCCTGGATCGGGTGCCCCTCGATCGTGGGCGTGGTGGTAACGGGAATCCCGCGCGCATCTTTCCAGGGGCCTGCCATTGTCGTGTCTCCTTGCGAGCTGCTGCTGTGTTGCTAATGCAATACAGCCGATCTGCAAGCAAGCCCCCGATCTAGTCTTCAGCTGGCGCGGTAATCTCAATGTCGCGCTTGTCACCCCATGTTGTCGTCCGCGAGACTACGCGTCTTGCATTGATCACCTCGGCAACACGTTGCGGAGAAGGCAACCGGTCCTGCGCCGCAAACTGTGTGCTCACCTTCGCGTTATGCAAAGCGATGTTGAAGCGCGGCGCGGCCGTACTTCCCGGCTCAGACAGCATGCCGCTGAGCGTGTCGCGATAGACCTGCACGGCCACCCCACTGTCACCCAGCGCCAGCAAGTATCCATCCGTCTGTTCATCGGCGCGATAGATGGTTTGAACTCCATCGAGCGTGCTATCGATGCACCATTGGGCTGCGGCTGTCTTTTCCGAAAGCGTCTCCGACTTATCCTCCTCTTGCAGGAGCAGATCGTTCATCAAGCCGCCGAGCAAGTTCGCGCCAATATCCTCAGGAGCATCCTGCACCGCATCATCAAAGCTCAGCGGCGCCTTGCAGTCGACCACGGGCATAGCGACCGGTGCAATCGCCGTGGGCAAATCGAGTTCGGAGATTGCTGCCTGCATCCATTGCTCAAGCTCCACAGGCGTACGCCGCGCCGAGGACGCCCGCACCTTCACCAGCCAGCCATCAACCGCAAACAACGCCACACCCGTGCTGCGGAACGGTGCCTCGTCTCCCAACCGGAAAACGGCCTTCAGGCCCGAAGCCTGCGACTGCCCGGGCGGCATGAAGGCCTCTGTCGAGCCGACGATTATCGGGATGCCGAAATTGCCGCGGGCCGTGATCGCCGCCTGCGCCTGTGCCATCCAGACCGGCACCGCGCCGCTGGTCTGCCGAAAGAGATAAAGGCTCAGTAGCTCGTCGGTATCGGGAGTTTCGAACTGGAAACCGACATTAAGGAAGTCTTCGGCAAAGGCGATTGCCTCTTCACGCGACAACCCGCCCCACTTGGCTGGCACCACCACATGGCTGTGCGGATGTTCCCAGCTTGCGGCAGGATCCAGATCGATCCGCTCCTGCGCCTGACCGGCCAAAGGCGTCAGCGCGAGAATCGCGGCTACAAAGGCAGTACACCGTAGACCCATAGAAAAGCCCCTTCCCGGAAACAGCCTTCCACAGGCGCCGACAATGCACAAGCAGGCGCAATCAGCCCAGCCCGAGCGCAGCCTTGTAGGTATCGAGGATCATTTCCATTTCGCTGCGGTCGTTCGGGTCCATCTTCCGCAGGCGCACGATCTGGCGCATGATCTTGGGATCGTATCCCACGGCCTTGGCCTCGGCATAGACGTCGCGGATATCGTCGGCGATGCCCTTCTTTTCTTCTTCGAGGCGTTCGATGCGCTCGATCAGCAGGCGCAGGCGGTCGTCAGTGGCTTCGGCCATCGGGATGCTCCATCAAAATTCGAGAATCGATAATGGCAGCCCGATAGCCAGCCAACCGCGCCGGGTGAAGGCCAACATGACCCGCCAGGCGATTAATCCTGTGCGTTCTTTTTCAGGCTCTCGTCCATCCGGGCGAGTTGCTCGGGGGTGGCCTCGGTCTGATACTTATCCTTCCACTCGCCCATCGGCATGCCATGGATCAGCGCGCGCGCATCGGCCTTGTCGCCTTCGTATCCGGCATCGCGAATCCAGTCGGCGAGGCAATTGCGGCAGAAGCCAGATAAACCCATCAGATCGATGTTCTGGGCATCGTGGCGATGGCGCAGATGGCGCACCAGACGGCGGAATGCGGCCGCAGCAACATCGTCGGGCAGCTGGTCCAGCAGATCGTGTGTGTCGCTCATCGTTCTATGTGTCCTTGTCTTGTCGTAGGATGCTGCGATAGGCCTTCAGATGATGACAAAATTCGCCCCCCGCAACCGCAAGGTGAAAATCCTTGCCACCACCGGCCCCGCCACCGAAGACCCGGAGGTGCTGCGCGCCTTGTTCCGCGCCGGTGCCGATGCCTTCCGCGTGAACATGAGCCATGGCGAGCACGCGTTCCACGCGCAGACCATCGCCAAGATCCGCGCGCTGGAGGCCGAGTTCGGCCGCCCGATCGCTATCCTCGCCGACCTGCAAGGGCCGAAACTGCGCGTCGGCAAGATCGCTGGCGGGCGCGCCACGATCCCGCACGGAGGCACCTTCACCTTCGACCGTGACCCGACACCGGGCGACGCCACCCGCGCCGAGCTTCCGCACGATGAAATCTTCCGCGTGATCGAGGCGGGACAGCGGCTGCTGGTGAACGACGGCAAAATCCGCCTCCGCGTGAAAAGCGCCAGCGCCGATGCGATCGTCTGCACGGCCGAGGTCGGGGGAGTGATATCGGACCGCAAGGGCGTCAACGTGCCCGATGCCGAAATCCCGATCCCCGCGCTGACCGACAAGGACCGGCGCGACCTCGCCTTCGCCCTCGAGCAAGGGGTCGACTGGATCGGCCTGAGCTTCGTCCAGCGTCCCGAAGACCTGATCGAGGCGCGCGAGCTGATGGGCGACAAGGGCGCCCTCTGCGCCAAGATCGAGAAGCCGCAGGCGGTGCGCCGGATCGACGAGATCATCGCCGCCGCCGATGGCATCATGGTCGCACGCGGCGATCTCGGGGTCGAACTGAATCCCGAGGAAGTGCCGCCGCTGCAAAAGAAGATCGTCAACGCCACGCGCCTCACCGGCAAGCCGGTGATCGTGGCGACGCAGATGCTCGAAAGCATGATCGAAAGCCCGATCCCGACCCGCGCCGAGGTCTCCGACGTGGCCAACGCAGTCTATGACGGGGCCGACGTGGTCATGCTCAGCGCCGAGACCGCCGCGGGCGACTGGCCCGAAGAGGCGGTGCTGATGATGAACGCCATCGCCAGCCAGATCGAGCACGACGAAGGCTACAAACAGCGTGTGCGCTCGCTCGATACCCCGCCCGATGCGACGGTGGCCGACGCGCTCAGCCATGCCTGCATGACCATCGCGGATACGGTCGAGCTGAGCGCGATCACGGTGTTCACCTGGTCTGGCAACACCGCCCGGCGGGTTACGCGTGGACGCCCGGCGGTGCCGGTGATGGTGCTGACCCCGTCGATGGAGGTGGCCCGGCGCGTCTCGCTGCTGTGGGGCACCCATGCGGTGGCGACCAAGGACATCGGCAGCTTCGAAGAGATGGTCGCCAAGGGCAAGCGCATGGCGCTGCGCCACGGGTTCGGCTCGGCGGGCAGCAAACTGATCGTGATGGCGGGGGTGCCGTTCGGCGTCTCGGGCGCGACCAACCTGCTCCATGTGGTCACCGTCAAAGGCGACGAACTGGAGAAGCACAAGAAGGCAATATAGGGGCAGGCGGCCTCACCGCCGCCTTTCCTCCCAAGCAAGGGCCAGCTCGCGCCGACCTACAGGTACAGCGATTCGCATGCAGCAAAGCTGCCCGCGCATGATCGACGTTTTCCCACAAGGGTACTTTACGTCACTGATCTATCGCAGGAAAAGTGGAGCGGGCGAGGCGATTCGAACGCCCGACCCTCACCTTGGCAAGGTGATGCTCTACCCCTGAGCTACGCCCGCTCACTGGCGCTACCGAAGCCGAAACTCCGGTGGGGAGCGGCGCAACTAGCAGCGGTTATTTCCCCCTGCAAGCAGAAAATGCGCCGCGCAATTCATGCGCCGCAAACACAAGCCCGGCCCTTCACAAATCGCACAAAAGGACCACATTGGCATCTTACTGAAAACGCCGACGGGAGCACGCGACGTGGCAAGCATGGGCCTCAACATCGACGAACAGAAAGCGGTCGAGCGATTCCGCAAGCAAGTGGTCGACCCCAGTCAGGACAAGCTCGTGATCGTCGACTTCTGGGCCGAATGGTGCGGCCCGTGCAAGGCGCTCACGCCGATGCTGGAAAAGGTCTGCGCCGAATATGCCGACAAGGGCGTGGTGCTGGCCAAGATCAACGTCGATGAAGAAAAATTCATCGCCAGCCAGTTCCAGGTCCAGTCGATCCCCACGGTCTATGCCATTTTCCAAGGGCAACCGGTGGCCGACCTGACTCCGGCGCGCAGCGAATCGCAATTGAAGGGCGCGCTTGACCAGATTCTGCAGCAAGTGCCGGTAAAGCCGGGTGCCCCGGGCGCCGAGGCCGCGCCCGATATCGACCAGCTTCTGGCCATGGGTGAAGAGGTGCTGGCGGGCGGCGATGCCCAGCGCGCAGGTTCGATCTTCATGCAGATCGCGCAGATGGCGCCCGACAATGCCGCCGCGCATTCGGGACTGATTCGCGCGCTGCTGGCCGCCGAGATGACTGAAGAGGCCAAGGCCGCCTATGCCGAGCTGCCCGAGGCCTTGCAGAACGATCCCGCGCTGGCGCAGGCCAAGGCCGCTCTCGACCTTGCCGGGCCGCAGGTCGACAACGAGGAACTGACAAGCCTGCGCGAGGCCGCCGAGGCCAACCCCGACGATGCCGAGGCCCAGATCGCCTATGCCGAAGCGGCCTTTGCCGCTGGTGACCGTGACCTTGCGGCGGAGACCCTGCTCGCCGCCATCGGTCGCGAGCCGGAAGGTGGCGAGGGCGCCGCCAAGGCCAAGCTGTTGCAATTCTTCGAAGCAGTGGGGCTGGAAGATCCCTGGGTCGGTACGCAGCGTCGCAAGCTCTCGCTGTTGCTGTTCGGGTGATCCGGGGGTGCCCGCGATGGGACAGATGAGCAAGGTCCGCCTTTCGATCTTCCCGTTAACCGGGGCCATCCTCTATCCGGGGCTGCACCTTCCGTTGCACATCTTCGAGCCGCGCTATCGCGCGATGGTGGGTGACGCCCTCGCGCGCGATCGCCGCATCGCGATGATCCAGCCGAGCGACCAGGATGACGACGCGGCTTTGTTCGAAGTCGGCTGCGTGGGCCGGATCTCCGAGGTCGAGACGAGCGAGGACGGCCGCTACAACATCCTGCTCACGGGCGAGAGCCGGTTCCGCCTGCTGCGCGAGCTGGAGGTCACCACCCCGTTCCGCCAGATCGAGGCCGAGTTGATCGAAGAGCCCGAGGACGAGATGCTGACGCTGGGCGAGCGCGCCGCCTTCGAGTACGAGTCGCGCAAGTTCGCCAAGGCGCAAGGCTATGAGATCGACTGGGATTCGGTCGCGCGGCTTGACGACGTGTCGCTTGTTAACGGCGTCTCGCAGATCGCGCCGTTCGATGCGGCGGCCAAGCAGGCGCTGCTCGAAGCGCCCAACCTGCGCGTGCGCTGCGACCTGCTGGTGCAGCTGATGGAATTCTTCGGGAAGGGCGACCCCGACGAGGGGAATGTGACGTTACAATAGAGGTTACGCTGGCCCATCCGGGCCAGCATCCTCGCGGCTATTCCCTCCACTGCGTTCCGGGGCCGCTGCGGGCGGGCCGTCGCGCTTGCGCTCGCTCTAGCTCGCGTTTTTCCCAAACCGTCGCCCCGGACTTGATCCGGGCCAACTCAAGCAAACGACGCCCGCAATCCGTCGATCACATATTGCGCTGCGAGCGCAGCCAGAAGCACGCCCAGCAGCCGTGTAATCACCGCCTCCACCTTGTCGCCGAACACGCGCATCATCGGGCTCGCCGCGAGCAGCGCCATCAAGGTCAGCACCAGCACCAAGGCAAGCGCAGCCAGCACCACCAGCGTGCCCTCAATGCCTTTCGCATTGCCCGCCAGCAGCATGATCGAGGCAATCGCCCCCGGCCCCGCCAGCATCGGCATGGCCATCGGGAACACCGAGACGTCCTCATGCTCCGGGTCTTCGCGCACCTTGTCGGCACGGTCGTTGCGGCGCTCGGTGCGTTTCTCGAACACCATTTCGAGCGCGATCAGGAACAGCATGATCCCGCCCGCCACGCGGAAGGCATCAAGCTCGATGTGCATCGCCGCCAGCAATGCCTCGCCGAACAGCGCGAAGCCGAGCAGGATCACCGCCGCGATCAGACAGGCGCGGATCGCCATCGAGCGGCGTGCGGCAGGTGTGGCATTGGCCGTGAGCCCGGCATAGATCGGCGCGCAGCCCGGCGGATCGATCACCACGAACAGCGTCACGAAGGCCGACATGAACAGCTCGATCATCGCTTAGCTTTCCCTATCCGGCACGGCGAAGGCAAGCGCTTCCTGCCACCGGCCGTCGCGCTGCCATTCGACCACCATGCGCCAGCTTTCCGGCCCGGTCTGATCGACCCGCCAGGCCAGCGTGCCATCGCGCGAGCGGGTGAGCACATCGGAAGAATCTCCGGCAAGCCGCTCGGGACGATCTGCGCCCTGCTCGCAATCGGCGGTGCTCGCAGTGATCGCCTGCAGCGCGCCGACGATGATCGTGTCCTCATCGGGTTCGGCCTCTGGCGGACGTGGCTGCGGCTGCGGAACATCGGGCGTGCCGATGTCATAGGTCCACTTGTAGGAACCGTCGCGGCGGCGCTGCCACACGGTCGCATAGCGGCCGATCACGCCCTCGGCATCAAGATAGCGCCCGAAGCTGACCGCGAGCGATCCATCGCAACTCGACCAGACCTCGCGCGGAGCCCAGGCTATCGACTGCGCGGGATCGGGCCTCCCGTCCAGAAACTGGCTCGCGTCCACCGCTTCGCCGCCAACGAACATGCGCGCCCCCGGCGCGGCATAGTCGCGAAAGGCCGTCCACTGGCCTTCGTCACGCGCCATGCGGGCAAAGGCGAAGTCGGCGGCGGCGACCCGGCCCGGATCGGCCCTGACACCGGCGTTATCCAGCGCCCGCTCCGCGATTCTGGCCCGCTCGTTGCGGCGCTGCTGCCCCCCGCTCGCGCAGCTCGCCAGCAGGGCGAGGCAGCCAGCGGCAAGGAAAGTACGCGTCAGCATCGGGCAGCAGGCGCGCGTCAGAGCGACGACATGGCCGCGTTCGTCAGCACGATATCGAGCACGCGCAAGCCCACGATCAGCACCAGCGGCGAGAAGTCGATCGCGCCCGTATTCGGCATGATCTTGCGGATCGGCCCCAACAGCGGATCGAGCAGCGCATTCACCGAACGATAGATCGCCACCACAAAGTCGTTCGAGGTGTTGATCACATTGAAGGCCATCAGCAGACTGAGGACGAACTGCACGATCACCAGAAAAATGATGATCGAAATCAGATAGCCGACGATCTGCGACAAGGTCAGAAGCAACACTGGCAAAACCCTTTTTTTGTCTGCGTCCCGCCGCCCAATCTAGGCGCTCGGGGTAGGTGTATCAACTGGGTAACACAGGATGCACGCGGTGCAACCCGTTCTCAGCCTTTGCTGACCAAGGTTCCTGCCCCGCGACTGGTGAAGAATTCGAGCAGCATCGCATGGGGCACGCGCCCATCGAGCACCACCGCCGCCTCGCACCCGGCCTCGACCGCCTGCACGCAGGTTTCGAGCTTGGGTATCATGCCGCCGGTGATGATGCCCTGATCTTCCAGCCGCGCGATGTCGGACGGGCGCAGATCGGTGAGCAGCTTGCCCTCCTTGTCGAGCACGCCCGCCACATCGGTCAGCAGGAACAGCCGCGCCGCGCCCAGCGCCGCCGCGATGGCGCCTGCCATGGTGTCGGCGTTGATATTGTAGGTCTGGCCCTGGCCATCGGTGGCGATGGGGGCAATGATCGGTATCATCCCCGCCGCGCTCAGCGTGTTGAGCACGGTGGTGTCGACCTCCTTCGGCTCGCCCACGAAGCCCAGGTCCACCACCTGTTCGATCTGGCTGTCGGGATCCTTCACGGTGCGGCTGACCTTCTCGGCCCGCACCATCTTGCCGTCCTTGCCGGAAAGGCCAATGGCCGTGCCGCCGGCGCGGTTGATCCAGCTCACCAGTTCCTTGTTGATCGCGCCCGAGAGGACCATCTCCGCGATCGAGGCGGTCTGCTGGTCGGTAACGCGCAGGCCACCGATAAACTCGCTCTCCACGCCCAGCTTCTTGAGCATGGCGCCGATCTGCGGGCCGCCGCCGTGGACCACCACCGGGTTGATCCCCACGGCTTTCAGCAGCACGATATCTTCGGCGAAGTCGCGCGCGGCGTCGGGGTTGCCCATCGCGTGGCCGCCATATTTCACCACGAAGCTACGCCCGGCATAGCGCTGGAAATAGGGCAGCGCCTCGATCAGCGTCTCGGCCTTGGCAAGCATCTGTTTTTCGGTGGTCTGGTTCATGCGCGGGCCTTAGCCGGTCGCGGCGGCAAAGCCTAGACCGATCCGGCGAGGCCCGCGCCGGGGATTATTCGCCCTCGTCGAGCACTTCTTCGTCGAGCGGCACGCCGGTGCCGACGGGGGTCATCGGCGTTTCGGGCAGGTCGACATCGACCGCCTCTTCATCGGCCGGGGTGGCGATCAGTTCGCCGCCGCTCAGGTCCTCGGCATCGACTTCGAGCGTGGGCTCGGTCTCTTCACCTTGGCAGGCGGCGAGCGCGAAGGCGCCGGCGAGTGCGAGAACGGTGGCGGTGCGGGCGGAAATACGACGCATTGAAGTCTCCTTGAAGCGTTCATGGTTCAATTGGGGGGCAATGGCGCACATGATGCCTGCCCGGCGCGCAGGTGGCCAGTCCAATGTGCAGCAATCGACCTGCGAGCGGTCGATCAGTCGGCAAGCACGCGCTTGAGCACGGCAACCCGCTCGCGTTCGGCGGTCATGTCGTGCTCGGGATGAGCGGCGATCTTGTCGAGCAGGACTTTCAATTCCTTGCGGCGATCTTCGTCGGTGGTCTCGTGCTTTGCGTCAGTCATCGACTTGCTCCTTTCCTTACCTTGCAATTCGCGAGGGCAGGAGAGGTTCCGCGCTTTGCGCGGGCGAGGATCAGGGCTGCTCGCTATCGGGCTGCTTGGCCCAGGGATTGACGTGTTTTTTCGGCTTGTCCTGCGCGGAGCCGCCCGCCGCCTCGACCAGCGCGGCGACCGCCTGCTGCTCGGACTGAGCGTCGTCGCCGGAGCCATCGTCGGCATGGGGGACGGTGCAATAGGCGGTCAGGCAGACCCCACCCGCCCAGAGCAACGCACGCCAGCGGCTGCGAAAGACTGCCTGGTACTTGCCGAACATGGCGGCGGGTATGGCATGGGGAGGGTTAAGGTTTGGTGGTGGATCAAAGCGAGGCATCCACGCAGATGTCCCAAAACATCTAATTGATATTTTGAAATAAAAAATTCATGCCGCTAAGATATTTGTAGATTTTTTGAAAAAACCCGAAGGGTTATAACCGATTCATCCCCAGCCCTTAAAATTCCTATGTTTTATTTTCAAAATTTCATTACCCCGTTTAAGCAATATAATTGATAATTTCCAACATTCGACTTCGAAAGCTCTACGCGTTTCAGATATTTCCGAACCGCCTCCGGTATAGCCTTCAAAAGGCAATGGATTCCCACTACCGTCGGTGATGACTTTTTCGCTGAATTTCTTACAATACTTTACCAGCATTGGATGATCAAAATCAAAGCTCATTAGTGCGTGGGCAAATTGATTCCGTATGTCTCTGATAATGTCCAAGTCTCGGGCGATATTTTCATCATACAGCCCTAATGCACGTCCAGCGACAATCTTCGCTCTTAGCGTTCCAAAAGGAGCGCCTTGGTCATGAAAAAGCACATTATCATCAAAAGGTTCTTTCAGCGCCTCCCGGATAGTATCCATGAGCTGGCTCTCGACAAGGGCGGCCCCCATAATTGCAGCCACACGATCCGAGCCGGCCTGAAATTCCTTCATGGCCGCCTTAAGTTCGCTATCATCTAGCTCACGCCTAGATATATGCGTAGACAAAGAGCCCACAGGAACAGAACGCTTGACGCCTCTTTCCCTTTCATGGGCAGTACGGTCTTTGTCCGGCTGACGCCGAGCCTCAGTCTGCCTTCGAATCTCGGCCTTTTCTTGGTCTGACTTGGCCACTTGAACCTCTCCCTTGGTCGCGGAAGCCTAATAAACCATAGCCTAGAGGTTCTCTATAGAAGTAGGACTTCGCTTATCGCCTGCAAACCGATGATGTCGTGACTGCCTTAGCCGGAAGGTCATGTTAGTCACTCCGCCGCAACGCTCCCGCCGGAAACCTCACCGAACATATCCGGCCCGGCCTCTTCCTCGCCCTCGTTCGCGGCGACGGCCTTCGCGTTCTGGCGCTTGTCAAAACTCGCCCAGACGTCCTGCCAATTGCCCTTGGTCGCGCCCTTGGAATATTCGGTCGAGCGGGTTTCGAAGAAGTTCGCGTGCTCCACCCCGTTCAGCAGCGGGGTCAGCCACGGCAGCGGGTGCTCTTCGATCATGTAGATCGCGGGCAGGCCCAGCTGGCTCAACCGCCAGTCGGCGATGTAGCGGATATATTTCTTGATCTCCTTCGCCGTCATGCCGGGCACCGGGCCCTGCTCGAAGGCGAGGTCAATGAAGGCATCTTCCAGCCGCACCGTCTTCTGGCACATGTCCATGATGTCTTCCTTCACCGGCTTGGTCAGGCAGTCACGCTCGGCGCAGAAGGCGTGGAACAGGCGGGTGATGCCCTCGCAGTGCAGGCTCTCGTCGCGCACCGACCAGCTCACGATCTGCCCCATGCCCTTCATCTTGTTGAAGCGCGGGAAGTTCATCAGCATCGCGAAGGAGGCGAAAAGCTGCAGCCCCTCGGTGAAGCCGCCGAACATCGCCAGCGTGCGCGCGATATCCTCGTCGTTGTCGACGCCGAATTCCTGCAGATAGTCGTGCTTGGCCTTCATCTCCTCGTATTCGAGGAACATGCCATATTCGCTTTCGGGCATGCCGATGGTGTCAAGCAGGTGCGAATAGGCGGCGATATGGATCGTCTCCATATTCGAGAAAGCCGCGAGCATCATCTTGACCTCGGTCGGCTTGAACACGCGGCCGTATTTCTCGTGGTAGCAATCCTGCACCTCGACATCGGCCTGAGTGAAGAAGCGGAAGATCTGCGTGAGCAGGTTGCGCTCGTGATCGGTGAGGTTCTGCGCCCAGTCGCGGCAGTCCTCGCCGAGCGGCACTTCCTCGGGCATCCAGTGGACCTGCTGCTGGCGCTTCCAGAACTCGTAGGCCCAGGGGTATTCGAACGGCTTGTAGGTCTTGCGGGCTTCGAGCAGCGACATGTTGTGGTCCCCTGGGTTTAGTACGAAAGGCCGATATAGCGATTCGGCGCCTGTTTTCGAAGCGGTGCGGGGGCGATTCGGCGGGGATAAGAGTCCACTCGGCGCAAGAACACTGGGGGAACGCGGCTCAGTCCTGCGAACGGCCCACGCGGCGCGATATTTCGAGCGCGATCAGGATCGGGGTCGACCACAGCCAGGTGAGCAAGGCCGCCTCGCGCCACTGGCCGCTTTCGGGCAAGCGGATCGAGCAGGCATAGGCCTCGAACAGGTTGTCGGGCGTGCAGGTCGAGGGCCAGAAGGCCGTGCGATAGAGATAGACCCCGAGCGCGATCCAGCCGAGCTGCGCGACATACAGCGCCATGTAGCGCGAGACCTTGACCTCGCCATAGCCGTGGTGCGTCGGAAAGCGGTTTACACGCGGTTTCATGGTGAGCGGGGGATAGCAGGCGGGCGGTTAACGCAGGCTTGCGCGGCCCCGGCGGTAGATGGCCTAAAGCGGGCGAATCACAAAGCCCTTCCCTGTGGGGAAGGGTTGGGATGGGGGTTCCACGCCAGCCTTGAGCCCCCCCCACCCCCAGCCCCTCCCCACGGGGAGGGGAGCAAGGTGGAGCAGGGTAAGGTCATCGGACTCTTGGCCCGATACGACAGCGGCGGCGAGTTCCGCTGAACCCGCCGCCGCCTGCATATCCTTTTGCTCGCCTTACTGGCAGGCGAGGCATTCCTCATAATCGGTCTGGTCCCCGCCCTGTGCGCTGAGTTCGAACTTCTGCGCGTCAGGCGTGTTGTCGGCCTCCACCCCGCCGGCAAACCCGGCGCGCTGCACCGACTTCGACCGCAGGTAATACAGCGACTTGATGCCCTTCTCCCAGGCCTGGAAGTGCAGCATCATCAGGTCCCACTTGTCGACATCGGCGGGGATGAACAGGTTCAGGCTCTGCGCCTGATCGATGAACGGCGCGCGGTCGGCAGCGAATTCTAGCAGCCAACGCTGGTCGATCTCGAAGCTGGTCTTGAAGGTGTTCTTCTCTTCCGCGGTCAGGAAGTCGAGGTGCTGGACCGAGCCGTTCTTCTCGAGGATCGAGTTCCACACGTTGGTGGAGTTCTTGCTCTTCTTGTCGAGCACCTTTTCGAGGTACGGGTTCTTCACCACGAAGCTGCCCGAGAGCGTCTTGTGGGTGTAGATGTTGGCCGGGATCGGCTCGATACAGGCCGAGGTGCCGCCGCAGATGATGCTGATCGACGCGGTCGGCGCGATCGCCATCTTGCAGCTGAACCGCTCCATCGCGCCCACTTCGGCGGCATCGGGGCAAGGCCCACGCTCCTGCGCCAACATCAGCGAGGCCTCGTTGGCTTTGGCGTTGATGTGCTTGAACATCTTGAGGTTCCACGCCTTGGCCATGGCGCTTTCCATGCCGATGCTCTTCATCTGCAGGAACGAGTGGAAACCCATCACGCCCATGCCGACCGAGCGTTCGCGCGCAGCCGAATACTTGGCGCGGGCCATCTCGTCAGGCGCGCGGTCGATGTAGTCCTGCAGCACGTTGTCGAGGAAGCGCATCACGTCCTCGATGAAGCGCTTGTCGGTGTTCCACTCGTCCCACTTCTCAAGGTTGAGCGAGCTGAGGCAGCACACCGCGGTGCGGTCGTTGCCGAGGTGGTCGATCCCGGTGGGCAGCGTGATTTCCGAGCACAGGTTCGAGGTCGAGACCTTGAGCCCCAGTTCGCGGTGATGCTTGGGCATCATCCGGTTCACGGTGTCGGAGAAGACGATATAGGGCTCACCCGTGGCGAGGCGCACCTCCACCAGCTTCTGGAACAGCGAGCGGGCATTGACCTTGCCGCGCACCGAGCCGTCCTTCGGGCTCAGCAGCTCGAAATCCTCGCCCGCACGCACGGCTTCCATGAAGGCGTCGGTCAAGAGCACGCCGTGATGCAGGTTCAATGCCTTGCGGTTGAAGTCGCCGCTGGTCTTGCGGATTTCGAGGAACTCCTCGATTTCCGGGTGGTGCACGTCGATATAGCAGGCCGCCGAGCCGCGCCGCAGCGAGCCCTGCGAGATCGCCAGCGTGAGGCTGTCCATCACGCGCACGAAGGGGATGATGCCGCTGGTCTTGCCATTGAGGCCGACCGGCTCGCCAATGCCGCGCACATTGCCCCAATAGGTGCCGATGCCGCCACCCTTCGAGGCCAGCCACACGTTCTCGTTCCAGGTATTGACGATGCCTTCAAGGCTGTCGGACACCGAGTTCAGATAGCACGAAATGGGCAAGCCGCGCCCGGTGCCGCCGTTCGAAAGCACCGGCGTTGCCGGCATGAACCACAGGTTCGAGATGTAGTCGTAGATGCGCTGGGCGTGCTCTTCATCGTCGGAATAGGCATCGGCCACGCGTGCGAACAGATCCTGATAGGTCTCGTTCGGGAGCAGGTAGCGATCCTTCAGCGTTTCCTTGCCGAAATCGGTGAGGTTCGCGTCGCGGGCAGGATCGGTGACGATGGTGAACCGGCGCGGATTGACGGTCTTGGAATCGGACTTGGCAGCCTTGGCCGCCACTTCTGCCGCACCGGCCACGGCACCGGCCATGGCCTCGGCGTCCACCAGCTGCTCGCTGCCTTGGTCCTTGCGGTCCATCGTCACTGCCTTCCTGCTCTTTTCCTTGGGCGCACCAGCGGCAACGCCCGTCGTTTCATCAAGTGCCAAGTTCGCCTCGTCGGTGTTGCGAAATTCCATTTGCGTCTTGCCCCCGGCTCTTGCCCCGCAGCAACGGACAAGGCCGCTGCTGCGCATCATATGTTCCGCACATGTTCCGAACAAGCAGCAATCGCCTCGCGGCGTCTTGTCCGACACTTCGTGCCCCGTGATCTCGCTTGCCAAACCCACATTTGCCCTTCGAATCGCCCCTCCCTGCCCGAGGCAGCTACGGAGGCGCTTGTCTAGGTAGTGGGTGTCACTGGCAGCCTGACCACAACCCCTTGTGAATCGGCCTAGGCCGTTACGCAATAGGGATCAGGCCAGTTTGCCCCCTCCCGGCCCATCTTCCCCGGGTGTATTGCATGGACAACACAGCGCGACGCGTGGTGCGTCCTCGGGTCGTGGCCGATGCAAGAGCAAAAACGCAGCTGAGGAAAAATATCTCCGCCATTTTGGCCTTGCCTTGCATTCGAATCGAGCGCCGCAACAATGCTGCGCAGGTGAGGATTTCTTAACCATAAGTGGCTATGCGCGAGAGCGGTCAGCCTCCCTCATGCAGGAGATCGAAACGATGATTGCCTTGTTCAAGGCCATACCCTTCGGCATCTTCCTGTGCCTGCTCGTGGCGCTATTCATTGGCTCGAGCGGAGGCACCGGCGGCATACTTGAGATCAAGCGGTTCGATGTCGATATCGCCCAGCTCGGGATAGACATGAAGCTCTACTGGAGCTGGTATCTCTTCCTCGGCGGCACCGTGCTGACCTGGTTCCTGCTGCTGATGATGGGCGACTGACCGCCCCTAACGGCAGAAGGGAGGAGAGAAGCCTCCCCCCCCCCGCACCCTTCAGGCGGCCAGATCCTGCCTTGGCGAGAACTGCCCGACCCGAGCGCCGCGCTCGTAATCGCCGGTCTTGGTGTGAAATACCTGCACCTGTTCGATCAGGGCATCGGCCTCATGCGACAGCGAACGTGTGGAAGCCGAGCACTGTTCGACCATGGCCGCATTGGCCTGCGTCATCTGGTCCATCGATGCCGTGGCCCGGTCGACCTCCTGCAGACGATGCGATTGCTCCTCGGCCGAACGCGCGATATCCCCTACAAGCGCGCTCATCTTGCTGACAGCGTTCACGATATCATCAAGGTTGGTGCCGCTGGCGCCAACGAGTTTGACCCCTTCCGCCACTTCGGAAGCGCTGTTCGAAATAAGACTCCGGATCTGTTCAGCCGCCTCGGCCGAGCGCTGCGCAAGAGCTCGCACCTCGGTTGCGACGACCGCGAAGCCCTTGCCGGATTCGCCTGCGCGCGCCGCTTCGACCCCGGCATTCAGCGCAAGGAGGTTCGTCTGGAACGCGATACCGTCGATCACTTCCACGATCTTGGCGATGTCTTGCGCCGACTGTTCGATCGCGTTCATCGCATCCACCGCACGCGAGACCACCCGGTGTCCCTCGCTGGCCCGCGCCCGGGTATCGTCCATCGAGCCGTGCATGGCCGCCGCATCGCGCGAAACCTGCCCGATCGCGCCGGTCACCTGGGTCAGCGCCTGAGCGGTTTCGGCGAGACGCGAGGACTGTACCTCGTTACGCGAGGCAAGGTCTTCGGTAGCCACACGAATTTCGGCGATCGACTGCTGCACATTGCCCGCGCCCGAACTGACCGTTTCCAGCGCCTGCGACAGGGCATCGAGCGCGCGATTGAAATCGGCGCGCAGACTTTCGTATGTGCCGGGAAATGGCGTAGCGAAGCGGAACGTAAGATTCTTGTCGGCCAGCGCCGTGATGCCTTCGGATAACGAGCCGACGACCTGACGCTGCTCGACCTCGCCCGCGCGCTGCGCAATCGCCGCCTGCCGGAAGGTTTCGAGAGCGCAGGCCATGGCGCCGATCTCGTCCTGCCGGTCCGCCCCTTCGACCTCGTGCGTGAGGTCACCCTGCGACATGGCTTCCATCGCGCCAGATATCCGGGCCATAGGCTCGATAGCGCGCTGCCGGATCGTCCGCGCGGCATAGACCACCGCCGCGACCAGCGCGAGCGCAAGTGCGCCAGCGACCGCCAGCAGCACAGCAGTGAGCCAATAGTTTTCCGCAACCATCGTCTCGCGGTAGGCGTTCGACATCTCGACCAGTGTCAGCACCTGGCCATGTTGAGCTTCTTAGGCCCGCGCCAGCTCCCCTTGCTGAATTGCGCGAATCGCCGCCTGATCGCCAGCCTCGAACGCCGGCAGGAAACGGTTGTCGACTATCTCCCAGAACGCATCTGCCGAAGCCATCGTGGCAGCGACCTGATCGGTCAGCTCGGCCGGAAGATCGCTGTCGGCCCAGAACTGCTTGCGTTCGCGGAACTCACTGCGGGTGACTTCGAGCCGCTCGAGATATCGGGAGCCACGCGCGGGGTTCGATGCCATGAGCGTGGTCAGCAGGTATGGCTCGACGCTGTAGGCCGGCGGCGGCAGAATGTCGGCCAGCAAGGCGTCTTGCAGCGTATTTTCCTGCGTCATCGGCCCGCCAAAACGCACCAGCGCGATAGTCACAACCGTCATGGCAACCGCCAGCGCGATCAGCACCATGATAATCCGGCTGCCGAGCTGGACCTGCTTCTTGATCAGCATTGCATTCCCTTTTTCGATTGCAATGCATCCCCTACTGGCCGCCCAATTCGCAAGGTCGCCTGCCTACATAAATGATATCCCCTATAGCCACCGAAACTTGCGTTCGCTTTGCGTTAACCCGTTCGGCCCGTTCAGGGCACCAGCACCGTATCGACCGGCAGCGGCGCGGTTTCCGGATAGTCGAGGATAGAGTGCAGCCCCCGGCTCTCGTGCCGCTTAAGCGCGCTCTGCACGATCAGGTCAGCGCATTGCAGCAGGTTGCGCAGTTCGACGAGGTCGGTGGTGACGGTGAAGTGGCCGTAATAGTCCTCCACCTCGGTGTGCAACAGCTTGATCCGGTGCGCCGCGCGTTCGAGCCGCTTGGTCGTGCGCACGATGCCGACGTAGTTCCACATGAAGCGGCGGATCTCGGTCCAGTTCTGCTTGATCACCACCTCTTCGTCGGAATCGGTGACGCGGCTTTCGTCCCAGGCGCGGATCGGCGGCACTGCTTCGAAGTTGTCCCAGCGGGCAAGGATGTCGCGCGCGGCGGCATCGCCGAATACGAAGCATTCGAGCAGCGAATTTGACGCCAGCCGGTTCGCCCCGTGCAGCCCACTCTCGGTGCATTCGCCCGCCGCATAGAGCCCCGGCAAGTCGGTGCGGCCCGCCAGGTCGATCACGATCCCGCCACAGGTATAGTGCTGCGCGGGCACGACCGGGATCGGCTCCTTGGTCATGTCGATGCCGAGCGTTTCGAGCTTGTCGTAGATGGTGGGGAAATGCTCCATCACGAATTCGGGCGGCTGGTGGCTGATGTCGAGATGGACATAGTCTAGCCCGTAGCGCTTGATCTGGTCGTCGATGGCGCGGGCGACCACGTCACGCGGGGCCAGCTCCATGCGCTCGGGATCGTAGTCGACCATGAAGCGGTGGCCGGTTTCGGGGTGCAGCAGGTGCCCGCCCTCGCCGCGCACGGCCTCGGTGATGAGGAAGTTCTTGATCTCGAGGTTGTAAAGGCAGGTCGGGTGGAACTGCATCATCTCCATGTTGGAAACGCGCGCACCCGCTCGCCAGGCCATGGCGATGCCATCCCCGGTAGCCCCCCGAGGGGCGGTCGAGAACTGATACACACGCCCCGCCCCGCCGCTTGCCATGATGGTGGCCCGCGCGGTGTGGGCGACGACCGTGCCGCTCACCGTGTCGAGCGCATAGGCACCCCAGACCCGGCCCGAGCCTGAATAGCGTTCTTCATGGCGCCCGGTGATCAGCTCGACGCAGGTCTGGTTCGGCAGCAGGGTGATGTTGCAGTTTTCCTCCGCCGCCTTGAGCAATGCGGCCTGCACCGCCCAGCCGGTGGCATCGTCGACATGGACGATGCGGCGATGCGAATGGCCGCCCTCGCGGGTGAGGTGGAGATGGTCGCTCTCGCGGTTGAACGGCACGCCCAGTTCACACAAACGGTCGATTGCCTCGGGAGCGTGGGAGATCACGAATTCGACCGTCTCGCGGTCGTTCAGCCCTGCGCCTGCGACCATGGTGTCGCGAATATGGTCTTCGAAGGTGTCGCCCGCGTCGAGCACGGCCGCAATGCCCCCTTGCGCCCAGGCGGTAGATCCGCTGGTGAGCTTGCCCTTGGCCAGCACCAGCACCTTGAGCTTCGTGGCGAGCGTGAGCGCAGCGGTGAGGCCCGCCGCGCCCGAGCCGATGATGAGGACGTCGTAAGGCGTGTCTGTCATCGCGCAGTAATGGCGAATGCCCTTGCCGCGCACAAGCCTCGCGCACCGGGTATGCGGCTATTGACGCAACAATTCAAAGGTCAGCGTCTGCGCCTCGCCTGCATCATCCTCGATGGGTACGCTGATATGCAGCACACCATCGTTGCCCAGTTCATATATCAGCCCGCCGAACGTCACCTTGCGGTCCCCCAGCGCGACGAGCGGGAATCTCTCGGCATCGGTAGCGCTCTTGCTTTCCCACCCCGAAAGATCGGCGTTGAAATGCTTGAGCACCAGTGCAAGGCTGCCCTCGCCGTCGGGAACGATAGTCATCAGTTCGTAGAACATGACATCGCCGTTCGGAGCCAGCTGGTAAAAGTGGCCCCCCAATTGCGCCGTACCCGCAGCGATCCAGGTTTCTCCCGCCTCGGCCCCGGCAATCCCGTCGCCCACCCACTGGCCTTCGAGCCAGGAGAGATCCGCCAGTTCGGCCGGCGGTCCGGCAATTGCGGGAGAACCGACCACGCCAAGCGCGGTAGCGGCAACAAACAGCTTAAGTGAATTCATCGTCCTGCCCCCCTTGCAACAAAGTCCCCCGGAGGCGGACGATATCTACGCGGCGAAATCTTACCAGAGGTAAGTGCTCAGGCCCCCGCGCTGGTCAGCTGAACGAACACGTCTTCAAGATCGGCCTCGCGCGTGGTCACGTCCTCAATGGCGAAACCCGCTTCCTGCAGCCGCGCCAGCACCTTGCCCGCGTTGCTCTCGCGCTTGTCGTAGGTGACCTCTATCAAGCGCTCGCCCGCCTTCTCGACCTTGCGGAAATACGGGTCGGACGGCAGCTCGGTCACATCCTTGTCGACCGTTACGGCAACGATCTTCTCGCCCATCTGACCGATCAGCTCGGCGGTCGGCTTGTTGGCCACCAGCTCGCCGTGGTTGATGATCGCGATGCGGTCGCACAGCTGCTCTGCCTCCTCGAGGTAGTGCGTGGTCAGCACCACGGTCACGCCTTGCGCGTTCAATTCCTGCACCAGCTCCCAAAGCTGCCGCCGCAGCTCGACATCGACGCCCGCGGTCGGCTCGTCGAGCACGAGGACCGGCGGCGAATGGACCATGGCCTTGGCGATCAGCAGCCGCCGCTTCATCCCGCCCGAAAGCGTGCGGGCATAGGCGTCGCGCTTGTCTTCCAGCCGCACCGCGCGCAGCAACTCTTCGGAACGGCGTAGCGCTTTGGCAATGCCGTACATCCCGCCCTGATTCTCCAGCACCTCGAACGGGGTAAAGAATGGGTCGAACACGATCTCTTGCGGCACAATGCCAATCGAGAGCTTCGCATTGCGCGGGTGCGCGTCGATGTCGTGCCCCCAGATGCTTATCGCGCCCGAAGTCTTGTTCACCAGCCCCGCCATGATGTTGATGAGGGTCGACTTGCCTGCCCCGTTGGGCCCGAGCAACCCAAACACACCGCCCTGCGGCACGTCGAAGGAAAGACCTTTGAGCGCCAGCTTCGGCTCGGCCTTGCCCGACCCTGCATAACGCTTCACCACATCGCGGATTTCGATCGCTGCTTCGCTCATGGCGCATCCAATGCGCGTTCGCCCCGCCAGAGGCAAGGGGCAGGCTGCAGACCATATTGCGAATCCGCCCGCTCCGCAGTAGGGCTGTGGGCATGGATAAGGCACCTGAAACCACCATCGTCGAAACCCACCGCGTCTGGTGCGATGGCGCTGGCGACATTCGCGGCGGTGAGAACTATCGCCCGGCCTCGCTCGGCCATCCGCGCGTGTGGATGGAAATCGACGAAAAAGGCTATGTCGATTGCGGCTATTGCGACCGGCGCTTTGTTCTCGCTGGCGGCGCGGCGGACGAGGGAAGCGTTACCGGCGCGGCCGCCTGACGGTGCATCCGGCTGGAGCCGGTGGCGACGTAACGAAAAACTCTCCTGCCCGTTCTGAGGTCATGGCACGTTCATTCCGTCTATGAGATGGTACTGCCATATGAACAGGAGAGCATCCATGAAGACCTTTATCGCACTTGCAGCCGCATCGACGCTGGCGCTGGGCGCGGCGCCGGTCTCCGCAGAAACGCCAGCGGAGCGCGCCGAGGCTCGCCTTGCCGAGCGTCTCGAAGGCCGCACCGCAGGTGAGCCCGAGAGCTGCATCACCGTGATGAACAGCAACAAGCTCGAAGTGGTGGAACGGATCGGCCTCGTTTACGAGCAGGGGGACACCATCTGGGTGGCGCGCACCACCAGCCCGAACCAGCTGCGCTTCGACGACATTCCGATCATCGAGCGCATGGGCAGCCAGCTGTGCCGCCAGGACGTGATGCGCACCGTCGACCGGTCGACCGGATCGTTCACCGGCGCCCTGTTCCTTGAGGACTTCGTGCCTTACACCCGCGCCGAGGACTGATCGGCCAAACCGGCATAGCCCCAAAAAATGGCCCGCCTGCGCAGAACGCGAGGCGGGCTTTTCTGCGTCTGCGCCGCGGACGCGGCCCGATCGGAAACGCGCCCCCGCCTCCGGTCACGCACTCAGACTGAAGGGGAAAGGCACCTTCCCTACGAAGCGCGGGGCCATTGCCTCCTCTCGACCTTGCAGATGCATCTCCACGCGATAGGCAGGCTCTGGTACGGCATCGTAGTCGCCCGCCAACTGGGCCGCGTCATAGCTATCGTAGGTGCCGATAACACCGTTCGCAGTGACCTCCACGGTCAAGGCGCCATCGGAACGAACATCGAGATAGTCGATGTGCGGCAAGCACCGCTCCGCACCGGCGAGTGACAAGGCGGTACCAGCACGCAAGTCGGCAAGCAGCTCGCGCGAGGTATCGCAGCCGTAGAGGAACGAGAGATTGATCCAGCGCGCGCAGCAAGCCGAATGCGCGGGACTGCGGCAATTGCTGGCCCGGCTCGAGCCCGATAGCGGTATCGATCTCGGGCGGGCCTCGCTATCGGTCATTTCGGGCCTCGCGCTCGACCTGCTGCTTATGACCTGAGCGCCTGGCTCGCCACCGTTACGCAGAGGTCGGCTTGCTACGCGCACTCCGCCCAGCTGCGCCAATCAGTCCGTGAAGCCCGGAAGCTTCAGGCGCTTTGCCGGATTTCCAACGACAGTTACGCCCGGGCGCACAGAAGAAAAGACAACCGCACCCGAGCCGACCGTGGAGGAATCTCGGACTTTCAAACCCTGAAGAATGCTCGATCCCGAACCGATGAGCACACGAGATCCCACCGATACAGCGCCACCGACTTGCGCACCCGGGTTTATCTGCACGAAGTCATCGAACGTTGCATCGTGCCCGACTCCAACCATAAAGTTCAGGTAGACATGGCGTCCGAACGACACATCTGATCCCACCACACAGTTCGGAGAGACGATGAGCCCCTGATCAGGAAGCTCCTGAATATCCGTGGCCAACACAGATGATGAATGGGCCAGATTCGGAAAAACAAACCCAGCGGATTCGAGCTTCTTGGAAACCGCCTCCTTGGTGATTGGGCTCCCGATCGCAAGAACTGCATATCTGGTGCCCACGAGTTCGGGAGTAATATCACCCTCAAAGAACTTATCGGGCAGCTTAAATTTGGAATACTCTTCCGAACTCTCGGACGAAAAACCTACTATATTCACTTCGTCTGAAAAGAACGCAGCGAACTCCCTGGCAAGCCCGCCGGTTCCTACCACCACCACATCCATACTATGCTCTCTTGAATCTGTGGCCGACACCAACCGAGGAAATCTTAAGCCGCTTCGGCAACATATGCGCGGGCAGCTTCGAGCTTAGGAACGCCTTCAATTCACCCTTGTCCAAGTCCCGATCGGCAGCCGGCTGAACGGTAAGCTCGACATGTTGACCGGTAATGGGATTTGGTTTGCCTTCGGCTTTCGCCAGCTCGACGTTCGCGAACTGCAAGGCCACTCGTTCGACCTCCGAAGCCATAAACTTCAAACCGCCAACGTTGATGACTTCGCTTGTTCGCCCGACAACCTTATAATATCCATCACGTTCTTCAACGATGTCTTTGGTGTTATACCAGCCATCTTCGTCAAAGGGACTATCCGCGTTCAGATAGCCCAGCATCCTTGTCTGTGACCGGATCTCGAGAACATCCTCGACCACTCTGGTCTCAACGCCTTCGCCGCCAACCTTCATAAAGAGACTATTTCGCGCTTCGCTTTTGACGCGCACAATTCCCAATTCGGACATTCCAAATGTCTGCCTGAAGTCCACGTTCGGCAGCAATTCGCACAAGGCATCCAGTGTTGGCTGATCCATTCGCTCGGTGCCATAGGTTATGATCCGAAGCGTGTCTGGAACCCTATCCGGTATTAGCCCGCTCATCAGCATCATGCGAAGAAAAGTCGGCGTAGTTGGCAAAACCTCAATCTTGTGCTCCGCACATGTCGACAATATATCTTCAACATTCCGGGACTTCGGGGCTACAACTGTACCCTTATTAAATAAGGTATGGAGCAGTGTATTAAGCCCACCGATGTGATCAAATAACAAAAAGTTTATAGTCTTTAAGGTGGGGCGCGGCGTTTCAAAGCGCTGCATGAACAATGTTAAGTCATGCAAGATCGCCTTAGGCCGGCCGGTCGTCCCTGTTGAAAACAAGACAAGTCCGGCGTGTTCCTGTGTGCGAAGCTTTTCGATGAAGTCGTGCTTGCGGCCATGCTCTATACGCCTGACGACACCGTTCTCTATAACAGCATCGACCAATGCAGATTCGAAGAAGTATTCATGTTGAGCCCTCGTATCCGTCGTAAGAGGCACGAGAATTACGTTTTTGTCGATCAACTCCAACAACGTCAGAATCGATTGCGGGTCAAAGTCACCAATGAGGGCGACAACATCTCCGCTCCTTATGTCGCTCAAATCAATAGATTCTTGATTCGATATCTCACTGAATTTCAGTTCACCGCTTGCGTGAACAAGAAATGGGTAGTCGATCCCGCGCCAACGCTCTTTAAGCTTATCCAATACTTTCATCAGACACCGCCCACATTTAATACTTGCCCACTCAGCGAGGCGGCCCTGTCATCGATTAATAGCTCGACCAGATCGCACACATCCGCCTTGTGGAATTGCCTTGGGATCACCTGCCGAGAGGTTATCTTGTCAATTTGCTCATCGGTTATCCCCCTTAGCAAGTCCGTGCGTATGGGGCCGGGCGCGATACAATTAACCCTTACATTGAAGTCAGCCATTTCTCTTGCGAAGGTGCGCGAAAATGACTCAACGCCAGCTTTCGAAGCTGCGTAAACCGATTCGCCCTTCAAGGCCAAGGCGACAGCGATAGTTGAGAAATTTATAAAACTTCCCTGCTTCTGTCGTAGCATTATCGGCGCAAAAAGCTGGCAGCAGTATATTGTTCCAACAAGATTTGTTTGGATCAATTTCTGGACAGTAGACTCGTCAGTAGTGACAGCCATATTCATCGACGCGACACCAGCTGCATTGATGAATGCCTTCATCGGCCTCTTCATCCGCTTGATTTCGCGGGCAGCGTTTTTCACTGAAGCATAGTCACTGACGTCACATTCAACGCCTTCAACATCTAAAGCGCTAACCGATCTGGCAAGACCAACCACATCTTCGCCATTTCCCACAAGCCGCTCGGCTATCGCTTTTCCCAGCCCGCGGCTAGCGCCAGTAACAACAATCACTTACGCCTCCGACTGGCTTGCAAATTCTTCGGCGAGCGCCGAAACGCTTCGGAACATACCGCGAGACTTGGACATAGCCGCTTCCGATGTCCAATCGAATTCGAAGCCGTGATCATCTGCCAAGTCTTCCAGAGCAAGGCAAACTTCGACGAGTTTCATAGAATCCAGAAGAGACTCGCCCCCAATCAGGTGCATCTCCTCGGTGACTTCAGTGTCACCTTCAAGCACCTCGGATATGACTTGAATAACTATTTCCTTGGCCTGCTCAATTTTCATCGCTCAATTCCATCGCAACATGAAGATGTCTAAGAAATTCGAATTTGTATAAATGCGCCAAGATCGACGAAACTTTCTTTCGCACAGAGATTTATTTTTTGTTCTCTGTAGCCCGTTTCTTGGCGTCATATCCAATTATTCGCGAGCCTTCATGTGATGGCTTCTAGCGTCACAGCTTAAGGCATATGCTATAGGTTCGGCATGAGAATGAACAGCGCGTTTTTCTTGATTCATTGGAGTGTATCGTATTGTGACAGAGGGTGTTGAGGCCTGAGAGCGTAACCTCGCACAGCCTATGGGTTACACCGCATTCCCCGGACGAAGCGCCCTGCCGGAACGGGGGCAAGTCCTCGTCGAACTTGAAGCTGGCCACTGGCGTCCAACTATTGCTTTTGAATAGAGTGCAACACGATCGGGCGCGTTTCTAGGTAGATTTTCCCAAGCGGGTCATGAAAACGCCTGCCAGAACAATTGCCGTGGACGCCACCTTCGCCAAACTGAGCTTTTCCTTGAGCACCAATACGCCGATCAAAAGAGCGAAGACGATCGAAGTCTCGCGCAGGGCGGTGACAAGCGCGATCGGCGCCTGAGTGAACGACCAGATCACCAAGGCAAAGGCCGCGTAAGACGCACCCCCTCCGAGCACCGCAATACGCAATCCCTCTTTCGGTACACGCCGCAAGATCGATGGGCACGCGATCGCGGTAATTGCGATGAATGCCAGAGCATTACCGATAGTCAGCCAGCCGTAGTAGCCCAGTGCCGTGCCCGCTTGCCGCGCATCAAGCCCGTCGATCAACGAATATGATGCGATGAAGCAGCCGGTGAAGAGCGCCTGCCCGACAACGACGGCTGCCGTGCCGAGATACTATGTCCTTGCCGCCTTTGAGCATCGCATTCCACGCTGCGTGGAGGGCAGCCGCAAGGAGAACTGCAAAGAAAACGGTCATGCTCATGGCCGCGAGCCATAGCGGCAGGAACAAGCGTCCCTACAGCTAATGCTCTTGACTGGTAATGCTCTCGACTGGCACCAATGAGACTTTGCTCATGTGCACACGAGCCGCGGCCACCGCCTGCACGACCACGCCGAGACGACCGTTTATTCTGGCTCTTCCACGGCAGCCCGAGCAGAGCAGCCCGACAGCGCCCGGAATCACTCCCACTCGATCGTGCCTGGCGGCTTCGACGTATAGTCATAGACCACGCGGTTGATCCCCTGCACCTCGTTGACGATGCGCGTGGCGCAGCCGGTCAGGAACTGCGCATCGAACGGATAGACATCTGCGGTCATTCCATCGGTGCTGGTGACGGCACGCAGGCCACAGACGCTGTCATAGGTGCGATAGTCGCCCATCACGCCCACCGTCTTCACCGGCAGTAGCACGGCGAAGGCCTGCCAGATCGCGTCGTAAAGCCCCGCCTTGCGGATTTCGTCGAGATAAATCGCGTCGGCCTTGCGCAGAATATCGCAGCGCTCCTTGGTCACCTCGCCGGGGATGCGGATCGCAAGGCCCGGTCCGGGGAACGGATGACGGCCCACGAACTGGTCGTTCAGGCCCAGCTCGCGGCCCAGCTCGCGCACCTCGTCCTTGAACAGCTCGCGCAGCGGCTCGACCAGCTTCATGTTCATCCGCTCGGGCAGGCCGCCGACGTTGTGGTGGCTCTTGATCGTGACGGAGGGGCCGCCGGTGAAGCTGACACTCTCGATGACATCGGGATAGAGCGTGCCCTGCGCGAGGAAGTCCGCCCCGCCGAGCTTGTTCGCCTCTTCCTCGAACACGGCGATGAACTCCGCGCCGATGAACTTGCGCTTCTTTTCGGGGTCGGTCACGCCGTCAAGCCCGGCCATGAACCGCGTCTCGGCATCGACCACCACCAGCGGGATGTTGTAATGGTCACGGAACAGTTTCTCGACCTGTTCGCGCTCGTTCATCCGCAGCAGGCCGTGGTCGACGAAGACGCAGGTGAGCTGGTCGCCGATCGCCTCGTGAATGAGGATCGCCGCCACCGAGCTGTCGACACCGCCCGAAAGGCCGCAGATCACCTTGCCGTCGCCGACCTGCTCGCGGATCTCGGCAACCTTGGTATCGCGATAGGCGGCCATGGTCCAGTCGCCCGCAAGGCCGCAGACCTTGTGCACGAAGTTAGCCAGCAGCTTGCCGCCATCGGGGGTGTGGACCACCTCGGGGTGGAACTGCGTGCCGTAGAACTTGCGAGCCTCGTCCGCGATCACCGCGAATGGGGCGCCGTCGGATACGGCAACGATCTCGAACCCGGGGGCAAAGCGCGTGACCGTGTCGCCGTGGCTCATCCACACCTGATGGCGCTCGCCCTCTGCCCAGAGGCCCTCGAACAGCGCGCAGTCCTTCGTCACCGTGAGGTAGGCGCGGCCGAACTCGCCGCCGTCGCCAACCTCGTGACCGGGGCGGACTTCGCCGCCCAATTGCTGGCTCATCACCTGCTGGCCATAGCAGATGCCGAGGATGGGCACGCCCGCCTCGAACAGCATGTCGGGCGCGCGGGGCGATCCCTCTTCGGGGACGCTGGCCGGGCTTCCCGAGAGGATGATGCCCTTGGGCTGCATCCGGGCGAAGGCCTCTTCGGCGAGCGTGAAGGGCGCGATCTCGCAATAGACGCCGGCTTCGCGCACGCGGCGCGCGATCAGCTGGGTCACCTGGCTGCCGAAATCGACGATAAGGATGGAATCGGGGAGGATATGTGCCGTCATGATGTGCCGATAGGAAGCAGGCGCGCCGCTGTCCAGCGCCCGCGCGCCTCAACGCGCCCTGCGCGCTTTGCGCAACAGACGTCCGGCTTTTTGCAATTGCGATGTTTTGTTCGCACCTGCACAATGCAAGGACAGTCTAAGGGATGGACCTGTCAAAGGCGTTTGCAACCTTATCAAGGAGATAACGCCATGAAGAAACTGACCACTCTCGCCCTTCTTTCCACTCTTGCCCTCGCGCCTGCGGCTCAGGCCCAGTCGGCCTTCGTCATGGTCATCGGCGAGCGCAGCTACGAGCAGAGCCGCCCAGACCGCGCCCCGTTGACCGACGAACAGCGCATCGAAATCGCGGCTGAGCAGGCTTGCGAGAAACCCTTCATCCGCGACCTCAAGGGCCAGCGGCTCTATGCCGAATGCCTTACCGAAGCGCGCGCGCAAGCCGTTGCGCAACTGGCCGCGAATACCACTGAAGGGACGCAGCTCTCGCTTCGTTAATCCTTTATTGCAAAGGACTTAGGGCTTCGGCACATAACCGCAACCTTTGTTGCATAATACGCAACACATGCCGAAGTTTTCGCATTTGCACAATAATGTTGCGGCGCACATATGCGGCTCAAGCCAAGGGGCGATCAACAAGACCCCGGCAATGCAGGAGCACCATAATGCGCAATTTCGCCCAGATCATGTTCACCACGCTCGCCGCGGTGGCGATCAGCGGCACGCTGTTCACCAGCGTCCTCGCCTGATCCCAATCCACGCAGCGCCAAGCAAACACTCATTCCGTTAGGAGACCCTCGATGAAAGCTCTGATGATCCGCATGTTCAACGCCTACTTCGATAGCCTGGCGCGCAGCCCCTATCCCGCCGCCTGGATGTTCTGATCTCTCCTCTCCCTAGGAGCATCCAGTGGCGATTGGCCGCCTTCCCGCAACGGGGAGGCGGCCATTTGCTTTTGTGCAACAGCGCACGATCATGCCAGTTCGCCCAGCCCCAGCGCCATCAACAAGCCCAGCATCGTGGCCACTCCGGCCCAGTGATGGTCTTCGCGAAAGGCCTCTGGAAAAACCTCGGTGGCGAGGCTCGCCACAACGGCTCCGGCCGCAACGCAGCGGATGAAGGCGAGCTGGTGCTGGTCCGCACCGCCAAGCAGCAGGTTGCCCGCGATGGCCGCCGCCGAGAGCAGCGCTGCAGTTCCCACCCACAGCATTAGCGCTTGCCGATGGGCAATACCGCTCTCGCGCATCTGGCGTGCACCGCCAGCCGCTTCGGGAAGGTTAGAAAGCAGGATGGAGCCAGCCAGCGCAGCGACCTCGATGGGCGTCGCCCCGATCAGCGCCACACCCAGCGCGAGATTTTCCGGAATACCATCGAGCGTAATCGCCGCGAGCAGGCCTCCGCCCTTGCTCGGCCCCCAGTGTTCGTCGATCAGGTAGTCCACACCCGAGAACACGATGGCGCCAAGCGCCACTCCGAGCGAACTGACCAGCAGCGTCGAACGCTCCATTGAGGGTTCGATCAGTTCGGTCACGACTGAAAGCAGCAAGGCCCCGCCTGCAAGCGCGACCAAGAAGCCCTGAACCTTGTCGGGAAGGGGCCAGTAAAGCCCCCAGATCGCGCCCAGAACCAGCGCGCCCGAGACGACCAGCACAACGATCAGCGTCATTGTCATGCCGCGACAACGCTCCATCCGGGCGATCGGTGCCACTGGCGGTGGAAAAGCGGGCCGCCAGGAGGTGCTTACGCTTGGGAATCGCGTCCGCCGCGCCTATATAATTGCCATGAGCGAGAACAATGGGAACGCCCCCCGCCAGGGCGAATACGGCGCCGATTCGATCAAGGTCCTGAAAGGGCTCGACGCAGTCCGCAAGCGGCCGGGCATGTATATCGGCGATACCGACGACGGGTCGGGCCTGCATCACATGGTGTTCGAAGTCTCGGACAACGCCATCGACGAGGCTCTCGCCGGCCACTGCGATCTCGTTCTGATCGAGCTTAACCCCGATGGCTCCGTCTCGGTGGAGGACAACGGCCGCGGCATCCCGGTCGACATGCACAAGGAAGAGGGCGTTTCCGCCGCCGAGGTCATCATGACCCAGCTGCACGCGGGCGGAAAGTTCGAGAACACTTCGGACGATAACGCCTACAAGGTTTCCGGCGGCCTGCACGGCGTGGGCGTCTCGGTGGTCAACGCACTTAGCGAATGGCTCGAACTGACCATCTGGCGCAACGGCGAGGAGCACTGGATGCGCTTCGAGCATGGCGATGCGGTCGAATCCTTGCGCGTCGTGGGCGATGCGCCGAAGGTCGAGAGCAATTCGGACGCAAACGGCTTCAAGAAGGGCACCCGCGTGACCTTCCTCGCCAGCACCGACACCTTCAAGAATGTCACCGATTTCGATTTCGAGAAACTCGAACACCGCTATCGCGAGCTGGCCTTCCTCAACTCGGGCGTGCGCATCAAGCTGCGCGACCGGCGGCACGAGGAAGTCAAAGAACACGATCTCTATTACGAAGGCGGCATCGCGGCCTTCGTGAAGTATCTCGACCGCAACAAGCAGCCGCTGGTGGCCGAACCCATCGCCGTCTCGGCCGACAAGGACGGGATCGGGATCGAGGTCGCGCTGCAGTGGAACGACAGCTATTACGAAAACGTCCTCTGCTTCACCAACAACATCCCCCAGCGCGACGGCGGCACCCACCTTGCCGCTTTTCGCGCCGCGCTTACCCGCACGCTCAACAACTATGCTTCGGCAGCCGGGCTGATGAAGAAGGAAAAGGTTTCGCTTACCGGCGAAGACATGCGCGAAGGACTGAGCGCAATCGTCAGCGTGAAGCTGCCCGATCCCAAGTTCTCCAGCCAGACCAAGGACAAGCTCGTCTCGTCCGAGGTGCGGCAGCCGCTCGAAGGCCTGATGGGCGAGAAGATGACCGAATGGCTGGAGGAGAACCCCGCCGACGCCAAGCAGATCATCCAGAAGATTATCGACGCCGCCGCTGCGCGCGAGGCCGCCAAGCGCGCCCGCGAAATGAGCCGCAAGGGCGCGATGAGCGTGGCCAGTCTGCCCGGCAAGCTCTCCGACTGCCGCGAACGTGACGCCAGCAAGGCCGAACTGTTCCTGGTCGAGGGTGATTCGGCCGGCGGCTCGGCCAAGTCGGGCCGCGATTCCAAGTATCAGGCGATCCTTCCGCTGCGCGGCAAGATCCTGAATGTGGAGCGCGCGCGGTTTGACCGGATCATCTCATCGAAGGAAGTCGGCACGCTGATCCAGGCCATGGGCACCGGCCTGCGCGACGAATTCAACCTCGAAAAGCTGCGCTATCACAAGATCGTGATCATGACCGACGCCGACGTCGACGGTGCGCATATCCGTACGCTGCTGCTCACCTTCTTCCACCGCCAGATGCCCGAGATCATCAAGGCCGGGCACCTGTTCATCGCCCAGCCGCCGCTGTTCAAGGTCGCCAAGGGCCGCAGCGAGGTCTACCTCAAGGATCAGGGTTCGCTCGATCGCTATCTGGTCAGCAACGGCCTTCAGGACCGGGTGCTGGAAACCAGTGGCGGCGCGCGGTCGGGCGGGGATCTTGCCGACCTCGTCGAGCAGGCGCTGCACCTGAAGAACCTGATCACTTTCGCTCCGCGCAAATACAACTCCGCCGTGATCGAGGTGATGGCGCTGGCCGGCGCGCTCGAACCGGGTCTTGCTCCTTCAGCACGCAATGCCGTGCTGACACGCGCCGCAGCGTGGCTGCAGACCGGCGATCCCGAAGCCGAATGGAGCGCCAACGTGACCGACAACGGCGATGTGCGGTTCAACCGCGTCTGGCGCGGCGTGACCGACGTACACCTGATCGAGGAGCGCTTCCTCGACAGCGCCGAGGCCCGCAAGCTGCACACGCGCGGCGCGGCCCAGGCCGAAGCCTATGCCACCCCCTCGCGGCTGGTGCGCGCCGGACAGGTGGCCGAGCCGGAACCGGTGGACGACGATGCAGGCGATGAGACCGAAAGCCCCGTCGCATCTCCCGATGGCCTGATCACACGCCCCTCGCAGCTGCTTGAGGCGGTGCTCGCCTCGGGCCGCAAGGGCCTTGCGATCAGCCGTTACAAGGGTCTTGGCGAGATGAACGCCGAACAGCTGTGGGAGACAACGCTCGACCCGGATAACCGCGAGCTGCTGCAAGTGAAGGTCGAGGACGCCGACGTTACCGACGAGATCTTCACCCGCCTGATGGGCGACGTGGTCGAACCGCGCCGCGAGTTCATCCAGGACAATGCACTGAACGTCGCCAATCTGGACGTTTAGAGTGGATCGGCCAAAGGTCGACCGGTTGGCGTTAAATCTCCGTGCGAATCGGCGGCAAGGGCATATGAGCGAAGCGATAGGCATCTTCGCGCCCTACGCCGAGGCCGCATAGCGCAAAGCCGGCAATGGCTTCGGGGAAGTCCTCCGGCGGATCGGCGCGCAGCACTGAACTCAACGCGGCAAGCGTCGAACCGAGCAGGATATCGCGCCCGACTTCACTCGACGGCACGGGAAAAACGCCTTCCTTGATGCCTCTGGCCACGGTCCCTTGCGCCCGGCGATAGGTCTCCGATCCGAACATCTGACCCGAGACGCTCATGTTCAGCATCGACCACCCCCAGCGCGGATCGCGGCGCGCGCGGCGCAAATAGAACCTAATGCCCGCCGCGGCGCGCTGTCGTGCATCGGGCACCCTGTTGAGAGCTTCGGTCACGGCCTTCAGGAAATCATGCGTAGCCTCGTGCGTCAGCCCTTCACGCAGTTCGACCATGCCGGCAAAGTGGTTGTAAAAGGTCGCGCGGGTAACGCCCGCAGCTTCCACGATTTCCTCGATGCTGACAAAGAGGCCATCCTCGTCGCCGAACTTGTCGAAGGCGGCAGCAATGATCGCCGCGCGCGTTTTCGCGCGTCGCTGTTGGCCGACTCTCGCCCGCCCGTCAGCCGTGACACTCTCGCTTGCAGTCATCCCGGGCACCTATAGGGCTGAGCCACCCATTGCCAAGAGGCAAGGCCGCCTTTCGCCAGCAAGTCTGCCAAAAATGCGGTGAAGTGGTCGCTATTTCTCACGCTTGTCGGCAACCGTATTCGTTGTCACGATCGAAGGCAGAGCCGCGCCCGGTCCGGCATCGGCCACATAGTCCGAGCGGCGGTACATGCGCCCTAGATCGATCTCGTCAAACGGGCTGGTGGCGTCCGCAAGGCGATAGAGAGCGCCGGGTGCAATCGAGAAGTACCCTGCGCTGCCATCGAAATTGGTAATTGCGATACGCCCTGAATCGAGCTTCTTATAGTTGCCAGAAGTCGTGCCGTCCGGGCTGACATATTCGTAAGTGCCCGCCTCCTTGTCGAGTGTGAGCGTGAAATGCGAGCCATCGATGCCAGTGAAGGTATAGCTGCCGGAATAGTCGATGGTGTCGACCCCGTCGGCGTTCGGGGCAGGCATCCGGTCGGGATCGGGCTCGTTGGCGACCCGTTCGGACGGCTCCGGCGTCGCAACTGTCTCCTCAGTCGGCTCATCGCCTCCGCAGGCGGCGAGCAACACCAGGGGCACCAGGGTGAGAGCGAATCTGTCCATCCGTTTGTCCTTTCAATGAGAGAAGAAACGGGCGCCCTCCCGGCTGGGTTCCGCGCGCGGACAAAAAGCTGCGCGCTCGCGGTCTGGTCAGTCTCCGGTCATGGCGATGTGGCTGGCTATCCAAGGCAGAACCACCGCACTGAAGCGCTGCCCGATCTTGTCGGTGTGGGTGCCTTCATAGATGGCCCAGTCGTGCGCAATGCCGAATTTTTCCAGCTCTTCGTGAATGAGCAGGTCATCGCGCATCAGGCTGTCTTTATCGCCAACATCGGCACCGATGGCCGTAAAGCTCTCGAGCTGGGCGACATGGCTGGCGACCTGCACCAGCGGCGCATTATTCACCCACTTCGCCATCACCAGCTCATCGACCTCGCCTGCAGCATTGACCGGCCAATCAACGAAATAGGGTGGATTGGCCGGATTGGGCGCCCATGCCACCGCACTCGCCAGACCGGCGCGCATGCCAAAGCCCGAATTGTCGGCGCCTTCACGCGGGACGGCGGCCATGGCTGAGCCACTCTCAGACGTTTCCCTGCGCGGAGAGACGCAGCAGGCGCTCTGCGCCCAGATCACCGCAAACTGCTCGGGATGGGCCATGCCCACCATCCAGGTGCCATACCCGCCCATCGAATGCCCCACCAAGGCGCGCGAATCACGCTCGGGGATCGTCCGATAGTTCGCATCGATATAGGCGACGAGATCGGTGGCGACGAAATCGCGGAAGTTGCCGGTGGTTACCGAATTCGAGTACATCGAGCCGCCCATCGCGGTCAGCGTATCGGGCACGACGACGATGAATTCGCGCCCGGCGGCGGCATTATCGGCCACCGCTGTGGGCACCTGCATGAAGTCGTAAAAGTCGCGGCCTGAGATAGCGAAGCCGTGCAGATAATAGACCACGGGATAGTGCCGGGTCGGGTCGCGGCCATAACTCGGCGGCAGCACGACCATCACCTCACGATCGGCGCTATTGCCTTCGAGATTGCCCTCAAGCGTCGCGCCGTGGACCATCACGCTCTCCACCGTGATGCCGGCCGGCACCACGGCATCGGGCGCAGTGATGTTCTGGGCCAGCACGGGGCTGGCAGCGGCAAGAGCGAAGGCGGCAGCAGAAGCCAGATACCTGATCATCTAACAATTCCTTTTTGTAAGCATATGCTGCCGCGGTACAGCCTCACGGGCGTGGAGGGCAATCCTATTTCGTGCACGACCGGGCCATTTGGCTTCGATGCCCGCGCTTGGACTGTGCCGCCGCAAGGTATAGAGGGATCGGCGGAATACGATCATGAGAGCCGAAAACCTGCCGCCCGTCTCCTCTGCCGCCTCAGAGGGAGCCACCGCGAATAGCGCGGAAGACAGTGTGCGCCATGCGGTAATCTCCAGCTTTTCGCTCGACCGCCTGCAAGACGATCCCGAGTTGCAGGCGATCACACAGTTTGCCGCCCGCCTGTGCGGGGTGCCGGTCGCGCTGGTCTCGATCGTCGAAGACGCTCGCCAGCGGCTCCTCGCTCGCGAGGGCGTGGAAGAACACGAAACCCCGCGTGATATCTCGTTTTGCGCGCATGCCATGCTCGGCGAAGGTGCCATGGTGGTGCCCGATGCCACTCGTGACGCACGCTTTGCCGATAACGCGATGGTCACCGGCCCACCGCACGTCCGCTTTTATGCTGGCCAGCCGCTGGTCTCGCAGGAGGGCACCCCACTCGGCGCGCTATGCGTGATAGATGTAGAGGAACACCCAGCCGGGCTGGACGACTTTCAGCGCGAGGGGCTGGCGGTGCTGGCGCAATCGGTGATGCGGCTGCTTGAGGCACGCCGCGAGGATCTGCGCGCCCGCCGCACAATTGCCGACCGCGAAGAGCAGATGCGGCGCATGATCGAAGGCGTGCCGCAGATCGCATGGTCGCTCGATGCCACCGGGTGCTTCGACTATTTCAATGCGCGCTGGAAGCAGATCACGGGCGCCGAACCGCCGCAGGTCTTGCAGGATTGGCGCCCCTTCATCCATCCCGACGACGCTGACGAAGCTCTCGCAAAGTGGGATCGCGCAGTTGCCGGAGACGAACCGTTCGAAGCCGAATTCCGTCTGCGGCGTGCTGACGGGTCGTGGGGTTGGGCGCTCGGCCAGGCCGCGCCCGTCACCAGCAAGCAAAGCCAGAACCACTGCTGGTTCGGCACCATCACCGATATCCACGAGGTCCACCAGGCACTTGAGGCGCGCGATCTGCTGGCAGGCGAACTGTCACACCGGATCAAGAACATCTTTGCGGTGGTGATCGGGCTCGCACGGCTCAAGGCCGCCAATGCGCCCGAGCACAAGGCCTTCGCCGAGGATCTGGCCGACACGCTCTATTCGCTGAACCGCGCGCACGACTTTGTGCGGCCCTCGAGCCGATCGGGGCAGGAGCATCTGCAAGGTCTGCTCGCCGCCCTGTTCGCGCCCTATCGCGACCGGCTCGGCCAGCCGCGCGTGGCGATCAGCGGCACCGACAGCAAAATCGGCGCGCGCGCTGCCACCCCGCTGGCGCTGGTGTTCCACGAACTGGCGACCAATTCGGCCAAATACGGCGCGCTTTCGAGCGCGGAGGGCACGGTCGAACTGACCATCACCGACAGCGACGACAACCTGCTGCTTGAATGGCGCGAACGGGGAGGTCCACCGCTCTCCGGAACGCCCAGCGACAGCGGGTTTGGTTCCCGCCTGATCGAGATGAGCGTGAGCGGCCAGCTGCAGGGTAGCTGGGAACGCCGCTTCGAGGCCGAGGGGCTGGTTGCCGAGCTGACGGTTTCCAAGGCGGCCATTGCTCCCTAGTCTGCCGCCGATGGCAGATGCCCCCGTCTCCTTCCTGGAATTCGACCATGTTTCGAAGCGCTTCGGCGCGACGCTGGCGGTTGATGACGTTTCGCTCCTTATTGCGCGCGGCGCCTTTGTCGCGCTGGTCGGGGCTTCTGGGTCGGGCAAGTCGACCTTGCTCAAGACGGCGAACCGGCTGGTCGAGCCCGATGCGGGCCGCGTGCTGATCGAAGGGGCCGACGTTGTTGCCGGGCCTGCACCTCTGCTGCGCAGACGGATCGGCTACGTGTTTCAGGGCGTGGGCCTGTTCACCCACCGCACCGTTGGCGAAAACATTGCCATGGTACCGCTGATTTCGGGTGCGGGGCAACTTTCCGAGGCGCGGATCGGCGAGCTGCTCGACCTCGTCGAACTGCCGCGCGACATCGCCACCCGCTATCCCGAGGCGCTGTCGGGCGGGCAACGCCAGCGCGTGGGCATCGCGCGCGCATTGGCGGGCGACAGCCATCTGTTGCTGATGGACGAGCCGTTCGGCGCGCTCGATCCGATCACCCGCGCCAGCCTCGGTGAACGCGTGCGCGCGCTGCACGAAGAGCTGGGCCTCACCACCGTCATGGTGACGCACGACATGGCCGAGGCCCTGCTGCTGGCAAGCCGCGTGCTGGTGATGGAGGCAGGCCGGATCGTCGCCGACGAGACACCGGCAACGCTGCTTGCGGGCGCGGGCGGCGAAGTGGCGCAGGCGCTGGTGGCAGTCCCACGTGAGCAGGCGCGCAAGCTCGGGGCCTCGGCATGAGCGATCTTATCTCCGCGCTCCTCCGGCTCGGGCCGCAACTGGCCGAGCACGTCCTGCTGAGCGCAGCCGCCGTGGCGCTAGGCCTTGCCATGGCGCTGCCGCTGGCCTTGTGGGCAGCGCGCTCTCGCACCGTGGCACGGCTCGCACTCGGTTTTGCCAGCCTCGTGCAGACGATACCGGCATTGGCGCTGCTGGCGCTGTTCTTCCCGATCCTGCTCGCCGCGCGGGCGGTCTTCGGGGAAGGCCTGCCGACCTTGGGGTTCCTGCCCGCCTGGCTGGCACTGGGCCTTTACGCGCTGTTGCCGATCCTCAGGAACGCGGTGACCGCGCTCACCCATGTCGATGCCGAAGCACTCGAAGCGGCGGACGGCATCGGCATGACGCGCTGGCAACGCCTGCGCCATGTCGAGGCTCCGCTCGCCGCGCCCTATGTGATGGCGGGCATCCGCACCGCCAGCGTCTGGACCATCGGCGCGGCCACGCTCGCCACCACCATCGGCCAGCGCAGCCTTGGCGACCCGATCTTCGCCGGGTTGCAGACGCAGAACTGGGCGCTGGTGCTGGCGGGCTGCATCGCCTCGGCTTCGCTCGCGCTGGTAGCCGATGGGCTGCTCGGGCTGGTCGAGCGCGGGATCGCCGCGCGCCGCCCGCGCCTTGCGTGGATCGGTGCGGCGCTGGCTCTGGCCGGGCTCGCCGCCGCCGGTTTCACGCAAGTCCGGGCGAGTGGCGGAGAGGGCCGCGAGGTGGTGACCATCGGGGCCAAGTCGTTTTCGGAGCAATACATCCTCGCCCGCGCCATCGGCATGATGCTCGAGGATGCAGGCTACCGGGTCGACTATCGCGACGGGCTCGGCTCGGCGGTAGTACACGAGGCGGTGACCAGTTCCGCAATCGATATCAGTATCGATTATACGGGCACCTTGTGGGCCAACCAGCTTGGCCGCACCGACAATCCGGGCCGCGCAGCCATGTTCGACACCATCGTCTCCTGGGAGCAGCGCACCAGCGGCACGAAGGTGCTTGGCAGGCTCGGGTTCGAAAACGCTTACGGACTGGCGATGGACCGCGAGAAGGCGGACCGCGCGGGGATTGCCACTATCGGCGATCTTGCCACGGGCGCGCCCGGCATGACCATCGGCGGCGATCCCGAGTGGTTCGAACGGCCCGAATGGCATGCGGTGCGCGAAGCCTATGACCTGCGCTTCGCCTCCCAGCGCACCTTCGCCCCCACCTTCATGTACAACGCGCTGCAATCGGGCGAGGCCGACGTGATCAGCGCCTATACCTCGGACGGGCGGATCGCGGCGAACAACCTCCTGATGCTTGAAGACCCGCGCGAGGCGCTGCCTAATTACGACGCGATCCTGCTTGTCAGCCCGCGTCTTGCCGAGGACCCTGCGCTGGCCGAAGCGCTCGCCCCGCTGATCGGCGCAATCGACGTGGAAACAATGCGCGAGTCCAACCTGATGGTCGACCGAAACGAGGACAAGCGCAGCGTCGACGAAGCGGCGCGCTGGCTGCTAGCCGAGATCGGTGCAATCGAGAGCCGCTAAAACCCCGCGCCCTCGGGCCAGTCAGGCGCAGCCAGAGCCAACACTTTGAACAGGCTGCCCATCTCGGTAGGCAAGGTGAGGCGGTCGCGTGCAGCCATCAACGCTTCGCGATGCTGGGGGGCGAAGTTCGCCAGCGCCTCGGCGCGCGCATCGATGCCAAGAGCCTTGAGGAACGCGCCCTGCTCGGTGGTGCCGAGCCAGCGCGCCCCGCGCGACTGCGCCACCGCCGCACACTGCGCAAAATCGACATGGGCGGAGATGTCGGCCACGCCCGGCTCGGCCAGCCAGTCGACCTTGCGATGGGCGCGCACCGCCTGCACGCTGGAGCCGTTGCGGCTGGTGGCATAGCCATAGTCGATGAACAGCGCCGCGCCGCCCTGCTTCACCAGCCTCCCCGCCACCTCAAACAGGGTGGCCGCCGCGCCAGGGCAGGTCTCGATCACGGTGCCCGACGGCGCATCGCGGCGCGCTTCGGGGACTGCCGAGTCCATCGGCACCTGCCCCGGCACTTCGACGAAGCGGTCCTCCCCGTCGAGCCCGATCATCACCTCGCGCCAGCCGTGGTCGGTCATCACCAGCTGGCGCACGGGCAGCGCATCAAGGAACTCGTTCGCCACCAGCAGCACCGGCCCTTCCATCGGTACGCTCGACAGATCGTCATGAAACTGCGCCTCGGGCACCTGCTTAAGCTGTTCGCTGCGCAAGGCGACCGAGCCTTCGACCAGATGCTGACGTGGTTCGAGGCCGTAGCGCTTCATCGCCCGCGTGGCATCGCGAGCCAGCGTGCCGCGCCCCGGCCCCAGCTCGACATAGTGGGCAGGCTCTGTGCGTCCGGCGCGGATCCACATGTCGGCCAGCCACAGGCCGATCAGCTCGCCGAACATCTGACTGATCTCGGGCGCGGTGATGAAATCGCCCGCCTCGCCAAACGGCTCACGACGCGAATAGTAATGGGCATTCGATTCGCCCATGAATTGCATCAGGCTGATCGGCCCGTGCGCCCGGATCAGGCGGCGGAAGCTATCGGCCAGCGCCGCAGTCGGCTCGCCCTGTCTGGTCAATCCTTGCCCTCTTCCGGCGGTGTGAGCGGAGCCGGGCGGCTGAGCGACCACACCACCAGCCCGATTGCCGCCACGATCAGCGGGATCGTCAGCCACTGGCCCATGCTGAGGCCAGTGCGGGCGGCGAATTCGGCCAACTGCGCATCGGGTTCACGGAAGAACTCGACCGTGAAGCGCGCGACCGAAATCACGGCGGCGAAGGTCCCCACCATCACGCCGGGGCGATAGCGCGCACGAGTGAGCCAGAACAGGCACAGCATCACCACGATCACCACGAAGCCTTCACCGAACGCCTGATAGAGCTGGCTCGGATGGCGCGGCTCCGGCCCGGCGCCGGGGAACACCATCGCCCATGGGATGTCGGAACGGACCGCGCGGCCCCACAGCTCGCCGTTGATGAAGTTGGCGATGCGTCCGAACATCATCCCGAAACCGACGTTGACCGAGATATAGTCACACACACGAATGAACGAGAGCCCGTTCTTCCACGAGATCCAGGCGATCGCGAGCACCACGCCGATCAGCCCGCCGTGAAAGCTCATCCCGCCGTCCCACAGCCGCAACACGCCCCACGAGACGAAGGTGTTCGGCACGAAAGTGGTCCACAGCTCGGGCTGGTAGAACGTGGCATAGCCGAGCCGTCCGCCAAGGATCACGCCGAGTGTGCAATAGAAAAACAGGTCGTCGGCATGGCGCTGCGCCATCGGCGCGCCGGGCTGGCGGATCATCTTCGACAGGTGCCAGTACGCAAGCAGGATGCCCGCAAGATAAGCCAGCGAATAGTACTTGATGGTGAAGAACCCGAGGTCGATCCCCTCGCGCAGTCCAAGGTCCGCCCAGTTGAGCGGCGCATTCGCCGCTGCGCCCGCCGCACTTGCCGCAATCTCCAGCATATTAGCCCTTTGTCTTGCCTGTGCTGCGGCGCTCTGGCCGCGACCGGATTGCGCTTTGGCACAGGCCGCTGGAGCTTGGAAGGGCCAGCGGCTTTGCAATTCGTCGAGCCGCCCTCTATTTGCCCAAGTCGTGAGCCTTCCGACGATCCCCAAGCAACGCGCGGTCATAGACCGTCGCGCCCTCGCCCAGAAAATTTCCCGCGTCGTAGAGGACAAGGGAGCCGAGGCCGGTCGCGCCGATATCGTGGAGCTGCTGCGCACGGCTCTTGCAGCAGGCCGCGAAGAGATGGCCCGCCGCCTCGACGAACGCCCCAGCGCCGGGCACGAGATCGCGCATGGCCATGCCTTCCTCGCCGACCAGCTGATCCGTGTGGTTCACGATCACGTGATCGACAACGTCTATCCCTCGCACAACCGCAGCACCGGCGAACGGCTCACGCTGGTCGCGGTGGGCGGCTATGGCCGCTACGAGATGGCGCCGCATTCGGATATCGACATCGCCTTCCTCACCCCTGGCAAGCCAACCGCCTGGTGCGAACAGGCGATCGAGGCGATGCTCTACTTCCTGTGGGACCTCAATCTCACCGTCGGCCATTCAAGCCGCTCGCTCGACGAGATGGTGCGGATGGCGAAGGAAGACCTCACGATCCGCACCGCGCTGCTCGAAGGGCGTTTCCTATGGGGCGATCAGGCGCTCTACGACGAGGCGACCGCGCGCTTCTTCGCCGAGGTAGTGAGCGGGAGCGAGAAGAAGTTCGTGGCCGAGAAGCTGGCCGAGCGCGAAGCCCGCCACAAGCGGATGGGCGATTCGCGCTATGTCGTCGAGCCGAACGTCAAAGACGGCAAGGGCGCGTTGCGCGACCTGCAGACGCTCTACTGGATCGGCAAATATGTCTACCGCGTGCGCAACGCTGCCGAGCTGGTCGACAAGGGGTTATTTACGCAGCGCGAATACGGCACCTTCCGCCGCGCCGAGGGGTTCCTGCTTGCCGTGCGCGCGCATCTGCACACCATCGCCAAACGCGGCGAGGACCGGCTTACCTTCGACCTGCAGCGCGAGGTTGCGCGCCGGATGAACTATGCCGACCGCCCCGGCAAAAGCGCCGTCGAGCGGTTCATGCAGTTCTATTTCCTCCAGGTGCAGCACGTCGGGCACCTGACCGGGGTGTTCCTCGCCCACTTCGAGGAGGAAGCGGTCGACAAGAGCCGGGTCGCGGAATTCTTTTCCTCGTTCCGCAACAAGAAAGCGGAGACAGTCTCGGGCTACCTGCTCGATGCCGGGCGGCTGGCCGCGCCGGATGACGACTGGTTCAAGGATGATCCGGTCCGCCTGATTGAGATCTTCGCCATCGCCGAGGCCGAGGGCGTCGAGATCCATCCGGCCACCTTGCGGATGCTGCGCCGCGATTCGGGCCTGATCAACCGCGCGCTGCGCCGCGAACCGCGCGCCAACAAGTTGTTCCTCGATGTGCTGTGCGGCCACAAGGACCCTGAAACCGTGCTGCGCGCGATGAACGAGGCAGGCGTATTCGGCCGCTTCGTGCCCGATTTCGGCAAGGTCGGCGGGCAGATGCAGTTCGACATGTATCACCACTATACGGTCGACGAGCATACGATCCGCGCCATCGGTCTGCTGGCCAAGATCGAGCGCGGCGAATTCGCCGACGATCACCCGCTCGCGACCGAAATCCTGCCCAAGATCGCCAATCGCCGGGTGCTCTATGTCGCCACGCTGTTGCACGATATCGCCAAGGGGCGCGGCGGCGACCATTCGCTGCTCGGCGCGGAGGTGGCGCTAAAGCTGTGCCCAAAGCTGGGGCTCGACGAGGACGAGACGGAGCTGGTCAGCTGGCTGGTCGCCAAGCACCTGTTGATGAGCGCAACCTCGTTCAAGCGCGACCTCACCGACTACAAGACGATCAGCGACTTCGCGGGCGAGGTAAGCTCGATGGAGCGGCTGCGGCTGCTGACCGTGCTCACCATCGTCGATATCCGCGCGGTCGGCCCCGGCATCTGGAACAGCTGGAAACGCCAATTGCTGGCCGAGCTTTACGAGCTGACCGAGGAACGGCTCCGGCTCGGGCACAAGGCACATGGGCGCGAGGCGCGGGTGGCCGACAAGAAATCCCGGGTGGCCGATATTCTCGGGGCCCAGGCGGAACTGATCGATGAGTTGGAGGACCGCTTCGACGATTCCTACTGGATCGCCGAGCCCGAGGACATCATCGCCATAAACCTGCCGCACTATGCCGCGGCACGGCAGCTTGACCACAAGCTCTCGATCCACACCGAACCCTACCCCGCGCTTGGCGCCACGCTCGTGACCGTGATCGGCAACGACCACCCCGGCCTGTTCTTCCGCATTGCCGGTGCGATCCATCTGGCCGGCGGCAATATCATCGATGCGCGCATCCACACCAACCGCATCGGCAAGGCGGTCGACAACTTCCTCGTGCAGGACCCGCTCGGCAAACCGTTCGACGAACCGTCGCAGCTTCAGCGACTGAAGACCGCGATCGAGGATGCGCTGGCCAACCGGATCGACATCGTGCCCCGGCTCGAAAAGCGCCCCCTCAAGAGCCGCCGGGCGGAGAACTTCCATGTCAAGCCGCTGATCCTGTTCGACAACGAGGCTTCGAACCGCTTCACCGTCATCGAGGTCAACGCCACCGACCGGCCCGCGCTGCTCAACCGGCTGACGCGGGCGATGTTCGAGACCAGCCTGCTGATCAACTCGGCCCACATCACCCAATATGGCGAACGCGCGGTCGACACCTTCTATGTGACCGACCTGCTGGGCGACAAAATCACGAGCAAGGAGCGTCTCGACAAGGTTAGACTGGCCCTCCTCGAAGCGATTGCGGCTGGCGAACCAGAGTTCGAAGACGAAGAGGCAACTGTGCAATAAGCGCCACGGGCAAGCGTCTGGCACCCCCTTGCAAATCGCGATAGGGGCCCCGTGATGAGACCCGATTTCCTTGTCGAGCTCTTAATCGGGCGACAGGTCTGGTTGATTGCACACGATGAACCTCGGCGCCATCGGCAATTGCCGAATCTTCAACCGTATGTTTTATAAAGATTTTTCTTGAACAGTCGGCTGCACAATAGGTTAACCTCCGCTATACTTATAAGTATTTTAACCTATTCCTTCTATTGTAGATAATTGTGGAACAGGTTTAGGTATGTGATGTCACGTAGTTTGGTGACATGAAGGAAAGCAGGAATGGTCGCACAAGCACAGGTCATGACTCCTCTCGACCGCATATATGTCATCGATTCGGACAGCCGACGCCGCGCGCAAATCGCCAAGATGAGCTACGAGGTCGGCCTTCATGCCGAGCCGTGCCAGGATCTCGACGAATTTGCCAAGCTCGTGAGACGGGACGGTTATGTCCTGTCCGCCGACAACGAGGATACCGCTTCGATCGCCGAAGTGATGCGAACGACCCAGGCAGTGGAATTCAGCCTTCCGGCTTCGGTCTATTCGGAAGACCCGACGCCGCAGCGGATCGTTTCCGCCATGCTGAACGGCGCCCTCAATTACCACGTCTGGCCGCTTAGCACGGAAGACCTCAAGCGTGCGGTTACCATGACGCCCGAGCAGGTCTCGCTGGCGCGGCTGCGCTCGAAGCAGTCCGCCGCCAATGCCGCCATCGGTCAGCTTTCTCCGCGTGAGGTGGATGTGCTGCGAGAGATGACGCGCGGCCACTGTAACAAGGTGATCGCGATCAAGCTCGGCATCAGCCCGCGCACGGTGGAAATCCATCGCGCCAACCTGCTCAAGAAGCTGCCCATGCAGTCGACCTCGGATGCCATCCGCATTGGCATCTATGCCGGTCTCGACGAAGACTAGGGTTCGGGCAGCCCCAGGCCAATCCCGCAGGCCAATCCCGCACACCGCACGCACGATTGCCCGCGCAATCGAGGTATCGCGCATTGTCACCTGCGTCTCTGCTTCGCGCAGCCACAAGCTGATCGTGGCCTCTTGGCCATCTCCGGTGGCTACGGTGAGGTCGAAAGCCTTGCCTATCAGAGAATAGGCCGCGGCCTGGCTCGACTGCCGCAGCACCTGTTCGAACAGATTTTCGGGCAGGCTCGGCGCGAACCATTGCCGGAAGGGCGGCGGGCTAAGTGCCAGCACGTGATAAAGCCTGCGCAGGCCTGCGAATTCGTCCACCTTCGCATCGCTCGCCATCGATGTGGCTATGCCTTGCAGGGTTTTCTTCCAAAGTCCTGGATGAAGCGGTTCCAGCAACACAGACGGCCTTTGTCCAACCGGTTTGCGGGCCGACAGGCCCGCTCAAGAAGCCCCAGTCTGGACACAGGACATTGCAATTGGCGCAACGGGAGGCTCAGGAACCATCCATACTGCTCAGGCTCGCCGGCTCGATGGCCCGCGACCGGTGTGGAGAAAACTACCCCTCGCGCGCGCCGAACAGCGCACTCCCAACGCGCAGGTGCGTGGCGCCCAGCTTGGTCGCGGTCACATAGTCGCCGCTCATGCCCATGCTACGCCCGGGAAGCCCGTGATCGTCGGCCAGCTTCGCCAGCAGCGCGAAAAACGGCGCAGGCTCGATTCCCGCAGGGGGCACGCACATCAAGCCCACCACCGGCAGCTCGGCCTGACGCGCCTCGCCCAGCAGACCGGGCAGATCGGCAATCGCACAGCCGCCCTTCTGCGGCTCGGAGCCGATGTTCACCTGCACGAACAGGTCGATCCGCTTATCCAGCTTGTCCATCGCCTTGGCCAGCGCCGACACCAGCGAGGGCCGGTCGAGCGAGTGGATACAGTCGAACAGCGCCACCGCGTCCTCGGCCTTGTTCGATTGCAACTGGCCGACCAGATGGAGCGCGATCTCGCCGTGGCGCTCGATCAACTCGGGCCATTTGCCCTGCGCCTCCTGCACCCGGTTCTCGCCGAAGACGCGCTGGCCAGCCTCGATCAGTGGTGTGATCGCCTCGGCCGGATGCGTCTTGCTGATCGCAATCAGGGTGACCTCTTCCGGCTTGCGGCGGGCGATCTTGCAGGCTTGGGCCACTTCGGCGCGGACTTCGGCCAAACGGGAACTCGCATTGTCAGTCATGCCGACGCTATAGCGAGCGCATGCACCAACGCCAGTCCTTGCCGAACCTGTGGCTGCTTTCAGACGCGCGCAACGATGGCGTTCTGGAGGAGGCCCTCACCCGCCTGCCGCGCGGCAGCGCCTTCGTCTATCGCCACTATCACCTGCCCCCACGCAAGCGCATCGCCCGCTGGTGGCGCTTGCGCGACCTGTGTCTTGCGCGCGACCACCTGCTGGTGCTCGCCGACAGCGCGCTGACCGCTCGCGAATGGGGCGCGCAGGGGACCTATGGCGCGCCGCTCGCACTCTATCCGCAGCGCGCGGACCTGGTGCAGATCGCCACGGCCCACACCATGCGCGAAATCGCGCAGGCCAACCGCAAGCGCGCCGATGCGATAATGCTCTCGCCCGCCTTCGCCACCCGCTCGCACCCGGGCGCACCACATCTCGGGCCGGTCCGCTGGCATCTGTTCGCGGCTCATGCGCAGATGCCCGTTATCGCACTCGGCGGAATGACCGCGCAGACCGCCCGCAGGCTCGGCACGCAGCGATGGGCGGCGATCGACGGGTTGAGCGCATCCTGAGGCCTTAGCTGCACCAAGCTTGACCCCGCTGCCCCGGTCTGCGATTCTCGCAGCGGGACGCTTATCGAGGACACCCACATGGCAAGCCGCTCTGCCCCATCGGCGGGGACAAATGACAGCGCGGACTGGCGCGCCGTCTTCCGCTATTCGCTGACCCGCAGCCTGCAGCTGACCGGGGCCGTACTGCTGTTCGCCTTCACGCTGTTCCTCGCCTTCGCGCTTCTGAGCTACACCCAGACCGACGCCTCGCTTTCCACCGCAGCAGGCGCCACCATCGCCAACTGGATGGGCGCGCCCGGCGCGATAGTGGCCGATCTCGTGCTGGGCACCTTTGGCTTCGTTTCGGCGCTGCTGCTACCGCTCACCTTCGTGTTCGGACGCAAGCTGTGGCGCGACGCTGACGAGGACGAGCACTGGGACGGGCGCTGGTGGCGCGCGGCCGGGCTGCTGCTGGTGGCCATGGCGCTGCTTTCCAGCGTGCTGTCGCTGGTCTCAACCCCGCGCGACTGGAGCCTGCCCGCCTCGACCGGCGGCCTCGTCGGCTTGCTGGGCGAGCGGCTGATCACCGCGCTGGCCTCGCTGCTGCCCGCTGGGGTTCAGCCCTGGGCGATTGGCGCGGCGGGCGTGGCCTGCCTAGTCGGCGGAGCGATCCTTGCAGGCCGCGTCTTCGCGCTCGACTGGAGCCGCTTCCTCACCCTGCCCGAGCTGCTGCGCAATCCGCCCCGGCTCTCGACGCCGGCCAACCCCTTCCGCGAGGAGGCCCGCCAGCGCCAGCGCAAGACCGACACCCCCGCGCCCGAAATGGACAGCGACGACGACACGGCTGGCGAACCTGCCGTTTCCCTCGCCGCCGCGCGACGCCAGACCACGATTGTCGACCCCGCCGCCGCCCCGCGCCGCGCCACGCCTTCGAAGAGCAAGGACCAGACCGACCTCTTCGCCGACTACCAGCTACCCGGCCTCGACCTCCTGGGCGATCCGCCCGAACAGAGCGGCCCCAAGCTCGACAAGCTGGCGCTCGAGCGCAATGCCCGCCTGCTCGAAACCGTGCTCGACGACTTCAACGTCAAGGGCGAGATCACGGCGGTGCGCACCGGCCCGGTGGTCACGATGTACGAGCTGGAGCCCGCTCCCGGCATCAAGGCCAGCCGCGTGATCGGCCTTGCCGAAGACATCGCCCGCAACATGAGCGCGATCTCCGCGCGCGTGGCCCCGATCCCCGGCAAGACCGTGATGGGCATCGAGCTGCCCAACGCCCAGCGGCAGATGGTCAACTTCAAGGAGATGGTCGCCTCGGCCGCCTTTGCCGATCACTCCGGATCGCTGCCGATCATCCTCGGCAAGGATATCGCGGGCGAGCCGATCGTGGCCGACCTTGCCGCCATGCCGCACCTGCTGGTGGCGGGCACCACCGGCTCGGGTAAGTCGGTCGGGCTCAACACCATTCTGCTGTCGCTACTTTATCGCTTCGGGCCGGACCAGTGCCGGATGATCCTGATCGATCCCAAGGTGCTCGAACTCAAGAGTTATGAGCATATCCCGCACCTGCTGGCCGAGGTCGTGACCGAGCCGCCCAAGGCCGTGCGCGCGCTGAAGTGGGCGGTGGAGGAGATGGAGCGGCGCTACCGGATGATGAGCGATGTCGGCGCGCGCAACCTCGCCGGGTTCAACGAGCGCGTCCGCGCCGCCGCCGCCAAGGGCAAACCGCTCCAGCGTACGGTGCAGACCGGGTTCGACCCCGAGACCGGCGAACCGCTGATCGAGGAAGAGCTGCTCGAATATTCGGTGATGCCGCAGATCGTGGTCATCGTCGACGAGCTGGCCGACCTCATGCTGGTGGTCGGCAAGGAGATCGAGGGGCTGATCCAGCGCCTGTGCCAGAAGAGCCGCGCGGCAGGCATCCACGTAATCACCGCCACCCAGCGCCCTTCGGTCGACGTTATCACCGGCGTCATCAAGGCGAACCTGCCGACCCGCATCAGCTTCGCCGTCTCCAGCCGCATCGACAGCCGCACGATCATCGGCGAACAGGGCGCGGAGCAGCTGCTGGGCAAGGGCGACATGCTTTATAAGCCGCTCTCGGGCGCGATCATGCGCGTACACGGCCCGTTCGTATCCGACGAGGAGGTCGAGCGGGTGGCCGAGCACTGGCGCAAGCAGGGTACGCCGCAATATATCGATTCGGTCACCGAGGAACCGGCTGACGGCGGGTTCGACTTCGAGGACGAGTTCACCGCCTCCGACAATCCGGACGAGCGCAAGTATCGCCAGGCCTGCCAGATCGTGATCGAGAACCAGAAGGCCTCCGGCTCCTGGCTCCAGCGGCAGATGGGTGTGGGCTACAACACCGCCGCCAAGTGGATCGAGCGGATGGAGGAAGACGGCCTCGTCGGCCCCGCCAACCATGTCGGTCGCCGTGACATTTATCGCGACAAGGACGGCAATCCGCTCTAACGGGCGCGCCGCCATGCCCAAACGCGCTCCCGCCAAGCCTGCCCTTGCCGCCAAGACGGTCGGCTGGCTGGAGCATGTCGATTTGCCCGAACTGGGCCTCTATGGCGAAAAGGCCAAGATCGACACTGGCGCGCGCACCTCGTCGCTCCACGTCGACCGCATCGCGCCCTATATCGACGAGAACGGACAACACCGTGCGAAGATCACCAAATATGTTCGCCACGCCGGCGAGCGGCGCAAGACCGTGCACTGGGACGTGGAAATCCGCGATTTCCGCAGCGTAAAAAGCAGCAATGGCGCGGTCGAGGAACGGGTGGTGATCGCGACCATGCTGAAGCTCGGAACCGTTGCCCGCAAGCGCGAGTTTACGCTGACGAATCGCAAGGAAATGCGCTATCAGATTCTCGTCGGTCGCAAGGGGCTGGGTAAGCTGTTCCTTGTCGACCCTTCCGCCAAATTCCTGCTCGATGAACTGCCTGCGAAGGCCAAGGACCCTACCGCATGAAACTGGCGATGCTCGCCCGCAATCCCAATCTGTACACCCACCGCCGACTGGTCGAGGCAGCGGAGGAGCGTGGCCATTCGATCGAAATCCTGAACACGCTGCGCTGTTTCATGGACATCACCTCGCACCGGCCCACGGTGCATTATGATGGCCGCGTGATCGGCCCCAAGGATTTCGACGCGGTGATCCCGCGCATCGGGGCCTCGATCACGTTCTATGGCACCGCCGTGCTGCGGCAGTTCGAAATGATGGACGTCTATCCGCTGAACGAGAGCGTCTCGATCGGGCGCAGCCGCGACAAGTTGCGCTCGATGCAATTGCTGGCGCGGCGCGGCATCGGCCTGCCCGTCACCGCCTTTGCCCACTCCGCCAAGCAGGCAGAGCAAGTGCTTGCCATCGCGGGGGGCGCGCCGGTGGTGATCAAGCTGCTCGAAGGCACGCAGGGGATCGGCGTGGTGCTGGCCGACACGCCGCGCTCGGCCAAGTCGGTGTTCGAGGCCTTTCGCAGCGCAAACGTCCATATCCTCGCGCAGGAGTTCATCAAGGAAGCGAACGGCACCGATATCCGCGCGCTGGTGGTGGGCGGCAAGGTGGTCGCCGCCATGCAGCGCACGGGCGCGGCAGACGATTTCCGCAGCAACATCCACCGCGGCGGCCATGCCGAGAAAATCCGCATCACAGCTGAGGAACGCAGCACCGCCGTGCGCTCGGCTAAGATCATGGGGCTGAACGTGTGCGGTGTGGACATGCTGCGCTCCAACCACGGGCCGGTGGTGATGGAGGTGAATTCCTCGCCCGGTCTCGAAGGGCTGGAAAAGGCGACCAACACCGACGTTGCGGGCAAGATCATCGCTTTCCTCGAGGAAAACGCAGCCCAGGGCCGCACCAAGACGCGCGGCAAAGGCTAGCGCCCTCTCGGCTTACCGCATCCGGCAGGTGTAACTGCCCGCGCGCAGCGCCTCGCCGCTTTCGTAGTGCGCATAGGAGGGGTGCGGGCACAGCTTCATGCTTTCCGGCCCGAAGTCCGCGCGGAAGGCCTCGACCGCGCCCGGCGCTTCGCCCTGCTCCACCCATTCGACCATCGGCGACAGCAGGTCGAACTGGTCGAAGGTGTCACCCCCCGAACAGTGCATCATGCCCGGCACCATGTAGAAGCGTGCGGAATCGTCCCACGCCTCGGCGCCGTTGGCCTCCCGCGCACGCTGGAAATAGTCCCAGGTATCGAAGGCAGAGAACCACGGGTCCGACACGCCGTGGAAGTACATGAGCTTCGAGCCGCGCCCGAGGTAGGTCGAAAGGTTTGTCCAGTAGGGGGTGTCGGTGAGGCGGCCCGCCGCATCCCAGCGCACCGCGTGCAGGCGCGCGTCAACATCCATCTCCCGCGCGGTGCTGGCGGGACCGAACACGCCGGGCTGTCCCATCGGCACGAAGCCGGGCAGGCCCTGCCCGTCGAAGGCAATGCCGGTATCCCACGGATAGGCGACATAGCTCGGCCGCCCGCTGGCATCGCGCGGGCCGGCAAGGCCAGCGGCAAGCGCATCGGCCTGCGGCTGGCTGAGGCAACTGCCGCTCTCGCCCGGCTTGCACACGAGGCCCTGCGGATCGAACGCACGACAGGCCCCCACGTTCATCACCATACCATCGGCCTTGCCATCAAGCGCATCGCACTGGCGCAGGATCTCGCGGCGGATCGACGCGCGCTGCTCGCCGACGATCCCTGCTGGGCCGTCTTCGCCAGCGTCCAAAGTCCGGTTCAGCATCACCTGCGCATATTCGATGCTGAGGTTCGAATGGCCCGGACGCATCGCGGGCGCGCCGATTACGATCCCGTCAAACAGCTCGGGATAGCGCTGGCTCGCCAGCATTCCCTCGCGCCCGCCGGTGGAGCATCCGGCCATATAGGAATGGTGCGGCGCCTTGCCGTAATAGAGGGTGGCCAGCGCGCGGGTCACTTCGGTCACGCGCGGCACAGCCGCCTCGGCGAAATCGAGCGCGGCGCGCTGGTCGGCCATGAAGCTCTGGTCGAACACTTCGCCCTTGTGGCCGCTATCGTGGCTGGCGACCGCGAAACCCCGGCTGAGCGCGTTGTCCTTGCCCGCCGCGACGGGGCCGACTGCCGGGCGAACCACGCCGTTCAGACCGCCTCCGCCCTGAAGCAGATAGCGTCCGTTCCACTCCAGCGGCAGAGCCAGCTCGAAACCGATCCCATATTCGGCCCCGCCCGCGCCAACGCGGCGGTTAATAATGCCCTCGACAAGGCAATGCGGCGGCTTGGCGATGGCGGGCGAAACGGGCGTGGCCTCGATCGTGGTTGTCTCGGGATGGTAGCTGGCCGAGGTGATTTCCACCCCGTCGTCCACCAGGCCTTCGAGCGCCGTGCAAGCGCTGGCGTAATAGTTCGCCGGGCGCTGCTCCGCGCTTCCCTGCTGGGCCGGAGCGCCCGCGAGCGGCAGCGTGGTGGCAGCCAGCAGACTGGCGGTGACGATAGATGTGCGCATGGTTGTCTCTCCCGGTCCCTGTTTGTCGCCACGGTTAGCAAGCCTGCCACCCCGCGACAATTGCGCCGATTGCGTCTCACGCCGCCCAGACTAATCTGGCCTCAACAGGAGAGGGGAAAGACAATGCGACTTATGATGGTATCGGCGGCACTCGCCGCGATAGTCCTGACGGGCACAGCCCATGCACAAGAGGGCCGCTGGGTCGGCAGCTGGACTGCCAGCCCGCACGCTCCGCTCGCCAGCGAAGGGCCGTTTGCCGCGCCGAGCTTCGATGATGTCACCCTCGCGCAGACCATTCGTCTGTCCGAAGGCGGCTCGGCGCTGAGGATACGCTTTACCAACCGTTATGGCCCGGCACCCCTGCGCATCGGTGAAGCGCGCATCGTGCTGCTCGACGACGAGGGGGTCGAAGTGCCCGGCACCAGCCGCCCGCTCACCTTCGGCGGTGCGGCAGAGGCGGTGATCCCACGCGGCGCGCCTTTCGTCAGCGACGTGGTCGAGCTTGCAAGCGAGGACTTCCAGAAGGCCAAAGTTGTCTTCTACCTGCCAGAGGCGACCGGCCCCTGTACCTGCCACCTCACCGGGCTCGACGACCTCGCCGTGTCGGCTCCGGGCAACTACGTGGATGAGGTCTTCCCTGCCGCCACAACCGCGCGATACCGCGCCTTCCTGCAGACGGTCGAGGTGCTTTCGCCCGACGCGCAGGGCACGATCGTGGCCTTCGGCGATTCGATCACCGACGGGGTCGGCTCGACACCGGGCGCGGACCGGCGCTGGCCCGATGTGCTGGCCGAACGGCTCGAAGCGACGGGGATGGAATATGCCATGGCCAATGCCGCGATCTCGGGCAACCGCGTGCTCAGCCCCGGCATGGGCGAAAGTGCCCTCGCCCGCTTCGATGAGGACGTGCTCTCCCTGCCCAATGTCACCCACATGATCGTGTTCGAGGGGGTGAACGACATTGGCAACCGGTTCGGCCCCGTGCAGGGTGGCGTTGGCGGACTGACGCTCGACCAGCCGCCAATCGACGTCGCGCAGATGATCGCAGGCTTCCGCCAGTTGATCGTCCGTGCGCATGAGAAAGGCATCAAGGTGATCGGCTCGCCGATCGGTCCTTACAAGGGCGCGGCCTACTGGAGCGAGGAAGGCGAAGCGGCGCGTCAGGCCATCAACCGCTGGATCGTCACCTCGGGCGAATTCGACGCGGTGGTCCGCTTAGACGAGGCCTTTGCCGACCCCTCCGACCCGCAGCAGATGCGTGAAGGCTATCACATGGGCGATTACCTCCACGGGAGCGACGCAGGCCTGCGCGCCGTTGGCGAAAGCATCGATCTGACGCTGTTTGCTTCAGACTGACCGCGCGGGCGGCAAGCACTGGATAAACGCCCCCGACGGCCTTCCCGCCCGCATCCCCATAGCCTAAGTCTGCCTCGGTGCAGGCACAGATCGAAATAGGTAGGGATTCGGGCGGCGGGGCCGTCCACGTCGATGTCGAGGAATTGCTCGCCACGCGCCTTCTGGTGCAGGGCAACTCGGGCAGCGGCAAGTCACACCTGCTGCGCCGGCTGCTCGAACAGAGCGCACAGTTGGTGCAACAGGTGGTGATCGATCCCGAGGGCGACTTCGTCAGCCTGGCGAAGGAGTTCGGCCATATCGTGATCGAGGGCGGCAGCTACACCAGCCGCGAGATCGAGGCGCTGGCAGGCCGCATCCGCCAACATCGCGCCTCGGTGGTGCTCAGCCTTGACGATCTCGAGGTCGAACAGCAGATCCGCTGCGCCGCGCTGTTCCTGACCGCGCTGTTCGACGCCCCGCGCGAACACTGGTTTCCCGCGCTGGTGGTGGTCGACGAAGCACAGATGTTCGCGCCCGCCGCCGCTGGCGAGATGGCCGAAGACACCCGCCGGATGACGCTCACCGCCATGACCAACCTGATGTGCCGGGGGCGCAAGCGCGGGCTGGCCGGGATCGTCGCCACCCAGCGGCTGGCGAAGCTCGCCAAGAACGTCGCCGCCGAAGCGTCGAACTTTCTGATGGGCCGCACCTTCCTCGATATCGACATGCAGCGCGCCGCCGATCTGCTCGGCATGGACCGCAAGCAGGCCGAGCGAATCCGCGACCTCGAACGCGGCCACTTTCTCGGCCTCGGCCCGGCGGTGAGCCGCAAGCCCGTGGCGGTGAAAATCGGATCGGTGAAGACCGGCGGCAAGAACGCCGCCTCGGGCCTCGTCCCCCTGCCGCAGGTGTCAGGCGAAGGGATGGAAGCCCTGCTCCACGATTCGCTGGCCGAGGAAGCCGCAGCACCGCAACCGCAGCGCCCTGCCCCACCGCCCAAGCCGGCGATGGAAGATCTCGCCGACACCATCGCCCACGCGCAGGATGAGGGCGAACTGCCCGCCGCCGAGGAAGGCACCAAGCCCAACGCCGCGCCTGCCGCGCCGCCGCCGCCCGATGGCTCGGTCGAGCAGGTGCTGGCAGAGATGGCGCGCGAAGAGGGCGCGACCTACCAGTCTTTGTCGAGCTTGTTCCGCAGCTTCGCGATCCGCTGCCGCGAGCGCCGCGTACCCAGCGCCCATATCGACATGGCGCAGTTCCGCCGCCTGTTCGCCCATGCCAGTGCCGGGCTCGAGCGGCTCGATCCCTCGCGCCGCGCTGCGGTCGAGCAACTGGCGCAAAGCGTCGACGACGATGTGCTGGCCCCGTTCCTCGCGATAGCCGCAGCTGCCGCCGAAGGCCGTAGCGCGCCGGACGAAGAGGAACTCGCGCGCGTCTATGGCAGTTCCTCGCCGGGGCGCATTCGCCGCCTGCTCGACCACCTAGAACGCACCGGCCTGATCGTAGTGCGCGAGGATTTCGGCGGGGAACGCACGATCACCGTGCCGGGGCTGGAGGAATACGCGGGCTAGTCGCGGCCAAGCTTGTCAAAGCGCAACCGGTCCATATGCAGCGGCGCGGCGTTGCGGACATATTCGCCCGCGCCATAGGTCCGGCCGACCAGCTGCATCGCCGGATTATCGATCCGCAGGCGCCCGTCCTCCTCGCCGAGGAAGCGATCCTCGATATGGGTGACAATCACCTCGCCCAGCACGATCCCGGCATTGGGGCCGGTCTCGATAAACTGCCACAGGCGGCATTCGAACTGCACCGGCGCGCCAACCAGAAGCGGCGCTGCAACGCGGCTGGCCCTGGTCGCCTCCAGCCCGGCCAGTTCGAACTCGCTCACCTCGGGCGGAGCATCGGTGGCGCTAAGGTTCATCGCCTCGGCCTGCGCCTCGCTCACCAGCGCCACGGCAAATTCGCCCTTCGTGCGGATGTTGGCGAGGCTGTCCTTCTCCGCCACGCCCTCGCGCTGCAAGTCCGCCGACATCCCGATCGCCAGCAGCGGCGGAGTGCCGCCCATCGCATTGAAGAACGAATAAGGCGCGGCATTGCGCCGCCCCTCGCCGTCCTCGCTCAGCACCCAGGCAATCGGGCGCGGGGTGATGGTGTTGACCAGCAGCTTGTAGCGCGTGGCGGGATCGAGCGTGCCCATCGTGAATTGCATCCACGGCAGGTGGGTATGGGGATGTGCCTGTGCAATGCGGCAATCGCGCCGATGCGGTTTCGCTTGTAGCCGGGCGCATCATCATTCAGGTCGACGCCACCCAAGCTGGTGACGCGCGCGATGCTCTCGACGATGGAGCCGGGAGCGACGCGGGATGTGGCCATCGACAAGAGTGCCTGCTTGGAGACCAGCCATGCTACCACCAACGACGATCCGACCTATGTTGTCGATGCCTGGCGAACATACCCGGCGCTGTAAGTCACACCACTTTGCTCGCCCGAATGTCGCATCCTTCGCTCATCGTTCCCCTAAAGAACTGGAAATCCGAGCCAATACAGAACTCAGTCTCCTAGAGGATTCAATGGCCCCTTCCTTTGTGAGGTGCCTGCCATCAGCAGACATCAGCAAGCCCTCATCCGTAAAAATTCTGCATTCACTGGAACTTCCATCGCACAGCGGCCGCAGCATGGGATAGAAGAATTCATAACCATCGAGCGCTCCATGAAGCCTTAGAGATATTTCCTTGGCTGAATCTGAGGCCGGTTGCCTATACTCGCTCCTTTCATTTGGCGGTATAGAAAGAAGATCATAAGGTCTTATTTGGCCAAAATCCTTGATTCCGAAAACGCGAACCGGCTTATTATACTTTTCACTCAGGTTATCGATGGATTGCGGCAGGTAATCGATAACCCAATCCTCCCAAGATGCCGCCAACCAAATCTCGTCAGACTCGCGAAGTATGGCGTCGAATTCATCACCTCCATACCATCCCAACACCTTGCAACGATCCAGCCTGTTCAGTGGGATATTCGGTTCTATAACCTCATAGTTATTGAGGTACAGATTTCCACACTCTGAGTTGACCTGTCGCGTTGAAAATTGGACGTCTGAAAAGAGTTGCGATTCATTGAAGACATTTAACATGTCTTTCGCATAGCTATCGCCAATAAGAGCTATACGAGGTCCACTATCGCCAACGAACGTCCTGCCTTGCAATGCATCAAATGCTGCCTGGTTATACCCCTTGTAATCAGATAGCTGCGTCAACAAAGCTCTGTCTTCTTTTTTGTATCTATTTGGAAAGCCATCGTTCGAAACCATAACGGCCCCAATGACAATGAGTGATAAACCCCCAAGGGAAGAGAATATCACTATCGTTTTTCTCGATATCAATGACCTATTTCGGAAAGGAGTTTCGACGAGCCAGTACGAAAGACAAGAGAGCACGGCCGTTAACAGCAATAACTCTGGAATATTTTCCTCGAACATAGACAGGTGGCGAGATAGCGCAAAAATAGGCTGATGCCACAAGTACAAGGAAAAACTAATCAGACCTATAAATACAAGAGGCCCGGAAGAGAATACCGCCTTTGTGAAACGCGAGTTTGACGCGGCAACAACATAAAGGAAAGTTCCCAAAACCGGAACTGCCGCATATATACCAGGAAATGGCGTATGATCGTCGAAACCGACATATGCATAGCCAATCAGGATAAGTCCTATAATGGAAATTATCTCCGCCCGCTGGCCCTGGACGTCAATCAACCTTTTATGCAAAATTATAGCAGCAACTGCGCCGGCAAGAAGCTCCCACGCCCGCGTGACTGGGAAGTAAAATGCTGTATCAACATGAACTTTTGTTACATAGTATGAGCCAACAATTGAAATAACAAATGCCGCCACTAAGGATGTATAAAAAATCTTCTTGTAGTTCTTTATAAGAAGAAGAAATATTGGAAAGAATATATAGAACTGCTCCTCAACAGCCAGACTCCAAATATGGATGAGAGGCTTCAGCTCAGTGGCATCGCCAAAGTATCCCCTCTCACTCCAGAAATAGAAATTCGCGAGAAATATCGGAGTCGATATCAGACTCTTGGCGAATGAAACCAGATGCTCTGGGTATAGAATGAGGGATGACGCAACAGCCGATGATATCGCCACCAAGTAAAGAACCGGCAATATCCTGCGGGCTCTTTTTTCATAGAAATTGACGATGCTAAATCGATCTTTTTCTATATTCTCGATAAGTATCGTTGATATCAGGTATCCGCTTATTACAAAGAATACGTCAACGCCTACGAAGCCGCCACTGAACGATTCAAATCCGGCATGGAACAGTATAACCGGGACAACGGCCAGTGCTCGCAATCCGTCTATTTCAGCGCGATACTTCAACTCGACAATCCTTTGAACGGAAGTTAGCCTGAGGCTAAGAATTCCTTCTTTCCGCTTCCCAACTTCCGTAGGCGAAACCCTTAATCTACTGAAAAAGGCTAATTTAACCTCACGCTTCCCCGGTGGTTACGGGTTGGCTCGTTATAGATTTGCCGAGTGGGTGAATAGCATGTTTTCCTGCGCCCAAGCTCAGGAGTCACGGCCTGTGCCAGAAGATGACAGTTGCGACGATGCAGATTATCAGACTGAGGACGTGGGCAAACTCCCGCACGGCCCGGACATCCACGCAAACCGTGTGACCATCCTGCAGGGGCGGGAAAGCTGTTCAAGAACTGGCCCGGCCAACTCCCTAACTCTCCCACCCGCACTCCGGCGCAAACGGCGCGGCCACCTCGGCGGGCACGCGCATCACCCGGAATGTGTCGCGCGCGACCATCGCCCAACTTGTCTTGGCCCGCACCAGTTCGCGGCCATCGGCGTCGGTGAAGGTGAAGTAGCGGGTGAAGCGCGCGCCCTTCGGCCCCTCGCGGATTTCGGTCAGGCCCGTGACCTCGGCGCCCAGCTGCACATTGCCTCGATAGTCGATCTCGTGTCGGGTCACGACCCAGGCGTAGGCGTCCACATGCTCCGGCAGCGCATCGGACAGCCAGTGCGCCACGGCCAGCTCTTCCATCCAGCGCACCCACACCGCGTTGTTCACGTGCCCGTTTGCATCGATGTGCCCGGGCTGCGCGGTGAAGGTCTGCTGGTGGCGGTTGCTCACTGCTCGATACCAAGCTGCCACAGGATGAAGGCGACCTCCTCGGCCACTTCCTTCAGGCCCTCGAAGCGCCCGGTCTTGCCCGCATGGCCTGCGCCCATGTTGGTCTTCAGAACCAGCACGTTGTCGTCGGTCTTCAACTCGCGCAGGCGGGCGACCCACTTGGCGGGCTCCCAATAGGTGACGCGCGGGTCGTTCAGCCCTGCCGTCACCAGCAGCGGCGGATAGGCCTGCGCGCGCACCTGATCGTAAGGCGAGTAGCTGGCGATGAGGTCGAAGGCCGCGACATCCTCGACCGGGTTGCCCCACTCGGGCCATTCGCCCGGCGTCAGCGGCAGCGTCTCGTCGAGCATCGTGTTCAGCACATCAACGAAGGGCACATGTGCCACTACCGCGCCGAACAGCTCGGGTGCCTGGTTGATCACCGCGCCCATCAACTCGCCGCCCGCCGAGCCGCCGCTCGAACTGATCTTGCCCTTTGCGGTATAGCCCAGCGCGATCAGGCCGCGCGCGACGTCCTCGAAGTCGTTGAAGGCATTGGTGCGCTGCTCGCGCTTGCCCGCGTTGTACCATGCCCGGCCCAGATCGTCGCCGCCGCGGATATGGGCGATGGCATAGGCAAAGCCCCGGTCGACAAGGCTCAGCCGCGTGGTCGAGAACGAGGGATCGATGGCGATGCCATAGGCGCCGTAGCCATAAAGGTGGAGCGGGCCACCCTGAGGGCGATCCTTGCGATAGACCACGCTGACCGGAATTTCGGTCCCGTCGCGCGCGGGGATCATCAGCCGCTCGCTGGTGTACAGAGAGGCGTCGTAGCCGGAGGGGATCTCCTGCACTTTGCGCGTCTCCAGCTCGCCGCTGGCAAGGTGATAGTCATAGACCGTGCGCGGCGCGACCATCGAGGAATAGACGAGGCGGATCGTGTCCACGTCCCACTCGGGATTGCCGACAAGGCTCGCCGAATAGGTCGCCTCGGGAAAGGTGATCGGCTTGCCTTCGCGCGGCGCGTCGTAGGAATGGATCGCGATCTGGTCGAGCCCGGCCAACCGCCCCTCGGTGACGAAGAAGTCCTCGTAAAGGTCGAACCCGGTGAGGTAGAACTCGTCCGAACCGGGGATCACCTCTTCCCATTTGCCTGGATCGCCGAGCGGGGCCTTGGCGAGGCGGAAGTTGATGTGGGTGTCATTGGTCCAGATGTAGATCGTGTCCCCATGCACATCGACGCCATATTCGACCTCTTCGCGCGCGGGCTTGACGACAATCGCCTCGGCCAGCGGATCGGCCGCAGGCAACAGGCGGACCTCGCTGGTGGCATGATCACCGGTGGACACGATCAGCCAGTCGCGCTTGCCTGATAGGTCCACACCCGCAGTGAAGCCGGTGCGGTCCTCGTGGAAAATCTCGCGGTCGTCCGCCGCATCGGTGCCGAGCCGGTGGACGAGAACCGAATCGACACGCCACTGCGCGTTGGCGCGGCCATAGACGAGCATGGTGTCGTCCGCCGCCCAGACCAACGCAGTGTTGGTATCGGGAATTTCGTCATTCAGCATCTCGCCGGTGACGAGGTCGACCACCTTCGCGGTATAGCGCTCCGAGCCGTTGGTATCGAGCGAATAGGCGAGCAGTTTTCCGTTCTCGCTCACCGAAACGTCGTTGAGGCTGAAATAGTCGTGCCCCTCGGCCAGCTTCGGCCCGTCGAGGTAGCACTGCGCGTCGCCACCCGCCGCCGGGCGCCGCCAGTAACGGGCATATTCGCCGCCTTCCTCGTATTCGGTCCAGTAGACCCAGTGGCCGTCCTTCTGCGGCACCGAGCTGTCAGCCTCCTTGATCCGCCCGCGCATCTCGGCGAACAGTGCATCAACCAGCGCCTTGCGCTCGCCCATCTGCGTCTCGAACCACGCGTTCTCGGCCTTGAGGTGATCGAGCACCTGGGGATCGTCGATCTCCGGGTAGTTCGGGTCGCGCAGCCAGGCGTAGGGATCAAGAATCGTGCGGCCATGATGGTTGACCTCGTGCGCACGCTTCTCGGCAACCGGCGGCGACACTTGTGTCTTCTCGTTCACTGGCCTGTTCTTGCTCACATGCGATCCTTGTTGGCTGGCCCCGCGAGGTTGCGGGACGCCTTTCGAGAGCCGCGCTACCGAAATGTCAACATTCGGAGCCTATCCAGCCTGCGCCATGCACGTCGCAACTGGCAGGTCTGGCTTTGGCAAGCTGGCGGAGATAACGCTCCGCACCGCAATGCAGCAAACTGGGATGGAAGATCTTGTATGAGTGACGGCGAAAAGGTTCCGGTTCTGGTCACGGGCGGTGCGGGATATATCGGCAGCCATGCGGTCCTCGCGCTCAAGGACGCAGGCTGGCCAGTGGCCGTGATCGACAACCTGACCACCGGCTTCCGCTTCGCCGTGCCCGATGACGTGCCGTTCTACGAAGGCGACATCGAAGATGCGGCGCTGCTGGCGCGTATCTTCGCCGAGCAGGGCACGAAAGCGATCATGCATTTCGCCGGGTCGATCATCGTGCCCGAATCGGTCGCGGACCCGCTCAAGTATTATCACAACAACACCGCCAAGAGCCGCGTGCTGATCGCGACGGCGGTGGCAGCGGGTGTGCCCCATTTCATCTTTTCGAGCACGGCAGCGACCTATGGCGTGCCCGAAAGCTCGCCCGTGCGTGAGGACGATCCCAAGAGCCCGATCAACCCCTATGGCTGGTCGAAGCTGATGACCGAGCAGATGCTCGCCGACACCAGCGCGGCCCATCCGCTGAACTTCTGCGTACTGCGCTATTTCAACGTCGCGGGCGCCGATCCGCAGGCGCGCACCGGCCAGTCTACAGCGGGCGCAACGCACCTGATCAAGGTCGCCTGCGAGGCGGCGCTGGGCAAGCGCGACAAGGTCAGCGTGTTCGGCACCGACTATGACACGCCCGACGGCACCGGCGTGCGCGACTATATCCATGTGAGCGACCTTGCCGCCGCTCACGTCCACGCGCTTGCCGCATTGGTGGCCGATCCCGCCCGTTCGCTGACGATGAACTGCGGCTATGGGCGCGGATTCTCGGTGCTTGAAGTGCTCGCTGCGGTGGACCGCGTGACAGGCGGCAAGGTAACGCGCGAAATGGGGCCGCGCCGCGCGGGTGATCCGGCCGCGCTGGTCTCAGACCCCGCGCGCATCAGGGCCACGCTGCCCTGGGTGCCGCAGCACGACGATCTCGACACGATCATTACCCACGCGCTCGCCTGGGAACAGAAGCTCAGCACGATCCGCCCCGAGCACTGAGAAAGGCACGCCAGACCATTTGTCACCTGCCTGACACGGAAAAAAGTGTAGAACTGTCGCGGCTTGGGGCAGTTCGAGACATGTCCTTTCCATTCCCACAGGCGCCCCCTAAGGATGCGCCGCAGTTCAGAATTCAACGAGGAAGATCCTAGATGCGCGTGACAATGATCGGCTCGGGCTATGTCGGCCTGGTTTCGGGAGCTTGTTTTGCCGACTTCGGCCATGACGTCACTTGTGTCGACAAGGACCAGACGAAGATCGACGCGCTCAAGCAGGGCAAGATTCCGATCTACGAACCGGGCCTCGAAGCCCTCGTAGAGAACAACGCGCGCGCTGGCAGGCTCACCTTCACCACCGATCTGAAAGCCGGCGTGGCCGATGCCGATGCCGTATTCATCGCGGTGGGCACCCCGTCGCGTCGCGGTGATGGCCATGCCGACCTCAGCTACGTGTATGCGGCTGCCGAAGAAATCGCCAAAAGCATCGATGGCTTCACCGTGATCGTCAACAAGTCGACCGTGCCGGTAGGAACGGGCGACGAAGTGGCCCGGATCATCAAGGAAGCCAGCCCGGATGCAGAGTTCGCCGTGGTCTCGAACCCGGAATTCCTGCGCGAAGGCGCGGCGATTGACGACTTCAAGCGCCCCGACCGGATCGTGATCGGCGGCGACGATGCGCGCGGCATGGAAGTGATGCGCGAGATTTACCGGCCGCTTTATCTGAACAAGTCGCCCATCGTCGAGATGAGCCGCCGTTCGGCCGAACTCACCAAGTATGCCGGCAACGCCTTCCTTGCGACCAAGATCTCGTTCATCAACGAGATCGCGGACCTGTGCGAAAAGGTCGGCGGCGATGTGCAGGATGTGGCGCGCGGGATCGGGCTCGACAATCGCATCGGCCCCAAGTTCCTCAACGCCGGCCCCGGCTATGGCGGAAGCTGCTTCCCCAAGGACACGCTCGCCCTGCTCAAGACCAGCCAGGACTACGGCGCGCCGCAGCGCATCGTGGAGGCGGTTGTGTCGGTCAACGACAACCGCAAGCGAGCCATGGGCCGCAAGATCATCCAGGCAATGGATGGCGATGTTCGCGGCAAGACCGTCGCGCTGCTGGGCCTGACCTTCAAGCCCAACACCGACGACATGCGCGACAGCCCGGCAATCGCAATCGTACAAACGCTGCAGGATGCCGGTGCGAATGTGAAGGTCTACGATCCGCAAGGCGAGGAACAGGCACGTCTGGTGATCCAGAATGTCGAATACTGCACCTCGCCCTATCAGGCGATCGAGGGTGCAGATGCCCTTTCGATCGTGACCGAATGGGACGAGTTCCGCGCGCTCGATCTGCGCCGGGTGCTGACCATGCTGAAGGAGCCTGTCCTGGTCGACCTGCGCAATATCTACGACCGCGCTCAGGCCGAGGGACTTGGCTACAAGTATGTGGGGATCGGTCGCTAGTCGGCCTCAGGGCCGGATCGGCCCTGCTATAGCCTCGCGGGGCGCTGGCACCTGCGGGAACGCCTGTCGGCTGGAGATAGCGCCCCGATGCCTTGCAGCAGGCAGGGTGTCAGTGCGCTTCCTCGTAATGGCGGCGCATTTCACCTAGCCTGACCAGGCAAAACTCGCGCGCGAACCGGAAGGGTCGGGTGCCTGTGCCGTCGGTCCACTTCCACAACAAGTGCGACCGTCTCCACCGGCGCGCCGGTTGCTCGGTCGTGCGGAGCAAGGTCGCTGCCGAGCGCGACCAATCCTCGGCCACCGGCCCCGCGCCCTCCATTCCGATCCGGAACGTTGTAGAGGCAAGGTCGGTTGCGAACCTCCACAGGCGAAAGACGCCGATGGCGCGGGCATAATCGTCGAATGCAGCGCGCTGCCTATCATCCAGCGCCTCCGTGACGACCAAAAGCTCGTGTGCGTAGTGCAACCACGCCTCGCCGCTTCGCAGCGCCTTGCCCAGACTGCTGGCGGTTAGCATTGCCGCATCCATTTCGCCCATCACGGGGATCGTGTGTCCGCCAACCTCAGCGAACCCGCCCTTCGCAATAAGGTTGTCGATGTCCGTCGGTGCCGGTGTGCCGGGTTGCCAGACCTTGTGATGAAGGTCGACGATCACGCCTCCATTCACTGGCAGGTGCGGCGACTCGCCGAGATATTCGTGCCACCATTTGTTCGTCGCTGAAATCGGCGAATAGAACCCGTTGGCCGCGAGCACGTCGATGGCTGATCGGTAGTCCGCATGGCTAACGAGAATATCGCTATCATGCACGGGGCGGACGTCCCAGCGACCATAAAGTGCGTGGGCCCTGAGCACGCCTTTCATCGAGATCGCGCGGATGCCGTGGGTCCGCAAGATGCTGCACAGGGTTGCCGTAACCCCGAGGTTGGCCATGCCTTGCAGGAGACAAGCCTCACGGTCTGCCAGCAGCCTGTGCTCGCGATCCGCCGGGATGGCGATTCCCGCCCTCGTCATTCCTTCGGCAACGAGCAGGAGGCACTTGTTGTGTTCCGCCAGGTCAAGCACGGCGGTCCAGTCGGTTTCCCGAAACCGCCAGGGCGCCTCCTCGCCCGGACAAACCCATTGCCGCAATGCCCCGAGCAAGGGCACCAGAACAGCTATATGAGCATTATCAGTCATTTGGTTCTCAGCGCCTCACCTTTCTCAAAGACCTTACCGCTTTGCAGCAAAGACGAATATGGCCTCCCCCACGGCATGATGGCACAGTTCCGAACTGTCCCACATTGGTACTTTCGCTGCAGCGCATCAAAATATGGTTGCATCGTCGTTAACTCTATGTGATCGGGGTTGCGAACGGATTCTGGCTATTAGCAACCAGTGCCCGGGCCCTCGCAGTGGTCGCAAACAATCGATGTAACACAATCGTTGTTTTCAACGTGAAATTCGTGGAGGCCAATTATGGCTAAGAAGACTTATGAAGCTCCGAAGTTCGAAAAGCTTGGCTCTTTCGAAGCGATGACCAAAGGCAGCTCCACCGGGTCGCAGCTCGACGCTGACTTCCCCGATGGTACGCCCTTCGGCGATCTGACCTTCTCGTAAGGTCGGCTCACCACAAAAAGCGGTCGCTTCGGCGGCCGTTTTTTGTTTTCCCGACGCCGCCGAACTCTTGTACCTTCGCGGCGTTGGAGATAGATCAAATTCATGAAATCAGGGGGCTCACGCGCAAAATATCGTCGCTGCGAAGATCTCGTGGTGTGCGATCTGGACGGCGGTAGCGCTTTGCTCGACCTTAATACGAGCACCTATTTCAAACTGAACAGCACGGCCAGTTTCATCTGGGAAAAGCTCGGTGACGGGCCGATGTCTGCTGACATGCTCGCCGACGAACTCATTCAGGTCTACGACGTGGAAAAGGCCGTTTGCCTTCCAGACATCCAGGACGTTCTCGAAGACCTGGCAAGGGCGAAACTGGTCACGGGTCAATCCTAGATGAGTGCGCGGCGCGTTTTCGCCCTCGGCTTCAGACATTTCGGTTTGCTTTGCAGGGCTCTGGCCGTGGTCATCGCATTCCGCCTCGCCCTCTTGGTGACGAAACATCGGCGTATTGCACAGGTCATAAAGGTGCACCCCGCCCCTTCCCGCCCCGTGCGCTCACCTTACACGCTGGCATGGGCGGTCAAGCACTCTGCTCGCATCGTCCCCTTCGCCCATTGTCTGACCCAGGCGCTCAGCCTGCAGTATCTGCTTGGCCAGCAGGGCATGACCTCGACCATTCGCGTAGGTGTCCAGACAGCCGAGAACGGCAATCTGGGTGCCCACGCCTGGCTTCTCCATGACGGCGTCGTCTTGATTGGGGGGAGCGAGAAAGACCTCGCCGCCTTTACCAAGATGATCGACCTCAACCCGTCCTGATATGGGCGGCTTCGCTCTTGCCTGGTCCCGCTCGCACAGGTCGCTCGCCTTCGCGCGACTGGACCATGATGCTCCGCCGTCCGGGAAGCCCGACGCGAGCCCGGTCTTCGCTGCCGATGACAAAGCCCAATCACTCCAGCTGGCAGGCATATGGCGGGCCGACAACGCGCAGGATCTCATCCGCACCCTCGGTCTGCGGGAAGGCGCGCCGCCTCACGAAGTGCTCGCTGCGGGATGGCGCAAATGGCAGACCGGGCTGGCCGATCGCCTGCGCGGGCCATTCGCCATCGCCATCCTCGAAGTCGCCAGCAACGAGCTCTACCTCGCGCGCGACTTCACCGGGGTTGAACCGCTCTTCTACACCAGAACCTCCGACGGCCTTGGTATGGCCTCCGCGCCCGGCGCCGCGCGCGCGCTGGGGGACGGCAGCGCCCCGGTCAACCTGGCAACGATAGCGAGTTTTCTCGAGGGCGTTCGCCCCGACAAGACCAGCACTTTCTACGAAAACGTGACAAGGCTGGCTCCGGGCCATTGGATGACTGTTTCACCAGCGGGTGAGCGGATCGAACGCTATTGGACGCCAGAAGCGGTGAAAAGCCTTGCCTCGTGCGACGATGCGGGCGAACGCTTCCAGTATCTGTTCGATCAATCAGTGGATTACTGCACTGCGGGGGCAGACCGGCTCGGCATCCTCCTCAGCGGCGGGCTCGATTCGTCAGCTATTGCCGGATCGGTCATGCATCGCCGCTCGGGCGGGCCGAAAGTCCAGTCGCTTTCGACGACCTACCGCGCCACCCCCGGCTGGGCCGACGGGAAACATATCGACGCGCTGCGCGAATACTTCGACATGGATTTCCATAGCTTGCCAAGCGAAGCGCACGATCCGCTGGCCGACCTCGACCAGTACCTTCCCGTGCTCGACGGACCGAGCCTCGGCTATGGTTCCTCGGCATCCAACCGGCTCTTGCCGATGGCGGCGGGGCTCGGTTGCACCATCGCGCTCAAGGGCCACGGCGGCGACGAGGTGGTCAGCCATGGCACCGGTCGGCTCAACGAGCTGGCTCGCCGTGGCCAGTGGCGGGAGCTGTGGATAGAAGCGGAAGGTGCGGCCAGGCTCTGGTCGATACCGCGCTGGAAAGTGTTCGACCGATACCTCTTCCACCGGCCCGAACGGCGGTGGCTTGCTGCGAAATGGCAGCGGCTGCGTCGCGCGCCGCCCGCACATCCGGATTTGGCAAGCGAATTGCTATGCGAGGAATTGCTTGCCCATCGTGCGGGAAACGATCCGCCACACGCGCCCAAGTTCGACGCCCGGCATACCGAACGCGACCTGCAGCTTAGCGCCATAGACTCGCCGCTTCAGGCCCACGCGCTCGAGACGCTGGTGCTCAGCGGCCGACATCATGGCGTGGAAACCGCCATGCCCTTCTTCGACCGCGACCTGTTGGAATTCTCGGTCAGCCTGCCGTCGGACTGGAAGTTGCGCGATGGCTATTCCCGCTACGTTCTGCGCAAGGCGATGGAAGGTCGCGTGCCCGATTGCATCACCTGGCGCCGCGACAAGAACGACTTTACCAACGACTTCCAGATCGGGTTGATCGAACGCAGCCCGCGGCTGCGCGATCTGGTCGCATCGTCCAACAGCGACCTCAAAGGCCTTATCCAGCCGCAATGGTTTGACCATATCTGGTCCAAAGTAACACATCAGGGATCAGCAATATCCGCCAGCGATGCGCGCGCCCTATGGCGCGTGGCGGCGCTGGCGATGTGGCTCGGCGGCGATCGGCGTCCGGCATCGCCGCCGCTATTGCAGACGATTGGAGTTGAGGGCGATGGCTGAGCAAAGCAGGAGGCTTTACGAGGCTTTCGGCCTTGTGATCGAAAGCGATATCCCGCTCGACGAACTGCGCCCGGCGGCCCCCGATGAAGCCCCCGATATCCGCTTTGTCGAACGCCCCATCGAGCGCGCTTTGCCCCGGCGCGAAGATGGCATCGTGATGGACTATCACGATCCCGCGGGCGTGGTGATGGCCTGGCCCGATGTCGCGGCTTTCCGGCTGGTCGACAAGGCGACCGTATGGGTCGAGAAATATCCCGAGGTGCCGGAATCCTATGTCGCCTTTCCGATCCTCGGCCCGATCATGGCCTGGATGCTGAATTGGCGGGACTTCTTCGTGATCCATGCCAGCGCCATCGACATCAACGGCAAGACGATTGCCCTGATGGGCGACAAGCTGGCCGGAAAGTCGACCACGGCGGCGGCCTTCGTGCGGGCGGGTTATCCGCTCATCACCGACGACCTGCTCGCGATCACCTTCGACAGCCAGCGCAACCCGGTGTGCCACCCGGCCTTCCCCCAGCTCAAGCTGGCCGACGATGCTGCGGCCAGCATTCAGGTCGCTGGCGCCGAGGCCCTGCCGCTCGTCTACGAAGGCTTTTCCAAGCGGCAACACAAGCTCGCCGCCATGCGCACGCAAGCGGCAAGCCTCGACTATCTTGCCACTCTCGACCGCGGTGGAAGCGAGCCCGCGCTCTATCCCTTCGACACCGCTGCCGCGATCGCCGCCATCAACCGCTTCAGTTATATGCCCCGCTTCGGCGATGCGCCCTGGACGCGCGAGGACAAGGCACGGCACTTCACAGCCTGTGCGACGCTGGCTGACAGAGCCACTGTCGCCCGGCTGCAGATACCCGACGATCTGGGCCGCCTGCATGAAACGGTGGAGCTTGTCGCCAATGCCCTCGATCGGATCGGAACGTGATCGCAAGCCTGGGCAGATTCGTCGCCTTTCTCTGGCGGCTGACCAATGGACGGATCGGCGTGGCGCTGACGCTGAACGTGTTGGCCAGCTTTACCGAAGGCGTCTCGCTGTTCCTGCTGATACCGCTTATCGCCACGATCGATGCCGGTCGCTCTGGGAACAGCATCGATATTCCGATCCTTGGCGATCTCATGCAGCGCTATCACCCCAGCCTCGGGCTGCTGCTGGTCGGCTTTGTCCTGCTCATCGTTCTGCAAGGCGCACTGGTGCGGACGAAGACGCTCTATCTAACCGGCGTGATGCATCACGCCATTGACCGGCTGCGCCAGTCCTTCTTCGTGAGCGCCGGCAATGCGCAATGGGAGGTATTGCAGCGCTCGCGGGTATCGGATCTCAACAACATTCTTACGGTCGAGACCGGCCGAATCCAGATCGCGGCATCAAACCTCACGAGCCTGTTTCAGGCCCTGATCCTGCTGTTGACCTATCTGGCGATGGCCCTGCTGGTATCGTGGCAGATGGCGCTGTTCGCCGCCGCTATTGGCCTGGTGATGTTTGCCGCGCTCTATCCGATCCGGCGTCAGGCGACGCGGTTCGGCGAGGAGGTCGGCCAGATGTTTCGCGAACAGAACCGCACCTTGCTCGAGTTCCTCACCGGCATTCGGGTGGCCAAGTCGTTCCTCGTGGAAGACGCCTATGCCGAGCGGTTCTGGCGAAGACTGACCATGATCCGCCAGACGACACTCCGCTATGCCGGGGTCCGCACGCTGGGCACGTTGAGCTTCCAGGTCATGAGCGCCGTGGCGGCGGCGGCCTTCATCTGGGTTGCCGTGGAATGGGTGCAGCTCGATTTCGGGCGGCTGATTGTCCTCCTGTTGATCTTCCTGCGCCTTGCACCGCGCTTCGGCGCGATTCAGGAATCGATCCAGAGCCTGCTTTCCAACCTGCCCGCATTTGACCTCTTCCGCGAACAGTCGACCATGTTCGCCGAGGCCGCTGAACCGAAGGGCGAAATGGGCGAAGAAGCTCCGTCTTTTTCGGACGAAATTCGGCTTGAAGGCTTGTCGCTCAGCTATCCGGGGTCATCAAAGCCCGCGCTCGACGATGTGGATCTCTCCATCAGGTTTGGCCGCATCACCGCCCTGATCGGGCCATCGGGCAGCGGGAAGAGCACGATTGCCGATCTCGTCATGGGCCTGCTGCGCCCGACCAGCGGGAGGATGACTGTCGACGGAGTGGAAATCACCGACAGCAACCGCCGCGCATGGCGCGGATCGGTGGCCTTCGTTCCGCAGGAGGCCTTCCTGCTGCATGACACCATCGCCGCCAACCTGCGGATCGCCCTGCCCGATGCCAGCGACGAACTGCTATGGTCGGTGCTCGATCAGGCCAAGGCTCGATCGTTCGTGGAGCAACTTTCGGACGGCCTCCAGACCGTGGTCGGCGAGCGCGGCACCCGCCTTTCGGGCGGCGAGCGGCAGCGCATTGCGCTTGCCCGCGCGCTGCTGCGCAATCCCTGGCTGCTGATCCTCGACGAGGCAACGAGCGCGCTCGACTGGGAAAACCAGCAGAAGATCGCCGCAGACATCGCCGCCATGCGCGGCAAGGTGACGATCCTGACCGTCGCCCACCGACCCTCGATGATCCGCTTCGCCGACGATATGATCGCCATCGAAAACGGTCGTTGCGTGGAAAGCGGGACATTCGCGGCGCTCGCGGCCGATCCCCGCAGCCGCCTTGCCGCCATGCTGCGCGGGGAAGGTACCGAAAGGTAGGGCCAATCGCGGCGTCAGGCGATCTTGATGTCGAGTTCGTCGAGCGATGTAATCACGTGATCCGCCTCGTGGGCGGTCTCGCCGGGCAGGCCGTCATGAATGCGCTCAGGGCGAAGTATCTGCACCGACTGCCAGCCGAGCTGACGCGGGGCGATGAAATCCTTTGCTCCGTTGTCGGCGATGTAAACGATGTTGTGCCGCGAAGACGATGTCAGGCTCTCGATCAATTCGAAGGCTCTCGCGTGTGGCTTGGAATATTGCTTGCCCCAGACCCCCGTCATGATGACGTGGCCCAGCGCCCTATCCAGACCCAGCGCCTTGATCTTCGCAGACTGTGCTTCCTGTGGGCCATCGGTGATCAGGCCTGTTTGAAATTGGCCGACCCGGCGAAGGAACCGCGAAGCATCGGCGCACAACGCGATCTCGGGCGCGTGCGATCGATAGTAGGCCACAAGCTCCGCAATGAGCCCGGGCGCGGGGTCGATCCCATTGCGCGTTAATGCAATATCGAAGATGTTCCCCCGCGCGCCCCCGGCAAGCCGTTCGCAGCACGCGGCAACGAAGGCCTCGCCTCCGATCCGCTCACCGAAACGCCGGGCCAGGGCGCGAAAGCCGCTCTCGGCGAAGTCGCGTTCCAGATAGAGCGTATCGTCCAGATCGAGAACGACGACCTGCGCTGCAATCTCAATCAAGGAAGATCGCCGCATCGTATCGAAGCATCGTCACGCCCTCTTTCCACTGGCTCTCGGCCCAGTCGGATGGCTTGCACAGCTGATGCAGCAATCGCTCGGCAAAGCGCCCTCCGGCACGGTCGGCCAGGAGGTAGCCACCCCCGAAGCGCGCGTTAATCTCGAACACATTCGGGCCGTGATCCAGGTCGTCGATCAGCTGAAAGCACAGCACCCCTTCGGCATCTGGCAGGGCCCCGGCAAGCTTTGCCGCGATGTCGTCGATGTCCGCGCGGCGCACCGTCATGCCCTTTTCGACTTCTCCCGCGCGCACCGACAGGCGCCGATGAGGAACGACTGTCTGAAGTTCTCCCTGCGCATCGATGAAGATGTTGACCGTGTATTCGTCGCCTTTCAGCAGTTGCTGCGCAATCATCGGTTCATGGAAAGACGCCGGAATCGCCGCCGCATTGTCGACGATCTGTATCCCGCGGCTAGCGCTTCCGGCCGACGGCTTGATCATCGTCGGCCATTCCCAGTCGGCAGGAATATCGGCCGCACTATCGAAGCAGACTGTTCGCGGAACCGGCACGCCATGGCTTTGCAGAACCTCCATCGTCCTTGCCTTGTGGCGGACGATTTCGATTGTGCTCGGACCGCCTACGTGAACCTTGGTTCCTGCGGCCAGGAAGCTCTCCCTGGCCAACGCCAGCGGATAGAGTTCAGTATCGATCGTGGGAATCAACAGATCGATGTCGTGCCGGATGCAGTAGTCGAGCAGCACCGCCGTATAGTCCGGATGATCACAGCGCGGAACTGCGAAGGCCTGCGAGGCGACCTGACAGGCAGAGCTCATGCCCGGGTTCAGATCGCACGCGTGTGTCGACAAGGTAAGGCCAAGCCGTTGCCCTGCCGCAACGAAGCATTTGATGAGTTCAACGCGTCGGCCGGCCGAGGTGAACAAAACGGACAGAGGCTTGGAGTTCATTGCGCCTTGGTGCCTTTCAGGCAGTGAATTTTTTGTAACCGAAGGGCCCGCTTGCCGATCTGGGAAAAGACCGGACGGAGCATTCGGTTCAGTCCTTGCGAGGATTACGTGGCGCCAGTGCGCACCTTCTCTCCGCCGACCACAACGAGGAAAGTGCGCAGCAGAATCTTCCAGTCGAGAAGCCAGCTGCGATTCTCGATGTACCAGAGGTCGAGAGCGACTTTCTGATCGAGCGTGAGCAGGGTGTTCCCGTTGACTTGCGACCAGCCGGTGAGGCCCGGTTTGACCGCGCATCGCGCCCATCCCCGCTCGCCCAATTCCTCAAGCGTCTGGGGCAACAGCGGCCGCGGCCCTACAAAGGCCATGTCTCCACGCACCACATTCCACAGGCCGGGCAATTCATCCAGCCGCGACCGGCGCAAGAAGGTTCCAATTGCGGTAACCCGCTGCTCATCCGGAAGAAGTTGGCCATTCTCGTCGCGGTCGTCGCGCATCGAGCGGAACTTCAGCAGGCGAAACGGCCTCATCCCCTTGCCCGCGCGGAACTGCCGAAACATCACCGGACGCCCCTGGCTGATCGCACACATGAGCCCAAGCACGATCAGCACGGGCACAAGCAGAACGAGCAAGAAAAAGGCGCAAAACCGCGACAGGATAGACCCAAGTATCATGTCTTTACCTATGTATGCACGCTGTCAGCCACCGCGATCCGTCGGTTTCGCCAGGCTTCACAACGTTGCGTGCTCCGCAGCGGGCTTGCGACCGAAAAAGCGCATCATTCGCTCTCGCAAGGTGGCCTTCACGGGCACGTTTCCTTCGAAGTAGTCGGCGGCCTGGAAGTAGAACTGGATCGAATCACCGTACTTGCGACGGGCATGCTCGGCATAATCGACGTGATTGTAGACGCATCCGGCTACATTCCCGCTGCCCAGCATCTCGAGGGTAGCACGGAACTGCTCGATCGTCGTATCGCCCCATTTGGCCACGAGAATCGTATCGTCGGTGTAGTCGCACATCGAGCGCGCATCGCGGACCGCGAGAACCGCCGGGGCATTGACCACCACGAGATCGAACCGCGCCTTCAGTTCCTCAACCAGTTGGCCGAACCGTGATGAGCTCAGAATGGCGGCGGGTTCTGCGACAGGCTGCGAAGCACTGAGCAACAGGAAGCGGCTCAGCATGTCGTCGACATCGTTGTTGAAGACTAGCTCGGTCGAGGGAGTCTTCGCCTTCTTAGGCTCGTGATCTTCCGGGGCGGCCAGTGCGTGCAGATCGATGCTGCCGCGCACCACGTCCATAAGCTCGGGAGAGTTCATGTCTTGCTGAACCTGCTGGAGAATGCCCGAGCGACGCAGATCAAGGTCAAGAATTACCGCGCGCTTGCCCATGGCAACCGCGGCTGCGGCAACCGTAAGCGCGGTCACTGACTTGCCCTCGCCGGGCAAGGCGGAGGTCACGAGAACGCTTTGCGACGAACTAAGCGGCCTGAGCGCACGAATTTCCGAATAGGTCGAACGCGCAACTTCCGAGAACAGCGAATTGGGTTCGATGAACACCGGCGATTCGCGAAGCTTCGCCGAAATGCCGCCATCGAGCGCAGGCAGCATTCCGAACACCGGCAGGCCGAAATATTTACGGATCTGGGCCACGGTGCGCAGACGGTCATCGAGCAATTCGATGGTGAAGGCGATCATCATGCCGAGAATCGCCGCTCCGATCATGGCCACCGCAGTGACCTTCAGCGGCGCCGGAGAAATGCGCTCACCATTCGCGATTGCTGGCGAAATGATGTTGGATGTCACACCCTCCACCAGCTTTTCCGATTGGACGCGGGTGATCTGATCGGCGATCTCGGCAACGGCGGCAGCAGAGGTGACCGCGTTCCGTTCAAGCTCCTCGAGCAGCGGCGTATTGGCCGCATTCTGATAGGCCCGCGAAGTCAGCGAGGCGACGACCGACTGCAACTCACTTGCGCGCGCGGCATCGCGCGCTGCTTCCGCCCGCGCCATCTCGCGCATCCGTGCCGCTTCTGCATCGGCCTGCGCCTGAGCGTCCCGCCGTGCGGCTTCCTGTTCACGGATAAGGCTCGTCCGGACGCTCCGTAACTCGCTCTCCACTCGGGCGAGTTCGGGGTAACCGCTGCCATACGTCTGCGAAAGCCGGGCGTGCTCGGCACTCAACTCCGCTTCCTGGCGCTGCAACTGCTGCACCGCAGCCGAAGTGGCACCAGCGGTCGAACTCATCCCGGCAGCGCGGGCGATCCCAGCGCTCTGCGCGGCTGAGCCGGACCCGGCCGCCGAGGCCGAAGCCCCTTCGCTCGCAAGTCGATTGATCTGTGCGAGATCTTCAGCCCCGCCAGCGCCGGTCAGCATGCGGTTCTTGACCCTGAATTCGGCAAGCTCTTCGGCAGCCGCGACCGCACGTTCCATGCGCTGATCACGCTCCGTGCCGAGTTCGTCCAGCAGCTCCTGCCGACGCTCCGAATCGCGGTTGCGCTTCAAGTCGCGAACCGCCTGCGGGAAGGTATTCGCGATTTTCGCCGCCAGTTCGGGCGAACGAGAAATCGCAGTCAACTCGATCAAGTCCGAAGCATCCTCGGATTGGACGCTCGTCATATTCAACAACGTCGAGACGGCGATGCTCATGCGCGCTGTCTCGTCACCACTAGGGGCACCTCCCATCTCAAGCTGGAAGTCGGGGTTATCAAGCAGCCCAAGCTCATTCACGACGGCCTGGGCCGAGTTGCGCGACCGGTAGAGCTTGCTCTCGTTTGTGATGCGTTGCTTGTTCGTCGCCAGAACGTCAGCCTGGTTGGTTCCGGTCGCGTCGATCAGTTCGACCTGGATAGTGGCGGTGGAACGGTAGCGATTCGGCGAGGTCAACTGCCAGACGAGCGCACCCAGAGTGACGACGATCACCAGACCAAGCACCAGCAGCCGGTGACGCTCGAACGTCCGGATCAGGTCGACCAGGCCGAACTGGTCGGCAGCGCTGGCCTCCGCAGCCTGCGCATTCTGCTGATAATAAGGCTGGAGGTTGGTCCGCCTTGGTACGGGGAGCCCCTCTCTCGGCTGATCAAGGGCAATATCGTTCACAGAGGCTCTCCATCGTGTGTCGTGTTCCGTAGATCGCAATGTCGACCTAGACGGTTCGAGATTAGGCCAGACAGGTCGATCCGCAAAAGGGTATTGCGGAGTGCCTCGCTCTCTTTTGGCTACCTACTTTGGTTGATGCCGGGACTATTGCTCCCAGCGGTCCTTCCACAGCTCGAACATGATCAAGGTCCACAATTGCTGGCCCCAGTTCCGGCGCCCGGAAAGATGCTCCGACCAGCGACGTTCGACAAGCCGATGATCGAACAGGCCCGCTCTTGCAATACGGTCCGATGACAGCATGTCACCCGCGAAGGTGCGCAAGGGCCCACGCAGCCAATCGTTAAGCGGAATGGAAAAGCCCTGTTTGGGCCTGTCGAACAGCTCTTTGGGAAGGTGCCTCTCGAGCAAACGCCGCAGCGCGACCTTCCCCACGCCATCGCTCGAAACGCGTAGCGAATCGGGCATACGCCAGGCCATTTCAAACACTCTGTAATCGAGCAGGGGCGAACGCACCTCCAGGCTTGCAGCCATTGAGGTCCGATCGACCTTCACCAACACATCGTCCGGAAGATAGGCAATGGTATCGAGATACATCAACGTTTTCAGGTGGTCCGACGGTGCGGGCACTGCTGCATCGCCATAGGCGCAAGGGGCCTGTCCGGATGTGCCCAGAACCAGTTCATCGGGATGCCACTGCGATATGAATTCGCGATACCGCGCGCGGAAGTTATCGTGGCTCAAGACTTCGCAGAACTTTCCGATCCGGTCGCCCGACACCTCTTCGCGCATCCCTCGCGGCAGCGCGAGGCGGGCAAGCTGCAGGCCGTGATCGAAAACCGAAGTCGGGACGGCACTTGCGAGCTTCGGCAGAAATGACGGGACACGTTGCGCCATGCGCTCCATTTTCCGCATCATGGCGTAGCGTCCATAGCCGCCAAGGATTTCGTCTCCACCATCACCCGACAGCACGACCGTCACATGCTCTCGCGCCAGACGCGAGACCAGCAGCGTCGGCAACTGCGACGGATCGGCGAACGGCTCGTCGAAGACCCTTGGCATCTCCTGAACCGCATCGAGCGCCGCCTGCGGTGTCAGCGTCAGCTCCAGATGCTGCGTTCCGAGGTATTGCGCGATTTCGGCGGCAAAGTCGGCCTCGTTGAAGCGCGCCTCGCCAAAGCGGATCGTGAGGGTCTGGATGCTCTGCCCTGCAATCGCCTGCGTCCTCGCGGCGATCAGTGACGAGTCGATGCCGCCCGAAAGGAAAACGCCCAGCGGCACGTCGGAGACAAGCCGCTCCCGCACGGCCCTGTCGAGGGTACACTCGAACGCGTCGAGCGCCTCGGTTTCATCGGCGATACAAGCCTTGGTCCCGTTCGCTACCGCATCGAAAGCAGACCAGTAGGTGCGCACGCCTTCAAGCAGGTCCGCACTCGACGCGGGGGGCTCGTCCACCGATACAGTGAGGCAGGACCCCGGCGGCAGCTTGATCACGCCCTCGTATATCGTCCTGGGCGAAGGAACATAGCCGTAGCGAACATAGAGGCCCAGGGCTTCACGATCGATCGAAGGCCTTTCGAACTCAGGGTTCGCAATCAGAGCTTTCAGCTCCGAGCCGAAGACCAGTTTTCGATTGCCTACCCCAATATAGAGCGGCTTCTTTCCGATACGATCGCGCACGAAAGTGACTTCGCGACGCTTGCGATCGTAAACCGCAATGGCAAACATGCCAGCCGACTCGGCGATGGCGCCATCGATGCCATCGCGCTCGATTGCGGCCAGCAACACCTCGGTATCCGAGTGCCCCCTGAACTTGACGCCCGCGTTTTCGAACGCCGTTCGGGCATCGAGAAAGCCGAAGATCTCGCCGTTGAACACGATCGTGTATCGCCCGCTGGCAGAGTCCATCGGCTGCGCACCGGCCTCGGAAACATCGATGATCGAAAGCCGCCTGTGCCCGAGCGCCACGCGCCCCTCGTCATCGGCCCAGACGCCCTCCGCGTCTGGTCCACGGTGGATCAGGCTGTCGATCATCGGCTTCAGCGCCGCTCTTGCCGATGCGGAGCCCTGAGGGCCGTAGTTAATAAAGCCGGCAATTCCGCACATTGCGCACACCCAATGGTTCTAGCGATCTCTCGCCGATATATGTCTCAGGTTTCAAGGAAGTTATGATAATCCTTGAAAATCCTTGGCAACGAGTACTTCTCTTCAATCCGCCGAAGCGCTGATTGCGCCTTGTCGCAGTAGTCGTCGGCGGAGGCTCCGGCAAAATAGGCGATCCCGGCCGCCAACGCTTCAGGATCTCTTGGAGGGCAGACCACACCCGTATCGCCAACGATATCCGCCGCATCGCCCACATCAGTCGTGACGACCGGCCTACCATAGCTCATCGCCTCCGCCACGACATTGGGAAAGCCTTCGGTCCGGGACGACAAGACCAGCGCGTCGATCCGCTGGTAGAATGCCGTCATATCGCTAAGCTCCCCGAGCAGTTCGAACTGCTCGGGACGCGCGCCAGCTGCCTCCATCATGCTTTGCACTTCCGGATTGTCGGAGGTCATGCCCTTTCCGGCAACGCAGAAGCGCACGTGAGGATAGTCCCGGCCCGCCAAAGCCGCCGCCTTGAAGAAGTTCGGATGGTCCTTCTGCGGATGCAGCCGACCTGCGATGCCGAACACCCGGGCCGTCGCCGGCGGTACCGGCGCGGCAATGCCCGGCAAGTCGAAGCCATTGGGGATCATGATCGAATTGGGATTGTCGTAGCCGTAGTCGAGATGAAGCGCCTGCGAGCGGCTCGAATTGTACATCACGCCCCGCGGCCAGCGCGACAGCAGCCGGCATGCCCACAAGGCCGCCCTTGTGCTTTGCGTAAGCGCCCCCCGGTCTTCAAGCGACTGCCGGACCGTCCAGTACGTCGGTGTTCCCGTCAGCCGTCCTGCCATCGCGCCCAGGGCCATGGCGTGGTACATCCAGCACAGCAGAACATCGGGACGCTCGGCCCTGACCAGCGCGGCCAGTTTCGCCAGGACACGCGGCATGTGAAGCGGCGAGGTCATCCCCAGCGAATGATAGATCACATCCGGGTTGTCAGCCAGCGCGCGCGTCCGCTCCGATACGCCCCGCAGGGACACAACGACCACCCTTTTTCTCCCCCGCGAGAGACGCAAGAGACGCGCAAGCATAGTCTGCGCCCCCTCGGCTGAGGAAAAGTCGGTCACGACATGCATGATGCTGTCGGGACCGGACGCGCGACCTGCCTCGCTCATCGCACCGGCTCCTGCGCGACAGCTGATTGATGGCGTTTGTAGCCAACACGGAAGAAAATCTCGATAAACAGGAGATTGACTGCCGCAGTGGCGATATGCGCATAGTTCGCCCCGATCGCGCCAGCCATCGGAATGGCGGCCATGGCCGTTGCAAAAAAGACTGCGGTTCCCAAAACCGCGATGATAAGGATCACGTGCGGCCGGTTCATGGCGAGCATGGTCGAGCGCACAGGGGCGCCAAACATGATGAGCATCACGGCAATCAACTGCGTGATCAGCATCGGGTAAACCTGATCGTACTCGCCGCCAAGCAGCAGATCCAAGCCCTTTTCCCCAATCAACGCTGTTACCGCAATAGCACCAAGCGCGAGTCCACCCAGCACAAGCTGGACTTTCACCGTGACGGCGCGAACGTCAGCAAACCGCCGCCGAGCCCACATGCGCGAGATGTCAGGATAGATCACTGCCTGAACGTGCGTAGCAACCTGCTGCGCCACTTTCGCAAACCGCTTGGTGATATGGTAGGCGCCTGCCGGCGTGGGGCCAGCCAGGGCGCCCACGAGCAGGGTATCTGCCTCGGTGGTCAGAGTCCGCAGCGCGCTCGAAGCGTTGGTGGACCATGCAAAGGCCATGAAACCGGGAAACCGTCCGGTGAGCCCCCTGACCCCAGAGGACAGCGGATTGGGAATTCCCAGATCCTTCAATTGGCGGATCGCAAGGAGGCCGAAGACGGCGATGTTGATCAACTGGGCAACGGTCCAGATCGCGAGGAAAACGTAAAGTGGCGCGCCCAGCCACCACGCTATCCCCGCCATGGTCAGACGCAAGCCGGCCGAAAACAGCTGAAAATAGGCCAGAAGCTTGAACTTGTCGGCCATTCTCAAGGCGGCAGTCGGCACCCCGGTGATATTGAACGCGATGGCCGGAGCAAAGATCACAAGGAGATAAAAATCCGAACGATCGAGTCCGATGTAAGGAAGCGCAATATATCCGCCTGCAAGCATCAGGGCCGTTGCGAGCCAGGCACAACCAATGTCGAGGAGCAGGCCAAGGAGAAAGAGCTCGCTCATCGCTTGCGGATTTTCCTCCACGTCCTCCTGCGTGCCGAACCTGATGATGGATTGCCAGCTTTCGAACCGGATGAACCTTTCGCAAATCCGCCCCACCGTGAGGACGAGGGCAAGCACCCCGTAAGCCTCGGGTCCGAGCGCGCGAGCGGCAACAACTGTGCTCAAAGCCATTATGCCCGCCACCGCGAAGCTTCCGCTCATGAGGTGCATGATGCTGCCGATGCGCGAGCGCAGCATGGCGTTCATGTTGTTGTCCGGCGGAAGCCGTGTTGGTTTTTCGGACGCCATGGGTTCCACTGAGGCTAGTGGTTGGATCTGGAGAAAATCGGACGGGAAGCGAAGTAGGTGCTCATTGCGAGCATAACCGGAAGAATCCAGGCGCGTGAATACATGTGCGGAACCGAAACCGTGTAGACATTGAACACCGCGATCACCGAAAGGATCAGTGCGCCTTCAATGCGACTTCGCGTAACTGCCACGAAACCAGCTGCAACCATTGTCAGCAGCATCACCACGATACCCGCGAAGGCTGTAATCCCGCCCTCGTTCCAGATCAGCAGATGAAACTCGTGCACCGGGGCCCCGTGAACGCTGATCAACCGATACTGGTCAACGCCGAGGCCGATGATGCTGTTGTCCTCAGCCATTGCCCATGCCTCGTCGATAAGCTCGGAGCGTCCGGTGAAAGTGCCGGCTTCGCTGAGATCGCCGGTCGTAAGGGCTCCTGCGACGCGTTTCTCGAAGGTGGCGGGCAGGGGAAGGCCCGATGCCAGAAAAAGCGCCACACCTATCGCGCCGAGAATCGAGACACGTACCAGCATTTTGATGCCCGAGATCGCCAGATAAATGCCAACTGCGATCATCGATGCGGAAAAGGCCGTGAAAGACCCCGAGGCAAGCAGGCCCCAGACCAACAAGACGCCGCACAGGATACCAATGCCCAGGGGGATGGTCCCCCTGCGAACAGAATAAAGGAGCATGGGCAGGGCAAAAGCGATCATCGCCCCGTTTGAATTGGGATGGCCGGTCATGGAACCCAACCGCCCATTGCCGGTCAGGAAGCCCACTCCCAGCACGTCCTTTGTATCGCTATAGTCGAAAAGGAGGCTGACTGAGATGCCGATAAGCTCCGACACGGCCATTCCAATCACCAGCAGTGCCGGAAGAATTCGTGTCAGCGAAGTCTCCTGTCCCGAAAGGAGCATCGGGATCAGCGCGAAGGAGAACACATACTGCGCACCCACAATGAGCCAGCGATCCACGCCGCCGTTGATGATCGACCCTATGAAGAGCCCGAGGAGCATCAGCCCCAGCCCCAGCAACCAGAAAGCCGTGAGATTGCCGAAGGGCTTTCGGTTGATCTCTCCACGGGAAAGCATGGCGACCATGACGACACAGATCAGGATGTCGCTCAGCGTCAGATTCAATTGCGCGACGCGCAAGATGGACCATCCGCAAAAGAAGGCTGCGACCAATAGTGCAGCCCTCTTGAGACGGTTCATCGTACTAAGGGAACCGGGGACGTGATCGACGGGCTGTTCATCGAACGCACGACTGGCTCCATCGCGATGATCCGCGAAAGGGCTGCCAGAGAAACTCTGCTGCGGCGTCAAATACAAGTCTCGTTGCTCGCTCATCGCGCATCTCCTGCCACCCGATGCGCGTTCGAACAACGGCGTATCCGTACACTTCAGATCGCATTCGGGCTATGCGACCTTCGCAGGAATTGGCGGCTTAGCTATACCAAAGATACCTTGCTGAAACGCACTCCCGATGTGAGACAGACAGCCAAAGCAAAGTAGAGTACCGCAATGTGGCAACAAAATCCCCTCCAAGAGAGCTCTATTGCGTGCCATGACCGTCGCGATAACCCACTGACAGGAGCAATCTTGGCATGACCGCTCCTTTCCAAGAGGATCCAGTCGCAGAGGTCGGCGCAACCGAATTGCAGCGGGCAACAATCTGCTACCCCTTTGCGGGAGACATTATCGGAGGCAGCCACTTCTCGCTTCGTGGTCTGCTCGAAAACCTCGATCCTTCACGATATCGTGTCATCATCGTGCCCGAGGTCGCCAACGGCATGACTGCCGCCCATTTCGCAGGGTTCGAGCAGGTCGAAGATGCGGCACGACCAAGCACCCCCTTCATGCCGGGCGAGAAGTTCAGCGTCGCGAAGTTCATGAGCACCTTTTCCGGGCTGGCGAAGCGCGTCCGTTTCCTGCGCGAACAAGGCGTCGATATCGTTCATACGAATGACGGACGCACACATGCCTCCTGGGCGCTGGCTGCCCGCCTGGCAGGCTTGCCGCTCGTGTGGCACCATCGCGCCGATCCGACTGCCCTGGGGCTACGCTTTTTGGCTCCGCTCGTGGCAAGCAAGGTTCTCACCGTATCCGCTTTTTCGCTCCCGAAGGGTGGGATTTGGAGTGCTGCGAAAAAGGCCGAGGTTGTCTTCAGCCCATTCGATACATCGATCAACGTGGATCGCGAGGCGGCACGCAGGCGTGTTCTGGATCTGGCAGGCCTTCCCGACGATGCGTTTGTCGTGGGCTATTTCGGCAGCTTCATCTCTCGCAAGCGGCCGCTGCTGTTCGTCGATGTCATTGCCGAACTTCGCTCGCAGATGGATCGGCCCGTCTACGGATTGATGTTCGGCGAGGCTCAGGATGCTGAAATGGATCGCATGCTACGCGACCATATCGAGCACAAGGGAGTAGGCGACCAGGTCAGGCTGATGGGTTTCCATACGCCCGGACACGAATTGATTGCCGGTTGCGACCAGCTCATGGTTCCCGCAGTGCATGAGCCGCTTGGGCGCACTCTGGTCGAAGCGATGCTCGTGCGCACCCCGGTCGTAGCCACGTGCTCGGGCGGCAACCCAGAAGCGCTTGCGGATGACTGCGGCGTGCTGGTTAAGCCCGAAAGCGCCATCGCCCTCGCCGAAGGAATTATGTCCCTGCTCGCAAATCCGGAGGGTTGCGAAGCGATGGTCTCGCGTGCCGAGAAATCGGCACGCGAGAGGTTCGGCAAGGAGCGACACGCCGCCTCGATTATGCGCATCTACGACGAACTACTGGGGCGGTAACCGCCCCAGCGTCAGAACCGCAGCCGCGCGGAGAGGCTTGTTCGGAACCGGTCGAATTCCTGTGTTGGATCATCGCTTTGACGGTCCGACGCCTGAACCTCGGCAATGAAGGACAGTCCCTTCCCTGCGAGGAACTCCAGCGCCAGATTCCCGCCAATACTGCGCTCCTCGATCCCGCTGCCGATGTACTTGTTCCGCATATACCTGAGGCTGGCACGCCCATAGAGGTTATGCCGCATCTCCACCTGCCCCGTCACCGTAACGCGGCTATCGGTGCGCGACTGGGCGCCGCGACGCGAAGTCGCGACATCTCCGTTGAACACGTCAACGATAATAGCGGTCCGGCGGGTCGGAAGGTAGGAAACCAAGACGTTGGCGGAGAACCCCGTTCGCCCGTCGAGAGTGGGATCGGACGGATCGAAACGGAAAAAGCCCAGCCGGGCGCGACCGCGCAGGCGCTCGCTATCGATAAAATCCACACCTGCCTGGGCACCGTAGGTCGTTGCATCACGGTCCGGACCGGTGGGCGTTGCCCCGATACGGAAGTCCCTGACGTTGACGTAACCGGTAACCGTCGCAAAGATAGGCCCGCTTACCCTGTAGCCAGCGGTCGCTCTCCCGACATAGGTTGTGAAATCCCGATCATCGTCGATAGGTGAGGTCGCATCGATCTTGCTGTATGACGTTTCGACAGAGAACAGCGTACGCCCGCCGGTACGACGATAATCGAGGTTTGCGAATATGCTGTCGTAAAGGCGTGGCCCAAGCCCAACCAGGTTACGTGCTTCGGGATCGCCCCGATTTTCCTTTAATCGCGCATATCCCGCTCTGACGTGCAGCTGATTGTTTTCGTCAGGGTTAGATACGACATCTCCCGAGACGCCATATGTGTCGGAATTTTCGTTGGTCAGATCGGCATAGCGGCTGAATTCGCCGTAGCCCTCGATCCGAAGACGCAGTCCCTGATCACCGACCCGTGCAACCAGTTCAGGCCTTACCAAGAATTCCACGTCCTCAAGCTCAGCCCCGTCCGGGTCCGCAAGGACGTTGGTGTCGTACATCGTTCGGGCCATGACACTCGGCGAGACCTGGAACGGCCCCACCGTGACAGGTTCCACCTCGTACTCGGGGTCATTCCCCGCAACGGTATTGGCAATTGTGGTCTGGGCGAGTGCGCTGGTCGAGGTAAAGAGAACCCAAGCCAGCGCGAAGGCTTTCCCTACCCGTTGCGGGCCTTTCGCGAAGCGCATCAGAACCAGCGCTCGTATACGCGGATCCGATCGCCGGGCAGGATCGGGCTGTCTTCGGTGGCGATGCCGGTGGTCTGCCGATCGCCAACCGAGCGGGTAACCGCGACCTCACCTGTCTTGGCGCGGTAGGTATAGCCCCCGGCCATCGACACCGCAGCAAATACGGTGAGCCCTTGGCGGAACGAATATTCGCCCGGGCTGCGGACTTCGCCCATGATGTAGATCGGCCGCAGGTCGATTGGCTGGACCGTGACGTTCGGCTCCTTGAGGACATCGTTCTCGACCAGCCGCGCGGCAATCGCGTTCTGAACCTCGACATAGGACAGGCCCGAGATCTGCACCTGGTTCACCAGCGGCAGCGAGACAGAGCCCGTTTCATCGACGATGTATTCCCCGTCCATCGTGTCCAGATCCTGCACCGCGATGCGGATCTTGTCGCCCGGTGCAAGACGCAGCTCCGCGCTGCCGATGCTCTCCAGCGGAGGAAGCTCACCGATGCCGCTTGTGCACCCTCCCAGCAAGGCAAGGCAGGTTGCGGCAAAAAGGACGGGAACGTGTTTCTGGATCCTGCTCATGAGCACCCCTTTCATACTACGATTGAGAACAATGGCACACCGAAGAGTCCGTTCGCCGACATGCCGTCATGAAATTCGAAGGATGGTTCGCGATCGGACATCATCAGGCTTTCAAATAACGGTTGGCAACTTCGGCGAGACAGCGACCAACGTACGCGGTTTGCGCGGGAGTTAGCGTGTGATCGACCTGGAACATGATCGTCTCCCGCCCGAGCTGATGGGCATTGGCAAGCTCTCCGTCTCGCCGAACGTCCATTTCGTCAAGTGCGGCCTCGCGGCTCATGTCCGGGCACGAGCCGCTGCCACAGGTGATGCCCCGCGCGATCAGGTCGCCGATAATGTCCGATCGCGAACGCCCCGGCGCGAGACGGTCGAGGTCAACGCGGACATAGGCCTTGTAGTAGCTTGACCTTGCCTGCTGCGGCAGCCGCATGGCCATTATGGCCGGGCTCTTGCAGGCTTCCGCGATCAGGGCTTCGGCATTGGCGCGTCGCTGCGCCAGCCAGCCGTCGAGCTTGGCCAACTGCCTGCGCCCGATCGCGGCCTGCATTTCGGTCATCCGGAAGTTGCTGCCGAAGCTGTCGTGAAGATAGCGGAATGCACCCGGAGTACCGGAATGGGGTTCGCGCAGGCGAACGGGGTCCTTGCCGTGATCCTTGTAGGCCCAGGCCGCACGCCAGACTGCTTCGTCGCGCATGACCAGCATTCCGCCTTCGCCGCCGGTCGACATGATCTTGTCGGTGCAGAACGAGAACGAACCCGCATCGCCGAACGAGCCGACCTGACGGCCTTCCCACGTAGCGCCATGCGCCTGCGCGCAATCCTCCACGAGATAGAGCTCGTTCGCGGCGGCGATCTCGCACAGTCGGCCCATGTCGCAAGGCTGGCCGGCAAGATGGACACAGACGATGGCCCGCGTGTTCTCTCCGATCAAGCGCTCCACCGAAGCGGGGTCGATGTTCTGGGTATCAACCTCGACATCGGCAAACACCGGGTTTGCACCGACTGCCACCACCGCGCTGGCCGTGGCGAAGAAGCTGCGCGCAGGCACGATCACCTCGTCGCCCGCACCGATGCCCAGCGCACGCAGCGCCAGCTCGATCGAAACCGTACCATTGCTTACTGCGATCGCATGGGGAACGCCGACATAGCGCGCAAATTCCTCTTCGAACGCGCGATTTTCCGTACCGTGGACCAGCGCGTTGACCCTGCCCGACTGCAGCACCGCGGTGGCCGCTTCGATCTCGTCAGCCTCGTGCCTGGGCCAATGCGAGGTGGTGTCCACAGGCTCAGCCGGCTCACGAACCATTACATCTTCGCCCCGGACCGTTTGCGTCTCTTGCGTCATCTGCTCAGCGCTCCTCGACGGTAAGATGCGATCGCCCGAGCAGCGATCTCGTGTTGGCGACAAACCCGGCCAAAGTGGGCGAGCTGCTTGGCAAACTGGTAAGGTGGTGCGCGATACGCCTCACATTGCCGTCGTTGCCTTTGCTGATTTCGATGCCGATCTGCTCTATCGCACGGGTGATGAGTGGCAAGGGGACCGGGTGCGACTGGGCTTCGAAAATGCCCGGAATCGATGATGGCTGCTGCACTTCGCAGCTATCAAACAGCTCCTCATAAAGCTTCTCGCCAGGGCGCAGGCCCGTGAAGTTGATCTCGATGTCGATGTCGGGCTCAAGACCGTGCAAGCGAATCATCCGCCGGGCCAGATCAACGATCTTCACCGGCTCGCCCATGTCGAGCACCATGATCCGGCCGCGCGGCGTACCATCTTGCAGAGCGCGCGAGCTGCTCTCCAGGATCAGCTGCACGGCTTCGCGCACCGTCATGAAGAACCGCTTCATCTCGGGATGGGTAACGGTCAGCGGCCCGCCTGCGAGCAGCTGGCTCTTGAACAGCGGAACGACCGAGCCGGACGACCCGAGAACGTTGCCGAAACGCGTAGTCATAAAACGCGGCGCATCCGGATCGTCGATGCCGCAAAGGTCAAGCGACTGCGCGTAAAGCTCGCCCACGCGCTTGCTTGCGCCCATGATGCCGACCGGGTTCACCGCCTTGTCGGTGCTCACCTGCACCATTGCCCTGGCGCCGAACTCGCACACCGCATCGGCAACGTTCTTCGTGCCGATGATGTTGGTGTGCGCACCGGCGCAGGCATTGGCCTCGGCAATCGGCACGTGCTTGATCGCCGCGGCATGGTAGACGATGGCGGGCTGATGCCGCTCGAACACCCGCCGAATCTCGGCGAAATCGCGGATATCGCACAACGAAATCGCCAGCGGCACCTCGGGATAGGCTTCGCGCACCTGCCGCTCGATCGTGTAGAGATTGAACTCGGAATGATCGAGGAGAACCAGCTTGGTCGGCTTGAACCCGGCGAGCTGCCTTGCCAGCTCCCCGCCGATGGTTCCGCCAGCCCCTGTCACAAGGATCGTTTCTCCGGCCACCTGCTTCGAGATGGTCGCCTCGCGCAGTTCGAATTCGCGCCTTCCGAGCAGATCGCTGGTAGACAGCTTATCGAGCGACGAACCGTTCGCGCGCCCGAGCAAATGCCCCCAGTCGTCGCCCACGCGCTCGATCTTGATGCCCAGGTCGCGCGTCCGACGGGTAATCGAGGCCACGTCGCGCGGGCTGAGATTGATCGCGTCATCGCACAGGATCACGGTGTCGGGACGCCGGGAGCGCTCCTCCAGTGCGAGCACCGCTGACAACAGGTGCTCCGGGCACCCGAGCACGGGGACCCCGCGAAGCTGCGAGATCGGCCCGTCGCCTTCAGGCACGAGGCTACCTACGACCACGATCGGCGAGTTCCTGTCGGCGTGGATGATCCTGATCGCCGATTCCACCCAATCCGCACGCCCGACGAGCACGACTTTCTCGTGATTGGCCAAATCCTCCACCGACGCCTCGCGCTTGAAAGAGAAGGTTGGAATTCGCAGGGCAGCCCGTCGAGCCAGCCGCATCGCCTGCATGAACAGCAGGGAAAGGCAGAAATGCAGGATAGCCAGCAGGACAAGCTGCCGCACATTCGAGATATCGAAAACGAACCAGATCGCCGCCCAGAATATTCCGATCACAATGGCAACATTGAGGGTCAAAACGAAGCAATCGGCGAGCGATGTAAACCGCCAGTTGCGCTTATAGAGACCGGTGATGAACATGCCGAACACAGCGATGGCGCTGCCCGTCACCACGAAAAGCGGAAGCGTGACCATGCTTGCCCGGGCTTCGATCAATTGCTCGATGAACGGCAAAAGCAGCAAAAGCGCGCCTGCAATTGCCGTAAAATCGAGCGTCATCACGCCAACCAGACGAATGATCTTTTTCCAGCGAGCGGCAGAGGCAATGCCGAAACGCGCGGCCAAAACACGAGAGAGACGGGTGAGACGCCCGCCCCCATAGAAGGTGAGATCATCGCTTCCATCGGAAACAGCCTTCGCGGCGGTCTCGGCTTCTGCTGTCACTGCTTTCGCCATCCTTCAGCCTTTTCCCCCTCTTGCCGATCAGCACTCCGGGAATTCCAACAAGCCTGACAATTATCCGCTATGAGGCATGGGCGCACTTGCGCATCATAGGATCAGCCAAAAGGGTTTGCGGGACCGGTTCTTACTCTGGCAGGACAGAGCAGGTGCTCCGAAAGGGTAGGCGTGAGACCCTCGAAAGGAGGAGGCGCCATCCCTCTAACGCCCCTTCACTCCCCCATGATTGGAGCAGGTGACCTTTCGCCTATTCGACCAAATGCAGATGTTCTCGCCCCCACAAACAAGGCATACGCACTGTATATCCTAGCGTAGTGCCGGGCCGAAGAGGAGACAATCTTGAAAGTTGTGGTGCTTTCCAGTCTGGCGTTTTCGCTGGTCAACTTCCGCGGACGGCTGCTTGAAGCGATGCGGCAGGCAGGCCACGAAGTCGTTGCAGTCGCGCCCGACGACGATCCCAAGGTGCGCGCCCGCCTCGAACAGATGGGCGTGCAATTTCGCACCGTTCCCATGGCAAGAACGGGCACGAACCTGGTTACAGACCTGAAGACGATCGGGGCCTATGTGCAACTGCTGCGCGAAGAGGCGCCCGATGCAGTTGTCGCCTATACGCAAAAGCCGATTATCTACGGTGGTATTGCCTGTCGGCTCGCAGGCGTGAAACGGTACTTCGCGCTCATGTCCGGGCTTGGCTATCTGTTCAGCGATGCCGCCTCTGACCGGCGTTTGCTCAAAGGCCTGTTCTGCCGTCTTTATCGCGCGGGGCTGAAACGGGCCGAGAAAATCTTCGTGTTCAACTCCGACGACCGGCCCGATATGGTCGCGGCCGGGATCGTCGACCCGTCATCGCCGGTCCTCGAAGTGCCGGGTTCAGGCGTCGATCTCGAACGGTTCACCCAGGCACCACTGCCGGAAGGGCCGCTGCACTTCCTCATGATCGGACGCCTCATGCGCGATAAGGGCGTGTGGGAATATGCCGAGGCGGCCGCGATGATAGCCTCACGCCACCCCGATGTGCGCTTCAGCCTGATCGGCCGGATGGAACCAAGCAACCCGACCGGCTTGCAGGCCGCCGATCTCGCGAGGCTCAAGAGCGACTATCCGGTCGACCTGATCGACGAGACCGACGACGTGCCCTCCTTTCTCGCCAAGTGCCACGTCTTTGTTCTGCCGACCTATTATCGGGAGGGCCTGCCGCGCGCCATCCTCGAAGCCCTCGCGGTCGGTCGCGCGATCGTGACGACCGATATGCCGGGCTGTCGCGATGCCGTAACCAACGGCGTCAACGGGTTCCTGGTTATCCCGCGTGACGCACAAAGCCTAGCGGAGGCGATGGAGACACTGGTGGAGAATCCCCAGTTGGTAAGCGATATGAGCGAGCGCTCGCGCCAGCTTGCGGAGGACGTTTACGATGTACGCAGGGTCAACCAGCTGCTGATGCAGGAAATGGGCCTTCTGCGCGATCAGGCAGCCCCTTCCCGGCCAACACAAGTGCACGAGGCGACATAGGACAATGAGGACTGCACTCGTCGGAGCGGTTGAAGGCTCCTTGTGGGCCCTGCGAGCAATGATCGACGCTGGCTGCCCGCCGGTCGTGGTGGCCACTCTGGCGCCGGAGCTGTCGAAACGGCATTCCGACTTCGTCGATCTAGCGCCTCTCGCCCGCGAACATGGCATCCGCGTGGTGCACGTGCGCAACATCAACGAGCCGGAAGCAATAGCCGCGATCGGAGCCGAAGCGCCTGACTATATCTTCGTGGTCGGATGGTCGCAGATCTGCGGCCCCGAGTTCCGCCAGCTCGCCCCCGAACGCGTGATCGGCTACCACCCCACCGCCCTGCCGCGAATGAGGGGCCGCGCCGCCTTGCCCTGGACCATCCTCAACGACGAGAAGATCACCGGCGGCACGCTGTTCTGGGTCGACGAAGGGGTGGACTCGGGCGACATCCTTGAACAGCGCTTCTTCCATATCGCGCCGCGAGAAACCGCCCGCTCGCTCTACGACAAGCACATGCAGGCGCTCGATGCGATGATCCGGGCCAGCATCGCATCGCTTGCCTCCGGCGCCCCGCCCCACACGAAGCAGGACGAAACCTGCGCAACCTATGCCGCAAGGCGCGGCCCGGAAGACGGGCGCATCGACTGGACCGCATCGGCCGACGCCATCGACCGCCTCATCCGCGCCGTCGGCGAACCATATCCCGGAGCCTTCACCTCTCATGCGGGCAAGCGGCTGGTGATCTGGCGAGCCTTTCCCATGGCCGATCATGACCATCACGCGATGGCGGGGCAGGTTGTGCGCGTTTGCGACGAACATTTCGACGTGGTCACCGGCAATGGAGTGCTCCGCGTCGAGGAATGGGAGGGAGAAGACATCTCCTCCATCCGTAACCACATAGTACTGGGACAATCATGACCGACAGCCTGGCTCACCTTGGAAAGACGCTGATTGTTGCCCCCCATCCCGACGATGAGGTTCTGGGCTGCGGCGGCACCATCGCGCGGCTGGCCGACGCCGGTCAGGAAGTTCACGTCGCGGTGGTCACCCGCGGCTATGAACCGGCCTTTCCCGAGGCGCTGATCGAACAGGTGCGTGCCGAACTGGCCGAGGCGCACAAGGTCCTCGGGGTCGCGAAGTGCCACTTTCTCGACCTGCCGGCGGCTGCGCTGGACACGCTGCCCGCTGCAAAGCTCAACGCGGCAATCGGCGGCCTGGTGCGCGAAATTGCACCGGAAACGCTGTTCCTGCCATTCATTGGCGATATCCATGTCGATCACCAGCTTGTGTTCACAGCCGGGCTGGTCTCCGCACGGCCGAGGGGGCCAGAGGCCCCCCGACGAGTCTATGCCTATGAGACTCTGTCCGAGACCAACTGGGCCGCCCCCGGTGTGACCGAGACCTTCGCCCCGAACGTCTATTTCGACATCAGCGACACGATCGAGCGAAAGCTGCGCGCCTTTGCCTGCTTCGAAAGCCAGGTGAAACCCTTTCCGGATGAACGCTCGCTCAAGACGATCGAAGCGCTCGCAACGGTGCGAGGGTCCACGGTTTACCTCCCCGCGGCCGAAGCCTTCATGCTTCTGCGCGAGATCGGCTGAACAGTCCGAACGAGCAGACTAGCCCCTTCGAGCGATGTGAATCGCACCAGACGCGGGCAGGCGGCCCTGCCGGAATCCTGATCGCGCAAACGACATGCAGGGCGTGTTGCCGCTGGCCCACCTGCGCTTTGATCCCCTTGCATTACTCCCGCGCCAATGGCGGAAATGCGTCATTTGAGGCGGCGCGCGCGTTCGTGGCGCTGGCAACGAACGAAACAAAACTGTCCAGTTTTTAGACTCGACGAATCGTCTCCCTTGCGGTTAATCCCTTGTCCACCATACAGGGGTTCCAACGAGATGCGGTCGGCAAGCGAGGCTGGGCAGAGATGCCCTCCGGCTAGCCGCACGAAACTTTCGGGTCGCACACGATCACTCGAAGGGGGTATGTGTAAATGGAAAACTCGTCGCACGTGTCTGTCGCTGTAATAAGCGATAACGCGCTCGCACGTGAGGGATTGAGGCGAATTCTTGACGGCGAAGAGTTCGTCGTCGTGGGATCCCACGCCTCAAGTCGCGGCCTGGCCGAACTGCAGGACCATCAGATCAAGCCGGAAATGGTCATCCTGGATATCGGGGATGACCATAACCTTTCCGCCGAAATCGAGGTGTGCAAGCGGGCCATGCCCGATGCCAAGGTTGTCATCCTGAGCAACGATTTCGACTTCGACCTGATGTTCGAGGCTTTCAAGGCCGGTTCGGACGCCTACATGGTCAAGCGGATCGATTGCGAAGCCCTGATTGGGTCGCTGCGGCTCGTGAAACTGGGCGAAAAGGTCATGCCGAGCGAGCTAGCCAAGGGCTTCCCCGCGCGCTGGACCGGACGCCTGCTTCCCTCGATGCCCGAACGCGACGCGATTGCGTTGCTATCGGACCGCGAAATCGAGACTTTGCGTTACCTGATCCTGGGCTCGCCCAACAAGGTCATTGCTGGCCGTCTCGACATCAGCGAGGCAACGGTCAAGGTCCACGTCAAGGCAATCTTGCGCAAACTCGGCGCGCAGAACCGTACGCAGGCCGCCATCTGGGCGGTCAATAACGGGATCGAGCTCAACCACTCGGAACTGGCCTCCGCCTATGGATCGGAAGCCGGGAGCATCGGTATGACCGCAATGGACGATATCGAGAGTGCCGCAGCGGTCGGTTGAGACCGCCGCGCATTCTCGCCCCCCGACAGCCGACAGTCCTCCGGCGAAAGACGCTTCGACTTTGACAGCGGCCGTGAAGGACTGTTCGGCGATAGGACGGGCATTACTGCGCAACCTTGAGAATGCTGCAACGACCCACTGTACGCCAGACGCGATAAAACCTGGCGATCAGTAGTTCTTTGTCACCAGCGCCTTGACTATTCCTTCTTCTGACATGCGGAAGCCTATCAACCGGTAGCCTTCATCGGCGTCCTTGGCGTTCCCGAATTCGACCGTCCAGGCTGCTATCTGCTCAAGCGATGGGTCGATTCCGATATCATGTTCCTTGATGGCTCCCTCGCTGCTTTTCCGCGAAGGAGATTTCCGCGATCGAAGGAGCGCAGCGCTTACCGCAGCTTTTCCGACTGGGGCCGAAAATTCACAACCGTAGGAGTTCCGCTCGTTCCAAACGACGCGCGCAACGGTTTCTCCCACGAATGGCAACTCGACGAGCAGCGTTTCTCCAAGATCAAACCCAACGGCGGTTTCCAATCTCAGGCCGCTTTCGGACAGATCGTGGATCCGGGCCCGCGTCTTATCTGCGGCGCTATCGACAGGCGTGGCGAACCGCACCGTGCGCCGTGCAGAGCCACGCTGATCCAAAAGAACCTCAGCATTGAGCGGTGGGCGATGCAATGGCATGGGACGAGTTACCTCCTACTCGCCTAAATTGGCTTGGCGACTATTAGTGACATTGCAATCAATTCGTAAAGTGGGTTCGTCGCCTATTTGGCACACATCATCAACATTAAAGCACTTCATCGCAATTCCCGTGGAGTCCTTGCTGGCCTCTGGCGTCCGGGCTGTGTTAACTTTGGCCGAAATACGAAGGCCACAGACGTCATGTGAAAGTCGCAATGGCGCCCACCCGGAAAGCCGCGCTCGCCCGCAATCACCGGGACATCCTGTCCCGGTGCGAGAGGCCTGCCCACTCTCCCGTGAGCGAGGCATCCGCACGCCTGCGGAGAGCACGCAATCGCTTACTGGACGCCTTCCATCGGGCCATACCAATGGGTCAGCGATTGGCCGCTCATACCCTCCAACACTTCGATCGAAGGAGCGTAATATTCGTAGAGACGCTTCTTCAGCTCTTCGGTGAGAGGAGGATACTCGGTGTCGCGCGCAATGGATCCCCTGAGGGCTTCGAAAGCGGGGGTTCCTCGCAACGGACGCGCAATCGGCTTCATCCACGCCAGGCGCTTGCGCAAGGGGCCGGGCACGACCGGTACGGTCTTGTCTTTCACCTTCCCGCGTGACGACGGCGCGAGCGGGCGGGACGGCAAGCCGAGGTAAGACCGGACGCTGGCCATCTGTTGGTCCGGGTTGGCCTTCACGCCTTCGTAGAACAGGATGAGAAGCTGCTCCCTGCCGAACAGGTCGATGTATTTCTGCAGGTGCCGGGCATAATGCCCTGCCCCAAGAATCCGCGGATGTTCGCCTTTCGACGGGTCCAGGTAGTTATCGATATCGTCGCCGACATCGCCGCGCCGGAACAACATGCAGTAGTGGGAATAGGCCCGATCCACAGGGTTGCGCAGCTGGGCGATCATCTTGGCGTGGGGCAGAACGCGGTGGATGCGGGCGGCTCCATCGGGCTCATAAAGGTAGGAATTGGACTTCTCGCCAACGGTCTTTCCGACCCCCTCATCGCTGAATTGCGACAGATACCAATCATCGCCCTGGCTATATTCCCGCGAGAAATAGTGCAGTTCCGGACCCGGCATATACACCGCTGGATCTGACTGCAGCTGGGTCTGCAACCAGGTCGAAGCCGACTTGCCGGCCCCGATGATGATGAAGTCGATGTCTTCGAACCTTAGCGACATTTGCTACTTTCCAATCAAGACGCCGAAACAGGCTGCGACAGGCCTTACTTGCGCATGCACCGAATAGAGCTCTGGACATGCGCATATCGGGTTCGGCAATGAACCCAAGAGATGTCTCAATCAGGCATGCGTTGCAATCACTCGGATGGGTAGTGAGCCTTGCAATCTAAGCTAAGCACATCGGGCAAGTTCGACGTAGCTCTACTCCGAACCTCATGCGCGCCATCCTAATGGCGAGGTTCCTGGAAGGGGCTGCCTGACATAACGCACCATGCGTCAGCACTGCGTCGATAAGGTGTTAGTCCGTTTTCCCTGCTGCGCGCCACCGCATCGGCTTGTAATCTGTTGGCCGTGTCATCCAATCGACAGCATTCGCCATGTCTGCTCCGCAACGGCACTTGCGTAACACCGCCGTTCGCCTGACACCCAAGGCTCGCGACGAGAGACTCTGAAACATGATAAGAAAGACCAAATGGCGCGAGGCAGGGGAATGGAACTGAAAAGACCAACCGATTTGACAGTTCAGCTCGCCGATGATGCTCGGATTCTCTTCGTGCTGCCTTCGCTCGGCGCAGGCGGAAGCGAGCGTGTGGTCACCACACTGGCGAACCACTGGGCCAAACAGGGCCGCCAGATCGGCATCGCAAATTTCGACGACCCCGAGTTCACTCCATTCTATCCTCTCGCAGACGAGGTCGCACTGTTTCGTCTCGGCCTTCCCGCCGCCTCGGGCGGCCTGCCGGGGCAGCTTCTCCAGACCGCGCGCCGCATCAAGGCTCTCCAGCGGGTCTATCGCGAGTTCAAACCCGACGTTGTGATCAGCTTTCTCACCAAGGCCAATGTTATGTCGGTTCTGGCGGCTCGCGCTGCGGGCATTCCGGTCATTATCTCGGAGCGCAACAATCCGACACTCCAGCAATTCAACGCTTTCTGGCGTGCGGCGCGTGCCTATACCTATCCGAAGGCTTTTTCGTTCGTCACCATGACCAGGGGCGCGGCGGACTACTATCCCGAACGCCAGCGCCCGCGCACGACAATCATTCCCAATCCGGTAAACCTGCCCGAAAACTGGCAAGACCAGCGCCAAGGCAACACCATCACGGCGGTGGGCAGACTGGCCGACCAGAAGCAGTTCCACCTGCTCATCGATGCCTTTGCCCTGATCGCAGCGGATTTCCCCAAGTGGAACCTGCGGATCTGGGGCGAAGGCGCAGCGCGCGCGGACCTCGAACGGCAACGCGCGCAGCTCGGCCTCGACGATCGGATTGCCTTGCCCGGTCTGACCGAGAAGCCGGGACAATGGGTCGAGACAGCCGATGTCTTCGTGCTCTGCTCCGCCTATGAGGGCTGGCCCAATGTCATTGTCGAAGCCATGGCGGCCAAGCTGCCTGTCGTTGCTTTCGATTGCGAGCATGGGGTGACCGACATGATCGAGGATGGCGTCACCGGCCGACTGGTCCCGCTGGGCGATGTGCCCGCACTTGCCAGCGCCATGGCCAGCCTGTTGCAAGATTCCACGCTTCGGCAGGAGCTTGCCCTCCGTGCAGGAGAAGCCTCGGCCCGCTACGACACCGAAGTGATCGCCGACCACTGGAATAGAATTGTCGCTGACGCGATCGCCTCCCTATAAGGCGCCCGTGCGATGCGCTCGAAAGCCCGCGCACTCTCCTCAGGGGAGCGGATCACCGGCGAGATGGCTGAGATACTCTTCCAGATTTGACCACCCGTCATCGTCCCGATCCTGCCACGCGTCGGACGGGTCATTTGGATCGAGGCCCTCATGTGCCTCTTCCCACTCATCTGGCATTCCGTCCTGATCGCTGTCCAGCGGGCCCCGAACCACCGGCAGATCGGGCCAGCCGCCGACATCGACTGGATCGTTAATCCTGCGACCGCCGCATGTTCGTACATTCTCGATGATCGCTGCATCGAGAGCATCAAGCTGCCTGTCAGGCCCGTGCCGAGCACCGACGCCAGCCAGGACGGCTTCCAGCACCTTGTCCGATGTCATCGGTGCCACCGAAAGAGGCCTGTGCGGCTGGCTTACGATGTAAGGCACCGCCGCGTCATCGACGATCTTGCGCGAAACGGACCGATCACAGAGCATATCGACCCGGCTGGCGAGATGAATATTGTCCTGTTCGAAGACCTCGATCGAGAAGCCCCGATCTTCACCGACCGGAAAGACCTCGATCGCAGCGGGCGGGGAGCGGTCTCTGGTGCTGCGCCCGGGCAAGATCACGTTCCCGACATAGCTGATCCAGGTGTTTCCGTAGTGGTTTCGAAACTCCCCGAATTGCGACGTCGCGTCGTAGAAGACATTATTCACGAGATCGATCGGACCCGACGGGGAAGCAGAAATGTCGGGGTTACGATCACGATTGTGCGCAAACAGGTTTCCATACAAGGTCAACCTTCCGCACTGTTCGCTGGGGCCATCATTGGGGCATAGCAGCGCCCCTTTCGAATGCCGCCCCTTCGGATGGTTCGACTTGTCCAGGGACAGTGCAGAAATGCTGCGCGCGATAGTGATGTCTTCGCTCGGCTCATCCTCAGTCCCGACGTTCAGGTTTTCGTCCGTGGCGAACTGCACGGAGACCCTGTCGACATAAACATTCGAACTGCTTTCGATCGAAAGTCCATCGACATTCGAGGATGGCAAGGGGCTTGGTCCCGGTCGAAACTTGAAATCTCGCACCAGCACATTGTTGGCCTCGAATATCATCAAAGGCGAATTCTGCCCCTGTCCCAGCCTGATCTGTACGCCCTCTCCTGGAGCGGTCTGGCCGGCGATATATGTGTTCGAGGCCACCCTGATCTGACTATCGACAACGATCGTGCCGGAAATGCCGAAGACGCAAACCCGACCCTCGCCATCATGCTCGACACAATCGCGCAGGCTGCCCGGCCCGTCGTCGTCAAGGGTCGTGACATAGTAGACCTCTCCACCCCGCCAGCCCGTCGCGAAGCGGCCGTATCCGACCGCGCCCGGAAATGCGATCGAGCGCTCGCTCTCACCATCACTAGCGTCGACCGCGACCGCCATCATGCTGCCAACCGCCGTCGGCTCGTCATCGTGGCTGGAGATAACGGCGATAACGGCCATTGCGCCGCAGGCCGCCACAGCACCGAATTGCAAAATCTGATGCATAGCTTCAACCTCGCCTGACCAGCTTCCAGCCTAGTCGCTACCGCCTAGTTTCGCCTCTTCAACAGGCAACCGCAAGGCACAAGCTGTTCCTACTTCGCCTTTGCCAGAGCATCGACGGCATCCTGCACAACCGATGCCACCTGATTTTTCTCAAGGCACTCCTTGATGATCCGGGATTCGTCACCGCACCTTGCTGCCATTTGGTCGATCTTTCCGACAATCTTGTCGAAGCCAGGATCTCTAACGTCGAAGACATAGTGCGACTGCTGGAAATGGGCGGCAAGGTCCGTATATTTGGAAGCCCAGCCAAAGATAATAGCCGGCACACCGCTTCTGTAAGCAAAAACAATCGAGTGATAGCGCGATGCAACAATGTATTTGAAACGGCTGATCATGTCGATCAGTTGAGGACTGGAATAGTCCCCCGTGATCACCTTGACCTTGTCCTTGCCCTTCGTTTCCTGAAGGATTTTCTGGGTCAAGTTCAAGTCCGCAGTCGAGGTGTTGAGAAAATAGACATTTTCTCCGCTGTCGATCAGCTTATCTAGCAGTTTCGCATAAAGATTGAGCACCGCTTCCGAATCACCGATCCTGAACAGGTTTTCGTTCACGATGAAGCCAACCGAACCTTCCTCCGGATAGGTGGCGACCGGCGGCTCGCCCGAAGCGAGAATCTCGCTGGCTGTCGGGAATAGCTTCTCCCGAATGACCATGTCGGCCGACAGTTCGATATTGTCGAGCCCGAGCGCCTTCAGACATTCATACCCTTCCCTCTCGCGAGGGTAGATTTTCGTGCAGTAGCTGAGTTCGTGCTTAACCCGTTCGAGATATTCAGCGTCGTCAGCTTCGCCCCAGTCGAACGGACCGAAGCTCTGCGGCATCAGGACGATTTTCGTATTGTAGCGCTTCGCCATCTTGATCGTGTCAAGAAGCCGCTCACCAGCCCCCTTGCTCCAGCCCGAACCGAGCGTGTAGCCACTCGCGTCGAAAATCGCGTCGGCCTTCCGCAGCGCCTGGCACATCTCCGGCAACTTGCCGTTCCACTTGTCAGTCTTTCTCACCAGCCCGGCGAAGCGGGTCAGCAACGGCGTGAAGAGTGGAATATTTTCAAGGTTATGCTTGAATACGAGACGCGTATAGTCATCGTGCGGCAGCAGCTTGAAAGCATACTGCTCAGGCTCATCGGTCTTGAAGGCGAAACCGGTGACCTCACAGTCCTTATCGATGGACTTCAAGGCATAGTATAGAGAAAGGAACATGGCCTGCGAGCCTTTGTTCCTCATCTGGATACCAGTGATAATATAGGATTTCATGCTCGGTTCGCCTCTAGAACAATATTTTGCACTGGGTGGACACGCTCAGAAGCTTTGCATGGCTTCTCCCCCGGCAGACAGCTCTTCCGCGAATCCGCACGGGCCCACACTTACCTCGCCGATTTTCCGACAAGGCATCGATCTTTGAACCTGTTCTATCAGCAAGCGAACCCGAGCGCATTGGCGCAAAGGGACTAACTCCTTATCGGTGCAGCAGCGGCCAAACCGCTCAATCGCAGCCTTGCCGGCTCACAAAATCGGCTGAAAAGGAGATGCAATCGACTGTCATCGACGTGGGCAATGTCGCCGGGTCGAACTCTCCAACCCACGATGTTAATTGCTGCGATCCCCATAGCGACACCATGATCTTTTGCTTCGTGACTGGTAGCGGCAACCTGTCGCCGGCATCTTCGTGCACCAGTTCGCCATCGACATACCAGCGGATGTACCCTGGTTGCCAGTCGAACCCGTAGACATGCTCCTCCGCCGTGGCGTCGAAACCTAGCGGATGCTCGTAGGAGACCTTTTCCCCGTCGCGAAAATAGGTGAAAGCAACCTCGCGCGGCTTGGAGCCGAGAATCTCTATATCAATCTCATCCCAGGGGTCGCCGAAGTGCGGCCCTGTGTAGGTGAAGAAACCCGAGACCGTGCCGCTTGCAGGAGCGGCCCGCATGGTCACCTCGTAGTAGCCATGGCCGTACTTCTGCCGTGTCTGCACCTCCGCACCCGAAAACTCGGCGAGGTTCGTCCGCTTGTGATCGAGGACGAGGTGGAGCTTGCCATCGAAGCGTGCTTGCGAACGACGCCAGTCGTTGACCGTCCACTCTCCGTTTCGCCAGCCGTCAGACACAGACCATGTGCGGTTGTTCAGACGGTCGAAGCCATCGGTGAAAGGCGGGGCCCCTGCAAGCCGTTCCTGCGTAATGCCATCTGCTCGCGGCGTAGCAGCTTGCGCATCCACCCTCTCGCCTCCCGCCAACAGCGAAAAGAGCCCAACACCGCCAAGTGCCACGGTAGCGAAAATCGCAGGAAATCTCATGGCAGTGAGATCGAAGGTTTGTAGAGCGATGTCAAACGAGTTGCGCCATCACGCAAGTTTGCGTCGGCGGATCGCGCGCGGGCGCAAGCGAGCTGATCGCAAGCTACCAGCACCATCTCGTCGCAAACCGATAGCTAAGGCCGCGAATATTGAAACGGTCGCAAAGTGCATGGTATCAAAGCCGACGACTTCGAACGGCATTTTCACCGCGAAGAAGAAGCACAGGGTGCAGGCGAGAATGTTCGAGAAGCCGGGCGCTCTTATCGATCGGAACACCAGCATGGCGACACTCGTCGCCGCCACGATCGCGGCCAGGACAAGGCCGACATAGCCAAGGTGGATGACGATCTCCATCGCGGTATTGTGAAAGTTGAAGCCTTGGTGACCGGCGATACCCATCATATCCCAGAGGTATCGCGCATCGACATTCTCTTCGAGCCAGAACGCATGATAGCCAAGGCCCAGCCAGGGACGTTCGGCGATAAGATTATCTCCGAATGCCCAGAGGTCGGAACGCCCGGTGAGCCCGGCATCCTTCCCGCTGGCATCGAGCACAAGATCGAAAATCGGCTCCAGCCAGAGACTCTGGGAAACCAGGGCAAGCGTGGCGATAATTGCCGATGCGACGAAAATCCCGCCCCTCGCCTGTGGCGCCAGCCTTGCGGAGACAAGCCAGGCGATCAGGCACGCCGATGCCAATGTCGTGGCGATCAGCGCCCCGGTCGCCTTGCTCGAAATCAGGATCCAGGCCAAAATTGGCAACAGGGCGCTGACGCCAAGCGCCGCGACGAGACGCCTCTTCTTGAGCATCACCCAGATGAACACGATTGTGACGAACGTTGCCACCCCTGCCATGTCGCCAGAGGCGTTCTTCGACCCGGCAAGCCCCGCGAAAGCATCGCCGGGGCCATCCCCCCAGCCGACCCATCGTCCGAACAGAATGCTCGCGACCGAGTAGGTGGCAAAGGCGAAGAAGTATCCGTTGATGCAGGAGGTACGACGCACGCCCGCCCCCACGATGATACCGGCGAACGTGGTAATGGCGAAAAGAAAGCCATAGCGCAGGGTCGTGAAAGGCACTTCCGACCAGAGCGCAGAGGCCAGCGCCATCGCCGGCAATAGCAACAGCGGCCAGCATTCAAGCACCATGCCGGGCAACCGCTCCCACCGCAGCAGGCAGAAGGCGCCGACAGCGCCAAAAACGCCGATGACCGTAAGCGGCCCGAGCACGAGGTTGAACAGGATTGCCGCCAGAATCGCGCCGACAATCAGAGTATCGAACCAAGATGAGCGACGATCTAACTGGAACTCGGGGCGGCGCGCGCCGATCCGTCCGAATTCGGCCGAATGCGCGACCATCAGACTGTCCGGCCCGCTAATTCGTCCATCCGTATTTCCGATCTAGAAATACCGTTCGCCCACCCGGATCGTGTCGCCCGGCTGGATATAGACCACCCGGCCAGTATCCAGATCGTAGGTGTACTCACGGTCGTCCCCCGCGCGGCGGATGAAGACCCGGCTGCGATCGGCGCGATAGGTAAACCCGCCAGCTACGGCGATGGCTTGCATCGCGGTGAGCTCCGGCTTGTAGGTGAACTCGCCGGAACTGCCGACTTCACCCAACACGTAGAAAGGCCGATAGTTCAGCACTTCAACGTTTATCCTCGGATCGTTGAGGTAGCCGTTCGAAAGCTGCTCCGTCAGCAATTGCGACAGCTCGCTGGCTGACATGCCCGATGCGGGAATGTCGCCCAGCAGCGGGAAGGAAATATCGCCTGCCGAGGTCACGACATAGTCCTTCGTCAGGGCCTCTTCGCCGAACACGGTAATGCGAAGCTGGTCGGCCGGTGCGATGGCATAGGTTGGCACCGCATAGGGGTTCGGCGCCGCAGGCGGCAGGCCCGACGCACATCCACTGAGCAAGGCCACTCCGACAAGGCCAGGGAGGGCCACGGCTTTCAGCCAACTCTGCATGCGTTCCTCACTTCTTCTTCCGGTCTCGCACGACCATCCAGCGCAACGCGCAATAGGGGAGTCTTCCTTTCCCGGCAAGCTGCCTGCCACGCTGTGAGCCCTCAGATCGATGGTTAACTGCGCCACCAAGCACGAAGAATTCCAACGATGCGGGTCAGCTCCGCGATCCCGCTGCAAGGCGCCTGCGCCAGCGCCCCGCCAAAGCCGAAAGCGGCATCCCGAAATGCCGGGCGGCGGCCGGATTGCGCACAATCGCTGCAATCGCAGGAAACACCCGCCGCTGCTTCAGCGCCTCCACCGCTTCGGTGAAGGCAACCGCCTGCTCGATCGACCGATACCGCCGGAGGTAGGCGGACGTGAGACGACCCCTCCGCTCAAGTGCGCCACGCAGCTCACGTTCCGATGCCAGAATACGCTGAACGTTGGCGAGCGAAAGCCGGTGCGAGATCGAGTTCTCGTGCTTGCGATACCGGTAACCCGCCTTCGGCAGAAGCCGATAATCCGCGCCGCTCAGCAGAAGTTGCACAATCAGCTCGTCATCTTCGCCTATTCGCAGGCCCGGCTGATAGCGGTGCTTGCCGCTCTCCAGCGTCGAACGCCGGATGATCGGTTTGAGAAAGCCCGGGTTCGGCTCCTTCCCGAACATCACGCTATAGCGAAAGTAGGTATCGAGAGTGATGATGCCGCTATCGAGCAGACCGGTCCCTTCGAGAAACCGTGAGGTCGGCAAATTCTCGCCAAATATCGCCAGATCGTCGGCGACCATATCCGCCTGATGACGCTCGCCAAGCGCAATCATCGCCGCGAGGCGATCGGGCTCAAACACGTCGTCGCTGTCGAGCACCGCATACCAGCGCCCGCGCATATTCTCGATAGCGATGTTGCGCGCACCGCCAGGCCCCAGGTTCTCAGGCGTCTGGAACACCCGGATGCGCGCATCGGCTGCAGCGCGACTCTTGGCATAGGCGAAGCTGCCGTCAGACCCGTGATCGTCGACGATCAGGACTTCGACCGTGACCCCGCGCTGCTGCAAAGCGCTGTCGATGGCCTCGGCCAGGTAGGGCATGGCGTTGAAGCAGGCAATGGCAACAGATACGTCTGGTTGCGCAAGGCTCTCGGTCGTAACAGTCACGCGCTGGGAATCTGCCAGCAGGAAGCGAAATTTTTCAACTGACAAGCCATCGACCAAAAGACATACCGGCGACCATGAACATGCTCAACCCGCTCCGCACGAAGCTGCCGCGCACCGCCGATGGCGAGCGGATCTATGCTATCGGAGACGTACACGGGCGGAATGACCTTCTCATGCGGCTCCTGCGCCTGATCGTCGACCACTATCCGACATTGCACCCGGCACCGCAGAGGATGACGCTCGTGTTCCTGGGCGATGTCATCGATCGCGGACCTGCCAGCGCTGCGTGCCTGCGCACCGTCTCCGGTCTGTGCGAAAGCAATGCGGCCACAATGTTGCTCGGCAACCACGAAGACATGATGCTGGCCTCGCTCGATGGCAATCCCGATGCTCAGGCCGCATGGATTGGGAATGGCGGGCTCGCGACCCTGCGCAGCTACGGGATCGATCCGCCCGGCCCAGAGGAGGACTCGTTCGATTTCGCCGAGCGCTTGGCGCGAGGAGTGCCCGAAGATCAGGTGGCTTTTCTGAGGTCGCTCGAAACGACCTATCGCAGCGGCTCCTATTTCTTCACCCACGCAGGCGTTCGGCCTGGCGTGGCGCTTCACAAGCAGGAGCCGGAAGACCTCTATTCGATCAGAGCGGATTTCACCGAATCCGAAGCCTGGCATGGTGCGGTGGTCGTTCACGGCCATTCGATCGTGGATGCGGTCGAAATGCGCCACAACCGCATCGGCTGCGACACCGGAGCCTATGCGAGCGGACGCCTCTCGTGCGTCTGCTTGCAGGACGATTTACGGGCCGTGCTGCAAACCTGAGATATCACAGCTCCACCAGCGACAGACTGGCCGCCTGTTCGGCCCCCGCGATACACCGTGCGGTGCCCGCGCGCTGCCACCTTGTGCAGTTCCAGTATACCTGCTGGGTTCGCTCTCTGAGGGTCTGGACATAGATCAGGTCGGGCGGCATCGCGGCCAGCCCGTCGCTGTCGAGCTGCCAAGGCTGCGCGCTTCCCGGCGCCCAGCCGACCACCCTGCACTCCGCCTTGCCCTCGCAGGCAGCTACGGCATCGAGCGCCCAGCGACCCGGAGTACCATCGTCGCGCATCGGCTGGATGATCGGACGAGCAAAAGCGGGGGTCGGCGAAGCGGCTGCTCCTTTGCTTGCAGAGACCCCGTCTACCGCGAATTCGCCGGAGGCCGCCGGTCCCCCGATCGGCCCCTCGCCTTTCGGTGTAACGTCAATAATCGCATGGGCAGGATCGAGCGCGGCAAGCTGGCTAACCAGCGGCTCGGTTGACGATACCGAGGCACCGAAGGCAGGCCCCGTTCCCCATGGGCCTTTCCAGCGGAAGAACAGGTGCGTCTTCACAGCCGTCAGCTTGTCGAGGCTCTCACTCCAGTAGGGCACCACCCAGTCGGTGTGATAGTGCGTGGCCCACCCCACGCGCTCGTCGACCTCCTTGCCGAGCATTTTTTCGGCAAGCGCCCTGGCACGCGTAAGGGCCGGCGGCGATGGACGCCAGCGGAGCATCGAGCCATCGCAGGTGAAGCTGAACTGGCATCCGGTCGCCCGCTCCGCGCCCTGAAACACCACACCGCAGACGGTGTTGGGCCAGGCCGGATGGCGAACCCGGTTAAGCACCACCTGCATCACCGGCCGCTGATCGTCTGCAGAGCCACCTGCCTCATAAAGCGCAGCGATGGCAAGGCACGTCGCGGCCCGCTCGCGGTCGGCATCGCTCAGCCGCGAATTGAACGGCCGGGCTGCTGCACTGGCGTGGATGGAGAACGGCCGGGAATCGTTGATCTGTTTGGCCGTCTTCGCCTCGATTGGCAGGAGCTTGTCGGCAGAGAAGTCCTGCGCATCGCGCACAATCTCCTCAAGCGGAGGAGCCTCGACGTCATCGAAGCCGTCGCTCTCTCCGTCCAAGCTTGCCCACCCACCCGCTTGCAGCGAATCAATGCCACGGGCGCCGACAAGCACCAACGCAGTCGCGCCCAGCACCAAAATGAGCGCCGCCATTGCAACAAAAGGCCTGCGAAAAGAAACCATTTTGGTAAATTAACTTTCCTACACGAACCGCGAATGATTAGCGTCCTCGCGAATCAACGAAAGGAGTTTACCATGGACCGCTTCAAGAACAGCAGCGACTCGGTTTCGGACCCGGCACGATCACTCGCGACGATCGATGCGACCTCGTCCACTCCGCTGGATAGCGCACCGAAGGCCATATTCGTCGGCACCGGCGGCGATGTGGCGGTTCGTGCCATCGACGACGCCACTGCCGTGATCCTGCGCAATGTCCCTGCGGGCACGATCCTGCCCATTCGCGCCGCGCAAGTCGATCCTGCCCATACCACGGCGCGCGACATCGTGGGGCTCTATTGATGCGCAACGCCCTCGCTCTGGATCTGACAACGATCAGGCCGCTGGTCGGCGCAGGCCCGACCACCCCGCCACCTCCGATTGGCTGGGCGCCAGAAGCCGCCGGTTGCCGAATGTGGGATGCGCGCAAGCTTCCACCAGGCCCGGTGGCATCCTGGCCAGACGGAGGGGCGCTCTCGACGCTGTCGCAAGGCACCGCGCCCAACCGACCGATTAATGTCGCTGGCGGCGTGACCTTCGACGGCGCAAACCACCTGTTAAGCGACACGGCCCGCGCGCTCGTCAGCGAAGCGTCCTACGATCTCGGACCGGGCGTCACCTGCACCGGCCTGAGCCGCGCACCTGACAAGACATGGTGGGTGGCCGCTCACTCGCTCGGGCAGTCGTTCACCGATGCGAAGCTGATCCACTACAGCGCCGACTTCTCGAGCGTTCTGGCCTCGCTTGACCTCGGTGTGATCTACGGCGCCGGCTCTGTCGGCGGCGTGCAGGGCCTCGTCTACGACACAGGCGATGACACGCTGTGGTTTGTTTCAGCCACTGCGGATGCCATATTCAACATTACCACGGCAGGCGTGGACGTTCCGGCAAATCGCATTGCCTTCCCCAACGGGAACGGACTGGCGATCAATCAGGCCGATGGCGAACTGATCGCCTGTCAGGCACCCGGCGGCACCAATCTCATCCGGCGGATCGACAAGGCCACCGGGGCAACAATCGCCAGCAGCACGCTCGCCGCCACCGATAGCGATCACCTGTTCTACCACGAAGCAAGCAAGACGCTGTGCCAGACCTCGGGCACGAACGGCGGCACCGGCAAGTTGACCTTCTATGCGATGGGCCAGCCCAATTTCGTGGACCAGATCGGCTCTGTAAACATCCCGGAGCTGGATGCGATTGAAGGGGTTTACCTTGCCGATGGCAAGGCGTGGTTCTGCAATGACGCACTTTCGCGCGGCGTGGGGCCAGCAAACACCGTCGAGCAGTTCGATACCGGCGAGATGCTTGGCACGACGGCGGAGTTCTTCGGCATCGCCAGCTGGACCGCTCCAACATCGGCCGATTGCCTCATCTCCATCGGCGAGCCGGTGTTGGGGGGCCATGGCGCTGGCCTCTATCCGCTCGGCGAAAACGCTCTGCGCTTCCATGCCAGAAGCTACAGCCGCACCTGGACCGGACTGCCGAGCTGGAGCACACCGAAGATTCTCTTTGTCCGGTTCGACGCGATATCCGATACCTGCCGACTGTGGATCGACGGTGTGGAATACTCATCGTTTACCGAGAACGCTCCGATCAGCAGCACCACGCGGCCGCTGTGCGACCGGAACCGGCTCAACATCGGCGCGACCTATGAAGATGCCATCGAAGCGCGCCACCTCGCATCCACGATAAAGGCACTGGGTTACTCGATGGTCACGCAAGACCGGCAAAAGATCGAAGGCTGGCTGGCGCACGAGTTCGACCTGACCGCCAACCTGTCGAGCGGACATCCCTACAAGAGCACTGCGCCGACAAATGCCGTGATCGCGCCTGCCAACACCTATGTACCGGCAATCACCGGCACCTTCACGCAAGGCCAGACATTGAGCGTCGACACCGGCATCTGGACCGGCTCGGAACCGCGCACCTACTCGTGCCAATGGACCCGCGACGGTGCCAGCATCCCGGGCGCGACCGGCACCACCTACACGCTTACGGGCGCCGATGTCGGCACGGTGGTCGACTGCACCGTCACCGCCACAAACTCGGCTGGCAGCGTCAGTATCAGCGCGGGAGGAGAGGGCCTCGTTGCCGCATTTTCCGGGGCCAGCTTTTCGGACACATTCACGGGGGCATCCGACACCCCCCTGGAGGACCACACTCCCGATCTGGGCGGCGCATGGGTTCGCACCTCGGGTGCTGCCGCGGGCTTCATGCTCGATGGCGCAAACCGCGTCTATTCGGCGGAAGGCGGAACCCACGTCTACCGCACCTCCACGACTATTGCCGAAGATCAGTATGCGCAGGTCGATCTCACGCTGACCGCCGATAGCACCAGCAGCTTCGGCCCCATGGTCCGCTGCGACGCTTCTGGCAACAACCTCTATTTCGGGCGCTACAATGCATATAACAATATCTTCCAGATCGGTCGCACCTTCGGCGGCTCAACAGGCATTCTGGCCTCGGGCGGGTCATCTATGGCTGTGGGCGAGACCAAGCGCATTCGGCTGGAAGTCGCGACGAGCGGCGCGAATGTCTACCTTAGCCTGATGGTCGATGGCGCGCTGGTCGCGTCATTCACGGATACGGGCGGCTCCAGAATCACGGGTAGCGGAAGCCCGGGTCTGCGCGCGTATTATTCCGGTGCGGGCATAGTGCTCGGCAACTTTGCCGCCGGACCTGACTAGCGACCGGCGACATCTCCTCTCGATCGCGGCCGATGCCCAACCGTCGCGGTGGTCCTGCTCGAAGCGCTCTTTTTGGAGAGCCTTTGAACTCCACCGCGACAAATGGGCATCAGCCCGCGATCTTGTTGCGGCGGAACCTGGCGGAAAGCTTTGTCACCATCGACAGCACAATCGCGATGGTTTCGGTCTCCACACCGTCGCGACGCCCGGTGCCGAACCAGATGGCGGCAAGGCTGGCGAGATAGACCAAGGCACCGACCGGGATCATCACCACCAATCGCAGCACCGATCCATCGAAATCGGTGCCAAAGGGCAGGATCGGCCGGATTGCCAGGACTGCGGCCACCATCAGGCCAGCGGCAAGCGAGGGGCGCCAGACCGCCAGGAAATGATCGGCAACGGAGATCGTGGTAATCTTCCTTACAAGATCGATATTGAGCCACGTGTTGACCGCCGCCGAGGCACCCCGCCCCAGCATAGCGCCCAGCAGAAGAGAATATGGGTCACCCCAGCCAAGCCAGAGACCCAGAAGCACGCAGGGCCAGCGAATGAAAAAGACTCTGAAATCGCGGCCGAACATCTCCTTGGTATGGCCAGTTGCCATCGCGACCGCATCGAGGTTTTCCGACATCTGCAGCATGCGGATAACGCACATCACCTGAACCACGGGCACAGCCAGCTGCCATTTCTCGCCCAGCGCGGCGACCACCACTTCCGGCGCAAGCACGGCAAAGCCAGCGCCGATCGGAAAGCACAACATGCACAAAACGCCCTGCGATCGCAGATAGCCGCTGCGCAGTCGTGCCGCGTCGCCCCTGATGCGCGCGAAGGCAGGAAAGAGAACCTGCTTCAGCGGCGCGGCGATCTCGCCGATGGTCCTGTTCGTAACGTGGTTGCCCATCGAATATTGGCCGAGCAGCTGCGACGAAAAGAAATAGCCCAGCACCAACGGATCGGAGCGCCAGTTGAGTGCCTGCACCCATCGCCCGAAGGTCAGCCAGATCGAGTAAGATAGCAGGTCCTTGTAGCGGCTGAGTGTGATCCGGGGCCGATAGGGAAACAACATATATGACACCGCGACGAGCGCGATTTCGGTAATCAGGGGGCCAATCACCAGAGCCCAGTAGCTACGGTAGACATAGGCGATCCCGACAGTCCCAAGGAAGCCAACCACCTTTCCTGCAAGCGAAAGAACGAAGCTCTGATGAAACTGCAGCTCGCGCTCGAACACAGCCAGCTTGGGGTTTTGAAACCCGACCACGAAACTGGTGACCGCCATCAGGGCCATGATGTCGCGCAGCCGCTCGTCATCATAGAATGCGGCGATTGGCGCGGCGAGCAGCGCGATAACCACAGCGACTATCGCGCCGCGAATGACGTTCATGGTCCAGGCGGTATCGAAATGCGCCGGTTCCAGTTTATCACGCTGAACCAGGGCCTTGGATAGCGAGAATTCCGAGATCACACCGACAATCCCGATCACCGCAAGGGCAACGGCGACCAGCCCGAAATCGTCCGGCATCAGCAATCGCGCGAGGATGATGAGGCTGATGAAGCCCAGGGCGTTCACAAGCACGCGCGCGAGGCCAATCCACGCGACGCCCTTGATCAGCTTGGAGCGGTTGCCCGACATTCTTTGCGATACCTCAAACCGAGAATTGCGCCCAACTTGCGAACGGTCGTCGCGCCACCCCTAGGCGTGAAGTTCGCAGGTGCGCAATTGGTCAATTCGGTCAGACCCACAAGCAACGACAGGATTGCTGGCTGCCGCCGTAGCGAGGCTGCGGGTCATTCCCCCCGCTTCGCAGCCAGACCGTAGCGCGGCACGTCGGCCCCTCCGGCCAGCCATTGGCGCAGGAACCCCCCGCCCCAGCTCGCATGCATCACCATCGCGGCGAGGCCAGAGAGAAAGGCCATGCCGCCGCCTGCCCGCAAACCCACCAGCAGACCAAGGCCAAGACAGGAAAGCGCCCAGACCGCGGCAGGCACAGCAAATATCCAGTGCACCAGCGCGAGCGGGAGCGCCGCCACCGCCAGCGCAATCGCCACAGGAGCGAGCTGGCGCGGCTTCATCGCGATGCCGTGCCGCCGCACAGTGCGCGCCCGGCCCGCACCATAGCGCCAGTATTGCCGCCACAACGCCCCCGGCGAACGGCGCGGAAAATAGGTCAGCGCTGCAGCAGGCTCGAGCCAGATGCGCAGGCCGCAGCCGGTCTGGCGTACGTCGAATTCGGCGTCCTCGTTGCACGGCATGGCCTCGCAGTAACCGCCCAGATCGCGGAATGTCTCCACGCGCATCAGCGCATGGTGGCCATGATCGACGAACCGCCCGCTGCCCAGATGCCGGTGCGGTGAACCGCCCGTCCCCAACGCGCTGTTCTGTGCCGCCGCGACCGCCTTCTGCCAGCCGTGCGCACCCTTTGTCTCCATCGGCACGACCACTGCGTCTGCTTCATTTGCATGCGCGCTTTCCAGCAGGATCCCAACATAGCCTTCGGGATAGAGGCAATGCGCGTCGATCCGCACCAGCCAGTCCATACCCTTGCCATAGTCGGCAACCGCGCGGTTTACTCCGGCGCTCTGGATGCGGTCGGGATTGTCGAGCAGGACCAGGCGCGCATCGCTCGCGGCAAGGCGCTTCACGATCGCCCCGCTGGCGTCGGTGCTGCCGCCATCGGCGACCACCAGTCGGTCGATCGAATCGTCGCGTAGCATCTGCACCAGCAAGGCCTCGAGGTGCTCGGCCTCGTTCAGGCAGGGGATGACCGCAAGTACGCTCATTGCACGCTCAAGCTCGCGATGCTGTGCACCAGCTCGCCACACTCGACCGCGCCGCAGATGACCTCGCCGCGGTCGATCCGGGCGATGCTCTCCCGCATTGTGGCCACCTCGGCCGGATCGACATCGAGCAGGCGCTGTGCCGCCATTTCGCCATCTGCCACAATCAGGCCAGCATCGTGACGTTCGAGCCAGTGCCCCGCTTCAACTTCGCCCAGCGCAATCGGGATCGCACCGAAGGCAATCGCCTCATAGAGCCGATTGGGCAGCAGCCACTTGCTGTTCAGCCCCTCCTCGAACCAGTCGATCGACCAGGCGAAGTCGCAACGGCCATAAAGCTCGGGCAGGTCGGAATAGCTGTAGGGGCCGACATAGGTCATGCCCGGCGTGGCCTCGACCTCGCCTTCGAACTCGGGAAGCTCCGCAGGGGACGGCTTGCCCGCGATCAGCACCTCGATCCGCCCCTCGCCGCGCCGGACGAGCTGTTGCAGGAAAGCAAGTGTGCGCTTGCACCGCAGCATCCCAAACCAGCCGACGGTATAGGGCGGGGCCGGGGCAGGCCGCTCCACCGGAGAAGGCGCGGCACCGCCCTCTGGCAGCAGCTTGTTCTCGACCAGCAGCGCCTTGGCCTTGAGCGGGCGATGGTCGAAGTGGTTGCGCAGGAACGCAGGCGACGAGGTAATCAGCAAATCGCACCGGGGTAGCAGCGCACCTTCCACGGCGCGCACCAGCCGCGAGCCCCATCCCTGGCCCACCAGCGAACGGTGAATATCGAGGCACTCGTAAACCAACGGGCGTTTCCCCACGATGGCGCGGGCAATCGCCAACTGTTCCAGATTGCGCGCCACGATAACGTCGCAATCTCGGAAAAAAGCCTTCAACCGCCGATGGAAGATCGTCTCGCGCAATGTCGCCGAAGCCCGGCTGACCAGCGCCGCATCGCGCGACTGCCCTAGCGACAGCGCCCCGCGCGCGGCCAGCGCATCGCAAACGGTATCATCCCGGCAGAAGCCAGCCACGTGCATGGTCCCCCCGCCGATGGCAAACATCCGGCAACGCCGCTCAACCGCCGCGTCATTCAGGTTGTGGACCAGATATCCGATGCGGGGGGCGGCTCGCTGTCCCATAGGCGAGGCGGAATGACACCTTATGTGCAGCGCGGCAAGCCGCTACACGGCAACAAAACGATGCCGAGTCTGCCCCTGCCCGACTCGTAGCATCTGCAAGTGACGGGAAACACGAGACATGGGCAAACCGACTGTCGGAGTCATTATTGCCGCCTACAACGCGGCGCCGACGATCTCACGCGCTGTCACCAGCTCACTGGCGCAATCGCTGGTTTCCGAAGTGATCGTGATCGACGATTGTTCGTCGGACAACACGCTCGAGGTAGCCGAGCAGGCGGGCCAGTCCGACAGCCGCCTTACGATCATCAGGCAACCCTTCAATCAAGGCCCATCGGCGGCCAGGAACCGCGGGCTGGACCAGTCCAAGGCGCCCTATTTCGCCGTTCTGGACGCCGATGACATGTTCATGCCCGAACGCTTCGTCCATATGTTCGCACGGGATGGCTGGGACATGTGCGCAGATAACATCTGCTTCAGCATCGAGCCGGAAAATCTGGGCCAGCCGCAAGACGGGAACGCGCAAGGCGAACGTGCCTGCACGATCGACTTCGAGACTTTCGTCGATCGGAACATCGGCGACCGGCGCTGCAACCGGACCGAACTTGGCTTCCTCAAGCCGGTGGTGAAGCGGGCCTTTCTCGAGGCACACAACCTGCGCTTCGACGAAACTTGCCGCCTCGGTGAAGACTTCGTGCTTTACGCCCGGATGCTGGCGCTCGGCGCGCGCTTCACCTTGCTGGAGCATTGCGGATACGCCGCGCTCCAACGCGCCGATTCGCTCAGCTCCGCCCATTCGGTGGCACACCTCAGGGCCATGCGCGAAGCCTCGCTGGCGGTTGCCCGCGATTTCGAGCTGAACCGTGAGGAGCGCGATGCACTCGCAAGGCATGCGGCACACCTGTCCGAGAAGATCGTCTATCGCGAAATCCTTGAGCTGCGCCGGTATGGCAACCTGCCCACGGCGCTGTGGAAGCTGGCAAGGCATCCGTCTGCCGTCAGGGCGCTGCTGTCCGACCGCTTTCCCGGACCACAAACTTCGCCCCCTCCCCATCGCCCCTTGATCACATCGCCGCAGTTCGACGAGCTGTGCGGGTAAGTAAGATCGCCATAGAAATACACATGCGATGCATGCATTTGTCGCATTTGCGATAGAGTGAATTGCGCAGGCGACGAGAGTCGCTAAACCGCCGCTGCACGGGGTTCTTTTTCTCGACCGCGATCACATTGACGGCTAGACATACGAAATATTAACCAAGCCAATCAGCAACGACCGCGCGACCGATGTTGTCCGGCCGTCCCTTTGAGGCTCTCAGTAGAATGTTCTCTGTAGGTATCCCCGGCAAGCGAAAACCATGACGAACATCGACAACAGATCCTTCGATACCGCGGACGAACCGTTTCAGCCCACATCAGAGGTGGCGTCGGCACCGCTGCTCCCCGATCCCGGAGTTCTGTGGCAGGTGTTTCGGCGCAACACCTTGTTGGTGTTCGGCCTGTTCTTCCTCGTGCTGCTGCTGGCCGCCGCCTACCTCGCGACGGCGACGCCGAAGTATCAGGCCACCGCGAGCCTTATCGTCGAGCCGGCAAGCGACCCGGTCAGAACCTCGGAGCCGGCGCAACAGGGCGCGATCCCCAACACGGACGAGATTGACACCGAAATCAGGCTCATGTCGTCACCGCTCGTCGCGAGTATTGCGGCGCAACTCTATTCCGAGCGGTTTGCCTCGCCTGATGGAGACCCCTTTTCCGATGCGGAAATCGAAGCCTTGGCAAGCGAGATGTCCAGATCGACTGGTATTTTGCGTTCCGGGTCAAGCAAGATCATCGATATCACCACGAGCGGCCCGGATGCGCAGTTTGCTGCAGCCACGGCCAACCTGATCGGCGAGGCCTACCTGCAATCCCAGATCGACAACAAGTCGCAGCGCTCGGAAAGCACGCAGGAGTTCATCAAAGAGCGGCTGGATGAACTGGAAAGCAACGCGCTTTCCGCGCAGGCTGCGCTCGACAACTATCGTGCGGAGCGCGGGCTGGTTACGTCGAGTGGAGGGACCAACGCCGAACAGGAGGTCTCCAACCTTAATACCCAGCTAGCGTCGGCACGCGCTGATCTGGCTGAAAAGCAGGGCCGTCTCAATGCGGCGAGGCAGCAGCTAGCGCGAGGAAGCGGCGGCGCCGACGTGGGCGCCGCGCTCGGCTCGAGCACCATCGCCAGCCTCCGGCAGCAGGAAGCGCGGGCCAGCGCCGAACTGGCCGTGCTTACCCAGCGCTATGGCGAGCTGTACCCGGAGCGTCGACAGACCGAATCCGAGCTCGCCGATATTCGCCGCCGCATCCAGGAAGAGATCAACCGGGTTCTCTCGAACCTGCAGGCCGACGTGCAGACAGCACAATCGCGCGTCGCCTCGCTGACAGCAAGCCGGCAGTCGGCCATCGGCGCGATGTCTTCCAACAGCCGCGCCCAGACGGGCCTCAACGAGCTTGCCCAGAAGGCAGAAGCAGCCCAGTCGATCTACCAGTCGTTTCTGGAGCGTTCGCAGGAAGGGGCGGCATTGCGCGACAGCGAGATGCCCGATGCCCGGTTCGCCACCCGGGCGGAGGTGCCCAAGTCGCCATATAGCCCCAACTATGTCCTGACGATTGCCCTGGCTATCGTCGTCGGGCTGATCGTGGGCTTTGTCGGCTTGCTGGCCTCCGAATACCTGCGGCGCGGAGTGCAAACCAAGCGCGATGTGGAGCGGCGCTTGCAGTTGCGATATGCGGGCGCCATTCCTACCCTGAAATCCACGATCAAGCGACGCCAGGCGCTCGAAGCGCCGCAGGACTATGTCCTGAGCCATCCGCACTCGCTTTTCGCCGAGGCTTTCCGTTCGATTCGTACGTTCCTGATGCTGTCGCCGGGCAAGCGCTCGCGGGCGATCGCAATCACGTCCGCGCTGCCGGGCGAAGGCAAGACGACCACCTCGGTGTGCCTCGGCCGCACCGCCGCCTCCGAAGGCCTCAGGACCATTCTGGTGGACGCCGACCTGAGGCGCCGGGGTGCAAGCGATCTGCTCGAGTACGAGAGCGACCATGACATGTACGACTATCTGCTGGGCGACACGCCGCTCGGGCAGTGCATCTATCGCGACGTCATGTCAGGCCTCGACGTTCTGGGCAGCAACGCCACGCCCGATGGCGGAAAAAATCCGCTGCAGGAGCATACCGTCGAGAGGATGCTCGCCGAACTGCGCGGACTATACGACGTGATCATCATAGACACTGCGCCGGTTCTTGGCGTTGCAGAAAGCCGCGTGCTGGCAGCGAGCGCGGATCGCGTTCTCGTAATTACCCAGTGGCGCAAGACCTCGATCCGAGCCATCGAAGCGGTGGTCGATATGCTGATCGATTCGGGCGCGAAGGTCACCGGGCTCGCGCTGAGCCAGGTCAATATCAAGAAGTATGCAAGCACCGGCGACGGCGATGTTTACGCCTATGCCAAGAAGTTCAGAGGCTATTATACGAACTAGGGTGCCTTATGGCGCTCGGGGGGATTTGAAGATGGAACTTGGCACCACGCGGATACCAGCTGGCCTGCCCAAAAATCATGCGAAAATCGTGTACCATCTCATGGTTACCGGTGGGCTTACCCTGACCGCTGTGCCGCAGGTCGCGCACGCGCAGGAGGATGTACAAGGCCGGTCGGTTTCCGACCGATACGCCGCCGAATATGCCCCGCAACCCGCCCATGTCGGTTCTTTCGAGGTTTTTCCCTGGATCGAACTCAATGCCGAATACAACGACAATGCGCTGGTCACGGCTGCGAACGGGCGCGAAGACGACGTTATCCTCACCGTGAGCCCTCACCTCCAGTTGCGAGACCACCGCGCCGACCGCACCGTCGACATCGACCTCTCGGCTGGCATCCGCAAGTTCGCCAGCATCAAGACCGAGGATGCGGAGCAGTTTCGCATCTCGGCAAGGGGCGTCTGGGGCATTGGCACTCCCACGCAATACCGCGGCGCCTTGCAGGTCAACCGCAGCACCGAAGATCGTCGCGATGCGAGCAGCTTCAACACCGTTCTGCAGCCGATCAGCTTTACCGACTATAAGGCGGAAGCAGGGATCGATCAGGCAATCGGACCGGTCCGCGTCAGCCTCGATGGTCTCGCCCGTGCGGTCAGGTACGATGGCTCGGCGACGTTCGGTTCGGAACAGTTCGACCTCTCGTTCCGCAACTTCGAGATCTACCGGGCGACCGGCCGCATCAGGTACTCGCGCTCGCGTGACCAGGAAGTCTATCTGCAAGTTACGGCCGACGATCGTTCCTACGACCCCTCACCGCTCACCTCGGGCGGCCAGCCCGTCTTTCCGTTCGACCGGTCCTCACGCGGCGGGCGGCTTGAAGTTGGCTATCGCCAGCAGATTACCGAGCTGCTCTATCTCGACTTGCGTGCCGGCTACCTCGTGCAGGACTACGACGATCCGGCGCTCGATAATATCGAAGGCCTGGCCTTCCAGGCCGACCTCCTGTGGAACGTAACGCCATTGACCTCGATCGAGGTCGGGGGCCAGCGACGGGTCGATGAGACGATCAATCCGCTCGTTTCGGGCCTTGTCCGCACCGAAGGGACGGTGAAGGTCGATCACGAGCTGCTACGCAACTTCATTCTGACCGCCCGCGCGGCCTATGCCAGGCTCGACCAGCTCGATTCGGCCGACGATGGCGATCAGTGGAGCGTCGGACTCGTCAGCAGCTACCGGATAGACCGGCACTGGGAGATCAAACTGCGGGCCCAACACTACGAACGCACCGGATTCTACGACTTTGCCCAGAATGAAGTGGGCATCGGCCTGCGTTACAGCTTCTGAGGCGGCCTTTTCCAATTGGTGGCCAAGCCCCTAAGGCACAAACCTGATTTTCGGCTCCTTGTCGTCGGTAACCAAGCCGGAGATCCACGTCCCGCGATGAAACACCCCCTAGGTGCGGTGTAATGGAAGCTTAAGCACTTCCTATTTCTGGGGTAAGCTTCTACCCATGATGCACTGCACCATGGAACGTCCTTCGATCAACGAGCGCAAGCCCCGCTTGGCGCCTTACGAGCCGCCTCGGGTCTTGGGTCGCAGCAACCTGATTGTCGACGACCCCCTTGCCGCCCAGATTCTTGACCGGGTCGGCTCTCTTGTCCTGCTGGTGGTGTTGCTGCCGGTCATGGCAATTATTGCCCTGGCGATCCTCCTCTCCTCGCCCGGGCCTGTGCTCTTCCGCCAGACCAGAATCGGACGGGGCGGCGCGAAGTTCACCTGCTTCAAGTTCCGCACGATGGCGACCAACGCCGATGAACGGCTCCGTAACCTGCTTTCGAACGATCCCGAGGCACGGCGCGAATGGGAACGCGACCGGAAGCTGAGGAACGACCCGCGCATCAACAGTCTCGGCCGATTTCTGCGGAAGAGCAGCCTCGACGAGCTGCCGCAGCTCTTCAACGTGCTGCGTGGGGAAATGAGCCTGGTGGGGCCGCGCCCCATCGTGGAAGCGGAGATCCCGCGCTATGGACGCTACTTCGGGCATTACTGCGCGGTCCGGCCCGGAATAACCGGCCTCTGGCAGATCAGCGGACGCAACGACGTTCACTATCGTCGGCGCATCGCTTTCGACGTCATCTACGTCCGCAAAGGCCGTTTTGGCGATAACCTACGCATTCTGGTACTCACCGTACCCATCGTACTGAATTCCAAAGGCTCATACTGACTCGCGACACGCAATTTTCCGGGCTATTGTCACGAGATTTATAGTTAACTAGAGATGGTCGTGCAGCTCATGTAGTCGGGCAGCACCGCCTCGGCACAAGGCCGCCGTGGAGGCCCGTCAACGATCGAAGCAAGGAGGGCGAAAATGCAAGTAGCGAGCAGACATTCCCTCTATGCATTCGCCGCAAGACAGCCGAAATTCCACTTCTGGCTGCTGTCTTCGCTTGGCTTCGTAGTCCTTGCCTCCTCGTTTCTCTCGCACGACAAGCGCGGCCTGCTCTTCTACGACGAACCGACCGCGCTGCTTGCCGAAGACCTGACCATGATGCCTGAATTCATCACTGGTGGGTTTGGCAATCGACTCGTGGGTGACGGATCTGGGCGCGGAGAGCGACCAAACAGCCTTCGCCGCACTATCGGGCCTCGTGGCGCAGCACCTGGCCTGGCGGGCGACACAGCGGGACAAACGGCTCCGGGCGGGGCAGTCGCTCCCGCCGCGGCGCCGGCAGTTCCCAACTTCGCTGACGCAACCGGCCCCGCGCTGGCTTCGGGACCCGCAGCCGGTGGCACCCCGCTCGGCCTTCCGGGTTTTTTCGGAGATGGCGGAGGCTTTGGCCCCACACCGATTGGCTTCGTACCTGTTCCGGGCTCCGATGGCGGTGGCAGCGGAAGCAGCAGTGGCGGTGACACGCCCGGCCCCGTAGTTCCGGCAATTCCCGAGCCTGCGAGCTGGTTGATGATGATTATCGCAGTCTTCACCCTCGGATCGGCGATCCGGCGCGGCAACGAGGATGGCGCGCCTTTGGCGACCTAGTCCGACGATCCGATGTCGTTCACGACAACGGTCATCGACGAACCATCGATGATAATCGAGCCCATTTGCTGCAGCGCGTCCAGACCGATGAGCGAATGGGGCAGGCTGTCATCAGCGACCACCGCCTCGACATTCCACAAAGGGATTCCGCTGATCGTCAGGGTTTCGATGGAGGCCCGTTCGACCGGTATTTTCCCATTTGCCGTTTGCAACCGAGTGGTGCCAAGCGGGGCTACCGCAGCCGCGTCTGCATCGGATCGTCGCAACACTGTGGTCGTCGCAGCCGTATCGACCAGAAAATGGGTCGGAACGCCGTTTACCTCCGCTTCCAGAACGAAAAAGCGGGCGCCGGGCGGCTTCGAAGCGATAGTGACCGGCTCCACCGCAAGGCGAAGATCAGAGGCATGCAAAAGAGCGTCACCATTCTCGGTTGGCGCGAACAGTTCCATCGGCGCATCGTCAAGAGCCACCATGCCCATGACGAAGGACAACAGGATAGAGAGCGGGGCAAGCGCATTCGCCATGGCTCGCACCTAAAGCAAAATAGTTAAGAACCCTTCTTGTCCGGCCCCTGCCAAGGGCCGCTCGCTAGCCGCTGAAATGCGCGGGCCGGGCCGTCTGCCCAATAATCGCTTCCTCCGAAACGCGCTGCTTCTGCAGGGTGAGAGTGCGGCGGTGCTGCAAGCCGCAAAAGGCCAGGAAGACAAGTGCCGCAACCAGCAGGTCAATTGCCGCGCGCAGATAGGGCGAGCGGGCAGAGGCCGTATCGGCGAACAGCACATAGGTGGGCTCGTGCACCCGATATCCCGCATCGCGATAGAGCGTGCGCAGTTCTCCGCGGGCGGCCGCATGCCGCAGAATGCCTTCGAAACGCTGCCTCGTCGGCGGCCCTGCCATTCTCTCGCCGACCTCGACAAACAGCGTGATCGCATTGTTGTTGGCAGGATCAAGCACCGGCGCGACCCACAGCGTCTTGCCTGAGAACAGCAGGGCATCTTCAAAGAACCCGATCCTGTCGAACTGGAGCGTGCCTTCCATCACCACCAGCCCCTCGATTTTCTCGTCCCCACGCAAGTCGGCCAGGCTAATCGGCAGCGGCTTTTCCCGGACCCCGCCGATGGTCAGCGAGAGCGCAGCCACCGCCGCCGCGCAAAGGGCCAGCCCGCCGACGATCCACGCCAGGAAACGCCGCATGATCTGGCTCCGGTGAAGGGCCGATTCGTAAAGCGTAAGCCCGGGCTCATATCGCGCCCGGCGCATCCGATAGAGCAACGTCAAGGTGATCGGCGCGGTCAGCAACAAGGTGAGCACGGTCAGGGTCACAATCGGCCAGCTCGCATCGAAGCGGGCGAACTGCCATTCGATCAGACCGGCCACCAGCCCCCGGTATTCGACCAGCTGCCAAGTGAGAATAGCGAGGACGATCGCCGCCCAGATGACGCCGATCAGACCGATAACACCGGTCCGAACATAGGTTTTGCTCTGGATGCTTTTGCCCTGTGAGATAGAATCGCCTCCGGAAGCTGGACCCTACGGAGTCTGATCGGAAATGGGTGCGCTATTGCGCGCGCTTGGCCCCCAGCCCTCCTGGTATCGGATAGGGCTATCCTGCCGCATTTCCTTCAGCCTTCGTTCGAGTTCCTCTTCAACCTTATCCTTAACGAGCAACTGTCTAGCAAAATTGCGCTGGGTCTGACGAGGGGAATTAATCCGGTCCACGGCAAGCACCGTCCATTTCCGGCCCTCCAGCATCAGATCACGCCCCGGCGCGACGGCTTCCAGCCAATCGGGGTTCCGGTCGAGCCGGGCTGTGTCGAACACCAGCGTTCGTTCATCGTCGGGCGAGCGCAGCGTGAGCAGGCGACGTCCGGCGAACAGCTGGCCGTTGCTCGTCATGAACTGTTCGAGCTCGACGTCAGGCACCTGGCCAAACTCGTCGGCCAGTTCCCGCTGCAGCGCATCGACCAGCAACTCTTCCAGGGCGCGACGCTCGGCAAAATGGAAATCCGCATCAAGATCGAGCCCGCGCTCACGCGCAAGTTGCGCCAGCAGCTTGCGGTCGACCAGTTGCTCCAGCGCTCCGTTCGCCGCCGCGCGACCTGCCTCGGCTTCGGCAAGATTGTCGAGGTCGAACTCGTGGCTCAGCTCAGCCTGCGTGATCGCCTCGCCGTCGATGCTCGCCAAAACTTCGCCATCGACCTCCTGCTGGCCACATCCCGCCACCAGCGCCAGCAACGGCGCGGCAAGACAATGGCTCGCCAGCTTGCAAATGGTTCGATCCAGCCGCATTCTGCCCCCATGAAGACGATTTACGATTTCGTGTCCGTCGGCATCTTCGTTTTTGTCGCCTTCGTCTACCTGCAGCGGTCGGTGAAGCGTCCGCCGTGGAAAGACAACACCTTCGACTACATTCTTTGCGCCATAGGATGCGCGGGTGGCAACTGGCTCGGCAACGAGGGCTATCAGGCCGCCGCCATCGCCTTGCTGGTGCTGACCGCGATCTATTTCGTCGCTCGTGTACACCCGTTCAGACGCGTCTAGGGCTGCCCCAACAGGACTTGCCGCCCGCGCGCACCGGAAAGCGCCACCATGCGCCGCGCGAATGCCGTGAGGGTGGGGACCGAGGCCGCGAAATCCACGGCAGGCATCGAGAGACGCAGCAGCACGCCCTCGTCCACCCGCCAGTGCCCGACACCCCGCGCGACGGCGAGTCGTTGCTCCCACAAAGACTGCGCGAAGACATCGCCGATCCGCGTCCAATAGAGCACCGCCTCACTCCGGCTGCCCCGTTCGGCGAGCATGATGTTGCCCGGCACGGGGCGGCCGGCAATTGGCAGGTCACGCGCTTGCACGTCGAGAATATCGAAGCCCGAGGCGGTGTAGCAGATCTCGGGGCGGTGAAGCTGAAAGGTGTAATCCTGCCGCGCGCCATAGGCCATCACCAGTGTGATCGGCGGCTGTTCGGGATGGACGAACGCCTTGATTGCCAGCTCGTCGTAGACCCGGTCGGTCAGTTGATCCGGCGAAGGAAGGATCACTTCCTCCGGTGCGACCGCCCGCCAATCATCCACCTGTTGCGGCAGCACGCTGGCCGGGTCGAACCCGATGTCGGTGCCGGGCCTGAGCCTCACGGCCCCCGCCGCCGCGCCGAACAGGCCGAGGCAGGCGCCGAGGAGTACGGTGCGCCGATCAGGCATGGCGCGCTCCGTCGATCAGGCGCAGGCCCTCGCGCAAAGCCCGGTCGGCAGCAAGGAACAGCCCCAGCGCAATCGAGAAGCTGAGCAGGCCAGCAACTGGGTGAACCACCGTATCGAGCACCGGCGCGCCGAACCTGTCCACCGCCACGATCAGCACGACCACGCGCAGGATATTCGCACCCCAGGCAATCGGTACGGCCAGAGCAACACACAGGACCGTGCGTCGCCAGTCGCGCCCGCGATACCAGTAGGTGAAAAGCAGCACGAAGGCGACGAGCGTGATGGTCGAGCTGGTCCCCGCGCAGGCTGCCTCCAGTGCAAGACGGAACTGGTTCACGAAGATGCTCGTCCGGTCATAGGCAACATCGAGCCCCCATGCGTCGGCCAGTTCCACCGCCGCCCCAGCAATGCCAGCGCGCAGCCGCTCGGTCATGATCGTCGACAGCGAATAGGGCAGCGGCACGGCCAGCCCGAGAAAGGCCAACGGAAACCGGCAGGCCCAGACCATGGCCCCGCCCCGCCATGCCCACAGCGCCAGCACGCAGCCCGCCCAGGCGCAGAGCGCCATCGCCAGCACGAAGCCGATGGCGCTGGCGAGGACATAGCCGAGCGAGACCGCCACCAGCCCACCCAGCGCCGGACCGAACGGCCCCGGCGCGATCAGCGCCTTGTGCTGCTCGATGGTCTGCGCGGTGGTCCACAGGCCCAGCAGCAGGATTAGCGGAGTGAGCGATCCGGCCTCGGTGTTCCAGTCCCGCTGCGACAGGGCAACCAGCGCCGGAAGGCAGTATGCCGCCATGCCCAATGGCACCACCCAGCGGCTAACCTCCATCAGAGGCAGGGTGCGGATCGCCTCCATCGCCTATTTGAGCGGCATGATCCGGTCGATGATATAGGCCGCCGCCTCCTGCGGGCTCATCTCCACCGTGTTCACGCGGATCTCGGCGTTCTCGGGCGCTTCATAGGGGCTGTCGATCCCGGTGAAATTCTTAAGCTTGCCTTCGCGCGCCTTCTTGTAGAGGCCCTTCACGTCGCGCTCTTCGGCCACTTCCAGCGGGGTATCGACGAACACCTCGATGAACTCGCCTTCTGGCAGCAGGTCGCGCACCATCTGCCGCTCGGCGCGGAACGGCGAGATGAAGGCGGTGAGCACGATCAGCCCGGCATCGGTCATCAACTTGGCTACCTCGCCCACGCGGCGGATATTCTCCACCCGGTCGGCATCGGTGAAGCCCAGATCCTTGTTCAACCCGTGGCGGATATTGTCGCCGTCGAGCAGGAAGGTGTGGCGGTTCATCAGGTTGAGCCGCTTTTCCACCTCGTTAGCGATGGTCGACTTGCCCGAGCCGGAAAGACCCGTGAACCAAAGCACCTTCGCCGTCTGGTTCTTGAGCCTGGCGTGCTCCTCGCGGGTGATGTCGACGGCCTGCCAGTGCACGTTCTGGCTGCGGCGCAGCGAGAAGTGCAGCATCCCGGCAGCCACGGTGGCGTTGGTGACCTTGTCGATCAGGATGAACCCGCCCAGCTGGCGGCTGTCGGCATAGGATTCGAACACCAGCGGCTTGTCGGTGGTGACCTCGGCCACGCCAATCGAATTGAGCGCCAGCGTCTTGGCCGCGAGGTGCTCCATCGTGTTGACGTTGACCTCGTACTTCGGCTCGGCAACGGCGGCCGAGACCGTCTGCGAGCCGAGCTTCAGCCAGTAACCACGACCCGGCAGCAGTGCCTCGTCATCCATCCACACCACGGTGGCCTCGAACTGGTCGGCCACTTCAGGCGGGTTGTCGGCGACAGCGATCACATTGCCGCGCGAACAGTCGATCTCGTCGGTCAGCGTCAGCGTGACCGACTGGCCCGCCACCGCTTCGTCGAGGTCGCCGTTGTAAGTCACGATCGAGCGGACATGGCTGGTCTTGCCCGAAGGCAGCACCCGCACCGCATCGCCCGGCTTGACCGCGCCGGTGGCGATCTGGCCCGAGAAGCCGCGGAAGTCGAGATTGGGGCGGTTGACCCACTGCACCGGCATGCGGAACGGCTTTTCCGCATCCTGCGCGCTCAGCACTTCGACCGTTTCGAGATGCTCGATCAGGCTCGGGCCTTCATACCAGGGCGTGTTCTCGCTGGGGGCGACAGTGATGTTGTCGCCCTTGAAGCCCGAGATCGGCATGGCGGTGAAGCTCTCGATGCCGATTTCCTCGGCGAACTTCGCGTAGTCCGCGACGATCTTGTCGAACACCTCCTGCGAGTAATCGACAAGGTCCATCTTGTTCACCGCAAGGACGATGTTCTTGATGCCGATCAGGTTGCAGATGTACGAATGCCGCCGCGTCTGCACCAGCACGCCCTTGCGCGCGTCGATCATTACTACGGCGAGGTCGGCGGTCGAAGCGCCGGTGACCATGTTGCGGGTATATTGTTCGTGGCCGGGGCAGTCGGCGACGATGAACTTGCGCTTCTCGGTGTTGAAGAAGCGATAGGCCACGTCGATCGTGATGCCTTGCTCACGCTCGGCAGCAAGGCCGTCGACCAGCAGCGCGAAGTCGATCTCGCCGCCTTGCGTGCCGACCTTCTTCGAATCGTTGGTCAGCGCGTCGAGCTGGTCCTCGAAGATCATCTTCGAATCGTACAGCAGCCGCCCGATCAGCGTCGACTTGCCATCGTCCACGCTGCCGCAGGTGATGAAGCGCAGCATGGTCTTGTGCTGATGCTGTTCGAGATAGGCGTCGATGTCCTCGGCAATGAGGGCGTCGGTCTTGTAGATAGCGTCCGACATCAGAAATAGCCCTCCTGCTTCTTCTTCTCCATCGAGGCGTCACCGCCGTCCTTGTCGATCACGCGGCCTTGCCGTTCGCTGGTGGTGGTGAGCAGCGTTTCCTGCACCACGTCGGCCAGCGTATTGGCCGTGCTCTCCACCGCGCCGGTGAGCGGGAAGCAGCCGAGCGTGCGGAAGCGGATCGACTTCATGGTGATCTCGGGCAGCGTGCCCATCGCCTGTTCAAGCCGTTCAAGGTCGTCGGCCATGAACAGGCCGCCTTCGTATTCGTAAGTCGGGCGTTCTTCCGCGAAGTAGAGCGGAACGATCTCGATCTGCTCCTTCATGATGTACTGCCAGATATCGAGCTCGGTCCAGTTCGAGATCGGGAAGCAGCGGATGCCCTCGCCCTTCTTCTTGCGGGCATTGTAGAGGTTCCACAGCTCGGGCCGCTGGTTCTTCGGGTCCCAGCCGTGGGTGGAGGTGCGAAAGCTCATCACGCGCTCTTTCGCGCGGCTCTTCTCCTCGTCGCGGCGCGCGCCGCCGAAGGCGACATCGAAGCCATACTTGTCGAGCGCCTGCTTCAGCCCCTCGGTCTTCCACATGTCGGTGTGCAGCGGGCCGTGCTGGAACGGGTTGATCCCGCGCTCCTTGGCCTCGGGATTGTGATAAACCAGCAGTTCCATCCCGGCCTCTTCGGCCGCCTTGGCGCGCAGCTCGTACATGGCCTTGAACTTCCAGGTCGTATCGACGTGGAGCAAGGGAAACGGCGGGGGCGAGGGGTAGAAGGCTTTCTTGGCAAGATGCAGCATCACCGCCGAATCCTTGCCGATCGAATAGAGCATCACGGGCTTGTCCGCCTCTGCGGCAACCTCGCGCATGATGTGGATGCTCTCCGCTTCGAGCCGTTCGAGATGGGTCAGACTGGTCATGCGGGGCCCTGTATTATTGCACCATACAAACGCAAGGAAGTTCACCTTGGCACTCGCGCCATTAGCGCGGCTGTGCCGGGCATGCAGCATTGCTGGCAATGCATGCGTGCCCCTTGCGTCGTTTCGGGCCACTTTGCCGGAGGGCGAACTTGCCCTCGCTTCGCGCAAGGCCCAGATGGGTGCGTAGAGAAAAGCCGCCGGGCGGCAACCAACTTTGCTTTTGCCCCGGCAAACCGAGACTTTGCCCAACGAGAGACACGCCATGCTGATGCCCCTCCACGAAAACCGCCTTGCCGCCCTGCGCCGCGAACTGGCCAACCGCGGGCTCGATGGCTTTGTCCTGCCGATCAGCGACGAGTACCTGTCCGAATATGTCGGCGCCTATGCCCAGCGGCTCGAATGGCTGACCGGCTTCGGTGGCTCGGCGGGCAGCGTGGCCGTGCTGGCCAACAAGGCGGCGATCTTCGTCGACGGGCGCTATACCATTCAGGTGCGCGATCAGGTCGAAGCCAAGCTCTACGAATACAAGTCGGTGCCCGCCGATTCGCTCGCCAAGTGGGTGGCCGACAATGCCGGGCCCGGCGCCAAGATCGGCTATGACGGCTGGCTCCACACGCGCAGCTTCGCACGCGCGCTGGAAGCGACGCTGGCCAAGAAGGACGCGAGCGCCGTGCCGGTGGAGAGCAACCCGATCGACGCCGTATGGGACGACCAGCCCGAGCCCTCGCCCGCGCCGGTGTTCCTGCAGGATGAGGAGCTGGCTGGCCGGTCAAGCGCCAGCAAGCGCGCAGAGATCGCCGAATGGCTGAAGAGCGAAGGCCACGACGCGGTGGTGATCAGCGCGCTCGATTCGATTGCCTGGGTGCTCAATGTGCGTGGGCGCGATGTCGAGCACACGCCGGTCGCCCTGTCATACCTCACGCTGTTTGACGATGGCACCGCCGACTGGTTCATCGCGCCGGACAAGGTCCCTCCCGAGGTGGGCGCCGCGCTTGGCAATGCGGTGCGCCTGCGCCCGCGCGACCAGTTTGCCGATGCCCTGGGTGAACTGGCGGGCAAAAAGGTCGCCACCGATCCGCAGCGTTCGGTCGCGGCGATCTTCGATGCGCTCGACAGCGCCGGGGCCGAAGTCGTGGCGGCACAGGATCCTGCCGTTCTGCCCAAGGCGATCAAGAACGATGCCGAACAGGCCGGACACCGCGCCGCCCAGGCGCGCGACGGGGTAGCCGTGGCCCGCTTCCTTCATTGGCTCACTGTCGAAGGGCCGCGGGGCACCGTCGACGAACTCTCCGCCGCCGCGAAGCTGCGGACATTCCGCCAGGATTGCGGCGACCTGCGCGACCTTTCGTTCGACACCATTTCTGCCAGCGGCCCCAACGGTGCCCTTGCCCACTACCGGGTAAGTGAGGAGACCAACCGCAGGCTCGAACCGGGCAGCGTCTATCTGGTCGATTCGGGCGGGCAGTATCCCGATGGCACCACCGACATCACCCGCACCGTGTGGATCGGCCCCGGCGTGCCGCCGCAGGAGGTTCGCGAGCGCTTCACGCGGGTGCTCAAGGGCCATATCGCACTCGACACCCAGACCTTCCCGGCGGGCACCACGGGCGGCCAGCTCGACAGCCTCGCGCGGCAGTTCCTGTGGTCGGCCGGGCTCGACTATGCCCACGGCACCGGCCACGGCGTCGGCGCGTTCCTCGCCGTTCACGAAGGGCCGCAGCGGATTTCCAAGGCCAAGGGTGGGCAAGCCGGCAGCGAACAGGAACTGCTCGCAGGGATGATCCTCTCGAACGAGCCGGGATACTACAAGGCGGGCGAATACGGCATCCGGATCGAGAACCTCGTCCTCGTCGGCCCGCGCACAATCGCAGACGCCGATGAAGGCGAATGGCTCGGCTTCGAAACGCTTACCTTCGCTCCGCTTGACCGAACCATGGTGGAACCCTCGCTGCTGAGCGAGCGCGAGATCGCCTGGTGGAACGCCTATCACGCCCGCGTGCAGGAGGTGATCGCCCCGCAACTCGAAGGCGAAGCGCGCGATTGGCTGCTCGAAGCCTGCCAGCCTCTCTGACCCAGCGGCGCGCGGCGCAAGCTGGCGCTCGGGTGTACAGCCGACGCAAACCGCGACAAATGACGACAAAATTGGCCTTCGCGGGCATAAACCTGCGACATACAAGGCCTAGTTCAAGGACAAGGACAACAAGGCGCAGCCTCCATCCTCCCATCCCATCGCGGCTGTGCCTTGTTGTCCGATCCAACCTTCGGGAGTTCTTGAACAATGAAGACTTTTCCCATCTCGCTGGCGATCCTCGCCACCGCCACCACTCTTGCGGGAACTGCCGCCCTGGCGCAGGATCGCGGGGCTCAGCACGCTCCGCAAACCCGCGCCGAGGCCGAAACCCGCGCCAGTGCCATGTTCGAGCGGCTTGACGTGAACGGCGACGACCAGCTCTCCGCAGCAGACCGTGAGGCCGCAGAACGCAAGCGGTTCGACGAAGCCGATGCCGATGGCAACGGCCAGCTCAGCTTCGCCGAGGTCATGGCTCAGCGCGAAAAGCGCCAGCAGGCGCGTGCAGAACGCCGCGAGCAGCGCACCGAGCGCATGGCCGCACGCGGCGGCGAGACACGCGGCACCGGCCATCGCGCCGGCATGCGTACCATGCGCGGCGCCAGGGGCCACGGCATGCAGATGCTCGAACGCGCCGATGCCGATGGCAATGGCACGATCAGCCGCGCCGAATTCGCCGCCGTTGCACTGTCCCGCTTCGATGCGGCCGACAGCAACAAGGACGGCACGATCTCGGCGGAAGAGCGCCGCGCGGCCCGCCCCGAACGACGCGGCATGGGCCGTCCCCCGATGCCCGCAGCAGCGCCTGAGGCCGAATGAACGATCAGCCGACCCGACTGCTGCTGGTGGATGACGAAGCCAGCCTGAGAGAGCCCTTGGCCGACTATCTGTCGCGCCAGGGGTTCCTGGTCGAACAGGCCAGCGACGCGGCCAAGGCGCGCGCGGCGCTGCTCGATAGCACCCCCGATCTCGTGCTGCTCGACATCATGATGCCGGGTGAGGATGGCATCTCGCTGTGCCGCCACCTGACCGAAAGCAAGGACCTGCCGGTGATCTTCCTCACCGCTCGCGGTGAGGCGACTGACCGCATCGTCGGGCTCGAGATCGGGGCGGACGACTATGTGGTGAAACCATTCGAGCCGCGCGAGCTGGTCGCGCGTATCCGCTCGGTTTTGCGCCGGGCGACCAAGGCTGCCGGCTCGGTTCGCGCCAGCGAGGCGCTCTATGCCTTCGACGGCTGGCTGCTCGATCCCTTGAAGCGCCGCCTTACCGACCCCGAAGGCACGGTGGTGCCAATCTCCTCAGCCGAGTTCCGGCTGCTGTCCGCCTTTCTCGACCACCCGCGCCAGGTGCTCGACCGTGACCGGTTGCTCGACATGGTGCAGGGCCGCGAGGCACACCTGTTCGACCGCGCGGTCGACAATCAGGTCTCGCGGCTGCGGCGCAAGATGGAAGCCGACAGCCGCGATCCCAAGCTGATCCAGACCGTCTGGGGCGGCGGCTACAGGCTCGCCTGCGATGTCGAGCGCGTCGCACCACGCAAGGCCGAAGGCTGATCGCGACCATGCCTGCGATGCACCGTTTCCTGCCACGCAGCCTGTTGGGGCAGATGCTCCTCGCGGTTGCGCTTGCGCTGCTGGCGGCACAGACGCTCTCGGCCGTGCTGATCTATCGCGCCGATCACCAGCGCCGCGAGGCCGCGCTGATCAGCTCGCTTGCGTTCCAGCTGGTGGCCGACCCGCGGTTCGAGTTTCGCGATGGCCGCCGCAACGGGCGCGAAGGGCGACGCAAGGTGCGGATCGAACGAGCGCTTGAATCGCCAATTCACGACGGCGACCTGCATGACCCCGAACGCGAAGCCGCGCTGCGCGACGTCCTGATCGCGCAGGATGTCGCCATCGGCGAGCTGGTCGTCTTCTCGCGCAAGGTTACCGCAGACAGCTATGTGATGCGCGGACGCGCCGGATCGCTTTCCGGTCGGGAGGGGCGCTGGTCGCTCGATGGCGAGGTTCTGCTCGCCGGGCTCAAGCGGGCTGGCAACGACGAGTGGCTTGTTGCCCGCGTCCCCCGGCCCGAACACAGCACCCGCGCGCTGGGCGGGCTGATCCTGCAAACGCTGTTGCTCTATATCGCGTTGGTCGGCGGGCTCGCCTTCCTGCTGCGGCGGATCACCCGCCCGCTCGCCGCGTTGACCGAGCGGATGAGCCGCTTTGCCGGGCGCGCCGACGGGGTCGAACCGCTTGAACCGTCGGGGCCCGAGGACACTCGCGCGCTGATCGCCGCGCACAACGAGATGGAAGCGCGCATTGCCGCCCTGCTCGACGAGAAGGACGTCATGCTCGGCGCCATCGGGCATGACCTCAAGACCCCGCTGGCCGCGCTCAGGGTGCGGATCGAAAGCGTCGACGACGAGACCGAGCGTGCCAAAATGGCTGGCACCATCGAGGACATCACCCATTCGCTCGACGACATCCTCTCGCTCGCCCGCGTGGGCCATGCGAAAGACCCGCTCGAACGCACCGACCTTGCCGCGCTGGTCTCCGCCGTGGTCGAGGAATACGAGGATCTGGGTGAGCCGGTCGAGCTGGGTGACACCATGCGGATCGCCCTGCCGCTGCGCGCCACCTGGATGCGGCGCGCACTGCGTAACCTGATCGATAACGCGCTGCGCTATGGTGGCACAGCCGAGGTCTCCTTAAGCCGCGACAATGGCTATGCGGCAGTCTGCGTGACCGACAACGGCCCCGGCATTCCCGAAGGCGAGATTGCCGCGATGTTCGAACCCTTCGCGCGCGGCGAGGTCTCGCGTAACCGCAGCACCGGCGGCGCTGGGCTCGGCCTGACGCTGGCTCGTGCCATTGCCGAGCAACATGGCGGCTCGCTGTCACTGGCGAACCGGGTGGAGAATGGCCGAAAAGTGGGTCTGGCCGCCGAACTGCGCCTGCCACACGGTAGCTAGCGCATCAGCCCGCCGATCAGGTTGCGCACGAAGCGGCCTGCAATCGGCCCGGCAAGGTCGGAGGCAAGCGAGCCCAGACCCGAGGTTACCGCCGTCGTTGCCGGTTTGGCACGGCTTTTCCTGCCGGTGATCGCCGCTGCTGCCACCGAGGCGGCAGAGCCCGCCGCCGCGCCCATTGCGGCCTTGGCAGCCTTCCCCCAGATCGAGGTCGACTTGCGGCGGCGTTTGCTCACCTCCTCGCGCCCCTTCTCCTCGACCTCCTCCGCCGTCTCGGCAGCATCGGCCGCCTTGGCCGCCAGCAGCTCCTCGGCGCTCTCACGGTCGATCCGTTCGTCATAGATGCCCTGATGCGGGCTGATCGACTGGATGATCGCCCGCTCCTTCGCGCTCACCGGCCCCAGCCGCGAGCGCGGCGGCTTGATCAGCGTGCGCTGGACAATCGTCGGCGCGCCCTCTTCGTCGAGCGTGGAGACCAGCGCCTCGCCGGTGCGCAGTTCGGTGATTGCGGTTTCAACATCGAGATCGGGGTTGATGCGAAAGGTCTCCGCCGCCGCCTTGATCGCGCGCTTGTCCTTCGGGGTGAAGGCACGCAGCGCATGCTGGACCCGGTTGCCGAGTTGCCCCGCAATTTCCTCAGGGATATCGATCGGGTTCTGCGTCACGAAATAGACGCCCACGCCTTTCGAGCGGATCAGGCGTACCACCCGTTCGATGGTATCCTGCAAGGCCTTGGGCGCGTCGTCGAACAAGAGGTGCGCCTCGTCGAAGAAGAACACCAGTTTCGGCTTTTCCGGGTCGCCCACCTCGGGCAGCGTCTCGAACAGCTCGGCCAGCAGCCACAGGAGGAAGGTGGCATAGAGCTTGGGACTGCTCATCAGCTTGTCGGCGGCGAGCACGTTGATCACGCCGCGCCCCTGCTCGTCGAGCGAAAGGAAGTCGTCGATTTCGAGCGCGGGTTCGCCGAAGAAGTTGTCTGCCCCCTGCGCCTCGAAGCTCAAGAGCTGGCGCTGGATCGCGCCGACCGACTGCTTCGACACATTGCCATATTGCCCCGAAAGCTCGGTCGCGTTCTCGTAAGACCAGGCCAGCATCGCGCGCAGGTCCTCGAAATCGAGCAGCAGCAGGCCGTTCTCGTCGGCATAACGGAACACGATCTGCAGCACGCCTTCCTGCGTGTCGTTGAGGTCGAGCAGGCGGGCAAGCAGCAGCGGCCCCATTTCGGTGATGGTGGTGCGGATCGGGTGGCCCTGTTCGCCATAAAGGTCCCAGAACACCACCGGATTATCCGAATAGGCATAGTCGTCCATGCCCAGCTCTTTCGCGCGGCCTTCCAGCTTGTCGGCATGTTTGAAAGTCGGCGAGCCGGGCATGGCGATGCCCGAAAGGTCGCCCTTCACGTCGGCGAGGAACACCGGCACCCCGATGGCGGAGAAACTCTCGGCAAGGCCCTGCAAGGTCACGGTCTTGCCGGTGCCGGTGGCCCCTGCGATCAGCCCGTGACGGTTGGCGCGGGCGAGGTCGAGCGCCTGCCTGCCGCCGGCGAGGTCCTTGCCGATGAAGATGTCTGCCATGTTCGTCCCGATCCCTCTTGGATGTATCGGCGCGGAAACTGGCCGGGGCGCCCCTTGCGGTCAAGCGATAGACTTACACCGCGAACACGCTAGATGAGGCGCGATGGACCGCAGCCAACCCTTTGTCCTGCTTGACGATGCCCGCAGTTCGGGCGCGAGCGATGCCCAGCTGTTTGCCGCCCCGCGCGAGGTGTTCGTGGCGCGGCGGCCGGAACAGGTGGTGGAGACGCTCGCGGCGGCGGATAAGGCACGCAGCGAACAGGGCGGGCATCTGGTCGGCTACCTCGCTTATGAGGCAGGGCTGGCGCTGGAAGGCAAGCTCACCCCGCTGGCAGCGGCTCGTTCGGGCGCAGCGGGCCCGCTGGTGTGGTTCGGGCTGTTTGGCGACCCCGAGGTGATCCCCTCGGACGAGGTCGAAGGCTGGCTCGCCGCGCGGGCCGAAGGTGCCGCCTCGATCGGGCCGCTCGAACCGCAAGTCTCGACCGGGGCCTATTGCGAGGCGTTCGAGCGCCTGCAGGAGGCGATCCGCGCGGGCGACATCTATCAGGCCAATCTCACCATGCCGCTGGCAGGCCCGGCGCAAGGCGATCCGCTCGCGCTCTATGCCGCGATCCGCCCCACGGCGGCGGCGGGCTATGGCGGGCTGGTGTTCGATGGTTCGGACTGGCTGCTCTCGTTCAGCCCCGAGCTGTTCTTCACGCTGAAAAGCGGCGCGGTGAAGCTGAAGCCGATGAAAGGCACCCGCCCGCGCGGCGCAACGCCTGAGGAAGATGCAGCGCTCGCCGCCGAACTCGCCGCCTCGGTGAAGGACAAGGCCGAGAACCTGATGATCCTTGACCTGATGCGCAACGATATCAGCCGGGTGTCGCAGGCGGGCAGCGTCGAGGTCGAGCAGCCCTTCGCCATCGAAAGCTATCCTACGGTTCATACGATGGTCTCGACCGTGCGCGCGCAGTTGCTGCCGGGCAAGAGCGCGGTGGACCTGCTTAGGGCGGTGTTTCCCTGCGGTTCGATCACTGGCGCGCCCAAGATCCGCGCAATGGAGCTGATCGACGAAGTCGAACGCGACGCGCGCGGGCCTTATTGCGGCGCGATCGGGCGCATCGGGCCAGGCGGCGATGCGGCCTTCAACGTGGCCATCCGCACCGTGCGGCTAACCCCCGGCGAGAACCAGCGCCACAAGGCGGTGCTTGGCGTCGGCGGAGCCATCGTCGCCGATAGCGAGGCCATGGCCGAATGGCGCGAATGCCTCGTCAAAGGCGCTTTCGTGCGCGGTCCGGCGGGTGGGCACGACCTGATCGAATCGATGCGGTTCGATCCCGAAAACGGCATCGAATTTCTCGACCTGCATATCGAGCGGATCGGCGCCAGCGCGAAAGAGATGGGATTCGCCTTCGACCGGCACGAGGCGCGCAACCGCATTCAGGCGCTGTGCTTCGAACTGGAAACCCCGGCTAAGCTACGCATGCTATTGTCGCGCGGCGGGGCGCTCGGCTTCGAGGCGCAGGAGTTGGGCGCAACCGCACCTGCCGAACCGCAGCTATGCGTGGCGCTGCCGCTGCCCGTGGTAAGCGGCGACTGGCGTCTGCGCCACAAGACCACTGACCGCGGTTTTTACGACGACGCGCGCACGGTCGCCGCCGCTGCCGGGGCGCACGAAGCGTTGTTCGTGCGCGACGACGGGCTGGTGACCGAAGGCTGCTACTCCAACATCTTTGTCGAACGCGATGGCAAGCTGCTCACCCCGCCGCTGCACCTCGGCCTGTTGCCCGGTGTCCTGCGCCGCGCGCTGATCGTGCAGGGCCGCGCCGAGGAGGCCGAGCTGACACTCGACGACCTCGCCGATGGGTTCCTGCTCGGCAATTCGGTGCGCGGGCTGATGAAGGCGCACCTGCTATCATGACCAAGCCCCAGCTCAGCAACGCGCTTGCGCGAATCGAAGCCTCGCCCACCACCGCCATGACCGACCGCGCGATGGAACTGCGCGCCGAGGGCCGCGACATCATCTCGCTCTCGGTGGGCGAGCCCGACTTCGACACTCCCGCCCATGTGATCGAGGCCGCGAAAGCCTCGCTCGATGCGGGCGACACGCGCTACACCGCCGTGATGGGCACCGCCCGGCTGCGCCAGGCCGCCGCGCTCCACTTCGAACGCGACCTCGGGATCGCCGCCGATCCGGCGCAGGTGATCGTCAGCGCCGGGGGCAAGCAGGCGCTGTTCGAAGCGATCTGCGCCACCGTTTCGGCAGGCGACGAGGTGATCGTGCCCGCGCCCTGGTGGGTCAGCTATCCGCAGATGGTACGCTTTGCCGGTGGCACCGTGGTGCCGCTGATGACCTACGCCAAGGACGATTTCCGCTTTCGCCCCGCGCAGCTCGAAGCGCTGATCACCTCGCGCACGAACTGGGTGATCCTCGGCAGTCCTGGCAACCCGACCGGCGCGGTCTATCCTGCCGCAATGCTGCTCGGGATCGCAGAGGTGCTGCGCCGCCACCCACAGGTGATGGTGCTGAGCGACGATATCTACGCCCCGCTCAACTACACTGGCGAACGCCACGCGACGCTAGCCAACCTGTGCCCCGATCTAGCCGACCGTATCTGCACGATCTCGGGCGTTTCGAAGAGCCACGCGATGACCGGCTTCCGGATTGGCTTTGCTACCGGCCCGAAGTGGCTGATCGACGCGATGGGCAAGCTGCAAAGCAATTCCTCGGGCAACCCCGCCGCGACCAGTCAGGCAGCCGCCGTCGCCGCGCTCGAAGGGTCGCAGGACTTTCTGGCCGACTGGCGCGAGACCTTCCGCCAGCGGCGCGATCTGGTGGTCTCGGCGATCAACGCGATTCCCGGCCTCTCGACCCCCGTACCTGATGGCGCGTTCTACTGCTTCATCGACGCCACGCCGCTGATGGACCGCTTCAATGGCGACGACAACAAGCTGGCGCTGCACCTGCTGGAGCATGGCGTAGCGGTGGTTTCGGCCAGCGCTTTTGGCGGGAGCAACGGTTTCCGCATCAGCTTTGCCGCGAGCGAAGAGGTGCTGAGCGAAGCCCTGCGGCGGATCGAATCGGCGCTAAGCTAAGTCCCCTTTCTTCGCGAACACGGACAATCCTTCGACAAGTTCGCGCCGAGCGGTGTAAGGGGCCTTCCGATATGAACATCCCCATTCTCTACGAAGACGGCGAAGCGCTCGTGATCGACAAGCCCGCCGGCCTGCCCATCGACATTCCGCGCAAGGGCGGCCACGCGCTGGTGAAGGAGCTGTCGACCCTGCGCCTCGGCTTCCAGCGCGAGCCGAGCCCGGTCCACCGGCTCGACACCGACACCTCGGGCTGCCTGCTGCTGGCGCGCAATGCCAAGGCGCACGTACGCTTCGCCGCCGCCTTCGAGCAGCGGCTGGTCGACAAGGTCTATCTCGGCATTGTCGCGCGTACGCTGGAAGAGGAGGAAGGCACCATCGCGCTGTCGCTCTCCAAGATCAGCAGCGCCGAAAAGGGCTGGCGCATGATCGCGGCCAAGAAGGGCAAGCCCGCCGTCACCCACTGGCGCAAGCTCAAGGAGCTGGACGGCGGCCTCACGCTGATCGAGTTCCGCCCCGAAACCGGCCGCACCCACCAGATCCGCGTCCACGCCCAACTCGGGCTTGGCGCAGCGCTGCTGGGCGATCCGGTCTATGGCCAAAAGGATGCGCGCGCCGGGCGCACGATGCTGCACGCCAGCGCGCTGACCGTGCGGCGCGAAGGCAAGTCCGACATCACAGCCGAAGCCCCGCTTCCCGCAGACTTCGCGGCGCTCGGGGTCTGACGCAATGGGCGCGATCACAGATCGGGCCATGGCGCAGGCGCAGGAAAGCTTCATCGCCGCCTCCGGCCCCGGTGGGCAGAACGTCAACAAGGTGGCGACGGCAGTGCAGCTGCGCGTCAATATCTATGCGCTCGGCCTCACCCCGGCGGTGTTCCACCGGTTGAAGGCGCTGGCTGGCAGCCGGATGAGCGCGAGCGGAGACATCATTCTCGACGTGCGCAATCACCGCACGCAGGAGGCTAACCGCCGCGAGGCGCGCGAACGACTCGTGGCGATGATCGAGCAAGCCCTGAAAGAGCCGAAGAAGCGCGCCAAGACACGGGTCAATCGCGTGGGCAAGACCCAGCGGCTGAAGTCGAAGAAAGCACACGGCGCGAAGAAGGAAATGCGCGGCAAGATCGACTGGTGAAGCACGCCAATGCTTGACTCAGATGCGATTCTCCACCATGGGCCGCGATCAACGGGCGGCGCTCTGGCGTCGCCCCTTTGTTTTCGGGCCGCCCTGGCCCCATCAAACCTTTGAGAGCAAGACCATGGCGAAGCCTGCAACCATCAAGATCCGCCTGAACTCCTCCGCCGGGACCGGCCACTTCTACGTGACCAAGAAGAACCCGCGCAACCACACCGAGAAGTTCACCTTCCGCAAGTACGATCCCGTTGCGAAGAAGCACGTCGAGTACAAGGAAGGCAAGATCAAGTAAGCTGAACGCTGGCCACCCCCAGCAGTTCAGTGACAGTTCAATGCGGCTTCGCTAAGCCGCGCATATGAACAGCCTGATTCAGCTTCGACGCAAGCCTCTGGCCGCCGCTTTTGCGGCGGCTTTTGCCTGTGCGCTTCCCGTCACCGCCGTGCTCGCTGCGGCTCCTGCCAGTGCCCAATCGCGGCAGGACGATCTCGACCGCGCCGTGGCCGCCTTGCGCGGCATCACCACGATGAAGGCCGATTTCACGCAGACCGGCCGCAACGGCCAGACCCTGCGCGGCGATCTTACGCTCAAGAATCCGGGCCGAATCCGGTTCGAATATTCGAACGATGTGAACATGCTCGTCGTGTCCGACGGCAAGGCTCTGACGCTGATCGACTACGACGTGCAGCAGGTCGAAGCCTGGCCGATCTCCAATTCGCCGCTCGGGGCGCTGCTCGATCCCAATCGCGACGTACGCCGCTTCGGCAAGCTGCTGCCCACCACCAACCGCAATGTCATCAGCATCGAGGTAAGCGATCCCGGTCGCCCCGAATATGGCACCATGACGCTGGTGTTCGTGCGCAATCCCTCCGCTCCCGGCGGCCTGCAACTGGCGAGCTGGGTCGCGCTCGATGCGCAGAACACGCGCACCACCGTGCGCCTCAGCAACCAGCGTTATGGCATGGCGGTAAGCAATTCCGCCTTCACCTATCGCGATCCACGTCGGCGCACTCGTCGCCCGGGGTGAACCGCTCGGGGTCCAGCAGTTGTATAAGAGCGACAGAACGCAGGTTCTGTTCATTGCCGCGACAGGCGGTCAGGCCTAAATCCAACAAGGCAAGCACGGCTGATCGGCGGGTTTCTCCCCCCTGTTGACCCGCCATATGATTTACGGCCTGCTTGTCTGCGTGACGAACGCAAGAATGAACCCCCGTCTCACCGCCCCCGGGACGGGGGTTTTTCTTGCCTGTCGTCCGGCTATGCCGAGCCCCCGGCTTGTCGCCCGGCCAATGCCGACCTAAAGCCTCTGGCCATGTCTGCCCCCACCCTTTCCGTCGCCAGTTGGAACATCAACTCGGTGCGCCTGCGCATGCCGCAGGTCGCCCGCTTCCTCACCGAGAACGCGCCCGACGTGCTATGCCTGCAGGAGATCAAGTGCCAGGAGCACCTGTTCCCCCGCCAGGCCTTCATCGACCTCGGCTACGAGCACATCGCGCTCACGGGCCAGAAGGGCTATCACGGCGTGGCCACGGTCAGCCGCATTCCCCTGCGCGAATATGCCCGCCACGACTGGCAGGACAACGGCGAGGCACGCCATGTCGGGGTGGAACTGCTCGGGCCGGGCGAGGGCGTGATTCTCGAAAACGTCTATATTCCCGCCGGCGGTGATCTGCCCGACCGCGAGAAGAACCCGAAATTTGGCCAGAAGCTCGACTTCCTCGAACGGATGACACGCTGGTCGGAAGGGATCGAGCGGCCCACGCTGCTGGTGGGCGATTTCAACATCGCCCCGCTCGACTGCGATGTTTACGATCACAAGGCGCTGCTGAAGGTGGTCAGCCACACACCCATCGAGGTGGAGACACTAGGCCGCTTGCAAGCGGCGCACGACTGGGTCGACCTTGGCCGCAAACATATCCCGGCACCCGAGCGGAACTACACCTGGTGGTCTTACCGCACCTACTGGCAGGGCAAGGACCGCGGACGGCGGCTCGACCACATGTGGGCCTCGCCCGATCTTGCCGCCAATAGCACCGGACACAAGATCGCCGAGCACACCCGCGAATGGGAGAAGCCGAGCGACCACGTGCCGATCATCAGCGAGTTCGCCCTCTGAGCGCTGCCTCGCCTTCCCGCCGCGCGGCGCAGGCGGTTGACGCCTTGCGCCACGGCTGGCCCATCGCGATCGACGGCGCACCGGTGCTGCTGCCGATCGAGACCGGGCTCGCGCCCGAGGCAAAGGCTGCGCGGCTGCTGATCTCGACTGCGCGGGCGGAAACGCTGCGGCTCACCAACCAGCGCGAGGCCGCGCGCGGGAGCGACCCGGTGCTGATCCGCGCGGGCGAACCGCTCGATCTCGCCGCCGCTCTGCCGGTGGCCGATCCTTCGCTCGACCTTGACCGGCCGATGAAGGGGCCGTTCCTCGCGGAAGAACTGCCTTGGCGGCATGAGGCCGAGGTCGCGCTCGAACTGGCGCGGATCGCGGGAATCCTGCCCGCCTATTTGGTCGCGCCTGACCACGGCGGAGAGGCGGTGGCGCTCGAAGCGGGCGACCTTGCCGCTTTTGCCGACCCCGCTGCGCTCACCATTGCCACCCGCGCACGGCTGCCGATCCACGCCAGCGAGCACGCCCGCATCATCGCCTTCCGCAGCGCCGACGACCTGCGCGAACATGTCGCGCTGGTGCTGGGCGAACAGGATGCAGGCAAGGTTCCGCTGGTGCGGCTGCACTCCGAATGCCTGACCGGCGACGTGTTCTCCAGCCTCAAGTGCGACTGTGGCCCGCAGCTCGACGCCGCGCTGGCAGCCATGGCCGCGGAGGCCGCGAAAGGCGGCTGGGGCGCAGTCCTTTACCTCAGGCAGGAGGGGCGCGGGATCGGTATCATCAACAAGCTGCGTGCCTATCACCTGCAGGACGATGGCCACGACACGCTGGAGGCGAACCGGCGGCTCGGCCTGCCCGAGGAAGCGCGCGACTTCCCGGTCGCGGCGCGGATGCTTGAGCTGATGGGGGTGAGTGCGGTGCGGCTGATGACCAACAATCCGGAGAAAGTGACCGCGCTCGAAGCTGCCGGGGTCGCGGTGACCGAGCGCGTGCCACACCAGTTGCCCGCCAATCCGCACAACGCCCATTATCTCGATACCAAGCGCGACAAGGCGGGGCATCTGCTGCGGTGAGCTGGACCATCCGCCCGGAACGCCCAGGTGATGAAGCCGCAATCCGCGCCCTCACGCAGCGCGCCTTTCTGGGACTCCCCTATTCCGACGGAGACGAGGCAGACATGATCGAGCGCCTGCGCAGCGATGACGACCTGCTGCTTTCGTTGGTGGCGGAAGATCACCGCGGGATCATCGGTCAGATCACCTATTCGCGCGCCCTCCTGTCCAACGGCGAGGATGGCTGGATGCTCATAGGCCCCATCAGCGTCGCGCCCGCGCGGCAGCGGGAAGGCATTGGCCGCGCCCTGATCGAAGCGGGCGAGGCCGCGATAAGGGAAATGGGAGCGAAGGGGATTACCGTTCTGGGCGATCCGCAGCTCTACGGACGCTTCGGCTTTGCCCAGCACACGCCGCTGCGGCTGGAAGGGGAGCTTACCGAGTACTTTCAGGTCAAAAGCTTTGGCGCAGACATTCCCGAGGCAACGGTCAGCTTCGCGCCCGCCTTCGGGTGAGCGGGCAAATCAGCGCAGCTGGCTGTCTTTCGAACCACGCCGGTTGAACGCGCTGTGCCGCACCGCGCTGTCGCGGCCCGACTGGCAAGCGACGCACGTGCGCACGCCCGGCACCGCCACGCGCCGCTTTTCAGGGATCGGTTCGCCGCATTCGTCACAATATTCGGCACTCTCGCCACTCGGCATCCGTGCCCGCGCCGCGCTGACCGCGTCGCTCACCGTATCGTCGATCTGATCCTGCACCGCGCCATCGCGCGACCATCCACCGGCCATTGCCGCCTCCTTTTCACCCGCTCAATGTCGGCAGGCGGAGGCAAAATTGCAAGGTTTGCGAAGGCTTAGCGCTCCTCGAACGGTTTGAGCCCGCGCCCGAGCGCATTGTCGCCAATGCCCGACATTTCGCCCGACCAGTCGGCCACGAACACGGTGTTGCGGTCCACACCCGGTGCCAGCCGTGCATCGTTGCCGACCACGGTAAGGCCAGCCGAGCTGTGCTCGCGATCCTCGGCCGCGACCGCGATGAAGGCCGAGTAGTTCTCTTTCGACTGGCCTTGCACGAACCAGTTGTTCGAGATTTGCCCGCTCGCGCCCGCCGGCAGGTCGATCATGTAGTTGGTGTTGCGCCCGCCCGCATCGTCGAAGCTGCACGAGGCGATATCGACCTGCGCCGCGCGCGATTTGACATAGTGACCGCCTGCACCCTGCTCGAACCGGCTGCGGGTTATGCGAACATGGCCATAGGAACCGGTGTAGATCGAATGGGCACAGCCGCCCGCGCCCTCGCAGGTGCCGAGGCGGCTGAAGGTCGAACGGTCAACCACGATCTGCGAGGCCATGTCGCCCGCCGTCAGGATGCCCTGCTGGCTATCGCGGAACCAGCTGTCGGCCACCGTGAGGTTGCCCTTTTCCAGCCGGATACCCGCGCCGTTGAAATCGGGAACGCGCATGTTCTGGAAAATCAGGCCTGAAACCTCGGCGCCGCGCCCGCGCAGCACCAGCGCGGCCTTGCCCTCGCAGGTGACGGTGTCGAACACCGCCGAGCCCGGCTCGCTCGCGAGATAGGAAATCTGCCCGCGTTCCTGCACCGCGCACTGGCTATAGCGGCCCGGCGCGATGGCAATCGCACCCTCGCCATCGCCGATGGCGTTGACCGCCTCTTGCAGCCGGTCGAAGCCCTGCCCCGTCGCGACCACCGTGAAAGCGGCCTCGCGGTCCTGCGCGGTGAGCGTCGCCGAGGGCAGCGCGACTAGAGCAGCAACAAGCGCGATCATGACGCGCGGCGAAAAGGAGCGCTGAGTCGAAGTCATCACCGGCAGGGCTTAACCCACAAGCGTTAAGCAGGCGAGAACAGACCGGTCAGCGACGGCGAGACTTCTTCTGCTGGCGCTTGAAGGCCTCCAGATCCTTCATGTCGACGATCTCGCTGCGAGCCATCATCCAGCGGATCATTACCACGGCCCAGCCGGCCACCAGCACGAGGAATGCGCCAGTCACCGCGAGCATGATGTCCGGCGCGAGACCAGCGGCGCTGAGGGCAACAAAGCCCGTAGTCGGCAGCGCGAGGAGCAGCATCCACAGGCCCAACCCGCGCCAGCCCGCTGCGTTGCGCGGGGTGATCTGCACGATCCAGCCGTGGCGGATGCACACATAGGGTTTCTCTTCGTCACGCATCTCTCACTCCTCCTTGGCAGGCCGCCCCCGCCGGGGCCGTTCACTGATCGCAGGCCTGATTCCGCGCCGTTCGAGCGCCTCGCGCAGCAGCACCTCGATCTCGGCGTTCACGCTGCGCAGCTCCTGCGCCGCCAATCGCTCGAGGCAATCGTGCAGCGCAGGGTCCAGCCGCAGGGCGAAGGCTTTGCGGGCCGCCATCGCCTTACTGGTAAAGCGATCCGGTGTTGACGATCGGGTTCACTTCGCGCTCGCCGCAGAGCACCACCATCAGGTTCGAAACCATGGCCGCGCGCCGCTCGTCGTCGAGTTCGATGACGTCTTCCGCCGAGAGCTTGTCGAGCGCCATCTGCACCATCGTCACCGCGCCCATCACCAGCTTGGCGCGCGCGGCGATCACCGCCTCGGCCTGCTGGCGGCGCAGCATGGCCCCGGCAATCTCGCTGGCATAGGCAAGGTGGGTAAGGCCCGCCTCGTCAACCACGATCCCCGCTGCCGACAGCCGCTCGTTGAGCTCAGTCTGCAGCTCGGCGTTGATAACATCGGCGCTGCCCCGAAGCGTGGTCTCATCCTCGTCGCTCATATCGTCGTAAGGATGGCGCGCGCCGACGGTGCGCAGCGCCGCCTCGATCTGGATTTCGACGAACTCGTCATAGTCGTCCACGTCGAACACTGCCTGCGCCGTGTCGCGCACGCGCCAGACGACGTTGCAAGCGATATCGATCGGGTTTCCGCGCAGGTCGTTGATCTTGATCCGCTCGGAATGGATGTTGTGCGCCCGCACGCTGACCTTCTTGCGCATCATCCACGGCAGCACCCAGCGCAGACCCTCCTTGCGGTCAGTCCCGCGATAGTCACCGAACAGCGTGATCACCGCGCCCTGGTTGGGTTGCACCATGTAGAAACCGAACCCGATCAGCACCATGGCCACCACCGGCAGCAGGATGCAGACGACGAACAGCAGGATATTGCCGAGCCCGAAACCTCCCGTCACCACGTTCACGCCCACGAACACAATCAGCGCCGGGAATGCCAGCAACAGCGTGTAGCCGCTGTGCGTCCTCGCCGGGACTTCCCGGCTTCGGGTCATACCCGTCAAATGGTCCGACATCGTTATGGTCCTCCGATTAATTGTGATATCATATTTATATCACTTTTCGGAGGAGCGCAATCGGGTGACTGTGGTGTCAGTGTTCGGCCACAACCTTGAGGAATGCTGCGCCATAGGCCTCCAGCTTCTTCGCCCCGACGCCGCCGATCTCGGCGAGATCGGCGCGGCTCATCGGGCGCCGCGCGGCCATCTCGCGCAGCACCGAATCATGGAAAATCACATAGGGCGGCACCCCAGCCTCTGCGGCGAGATCGCGGCGCAGCGCCCGCAGCGCGTCGAACAGCGGATCGCCCACGGGGTTCGCGGCCTCGTTGCGGGCGCGGCGCTGCCTGCGTTCGGAGCGCGCAGGCGGCTTGGTGATCGACAGCGCCATCTCGCCCGTGAGCAGCGCGCGTGCCTCGCCGCCCAGTTTCAGCCCGCCGTGCTCATTTGGCACGAGGCATCCGCGCGCCTGCAAGGCCCGGCTGACCGGCTGCAACAGCGCCGCCTCCTCGCCCTCGACAATGCCATAGACTGAGAGCCGGTCATGCCCGCGCTCCATGATGCGCGCATCCGAAGCACCGGTGAGCACCTTCTGCAAGTGGCCGAAGCCAAAGCTCTGCCCGGTGCGATAACAGGCCGAGAGCAGCTTCTGCGCCAGCTCGGTCACTTCGAGCACCTGCGGGGGGTTGAGGCAGTTGTCGCAATTGCCGCAGGCCTCAGGAGGGTCTTCCCCGAAGTGACGCAGCAGGATCGCGCGGCGGCAGGTCGGCGCCTCGACCAGCGCCGCCAGAGCATCGAGCCGTTGCCGCTCGCCCAGCTGGCGGCCTTCGTCCAGCTCACCGATCCGCATCCGCGCGGTGGCGAAGTCGCCCGCGCTCCACAGCATCACCGCCTGCGCCGGATCGCCGTCGCGCCCGGCACGGCCCGTTTCCTGATAATAGGCTTCGATCGACTTGGGCACCCCGGCATGGGCGACAAAGCGCACGTCGGGCTTGTCGATCCCCATCCCGAAGGCGATCGTGGCCACCATCACCATGTCCTCGCTGGCGACGAACCTCGCCTGATTATCGGCGCGTTGCTCGGCGGGAAGGCCGGCGTGATAAGGCAGCACGGGCCGCCCGGTGGCGCGGGCAAGGCTGGCGGCGAGATCCTCGACCTTCTTGCGCGTCCCGGCATAGACGATGCCCGGCCCCGGCTGCTCGTCCACCAGCCGTTCGAGCTGGCGCGACAGGTTGTCACGCGGGCGGATTGCATAGCGGATGTTGGGCCGGTCGAAGCCGGAGATGACAAGGCCATCGTCAGGAATGCCGAGCTGGCCGAGAATGTCGCCGCGCGTGCGCAGGTCCGCCGTGGCGGTCAGCGCCAGCCGCGGGACATCGCCGAACGCGTCCATCAGCGGGCGGAGCTGGCGATAGTCGGGACGGAAATCGTGGCCCCATTCGCTCACGCAGTGCGCCTCGTCGACCGCGAACAGCGCCAGCGGGGCGGCACAAAGCAGGTCGCGGAACTGCGGCTGACTGGCCCGTTCGGGCGCGACATAGAGCAGGTCGAGCACCCCGGCACGGAAGGCGTCCTGCGTCTCGCGCCAATCGGCATCGGCGCTGGTGAGCGTGGCGGCACGAATGCCATTGGCCCGCGCGCTGCGCAGCTGATCATGCATCAGCGCGATCAGCGGCGAGATCACCACGCAGGTGCCCTCCAGCATCACCGCAGGCAATTGGTAGGTGAGCGACTTGCCCGCGCCGGTGGGCATCACCGCCAGCGTCGACTGGCCAGAAAGCACGCGGCCCACCACCTGTTCCTGCACCATGCGGAACGATTCGAAGCCGAACACTTCGCGCAAGGTGGTGCGGGCGCGTTCGAGGTTGGCGGGGCTGTGCAGCATGGCCCACCACCTGCCAGATGCGCGCGCATACGCCTAGGGGCGCAATTCCCGTTTTGCCCCGGCCCCGCGAACGGCTACAGACGCTGACATTCGTTTAGCAACCTCAGGAGGAAACAATATGAAACGGATCGCTATGCTCGCTCCGGCTGCGCTGCTGGCGCTGTCGGCCTGCGGCGAATCGACCGACGCTTCGGAAGAGGCCATGGCCGACACGGTCGAAGTGCCCGCCGACGACGCCATGGACGGCGTGCCGGACCCGGTGATCGACAGCTCGCTCGACGAGGCTGACACCGCTTCGGTCGAAGATGCGGTCGATGCTGCCACGCAGGAAGCCGAAGACGCCGCCGATAACGCACAGGCCGCAGCCGACGACGCGCTGAGCGCCGCCGATGCGGCTGCCGCCGCCAGCGCCGAACTCGAAGGCGCGACCGAGTAATGGTTCGGGCAGTGCATCTGCGGCTGGCGCTTGCCGCCACAGGTGCGCTGCTCGCCTCGGGCTGCGATGCGCCCGACCCTATGAACGGCCCCGCGCCTGCCAGCAGCAACGAAGCTGCCGCACTGGAAGACGCGGCTGAAATGCTCGAAATGCGCGATCCGGCTGGCGATAACGCCGCGGACTCAGAGCCAGATCAGAACAGCACCAGCAGCGCCACGCCCATCGCCACGCGATAGATCACGAAGACCATCATCGAGGCCTTCTTCAGGAAGTTCATCAGGAAGGCCATCGTCACAAAGGCGGCGATGAAGGTGAGCACACCTGCGATCAGCGCCTCGTGCAGCAGCTCGGCCCCGGCATCGAACAGCTCGGGCACGATCAGCACGCCAGCCCCGGCCACCGCCGGGATCGACAACAGGAACGAGAACCGCGCCGCCTCGAATCGGCCATAGCCGAGCGTGCGCGCCATGGTCATGGTCACGCCCGAACGGCTGGTGCCCGGAATGATCGCAAAGGCCTGGGCGATGCCCACCAGCAGCCCGTCGCGCCAGGTCATGTCCTCGAAGGTCTTGGTCTCTCGCCCGAACCGGTCGGCAAGACCCAGCAGCACACCATATACGATCAGGTTGACCGCGATCAGGTCGGTGAAGCGGATCGAGGCCATCAGGTCGCCATCGACGATGGTCACCCCGAACAGGCTGGAAACGAGGCCGTTGAACGCGCCCATCTTGATCGCGAGGCCGAACATCACTGCGGGGATCGTGCCGAGCAGGATCCACCAGAACAGCTGCCGCTCGTGCGGGGCCTTGCCGATGCCCACGGTGGCAAAGCCCCCGCGCGCCAGCATCACCACGTCCTTGAAGAAATAGACGATGATCGCAAGCAGCGAGCCGACATGGACGGCCACGTCGATCTGCGGGCCCTGGTCCGGGAAATCGGTCAGGTAGGGGATCAGGATCAGGTGGCCCGACGAGGAGATCGGCAGGAACTCCGTCGTCCCCTGAACAACGGCAATCAGCAGCAGTTGGATGAAGGTCATGAACGGCAGCGCCTCGGGCTTGCCCGGTGGCTGCCACCGGGCGCGATTGAGGGCGCTGCCTCCACCAGCCCATGCACGAAGTCAAGCACCCGCAGACGCGGCAGGTAAGCCCTCTACCAGATCGAGACACGCTCCTCCGGCGGCAGGTACAGCGCATCGTCGGGGCCAACGTCGAAGGCATCGTACCAGGCATCCATCTGCCGCACCGTGTTGTTGAGGCGGAACTCGCTCGGCGGGTGGTTGGCGGTCATCACCCGGTTGCGCAGCGCCTCGGGGCGATAGGTATCGCGCCAGACCTGCCCATAGCCGAGGAAGAAGCGCTGGTCGCCCGTCAGCCCATCGATCACCGGAGCCTCCTCGCCGTTCAAGGACATCCGATAGGCGCGGTAGGCGACCTGGAGGCCCACCACGTCGCCGATCGTCTCGCCCATCGAGAGATCGCCGCGCAGGCACAGCGCGCCATCGTCGACCGGGCAATAGGCCTCGATCAGCGCGGCAAGCTGGTCCGTCTTGGCCTTGAAGGCGGAACGGTCCGCGTCCTGCCACCAGTTGCGCAAGGTGCCGGTGGCATCATAGCGCGAGCCCTGATCGTCGAAGCCGTGGCCGATCTCGTGCCCGATCACCGCGCCGATCGCGCCATAGTTCACCGCCGGATCGGCCTCAAGACCGAAGAACGGCTGCTGGAGGATCGCGGCGGGGAAGACGATCTGGTTGAACAGCGGGTTGTAGTAGGCGTTCACCTGCTGCGGCAGCATGCCCCATTCCGTGGTGTCGACCGGCTTGCCGAGCTTGTCGCGGCTGTCGGCCAACGCCCAGTCGATCGCGCGGACCCGGTTACCCAGCGCATCGCCGGCAACGATCTCCAGACCGTCGTAGGTCTCGAACTCGTCGGGATAGCCGATCATCGCGGTAAACCCGGCCAGCTTCGCCTGTGCCTCTGCGGTGGTTTCGGCACCCATCCAGTCGTTGGCGGAGATGCTCTCTTTCAGCGCCGCCTGGAGGTTGCCTACCAGCTTTTCCATCTCGGTCTTCGCGGCAGGCGGGAAGTGGCGCGCCACGTAGAGCGCGGCGAGCTGCTCGCCCAGCTGGCCCTCGACTGCGGCGATGGCACGCTTCCAGCGCGGGCGCTGCACGGTCTGGCCGCTCAGCACTGTGCCGTAGAAAGCGAAGTTCGCATCATCGACAGCCTTGGGCAGCACCGAGGCATTGGACGAAAGGAACCGCACGGCCATGTAGGCCTTGAGTGTGGCAAGATCGGTTTCGCCCAGCAGCCGCATCATCGCAGGCAGCCCGCCGCCGATCTGGGCGAGGTTTTCCTCGGTCAGCCCGGCAGCGGCAATCTCCTCGTCGGTCGGCGGCAGCTGGCCGAGGTCGAACAGGTCCTGCCCGGCAAAGCCGGCAGCATCGAGCAGGGCTTGGGTGGGGAACTCGGGCTCCAGAGCCAGCAGCGTAGCCCGGTCGGCCGGATTGAAGGTCAGCGTGGGGTTGCGAAGGTAACGCCGGTCCCATTCCAGCTCGGCCACCTTGTGCTCGAAGGCATAGACGGCCTCGGCCGCAGCGGCGGGGTCTTCATAGCCGGCAGCATCCAGCATGGTGGTGAGGAACTCGCGGTATTTCGCTCGGATTTCCTCGTTGCGCTCCGAATCGACCAGATAATAATCGCGATCGGGCAGGCCCATGCCGTTGAACCCGATGTCGACAAGGTGCTCGGTCGGATTATCGGCATTCACGCCCACGCTCGCACCCACCAGCGCGGGATAGCCTGCTTGCGGGAACAGCCGCACCAGCGCTTCGAGATCGGGCGCCTGGGCAATGGTCTGTAAGTATGGCTGGGCCGGGGCCATGCCCTTGGCTTCGATAGCGTCGGTATCGAGATAGGCCTGGTAGGCATCGACGATGCGACGCTCGACCGTCCCCTGCGCGGGATCGGATGCGACCAGCTCGGCCATCAGGGCTTCGATGTCGCTGGTGGCGTTTTCGGCCAGCCATGCGAAGGTGCCATAGCTCGACCGGTCATCGGGAATCGGCGCACCAGCCAGCCACTTGGCGTTGACGTAGGCGAAGAAATCATCCCCCGGATCGACCGCCCGGTCGAGGTACTCGAGCCCCACACCCCAGGTGCCAAAGTCCATTTCGGGCGTCGTCTCTTCGGCTGCATCTTGCGCCAGCACTGGCGTGGCGATGGCAAGGCCGAAGACGGAAACAGAAGCAACTAGCAGGCGGCGGATCATGGGCGGCTCCGGTTAAATAGGTTTGCGACACATATGGCGCTGCACGCGGCGAATGCCACGTTTCGTTTCTAATGATACGAACGCGATCTAGCTCAGCCTTGCCCCTACCTCAAGGGTCCAGCCTCAAGCCGGAGCTTTGTCGTCGAACTGGAGCGAGGCGAGCCGCGCATAGAGCCCGCCCGATGCCGAAAGGCTGGCGTGGTCGCCCTGTTCGACAATCTCGCCCTTGTCCATCACCACGATCCGGTCAGCCGCGCGCACGGTGGCAAGGCGGTGGGCGATCACTAGCGTGGTGCGATCCTGCATCAGCCGTTCGAGCGCCTGCTGCACCAGCTGCTCACTTTCGGCATCGAGCGCGGAGGTCGCCTCGTCGAGCAGCAGGATCGGCGCATTGCGCAGCACCGCGCGCGCGATAGCCACGCGCTGGCGCTGGCCGCCCGAAAGGCGCGCGCCGCCATCGCCGAGGAAGGTGTCGAGCCCCTGCGGCAGGTCGCGCAGGAAGTCTTCCGCATTGGCGGTGCGGGCCGCTTCCCAGATAGCCTCTTCGCTTGCCGCCCAGTTGCCATAGCGCAGGTTATCGCGCGCGTTGGCGGCAAACAGGATGCCCTCCTGCGGCACCAGCGCCATGCGGCGGCGCACCTCGGCAGGGTCGGCCTGGGTGAGCGGCACGCCGTCCATCTTCACGCTGCCCCCCTGCGGATCGTAGAACCGCTCGGCGAGCTGAAAAATCGTCGACTTGCCTGCACCCGAGGGGCCGACGATGGCGACGGTCTCGCCCGGCTCCACCGTAAGCGTGAAGTCGCGGATCGCCTTGTCGGTCGGGCGGGTTGGGTAAGAGAAGGTGACGTTCTGGAACGCGAGGCTGCCACGCGGCGGCTCGGGCATGGCCTGCGGACGCGCGGGAGCCTCGATCTCGGGCTGCTCCTCCAGCAATTCCTTCAGCCGGCTGGCCGCGCCTGCGCCGCGCAGCAGGTCGCCATAGACCTCGGCCAGCGAGCCGAACGCGCCTGCCACCAGCACGCCGGTGAGCACGAAAGCGGCGATGGTGCCGCCCGAAAGCAGGCCCTCGGCCACCTGCACCGCCCCGCGCCACATCAGGAGCACGATCGAGCCGAACACGAAGCCGATGCCGCACAAGGTCATCAGCGAACGGGTCAGGATGCGGCGCTTGGCTGTTACGAAAGTCTCCTCGACGAACTTGCCGAAGCGCGCCAGCTCGCGGCCTTCCTGATTGAAGCCCTGCACGATCTTCATTGCGCCGAGCACTTCGGAAGTGGTCGCGGCCACATCGGCCACCCTGTCCTGGCTCGCACGGCTGATCTTGCGCAAGCGCCGACCGAACACCACCAGCGGCACGATCACCGCCGGAACCACCAGCAGCAGCATCACCGTGAGGCCGGGCGCCAGCCAGACGAGGTAGACCAGCCCGCCGATGGCCATGATGAGATTGCGCAAGGCCACCGAGATGGTGGTGCCGACTACCGATTCGACCAGCGTGGTATCCGCGGTCATCCGGCTGGAGATTTCCTTCGGGCTGTTTTCCTCGAAAAAGCCCGGCGACAGGCGCAGCAGGTTCTTCTGCACGGCGAGCCGGATATCGGCCACCACCCGCTCGCCCAGCAAGCTTACGAAGTAGAACCGGCAGGCGGTGCCGATGGCAAGAATGACCACCATTGCGAGCAAATAGCGGAACCAACGGTTGATCTCTCCGGGATCGCTGCCTTCCGAAAAGCCGCGATCGATGATTTCGCGGAAACCGGCCGGGATCGCCAGCGTAGCCGAGGCGGTGACAACCAGCGCCACGCCCGCAGCCACGATCAGTCCCGGATAGGCGCGCGCGGTGCGGAAAATCATGCCGAGCGGGCCGAGATCGCGGGCCGGCTTGGGCTCTACGGACTCAGTTTCGGAAGCAGGAGACTTGGCCATAGGCGAGCGCCCTAGACCAGATCTTGCGGCCTTTGAAGCGCGCCGGATCAAAGCCAGTCGGGTTTCATGCAAAAACTATTTTTTGCCGCACTGCACAATCTTCACTATATGTGCGGTATCAACATTTGTGCCGGACCGTGCTCCGGCCCCCTGCAGTTGGCGCAAGAAGGGTCAAGAAACTTGCTTTATTCCGCTTACGAAATGCAGAAGGCCTGGTTCTCCAGCGCCAGCCACTGGGCCGAATTCGGCGCCAACATCCTTTCCAACCCGGCGCTGCCGATGGGCTATCTCGGAATGGGTCCGGCCATGGCCAGCGCGCTCAAGGTGTTCGCGCATGTCTATGAGGAGCGCGGCAAGCCCGCCTTCGGGATCGACAGCGTCGAGGTCGATGGCAAGAGCTACCCCGTGGCGCAGTCCACCGTGCTCGAAAAGCCGTTCGGCAATCTTATCCGCTTCCGCCGCGAGGGCCTGCCCGAGGATGCGCCCACGATGCTGGTGGTCGCGCCGATGAGCGGGCACTTCGCCACGCTGCTGCGCGGCACGGTCGCCCGGCTGATCGAGAATCAGGAGGTCTATGTTACCGACTGGGCCGACGCCAAGACCGTCCCCCTGAGCGAAGGGCTGTTCGATCTCGACGACTACATCGATTACCTGATCGAGTTCCTGCGCTTCATCGGCCCTAACACCCACGTGCTGGCGGTGTGCCAGCCATCGGTCCCGGCTTTTGCCGCCACCGCCGTGATGGGCGCCGACAACGATCCGTGCCGCCCGGCCACGCTCAACATGATGGGCGGCCCGATCGACACCCGCGCCAGCCCGACCGGCGTGAACGATCTGGCGATGGACAAGCCGCTGAGCTGGTTCCAGAACAACGTGGTCGCCACCGTTCCGTTCAGCTATCCGGGCGCTGGGCGGCGGGTCTATCCCGGCTTCCTGCAGGTGGCGGGCTTCATCTCGATGAACCTCATGAGCCACATGATGAGCCACTACGAGATGTTCAAACACCTCACGGTGGGCGACCAGGAAAGCGCCGACAAGACCAAGGAGTTCTACGACGAGTACCTGTCGCACTGCGACATGACCGCCGAGTTCTACCTCCAGACCATCAAGCACGTGTTCCAGGAACACACCCTGCCCAAGGGCGAGTTCGTCCACCGCGGCAAGGCAATCGATCCCGACGCCATTCGCGACACCGCGATGCTCGCGATCGAGGGCGAGAAAGACGATATTTCGGGCATCGGCCAGACCCGCGCCGCGCTCGACCTCGCCCCGCACCTGCCGCTGGCGATGAAGAAATATCACCTCGCGCGCGATGTGGGGCACTATGGCATCTTCAACGGCAGCAAGTGGCGGAAGCGAATCGCCCCGGTGCTTGAGGAATGGATGCGCGCCAACCCTGGCGTGAACTAGCCAGGCCTGCCGGGCGCACACACGCCCGCGCAGGCGTTGATTGCGGCATAGTACTTGGCCTAGGCTCGCGCTATCGTTCACGAGGGATGCGCCCGATGATCGCAGAGGACCTGATTGCAGCCAGCGCGATAGCGGCCGTGGTCAGCAATCCGCGCCTGCCCGATAACCCCATCGTTGCCTGCAACGACGCCTTCATCGCGCTGACGGGCTTCGAGAGGGACGAAATAATCGGCCGCAACTGCCGCTTCCTGCGTGGCCGCGATACCGAACCCTGGTTGAGCGAGGCGCTGCGGACCGGCATCCGACTGCGGCAGCCGACCATGGTGGAAATCCTCAACTACCGAAAGGACGGCACCCCGTTCCGCAATGCGGTGATGGTTGCGCCTGTTTTCGATACGCGCGGGAATCTCGAATTCTTTCTCGGCTCGCAGATCGAGCTTGAGGACGACAGGCCCCGCGCAAACGACATGCGCCGACGCTATGCCCACGAGCGGGTCCAGAACCTCACCCCGCGCCAGCGCGAGATCCTGATCGAAATGGCACGCGGGCGGCTCAACAAGCAGATCGCGCACGATCTCGACCTCAGTGAGAGAACGATCAAGATGCACCGGGCCGCGATGATCCGCGCCCTAGGGGTGCAAACGGGGGCCGACGCGATCCGGATCGCGGTGGAAGCAGGCTTCTGATCCTGCACCAAAGGTCAGGTTGGCTTGTCGCGCCAATTCCGTGATCATCTCTTCAAGATCGGAACTACCCTCACTCCCGTTCGCCGATCCTATTCCTGAGAAAACCCGGCGCCTTCGTGCGCCGGGTTTTTTGTTTTCAACACGCTGGCGGCCACATCTGCCCCAAAGGTCAGGTTGAGAGCGCAGGTGGCACACACCAACCTCAGTATATCGGCAGCCACTCGCAACAGCGCGGGCGCCGGAATGCCTCTTCACTGAAAGGAACCGACGATGAGATTCCCCCTCGTAATTGTCGCCGCAGCGCTCACCGGCACGGCAACGCCCGCCTTGGCCAACCATCACGAAGCTGCCTCGCTCGTTGAAACGGCCATCGCTTCACCCGACCATGAGACGCTGGTAGCAGCAGTGCAGGCGGCGGATCTGGTCGACGCGCTGAGCGGCGAGGGCCCGCTGACTGTCTTCGCACCCACCGATGCCGCCTTCGGTGCCCTGCCCGACGGCACCGTCGAAACGCTGCTGATGCCCGCGAACAAGGAGCAGCTGCAGGCCGTGCTCACTTATCACGTGGTGCCGGGCAAGGTGACTTCGGCCGATCTTCTCAAGCTGATCGAGGATAACGGCGGCACCGCCAGCGTGACCACGCTTCAGGGCGGCATGCTGACTGCCTCGCTGGATGGTGGCAGCGTCATCCTGACCGACGCCGCGGGCGGGACCGCCACCGTGACCGCAGCCGATCTCGAAGCTTCGAACGGCATCATCCACGTGACCGACGCAGTCTCGCTTCCGGGCTGATCCGCTCCTCCAGTAGGCCCGTTCGCATTCTATCGCAGGTCGGTCGCCAGTCGCCCTCTCACGCTACCCCTATCAGTGCGAGAGGGCGGCATGGCTGGTAGCCCAGCGACGTGACGGGCCTTGACGCTGCTCCTCGGCCTGCCGCTTGAGATAGCTGCCGAAGGCGATCTCCATCCCCACGATCAGGAAGCCGAACGGCTGGAAGGCGATGCCCACGAACAGCGCGCCGATCATGAACACCACGTGCGCCTGCTGTAATGCTTCGGCCAGCCCGCCCTGCCATCCCAGCTTCTCGCCCTTGGCCGGGCGGAACCGGCGGCGCACCAGCTCCATCTGCAGCAGGCCGATCCCGTGCAGCAGCAACCACAAGCCCAGCCCGAGCCAGCCCTGCTCGCCCAGCATTTCGAAATAGGACGAGTGGTAGGCCCGCCCCTCGTCGGTCACCTCGACATAGGTGACCGAGCGCGAGTTGCCGCTGCCCGTCACCTGCGGCATCTGATAGGTAAAGCTGTTGGCACGATAGGCGTCGAACCCGCCGCCCATCGGATGCTCCTTCACGTAGTCGAGCGTCCAGCCCCACACCGCGATGCGGGTCGAGGCCGATTCGTCCTCCTTGTGGTCGAAGATCGTGCTCATCCGTTCGAGATAGCTCTGCGGCAGGAACGGCACGGCCATAACCAGCGCCACCCCGGCAATCCCGGCATAGAGAAAGCGGTTCTTTACCGTACGCAGCATCATCGCCGCCAGCACGGCCGCGCAGACCAGCCCGGTGCGGGCATTGGTGCCCACCGGCATCAAGAGGCAGGCAAACGACAGCGCGGCCACGAAAGCGGCCACGGTCCAGTGCGGGCGGAACACGGTGCCGAACCGCGCCAGCCACACCGCGATGGGGATGATCGCGATGGCCGCAATCGAGATGATCGAGCTTTCGTAGATACCCGAGTTCTCGACCACCAGCAGCCTGAGCGTGCCATAGCCGCCGCCGCCGAACACCGTCTTCATGCCGCCCGAGATGCAGATCGCCCCGATGCTCAGGACCATGAACAGCGCCACGGCCTCGATCCTCAGGCGCGTGCGCATGGTTAGCGGCAGGAAGGCGGCGAACAGCAGGCTCTTCCACACCCAGTCCCACTTCTCCCAGGCGCTGTCCTGAAATTCGGCCCGGAAGGTGGTGAACGCGCAAAGGCCCAGCAGCGCAACGATCAGGCCCTGGCGAAAGGTGAAGCGGCTGCCCTCCTTGCTATCGAGTACCAGCCAGCCTCCGAAGGCGAGCGCGAACATCATCAGCGACAGCGGAAACATCTGAATGATGCCCCAGCCAACCTTCTGCGGGATCACCAGATCGACGTAGATATAGAGCAGGATCCACACGAAAGGGCGCTTCAACCCCATGGCCGCGATCAGGCCGATAAAGGCGAGGAGGACGAGATCAACCATGGCCATCGCCCGGATTATCGTCGCGCGCGGCCAGCCAGGGCTTCGGCTTGGCTTTTTCCTCGCTGGCGAGGCTGTCGTCGTCGAGATCGGGCCGGGCCAGAAGGCGCCATGCAGCCAGCGCCATCAGGCCGTGCGTCAGGGCTATGGCGAAGTAGTCGATCACGTGTGAGACGGCCTTTCGCGCAAGGCTCTAGCGCCAAGCCCTTGACGCGGCGTTAAGCTTGTCGTGGCATATGGGCCGCCATGATCCACGCTTCGCTCTCCCGGCCCGGCGCCCGCGTCCTGCACGTGCTCGATCACTCGCTGCCGATCCATTCGGGCTATACCTTCCGCACGCGCGCGATCCTGAAGGCGCAGGAACGCCATGGCCTTGAGGTACGCGGGATCACCGGCCTACGCCATACCGAGGACGGTCCCGACGTCGAGACCGAGGACGCCCTGACCTTCCACCGCACCCGCGGCACGGCGGGCGGTCCCGCAGGCCTGCGCGAATGGCGCGAAATCACTTTGCTCGCCGATGCCATCGTCGCGCTGGCGCAGGACTGGCGGCCCGACATCCTCCACGCGCACTCGCCTGCGCTGTGCGGACTGGCCGCGATCCGCGCCGGGCAGCGCCTCGGCATACCGGTGGTCTACGAAATCCGCGCTTTCTGGGAAGACGCAGCGGTGGGCAACCTGATGACCACCGAAGGCTCGCTGCGCTACCGTCTTACCCGCGCCATCGAGAACCGCGTGGTCGACCGCGCCGATGCCGTGATGACGATCTGCCATGGCCTGCGCGACGACCTGATCGCGCGCGGCCACGATGGCGGCAAGATCGGGGTCATGCCCAACGGGGTTGATCTGTCGCTGTTCGGCACGCCGCCGCCGCGCGATGCGGCGCTGGCGGAGCAACTCGGACTCGGCGAGGGCCCGGTGATCGGCTTCATCGGCAGCTTCTACGACTACGAGGGCCTCGACGATCTGATCGCCGCAATGCCCGTGCTGCTGGAGCGGGTGCCCGATGCACACCTGCTGCTGGTCGGCGGCGGTGAACGAGAGGAGCTGCTGCGCCAGCAGGCCGAGGCATCGAGCGCTTCGTACGCGATCCACTTCATCGGTCGCGTGCCCCACCATGAGGTGGAACGCTACTATGCGCTGTGCGACGTCATGGCCTATCCGCGCAAACACAGCCGCCTGACCGATCTCGTCACGCCGCTGAAGCCGCTTGAAGCCATGGCCCAGCGCACGCTGGTGGTGGCGAGCGACATCGGTGGGCATCGCGAACTGATCGAGGACGGCAAGACCGGCGTGCTGTTCGCGCCCGACGATCCGCAGGCCTGCGCCGAGGCTCTGGCGCGCCTGCTGGGCGACCGTAGCCGGTGGGACATGATCCGCGATCAGGGCCGCGACCATGTCGCGCACAAACACGACTGGTTTACCAATGCGCGGCGTTATCTTTCCGTTTACCAAGCCTTGCTAGGCAAACCCTTGGATTGCCGTATACCGGCTGCTGCCTGATTCCGTCGGGCCGCAGTTCGAAACGGCGCAAACAAGGACGCAAGGCTGGTGGCAATAGTCGAGCAGGACCGCGCAGGCGGCAAGCGCAACAAGCGAACCGGCGCAAAAGCGCCCATTTCCGCTCATCCCGCCTTTGCCGTGATCGTGGCGCTGTGGTTCGCCGCGCTGCTTGGCATCGGCAGCCTGATCCTGCCCATCGCAGTTATCGAGAGACTGGTGGTCGCTTCCGGCCTGCCCTCGATTCTCTCCGCCGCTCAGCCCCCGCTTGGCTTCACCGCGCGCGCCGGGATCGCGCTTGCCGCCACCGTTGCAGGGGGCATAATCGGCCTGATCGTCGCACTGCAGGTCGCCCGCTCACACCGAACCGCCATCGCGAACCGCTCCACCAACCCGTCCGATCTGATTCGCCGTCCGCCGGTCAACGCCCATGCCGAACTTGGCAGCGAAGGGTTCGACGGCAACGGCACCTCGCGCCGCCGCGCGCTGTCGCTGGCCGCAGACGAAGCTGACGAGACGGCAAAACAGGTTCACGAGTTCCGCGAGGCAGCACAGCCGCAGCCGCAGCCGCAGGATCTTGAACTCGACGATACGCTGGCACTGGAAAACGCCCTGCCCCCGGCAGCGGACCTGTCCGCACCCGCCCCGCTGCGGTTTGCGGAACCCGCCTTCGAGGTCGTGCCGGGCGATGCGACCGACGAGCACGCATTGGCCGACCAAGAGGTGTTCGCAGCCGATGGTGATGAGGACTTCGTTCATAACGAAGAGCCGACCCCGGTCCCGTTTGCCCAGCCCGCCTCGTTCGCTCAGCCCTTCGAGGCCGACGCGGCCGAGCCGCAGCCCGAATCGCCCGAGCCGCTGGCGGAGGAGCAGCGATCGGTCTTCTCGTCTCCGGCCATGGCGCGCCCCGCCACGCGTGCAGAGCGCGAAGATCTGGCCGAACTCGGCCTGGTGCAGCTGGTACAGAAGCTCGAAGCCACGATCGAGAAGCATCGCGCCTGGCTGATCGAGAAGAACCAGCGCGCCGCCGAGGCTGCGGCAGACGACCTTCCCGAGCCCGCCAGCCTCGATACCGAAGAAGCCTTCGGCACCATCGCCCCAGACGAAGCCGCCCAGGCGCGCCAGGCCTATTTCGACGCCCCGGCTCCGGCCCCGCTTTCCGCCGACGATAACAGCGGCGAGAGCAAGGTCGAGGAAGATCAAGATCGCGATTCCTCGGCACGAGCCACGGCTGCCGACTCGCACCGCGCGCCCATCGCCTCGCTCGCCGCCTTTACCCCCGAGCATGACAATGAGGACGAAGACGATGAGGCTGCTGCCGCGCTCTCGGCAAGCTTTGCCATGCCCTTCGCCAGCCCTGCGGCAAAGCGGCAGGTGCTCGAGGCAAGTTCCGAAGCCGTGGCAGAAGCCGGGACCGGGAGCGAGGACGAAGGCAATGACAGCAACGAGTCCTTCGCCAGTCTAAAAGGCGATTTCGCCCAACGGCCACTGCGTGCGGTCCGTATTGAAGAGCCCGAATCCGAAGACGGCGAAGAAGCCGCAGTGGTCTTTCCCGGCCAGTCGGCCCGATCGTTCGATGCGCCCAAGGCGGTTTCGTCGGTTCCGCACCAGCCGCGCGAAACCGCGCCCACCGTCTCGAGTGAAGAGACCGATCAGGCGCTGCGCGAAGCCCTCCGCAACCTCCAGCGCATGGGCAAGGCGAGCTAGGCGCCGAAGCCTGACCGGAGGCGCCAAGGCGCGCGCCCCACTTGCAAAATTCGCTTCCTGTCGCCATGGGAACCCTTCGCGACATTTTCGTGCGGCCCGGTGCCCCTGAGATTCGCGTTTCGTTGCCGATGTAACCGGTGGCGAGGCGCGGGACCTAGGGTCGGGTCCAGACAGGAAGACTGACTTGACCAAGCTGACGCAGCGTCCCGATTTTCCCGAGAACCCCGATCTGCCCGCGGCGCAGGGCCTTTACGATTCCCGTAATGAGCATGACAACTGCGGCCTGGGCTTTGTCGCCCATATCAAGGGCGAGAAATCGCATGCGATCGTATCGCAGGCGCTGAAGATTCTCGAGAACATCGACCATCGCGGCGCGGTGGGCGCGGACCCGCTGCTGGGTGACGGCGCTGGCATCCTGATCCAGATTCCCGATCAGCTCTATCGCAAGTGGGCCGATGCCGAGGGCCTGACCCTGCCGCCTGCGGGCGACTATGCCGTGGCCATGTGCTTCCTGCCTTCGGACACCGAGGCGCGCGATTTCATCACCGGACAGTTCGAGAAGTTCGTGGCCAAGGAAGGCCAGCGCCTGATCGGCTGGCGCGAGGTGCCGACCACCACCACGGGCCTCGGCAAGGCCGTGCTCGATTCGATGCCGGTGATCCGTCAGTGCTTTATCGCGCGCGGCGACAACTGCCCCGATCAGGATGCGTTCGAGCGCAAGCTGATCGTGATCCGCAAGCAGACCCAGAACCCGCTCAAGGATCTGGCCGCCAAGCACGACATGCCCGGCCTGCTCAAGCTCTACATGCCGAGCTTTTCGAGCCGCACCGTGGTCTACAAGGGCCTGCTGCTCGCAAACCAGGTCGAATCGTTCTACGACGACCTGCGCGATCCCGATTGCCTTTCGGCGCTCGGCCTCGTTCACCAGCGTTTCTCGACCAACACTTTCCCCAGCTGGCGTCTGGCCCAGCCGTTCCGCCTGATCGCGCACAACGGCGAGATCAACACCGTGCGCGGCAACGTGAACTGGATGAACGCGCGCCGCCGCACCATGGAAAGCGACCTGCTCGGCGCCGACCTCGACAAGCTGTGGCCGATCGTGCCGCACGGCCAGTCGGACACCGCCTGTCTCGATAACGCGCTCGAGCTGCTGCTGCTGGGCGGCTATTCGCTCGCCCACGCGATGATGATGCTGGTGCCGGAGGCATGGTCGCGCGATCCGAACATGGACCCCGAGCGCCGCGCATTCTACGAATACCACGCCGCGCTGATGGAACCGTGGGACGGCCCCGCCGCGCTTGCCTTCACCGATGGCCGCCAGATCGCCGGCATGCTTGATCGCAACGGCCTGCGCCCGGCGCGCTATTGCGTGACCAAGGACGATATCGTCTGCCTCGCTTCGGAAAGCGGCGTGCTGCCGTTCGCCGAGGAAGACATCGTGCGCAAGTGGCGGCTGCAGCCGGGCCGCATGCTGCTGATCGACCTCGATGAAGGCCGCATCATCGAAGATGAAGAGCTGAAGGCGCAGCTGGCCGGGGAAGAGCCCTATGCCGAGTGGCTGCAAAAGGCGCAGTACAACCTGAAGGATCTCGAAGCGATCGAGACCGATCAGGACGCGGTGCGCGCAGCCGATGAAACGCTGCTCAACCGGCAGCAGGCTTTCGGCTACACGCAGGAAGACATCAGCCGCTTCCTCGAACCGATGGCCGTCAATGGCGACGACCCGATCGGCTCGATGGGCACCGACACCCCGATTGCCGTGCTCTCGAAGAAGAGCCGCCTGCTTTACGACTATTTCAAGCAGAACTTTGCGCAGGTGACGAACCCGCCGATCGACCCGATTCGCGAAGAGCTGGTGATGAGCCTGCTCTCGATGATCGGCCCGCGCCCGAACCTGCTCGGCCATGAGGCGGGTACGCACAAGCGGCTCGAGATCGATCAGCCGATCCTGACCAACGCCGATATGGAGAAGATCCGCTCGGTCGAATCGAGCCTGGATGGCGCATTCCGCACCGAAACGATCGACATCACCTGGCCCGCCAAGAAGGGCGCCAAGGGCCTGCGCATGGCGATCAAGGAAATGTGCTGGGCCGCCACCGAAGCGGTGCTGCAGGACAGGAACATCCTGATCCTGTCCGACCGCGCGGCCAGCTCCGACCGCATCCCCATGCCTGCGCTGCTGGCGACGGCGGCCGTTCACCAACACCTCGTGCGGCAGGGCCTGCGCATGCAGACCGGGCTCGTGGTCGAGACCGGCGAGGCGCGCGAAGTGCATCACTTCTGCGTGCTGGCGGGCTATGGCGCGGAAGCGATCAACCCCTACCTCGCCTTCGAGACGATGGATGCCTTACGCGCCGAGAAGTTCCCGCACCTGTCCGAAAAGGACGTGCAGAAGAACTACATCAAGGCCATCGGCAAGGGCATCCAGAAGGTCATGTCCAAGATGGGCATCTCGACCTACCAGTCCTATTGCGGTGCACAGATTTTCGATGCTGTGGGCCTGAACACGGCCTTCATCGACAAGTACTTCACCGGCACCGCCACCACCATCGAAGGCATCGGCCTTGCGCAGGTGGCGGAAGAGACCGTGCTGCGCCACGCGGCGGCCTTCGGTGACAACCCGATCTATCGCAACATGCTCGATGTGGGCGGCATCTACCAGTATCGCCTGCGCGGCGAGGACCATGCCTGGACGCCCGCCAACGTCGCCAACCTGCAGCACGCGGTGCGCGGCAACCAGCCTTCGGAATACAAGCGCTTCGCCGACTCGATCAACGAGCAGTCCGAACGCCTGCTGACGATCCGCGGCCTGATGGAACTGAAGAAGGCGGAAACGCCGCTCGACCTGTCCGAGGTCGAACCGGCCGAGGAAATCGTCAAGCGCTTCGCCACCGGCGCGATGAGCTACGGCTCGATCAGCTGGGAAGCGCACACCACGCTGGCTGCGGCGATGAACGCGATCGGCGGCAAGTCGAACACCGGCGAAGGCGGCGAAGATCCGCGCCGCTTCAAGCCGATGGAAGACGGCACCAACCTGCGCTCGGCGATCAAGCAGGTCGCTTCGGGCCGCTTCGGGGTGACCACGGAATATCTGGTCAACGCCGACGACATCCAAATCAAGATGGCCCAGGGTGCAAAGCCCGGCGAAGGCGGCCAGCTGCCCGGCCACAAGGTCGACAAGACCATCGGCGCGACCCGGCACTCGACGCCGGGCGTGGGCCTGATCTCGCCGCCGCCGCACCACGACATCTACTCGATCGAGGATCTGGCCCAGCTGATCCACGACTTGAAGAACACCAATCCGAAGGCGCGCATCTCGGTGAAGCTCGTCTCCGAAGTGGGCGTGGGCACCGTGGCTGCGGGCGTCTCGAAGGCGCGCGCGGACCACATCACCATCTCGGGCTACGAGGGCGGCACCGGCGCTTCGCCGCTGACTTCGCTGACCCATGCGGGCAGCCCGTGGGAGATCGGCCTTGCCGAAACGCAGCAGACGCTGCTGCTCAACGATCTGCGCAGCCGCGTTGCGGTGCAGGTCGACGGCGGCCTGCGCACCGGGCGCGATGTCGCCATCGGCGCGCTGCTGGGTGCCGACGAGTTCGGCTTCGCCACGGCTCCGCTGATCGCGGCAGGCTGCATCATGATGCGCAAGTGCCACCTCAACACCTGCCCGGTGGGCGTGGCCACGCAGAACCCCGAGCTGCGCAAGCGCTTCGTGGGCCAGCCCGAGCATGTCATCAACTACTTCTTCTTCGTCGCCGAAGAGCTGCGCCAGATCATGGCCGAGATGGGCTTCCGTACGATCGACGAGATGGTCGGTCGGGTCGACCGGATCGACATGAACCGCGCCATCCGCCACTGGAAGGCGAGCGGCGTGGACCTCTCGAAGCTGCTGCACACGGTCGAACTGCCCGAGGGCAAGAGCCTGTTCCACACCACCGGGCAGGATCACGGCCTCGAAAAGGCGCTCGACATCGAGCTGATCGAGGCAGCTCGTCCTGCGATTGACGAGGGCAAGGTGCTTTCGCTCGAATCGAAGATCTGCAACGTCAACCGCACCGTCGGCGCCATGCTTTCCGGTGAGATTGCCCGTGCGCATGGCCACAAGGGTCTCGACGCCGAGCAGCTGCGCATCACTTTCACCGGCACTGCCGGGCAGAGCTTCGCCGCCTGGCTTGCCCATGGCGTCACGCTCGATCTGATTGGCGACAGCAACGACTATGTCGGCAAGGGCCTGTCGGGTGGCCGCGTGATCGTGCGCCAGCCGGAGGGCACTGGCCGCGTGGCCGCTGAAAACATCATCGTCGGCAACACCGTTCTGTTCGGCGCCATCGCGGGCGAGGCCTATTTCAACGGCGTCGGCGGCGAACGCTTCGCGGTGCGCAACTCGGGCGCCGTGGCGGTGGTCGAGGGCACGGGCGATCATGGCTGCGAATACATGACCGGCGGCGTGGTCTGCGTGCTCGGCAAGACCGGGCGCAACTTTGCAGCCGGCATGAGCGGCGGCATTGCCTACGTCTACGACGACGACGGCACCTTCGCCGAGCGCTGCAACATGGCGCAGGTCGAACTGCTGCCGATCAGCGCCGCTCCGAGCGAGGAGGAAGGCACCGGGCGCCCCGCCCAGCGGCCGACCAGCGTGACCGACTACGGCATGGGCGATCCGCTCTACCACGATGCCGAGCGGCTGCGCATTCTGCTCGAACGCCACAAGCTCCACACCGGTTCGGCACGTGCGACCGAGCTGCTTGAGGATTGGGACAATGCACTTGGCAAGTTCAAGAAGGTGATGCCGGTGGACTACCGCCGCGCCCTGAAGCAACTGGAAGCCGAGCGCGCCGAAGCCGCCAGCGTCGCGGCCGAATAAGGGTACTACGAAGATGGGCAAGGAAACCGGCTTTCTCGAAGTCGACCGTCAGGATCGCACCTATGCCGATCCCAAGGAACGGCTGACGCACTACCGCGAATTCGTCATCCCGCATGACGAGGACAAGCTGCAATTGCAGGCCTCGCGCTGCATGAACTGCGGCATTCCCTACTGTCACAATGGTTGCCCGGTGAACAACATCATCCCGGACTGGAACCACCTCGTCTACGAGGGTGACTGGCAGAATGCGCTCGAAGTGCTGCACTCGACCAACAACTTCCCCGAATTCACCGGCCGCGTATGCCCCGCTCCGTGCGAGGCGAGCTGCACGCTCAACATCACCAACGAACCGGTGACGATCAAGTCGATCGAATGCGCGATTGTCGACCGTGGGTGGAAGGAAGGCTGGATCCAGCCGCAGCCGCCCAAGGAGAAGACCGGCAAGAGCGTCGCCGTGGTCGGCTCCGGCCCTGCTGGCATGGCCTGCGCGCAGCAGCTTGCCCGCGCCGGGCACTCGGTCACCTTGTTCGAGAAGTCCGACCGGATCGGCGGCCTGATGCGCTATGGCATCCCCGACTTCAAGATGGAGAAGTCGCTGATTAACCGCCGCGCGGTCCAGATGGAAGCCGAAGGGGTGACCCTGCGTACCTCCACTGAGGTTGGCGTGGACGTGTCGATGAAGTCGCTGAAGGAAAACTTCGACGCCATCGTGCTCTCGGGTGGTGCGGAAGATGCGCGTCCGTTGCAGATCCCCGGCGCCGAGCTGCCTGGCGTGCGCCTTGCGATGGAGTTTCTCACGCAGCAGAACAAGCGCGTGGCGGGCGACAGCGAAGAGCGCGCCGCACCGCGCGGCTCGCTCACCGCGACCGGCAAGCACGTGATCGTGATCGGCGGCGGCGACACCGGTTCCGACTGTGTCGGCACCTCGAACCGGCAGGGCGCGGCTTCGGTCACGCAGATCGAGATCATGCCCAAGCCGCCCGAGATGGAGGATAAACTGCTCACCTGGCCCGACTGGCCGATGAAGCTGCGCACCTCGAGCAGCCACGAAGAAGGCGTCGACCGCGACTGGGCCGTGCTGACCAAGGAAGTGGTCGGCGAAGACGGCAAGGTTACGGGCCTGAAGTGCGTGCGCGCCGACTGGTCGAACGGCAAGCTCGAAGAGGTGCCAGATAGCGAGTTCGTGCTGAAGGCGGACCTGATCCTGCTGGCGATGGGCTTTGTGGGTCCGCGCAAGGCGGGCGTGGTCGAGCAGTCGGGCGTGAAGCTGACCGAGCGCGGCAATGTCGATGCCGATACGGTGGCCTATCGCACCAGCGACGAGCAGATCTGGGCCTGCGGCGATATGCGGCGCGGTCAGAGCCTCGTAGTCTGGGCGATCCGTGAGGGCCGCCAGTGCGCGGCGAGCGTGGACGAAGCACTGATGGGCGCGACCGAGCTGCCGCGTTGATTTAGCCTATCCCTCGGCCCGCACGCGATGCGGGCCGGGGAACGAAGATAGCCCAGCCCCAGGTCAAGCCCGGGGCGACGATGGGGTGGTGGGTACCCGTTCGTCCTGAGGAGGGCACGAAGCCGCAGGCTGAGCGCCCGTCTCGAAGGACAGGCGTAATCGCACTTTCCTACACAGCCCTCACCGGGTCACAAAGAGCACATGACCAGCTCCGCCCAAGCCCCGCAAAGTGTCAACTTCGGCGGACGACACCAAGCATCTGATAATGCGCATATTTCTACTCAATCCAGCCCGCGCAGCCTGTCAACTTCATCAACCAGCGGGCAAACGCCAGTCCACGGCCCCGCGCCCATGCTCCTCCAGAAATTGATTCGCCCGGCTGAACGGTTTCGACCCGAAGAACCCGCGATAGGCGGACAGCGGGCTCGGATGCGGGCTCTTGATCAGCAGGTGCGGCCCGCCCTCTCGCAGCGCCGAAATCCGCGCGGCCTTGCCCTGCGCATGGCTGCCCCACAGGATGAACACACAAGGCTCCTCACGCTCGGCGACAGCGGCAACGCAGACATCGGTGATCGCCTCCCAGCCCTTCCCCGCGTGGCTGCCCGCCTTGCCATTCTCCACTGTCAGAGTGTTGTTGAGCAACAGCACCCCCTGCCGTGCCCAGCTTTCGAGGTTGCCCCCCGCAGCGGGCGCAATGCCAAGATCGTCGGCCAGTTCGGCATAGATGTTCCTGAGCGAGGGCGGCAGCGCCACCCCGTCCTGCACCGAAAAGCACAGGCCATGCGCCTGTCCCGGCCCATGGTAGGGGTCTTGCCCGAGGATCACGACCTTCACTTCTTCCAGCGGCGTCAGCTCAAGCGCGCGCAAACGGGTGCCGCGCGGCGGATAGATCGCCTTGCCCGCCTCCTCCTCGGCGCGCAGCCAGCCGCCGAGCTTGCGCGCAGCGGGCTGCGAAAGGACCGGATCGAGCACCTTGGCCCAGCTTGCGGGAACTGTATCGGACATGCCACGCAGACTAGGCAAGCGGCCAGCCCGCCGCCAGCGGCTCTTTCCCTCTATCCCCGATGCGCCTAAGGGCCGAGCCATGACTGTCTATTTCCACGAGGAAGACCTGCCGGACGGCACCTTTGCCGATCTCGCGCCCGACCACCCGCTCGCCGTCGACACCGAGACGATGGGCCTCGTCACCGCGCGTGACCGCCTGTGCGTGGTCCAGATCAGCGATGGCAATGGCGACGAGCACCTCGTCCGCTTCAGGAACGGCAGCAGCTACGATGCGCCGAACCTCAAACGCGTGCTGGCTGACCCGGGCCGGGTGAAGATCTACCACTTCGCCCGCTTCGACCTCGCCGCGATAGAGCACTATCTCGGGGTGGAAGCAGGCCCGGTGTTCTGCACTAAGATCGCCTCCAAGCTGACCCGCACATACACTGATCGCCACGGGTTGAAGAACCTCGTCAACGAGCTGCTCGGCGAGGATATGTCGAAGCAGCAACAAAGCTCCGACTGGGGCGCGGACACGATCACGGATGCGCAGCGCGAGTATGCGGCATCGGACGTGCGCTTCCTCCACCGCATGCGCGAGATCCTGATTACGCGGCTCGAACGCGAGGGCAGGCTTGAAATGGCGCAGGCGGCTTACGATTTCCTACCTACGCGCGCCCGGCTTGATCTGGCCGGCTGGGCGGAGAAGGACATCTTCAGCCACGAGTAAGGCGCCCCGCACGAACCTTTCGTCATGACCAGCAGAGCCGACCGCATCCGCACCCGCCGCCAGGCTTTCGCCACCCCCGGCTCGCCGCTCGACAAGATCGTGCGGGTGCTGGCATTGGGCCTGCCCGCGCTGGTGGGCATGATCGCAGCGATGATGCTGATCACCCCGCTTTCCCCACGCGGAGAGGTGAGCTTCCTGCTCGACCGCAACAAGGTGGCGGTGGCTGAGGATCGCCTGCGCGTAAACAACGCGATGTACCGCGGCGAAGACGATCAGGGCCGCCCCTTCTCACTGACCGCGGGCAGCGCGGTGCAGGAAAGCAATTCTCTGCCCTTGGTGCAACTGCAGGATCTGACCGCCCGCATCGTCCTGCCCGAGGGCCCTGCCGTGCTGAGCGCGCCGGGCGCGCGCTATGATATCGACGACGAAGTGGTGGCTGTTCCCGGCATCGTCCGCTTCACCGCCGCCGATGGCTACGAAATAAGCGCGCGCAATGTCGCGATCAGCCTGAGCGAGCGGGTGATGACCGGCTCGGGCAGGGTGAGCGGTGTGATCCCCGCCGGCAACTTCAGCGCCGACCGCGTTCGCGCCGATCTTGTCGCACGCACGCTGTTGCTCTCGGGCAACGCACGCATGCGGATGGTGCCGGGCAAGCTGCGCCTGCCAAATGCCGTGCGATCGAGTGCGGCACGATGAGGAGTTGCCAATGGCGCAAGATGGCGTATCGAACCCGGCCATGACCAAGACGCGTCCATCCTTGCGCAAGCTGGCGCTCCAGGGCCTTGCCGCCGGCGCTTTGGCCGGAGCGACGGGGGCCCTGGCCTTTTCCTCGATTGCCGGGGCGCAGTCGCTGGGATCGTTCGACTCGAACCAGCCGGTGAGCTTCGGCGCCGACCGGATCGAACTGCAGGACCGGCAGAACCGCGTGGTTCTGTCGGGCTCGGTCGAGATCACGCAGGGCGACCTGCGGCTGACCGCGCAGCGCACCACCATCGCCTACAATGATACCAACCAGCTCACGATCCAGCGCCTCGATGCAAGCGGCAACGTGGTCGTGACACGCGGCAACGAGCGCGCGCGCGGCGATGCCGGAGTTTACGACTTCAACCGCAAGACGATCGTGCTGTCGGGCAATGTCGGCCTCAACCGCAGCGGCGACAGCCTGAGCGGCGGTCGGCTGGTGATCGATCTCGACTCTGGCCTGTCGAGCGTGGACGGTAGCGGCGCGGCGACCAGCGATCGACCTGGCGGGCGTGTCTCGGGGACTTTTGCAGTTCCCGATTGATTGGGGCCTGGTGCGATACCGGCAGCCTTCTAGTGATGCTTACCTACCAGGCGGCGACACCCCTTGGCCCGAAGCAAAACTGCTGTACTGAACGGGATTAAACCCGCCTCGAGGTGGCGCAGAAAAGCTGAAACAAGGTATGATGGACATCGCGCGCAAAGGAATAATTCTTGCCGGGGGCTCCGGAACACGGCTCTATCCGCTCACACGCGGCGTTTCGAAGCAGTTGATGCCGGTCTTCGACAAGCCGATGATTTACTATCCGCTGTCCACGCTGATGATGGCGGGCGTTCGCGATATCCTGATCATTACCACCCCAGAGGATCAGGATCAGTTCCGCCGGGTGCTGGGCGATGGCTCGGATTTCGGCATTGCGCTCAGCTATGCGGTGCAACCAGAGCCCGAAGGCCTCGCCCAAGCCTTCCATATCGGCGCGGACTTTGTCGGCAATCACCCCAGCGCTCTCGTGCTGGGCGACAACATTTTCTACGGCCATGGCCTCCCGCAATTGCTCGATAATGCTGCTGGGCGGACGAGCGGGGCGAGCGTATTTGCTTATCGTGTCAACGATCCGAAGGCTTATGGCGTAGTGGATTTCGACGCGAACGGCGTCGCCTCATCGCTGGAAGAAAAGCCCGCGCAGCCAAAATCGAACTATGCCGTTACGGGCCTCTATTTCTACGACAACACTGTGGTCGAGCGCGCCCGCGACCTCAAGCCTTCGCCGCGCGGAGAGCTGGAGATCACCGATCTCAATCGCCTCTACCTCGATGACGGAGCCCTGTCGGTGGAGATCATGGGCCGCGGCTTCGCCTGGCTCGACACCGGCACCCACGGCTCGCTGCTCGATGCTGCCACATACGTTCGGATCACTGAAGAACGTCAGGGCCTGAAAATCTGCTGCCCAGAGGAAATCGCCTGGCGACAAGGCTTCATCGACGACGCCAAGCTGGAGGCGATCGCCGCACCCCTGAAGAAGTCGGGCTACGGCGAATATCTGCTGGCTCTGCTGCGCGACAGGCGGGCCCGATGATCATTACCGAATGCGATATCGCCGGCCCGCTGATTATCGAGCCGAAGGTGTTCGGCGACGAACGCGGGTTCTTCATGGAAAGCTGGAACGCCGCGAAATTTACCGAAGCAGGGCTCGACATCGCCTTCGTGCAGGACAACCACTCGCGCTCGCAAAAAGGCGTGCTACGCGGGATGCACTTCCAGAATCCTGGTCCGCAGGGCAAGCTCGTGCGGGTGGTCAGCGGCGCGGTGTTCGATGTGGCGGTCGACCTCAGGCGCTCCTCCCCCACCTTCGGCAAGTGGACCGGCGTGGAACTCTCGGCCGAGAACAAGCGCATGTTCTGGGTGCCGCAGGGCTTTGCCCACGGGTTCCTCACGCTCGAGGACAACACCGACTTTCTCTACAAGTGCGATGCCCCCTATGCCCCGCAACACGAACACTCGCTGGCCTGGGACGACCTTGAGGTCGGCATTGAATGGCCGCTCGATGGCATCGCGGTCCAGCTTTCTGCGAAGGACGCCAAGGGTACGCCCTTAAGCGATGTGGAGGCCTTTGCGTGAAAGTCCTGATTACCGGGGCCAACGGCCAGCTGGGGCGCAGCCTGATCGCCACCGCTCCCGCCGAGGCCGACCTGCACCCGTTCACGCGCGACGACTGCGACCTTGCCGATGCCAGCGCTATCGCCGCGCTGGTGGAGCAGGTCGGCCCCGATCTGGTGATCAACGCCGCCGCCTATACTGCCGTAGACAAGGCCGAGAGCGACGAGGGCACGGCACGCGCGATCAATGCCGAAGCGGTCGCCGCGCTCGTTGCCGCGCACCGGGGCAAGCTGGTCCACGTCTCGACCGACTTCGTGTTCGACGGCATGGCGAGCCGCGCCTACCGGCCCGACGACAGCCGCAACCCGATCTCCGCCTACGGACGCAGCAAGGCCGAGGGCGAGGACCACCTGCGCAGCAGCGACCTGCTCGTGCGCACGGCCTGGGTCTACACCGCATGCGGCGCCAACTTCGTGCGCACCATGCTGCGCCTGATGGCGGAAAAGCCCGCGCTGAACGTGGTGACCGATCAGATCGGCGCGCCGACCTGGGCTCCCGGCCTCGCCCGCACCATCTGGGGGCTGGTCGCCAAGGACGCCAGCGGCACCTTCCACCACAGCGATGCCGGGGTGGCGAGCTGGTATGACTTCGCCGTCGCCATTCAGGAGGAAGCGCTCGCCCTCGGCCTCTTGGAGGCGTCGATCCCGATCACCCCGATCCCCACCAGCGCCTACCCCACTCCGGCCAAGCGGCCCGCCTTCTCGCTGCTCGACTGCAGCAAGACACGCGACCTGCTTGGCGATGGCCACACCCACTGGCGCACCCATCTGCGCACTATGCTCAAAGAGGAAGCGTCGCATGTCTGAGATTCTCGTCACCGGCGGCGCGGGCTTTATCGGCGCAAACTTCGTACACCACTGGCGCAAGACGCACCCTGACGACACCGTCTGCGTGCTCGACCTGCTAACCTATGCCGGCAACCCCGCCAACCTCGATGGGCTCGACGGCGTCGATCTGGTGGTGGGCGACATCCGCGACACCGCGCTGGTTGAAAGCCTGCTGCGCGATCGAAAGATCGACCGGCTCGTCCACTTCGCCGCCGAAACCCATGTCGACCGCTCGATCAGCGGGCCGGACGCCTTCATCAGCACCAATGTCGATGGCACCCATTCGCTGCTCAAAGCCGCCCGCACCGTGTGGCTCGACGAGGGGGCGGGCCGCCCGCACCGGTTCCACCATGTTTCAACCGACGAAGTCTATGGTTCGCTCGGCCCCGATGATCCAGCCTTCTGCGAGACCACGCCCTATGCCCCCAACTCGCCCTATTCGGCGAGCAAGGCGGCGAGCGACCACCTCGTACGCGCCTATCACCACACCTTCGGGCTTGAGACCACTACGAGCAATTGCTCGAACAACTATGGCTCCTATCAATTCCCGGAAAAGCTAATCCCGCTGTTCCTCATCAACTGCCTCGAGGGGCGCAGCCTGCCGATCTACGGCGACGGCATGAACGTGCGCGACTGGCTACACGTGGAAGACCATTGTCGCGGGATCGAGCTGGTGCTCCAAGGCGGCAAGCCGGGCGAGGTCTACAACATCGGCGGCGGTGAGGAACTGCCGAACATGACGGTGATCGACGCAATCTGCGCCACGGTCGACCGCGCTTTTGCCGACATCGACGGGCTGGCCGAGCTTTATCCCGATGCACCCGCTGCCAGCGGCAAGGCAACGAGCGACCTCAAGAGATTCGTGACAGACCGCGCGGGCCACGACCGGCGCTACGCTGTCGATTGCGGCAAGATCGAGCGAGAACTGGGCTACCGCCCGCACAACAGCTTTGCAGAAGGGTTTGCCGCCACGCTTGCCTGGTATCTCGCCAACGAGGACTGGTGGCGGGCGCTGTTGCAGCGGTGATCTTCACGAGCCGGATGCAGATGGAGCCGCATTGCCAAGGCCCGGCTGAATTGGCACGAGGGTGGTCATGACGAAGGAATTGCCTCACCACGCTCAGGTAGTTTCCCGAGGTGGCAGCCGCGCGCTCTTGCGGTTGGCGGTGCACTTCGATGCTCTGATGAGCAACCCGACGCGCTATCTGCGCGGGCTGTGGTGGAAACTATGTGGGAAACGTCTACGCGCGCGACTGACCATCGCGCCTTTGCTCGGCATCTCGTCGCGCGCCTATCGGCTGTGGCTGTCTCGGGAAGCCGAAGCGAACAGGATCGAGGCCAGCCCACGAAGGAATGCTCCGCCAATCATCGCGCTAGTTCGCAACGGCCCCGGCGAGGAGGCGACGCTGGCCAGCCTCGCGGCCGAAGGTATCGAGGCCAGGCTTGCACCCACCTGTCCCGACGCCACCTTGCTAGCGCTGTTGCGGCACGCGCAGGGCACCTGGGTGCTCCCGATGTACGGCGGCGACCTACTCGCCGCCGGAGCGGGCGAAGCCTTGTGCAAGGCGCTGGTTGAAACGGCCGACACGACCCAGATCATTTATGCCGACGACGACCTGTTGGGCAAAAACGGTCAACGCTGCGATCCGCACTTCAAGCCGGACTGGAACGCGGAGCTGTGCCAACACTTCGACTATCTGGCTGGCACCGCATTAGTTCGGTTATCAAAAATTGATCTGAACGCCTCGCTTGCGGACGACTGGCCCGCCGACCTTGCCCGCCGGGCAGCCGAACGAAACACAGCGCAAGGCGGACAGCCTCTTCATGTGCGCGAAGTGCTGTATCATCGGAACGTACGGCCAGAGCCTCAACGCCCCGCTCCGCTGGTGATCGGCTCCGAGGAATGCGGCAGGTTGCCTAGCGTCAGTGTTATCATCCCCACCCGCAATCGGGTCGACTTGTTACAAACCTGCCTCGATGGTCTGACGGCCACCAAATATCCGGGCCAGTTGGAAATCATCGTGATCGACAATGGAAGCGACGACCCTGAAACGCTGTGCTACCTTGCCAGTCTTGCCCCTGACTTCGTCCGCGTGCTGACCGACAGCGGCCCGTTCAATTTCGCCGCACTCAATAATCGCGCAGTCAGCGGAGCCTCAGGCGACCTCCTTTGTTTCCTGAACAACGACATCGAGATCACCGATCCGCACTGGCTGTCAGTGATGGTGCATCAGGCGATGCGTGCGGACGTTGGCGCAGTGGGGGCGCAGCTGCTCTATCCCGACGGTCGGATCCAGCACGCTGGCGTGGTCCTTGGCATTGGCGGGGGAGCAGCACACGCGCACCGCTTGCTCAAACCCGATGATGCAGGCTACTTCCACCGCCATGCCCTGCCACAATTCGTCTCCGCCGTGACCGCTGGCTGCTTGGTCGTGCGCAGGAGCAGCTTCCTTGCCGTGGGAGGCTTCGACGCTGAGAACTTTGCCGTGTCGTTCAACGATGTTGATCTGTGCCTGAAGCTGAATGCGCGCGGCTGGCAAAGCCTTTACGAGCCGCGCGCACAGCTCGTGCATCATGAATCGGTGTCGCGCGGGTTCGATCGCGATCCTGCGGGGGCCAAGCGCCAGGCCGCAGAGCTGGCCATGTTGCGCAGCCGGTGGGGCGTGCGCGAACCTCGCCCCGAGGACAACTGGCGCACTTGGCAAGCGGACCCGTTCCACCATCCCGCGCTGAGCCCGGTCAGCGAGCAGTTCGTGGTGCGGACTTAGGACGCGCTGATGTCTGACGATGGATTGATGGCTCCCGCGCCGACCAAGCGCTTGCCGCTGTCGAGCGTAACGCTGTGCGCAGTCAGTTCGACCAACCTGGTCGCTACGCTCGAAGCGATGCGGCTTACGATGCAATACGTGGACTTCGCTGATGCGATCTTGTGCACGCATGACGCGGGCGTCGCAGATCAAACCGAGGGCGCGATCAGGGTGGTTCCGATCGAGCGGCTGACCTCTGCCAAGGCCTATTCGCACTTTATGCTCACACGGCTGGTCGACTACATCAACACCGAGCATTGCCTTGTGATTCAATGGGACGGGCACGTGATCGATCCCGCGCGCTGGCGGTCGGAGTTCCTCGATTACGACTATGTCGGCGCGAGCTGGCCGCAATTCGATGATGGCTACGAGGTCGGCAATGGAGGGTTCTCGCTGCGCAGCAAGCGCCTAATGGAGGCGTGCCTAAGGCCAGAATTCACCGCGCATCACCCCGAAGACGTCGCGATCGGACGCACCAATCGTGCTCTGCTGGAACGGCTCGGCCTCCTCTTTGCACCAGTCGCCATCGCCGATGCCTTCTCTGCCGAACGTTCAGGCAATCCAGCGAAGTCGTTCGGCTACCACGGGGCGTTCCATATGCCCTCCGTTCTTGGAGCGAAGCGCTTTTGGGATCTCTATCAGATGCTTGACGATCGGGCGACGCTATGGGTGGATTTCACCGCGATCGTCAGAGGCTTATTTGCCGGACAAGAACGCGGCAGGCGTGTAGCCCGATTGGCGTGGGATCGCATGATCGGCAGGCTTTCGCGATGAGGACCCTTAACTTCGCGCTCTCGAGGCAAACCGGACGAGTTTAGCCTTTGCCTCAAAACGGATTGTCGCTAAACAGCCATCCCGACAGATTTGGCATAAATGAGTGCTGAAGAGCGGGGACACGTATGATCGCGTTGACCGCAAAGTTCTGAAGAAAAACACCATGCACCACGATACCAATCTGCAACGCGATGCCGATGCGTCCAACGAGAAACGCGAAGCCTTTTCGCGGATAAAGCGCTGGCGTTGGTTCGGCCTTTTTGTGGTTTTGCCGACCTTGCTCGCCTCACTGTACTTCGGCCTGATTGCGTCCGATGTTTACGTTTCGGAGTCTCGCTTTGTCATTAAAGCTCCTGACGCAAAGAGCAGCGGTGTCGGTAGTATTGGGGCGATCCTGCAAGGATCGGGTGGTGGCAGCGGCCAAGAACAGGCGAGCGAAATCATAGGCTATATGCGATCTCGTGACGCATTGGCCGATTTATCAAAAACTGTGGACGTTCGAGCCGCGTTTTCGTCCGATGAAGCTGACGCTTTCAGCCGTTTCCCCCTGTTTTATCAGGATGATTCGTTCGAAGCCCTTTTTTCCTATTACGAATCCATGATGACGGTATCCACGGATGCCGAGACCGGACTGACCGTCCTCAGCGTCAAAGGATTCACGGCACCCGATGCGCAGAAACTCAATCTCGGCCTGCTCCAACAAGGCGAAGAGCTGGTAAACCGACTCAATAGCCGAATTAACTCTCAAGCGATCAGCGAAGCAGACGAGCGGGTCTCCGAGGCGCAGAAGCGCGTGAGAGACGCCCGAATCGCACTTGCAGAATATCGCAATCGCTCCGAAGTGCTCGATCCGCAGCAGCAAGGCATAGGCGTGCTGGCCGTTTCGAACGAGCTAATTGCGCAACAAGCGGCATTGGAAGCGCAATTGGTCCAGATTCGGCGCACCGCGCCAAACCATCCGTCAATTCGTGCCCTCGAAGAAAGGATCGCCGGTGTATCGCGGCAGATCGCCAGCCAGACCGGTCGCGCTGTCGGGACGCCCGATGGCCTGGCATCTCGTATGACGGAATATGAGAATCTGGCGGTGGAACAGGAGTTTGCTTCGCAGCTCCTGACCTCGGCTAACACAGCGCTCGAGCAGGCCCGCAGCGAGGCCCAGAAACAACAGTATTATCTGGAGCGCGTCGTTGAACCCAATCTTCCGGATGCGCCGACCTTGCCTAACCGGCTCAAGAACATCCTTGCGGTGTTGTTCGCCAGCCTCTGCCTGTACTTGGTCGGCTGGATGCTTGCTGTTGGCATCCGTGAGCACGCGCCTGAAGACTGACTTGTCCGATGGCAAACTTTTCCCAAGGAATACGCGTTCAGCTTAAGGTCGTGAAGGCCCTGATGATACGCGAGCTAGTGACTCGCTTCGGACGCGAGAACATCGGCTTCCTGTGGATCATGGCCGAACCGCTTATGTTCGCCGGGTTAGTCGGAATGGTTTGGAGCTTCCTTCGCGGACCAGAGTATCACGGGATCAGCGTGGTCGCATTTGTTGTCACCGGCTATATTCCTCTAACTTTCCTGCGCCATTCGTTCGGTCGTTCGGCGAAGATTTTCCAATCCAACAGCTCGCTGCTATATCACCGCCAGGTGAAGGTGCTGGATTTCATCTTTGTGCGAGTGTCCATCGAAGCGGTAGGGGCGATGATGGCGTATATTTTCGCAGGTATCGTTCTGTTATTCTTCGGATTTTTTCCTATTCCCAGCGACGTTGGGGCGCTGGTGGCGGGTTGGGCCATTTATGTGGCCTTCGTTCTCGCGGTCTCCACGGTGCTCGCCCCGCTTTCGGAAATGTCCGAAGTTGTCGAAAAGCTGGTACCGATCAGCGTCTATATCTCGATCCCCTTTTCCGGTGTATTCAACATGGCCTCGTGGTTGCCGGCCAACGTGCGCGAAGCGTTGTTATGGTCGCCAATGGTCACAGGGATGGAATTGATGCGTTACGGCCTTTTCGGTGACATGGTGACGCCCTATTACGACGTTATCAGAGCGCTTGCTGTTACACTCGTCTGCCTGGTTGTCGGGTTGATCCTGTGCCGCCGCGTACGTCGAACCCTGACCCTCTCATGATTGAATGCCGTAACATCCACAAGGAATACCGCATCGGTCACGTCAACAAGACGGTGCTGAAGGGTGTCGATTTCGACATCAACCCGCGCGACCGGATCGGTCTGCTGGGCCGCAACGGTGCGGGCAAGTCTACACTGATTCGACTGGTCGGCGGCGTCGAGATGCCCACCTCGGGCAAGATCGTGCGCAAGATGTCGTGCTCGTGGCCGCTGGGCTTTACTGGCGGCTTCCAGGGCAGCCTGACCGGCTATGACAATGCCCGCTTCATCGCCCGCATCTACGACAAGCCCTATTCCGAGATGCGAGCCTTCGTGGAGGACTTCACCGAGCTCGGCAGCAACCTTCGCATGCCGGTGAAGCAGTATTCCTCGGGCATGCGCGCGCGGCTGGCATTTGCTTTGTCCCTGGCAATTGAGTTCGAATGCTACCTGATCGATGAAGTCATCATGGTTGGCGACAAGAACTTTCGGGACAAGTGCAAGTCGGCGTTCTTTGAGGAGCGCAAGGATCGCGCCTTGCTGCTGGCCTCGCACAGCCTCACGATCGTAAAACAGTACTGTAACCGTGCAGTTGTGCTGCGCGACGGTGTTGCCACCATGTACGAAGACGTGGCAGAGGCCATTTCCGTCTATGAGGGACTTTAGGGTGATGGCACTGCTGTGGAAATGAGGGCCATGAGCGAGACTATCTCTTCTGGCGTTCCGCGCATGGAATCACCGATATTCGCCACCGATGCACTGGCCGACCTTAGCCCCGACGAACAGACCATCAGGCTCAGTCTAAGCCGACAGGGCAACACGGTGATCGACTTTCCCGATCCTGAGGTTGGTAAACGGTTCTCGCGTTTCAAGGCAACCTTGTCATTACAGTTTGACATCTCCTTCGACGGTCCCGCCGCCGACAAGAAAGGCGACAAACGGGGGGGGGCAGAATCCCTTGCAGTGCGACGAGCGAGCGCGCGCTATCGCTGCCAATCCGGCCATCCTGAATCTACTGGGCAAGATCTGCGGGCGTACGGTCTTTCCCTTCAAGGCCCCACCCCCTCCCGTGGGCAGGGAGAAAACAGCCCATTCCGTTTCCGTGCATTTCTCTAGACCGTCCGAGCTCTTCGTGTGCTGCGTCTGGCTGGCAATGGAAGACATTCCGACAGAGGCAAGCTTAATCTACTACGTGCCTGGATCGCGTCTCTGGCCAATCGTCAGCAACGCCATGATCGAACGGTGCGGTCATGGGGGCGAAAGCCATTCCGCGCAAGCACTGGCCCAGCTAGCGATCCGCAATCTTTCTGGGGTGAGCCACGGCAAACTGCGCGCCGATCGATATTCGGGGCAAGGATTTTGCCAGGCAACAGTCAGATCAAGCGGCACCGCCGCGCCGCAATGCCTTGCGCCAAATGCTGGGTCGCCGAGAACGCATCCATGAGCATGAACGCAGACCAGAGCGATCTGGATATCCAACGAATATTGCGAGCCGAGATCCGGGCCTTGAAAGAACGGCATGCGTTGGAAATCACACTAATCCACGCGATGTATGCGATAGCGGACAATGGCCCTGCGGATGGGCAACCGTCGGTTAAACGGCAAACTGAAATCCTCGCACAATGCCCGCTTTTCGACGCAGACTGGTATGACGAGACCTACCCCGCCTATGCCAAAAGCGGCATGTCCGCCGCGCAACACTACGTGTGCGCCGGGGCTTTCGCAGGACACAACCCCGGGCCGGATTTCGATACGATGGCTTACTACCTAGCCAATCCCGACGTGGCCCAGGCCGGTTGGCCGGCCTTGGTCCACTACCTCGAGGTCGGACAATCCGAAGGCCGCACCCTGGTCTAACGGAGACTGTTCTTGAGCTCGTGCGCCAAAACGATGTCAGGGGAAATCGACTCACTCGATACTTTCGAATGGTTGATCCCCGTCGCTGACGCCCCAACTCAGGGCGTTGCCCTGCCCCATGCGTTGGAACTCGATCACCTTCTATGGCGTGGCTTTCACGATCGCGTTCTACCGCGGCTGCGCGCCTTGCTTGATCGAGGTCCCCCCGTCGAACAGGCCGCGGCGGGTTGGGTGCTGGGGCGCTGGGATGCCTGCCAGCAGGATATTGAGTCTGCGCACAAGGCGATCATGACTTTCCACGCCTATCCTGAAGGTGCGCGGACAATCACCCATCCCGGTCCGTTTCTGTTGGCGGTTGATCTGTGCCTTGCGCGCAGAGAACAACACGAAGGGCGTTTAATCTTGGAAAAGGGCGTGGCCAAGTTCGGTGAAACACCTGATTTTTCCCTTGCGCGCTTTCTTCTCGCCAGAGCGGATGGTCGTTCCGCGAGCAAACTAGCGTCAATCCTGCGCGAGCCCTACGCCAAAGCCGGATTGACCCCGTTGATCCTTGGCGCAGGAGATGCCCCACTGTTCGATCGGATACAGCCCGAGGCTGCGCCGCCCCGGGTCGTGCCTGATGGCAAACTCCCGCTCGTCAGTGTGATCGTGCCGGTTTTCAACGCCTCTAAGGTATTGCCTCATGCCCTGCACGGACTTTTGGAGCAGACTTGGCCAGCAATGGAAATCATCGTTGTCGACGATGGATCGTCGGACGAGAGCGTGGCTGCCGCCCGGGCCATCGCGGCTCGAAATGCGCGCCTGAGGGTCGTCGAACTTGGCAAGAATGAAGGTGCCTACCCCGCACGTAACAGGGGCTTTGCAGAGGCGCGCGGCACCTTCGTTACCGTTCATGATGCTGACGACTGGTCACATCCACAGAAAATCGAGATGCAGGCGCGCGCATTGTTGGACGATCCCGCGCTTAAAGCCTCGGTTTCGCACTGGGTCCGCGCAAGCAATGATCTGGAAATGACTCGCTGGCGCATGGAAGACGGGTGGGTCCACCGCAACCTCTCCTCCCTCATGCTCCGTACAGCATTGCGTGACGAGCTCGGGTTTTGGGACCGCACAAGGGCGAATGCGGATACTGAATACTATTATCGCATCATCCACGCTCATGGCCTTGGCGCGATCCGGGAAGTGTATCCGGGAATCCCGCTCGCTTTCGGGCGGACCCAGGAGGAATCGCTTACCAGCAACAGCGCGACACATCTGCGCACCCAACTGCACGGTGTGCGCCACGATTACATGGAAGCCGCCCACGATTGGCACCGGCGCGCTGCACGACCATCGGACCTATACCTGCCGCTCCATCCTCGGCAACGCCCCTTCCAGGTGCCTGCGGAAATTGCGGTCGGTGATCCTGACAGCGCGCCCAGTGAATTCGATGTTCTACATTCTTCCGGCCTGTTAGATGAGGAGTGGTACCAGCTGGCCTATCCCGATGTCTTGCAAGCCGGCATCGGCGCGACGCGTCATTATCTGACATCGGGCGCGGTGGAAAACCGCGACCCGGGGCCGCGTTTCAGTACCAGCGGCTATCGGGTGGTACAGCGACTGGGGCCGTCCGAAAACCCATTGAGTCACTATCTGCGCGAAGGTGAGGGCTCCGAAGCCCAACCGCTTCCAACATTCGAAGGCAAGCGGGCTGCCGCCCAACGGGGAAAGCGCGTTCTAGTCTTCGCCCATACGTCGGGCGCAACATTATTCGGCGCTGAGCGCAGCTTTCTGGACATGATCGCACGACTGGCTCGAGACGGCCTTGTCCCGGTAGTTGTGATGCCTTCCTTGCAAAACCCCGATTACCTTGAGCAGTTGCTTGAGATCGCCGCAGTGGTGGAAGTGCTGCCTCAGTCATGGCGAAATGGCCTGCACCCACCACATCAGGTCACCGTCAATGCCATTATCGCGCTGATCCGCAAGCACCAGGCTTGCGAGGTCCACGTGAACACGCTGACGCTTGAGGCACCCCTACTGGCGGCGCGCGCCGAAGGCGTGCCCGGAGTGGTGTACGTTCGGGAGCTGCCGTTGGAGGACAGCGCCCTTTGTCGCACGCTTGGAATGGGCCCCAATGCCCTGCGCCAGAAGCTCCTAGATCAAGCAGACCACTTCATCATGCCTTCGGAGGTCGTCTCAGACTGGCTGGGATGCCGCGATCGCTGCACCGTTCGGCCCAACTCAGTGGACGAAACTCTTTTCGACCTGCCCTTCAAACCCGGGCGCATTCTGAAAGTGGGCATGATCAGCAGCAATATCACCAAGAAGGGGATTGGCGATTTCGTCTCCGCAGCGCGGATGATTGCCGCGATGGGCCCTGCGATCCGCTTCCTGCTGATCGGACCACAGACGCCGGACCTGCAAGGCCTCAACCCACTGCCACCCAATGTGCAAACCATCGACTACGCTCCCAGTCCCGCAGAAGCGATCGCACAGGTCGATGTCGTCGCCAGCCTGTCGCACTTCGCGGAGAGCTTCGGGCGCACCGTAGTAGAGGCCATGGCCGCGGGCAGGCCAGTAATCTGTTATGATCGAGGCGCGCCTCCTTCCCTAGTAGTCAGCGGAGAGACCGGAATCGTCGTGCCAGCCGACAGTGTAACCGGCGTTACCGACGCGGTACTGGCGCTAGACGTCGCAAGATTGCAGTTGAGCCGCATAAGCCGCGCCGCCCGTCGACGAGCGCGCGAGATTCAGGACCAGGCACTGGCCTGAACCGTCAGCGCCTTGCGATCATGCGCCTTCGCCGACTCTCGAAGCCCCGCGCGCGCGCAAGGGACGATATTCGGAAGTATTGGCGAGGTCGCTCCCGGCTCGTATGTCGCCTTCTCCCCAGAGTGGTCGCACATCAAATTCATACACCATCTTGAAGATCGACGTTCTACTTAGGCGAAATGGCGGGCAAAAGGAAGTAAGGCTCACGATATTGAGCGAATTCTAAAAATAGACCCAAATAAATCGAATTTAGTATTATATAGGTTTTTTAATCTTGTGTTCTAGAGATTTATCTATAGTTCACTTTATAATATTCTACTAAATATTATCAGCATCTCTTGACTAGGTGCACTTTTGCCCCCTTATAAATCAAGTCTTCCTCCGGGATGTCGTAGATGTTGTTGGCCAAAACGCGCGCCACGCCTTCTGGGTCGTAACGTTCATCCTTATCGTCGCGCCACTCGGCAATTTCGAATGGCGATGCCTCAATGATGCGGCGGGTGTCGGTCCTTCCGATTCGCGAGAGGTCAGGCCGATCGAAAATGAAGTCCGTCGCCTTCTTCGCAACTTCTGAAGTACGGCCCTGCTCGATAATGTGCATCTCGAGTCGGTCCCGCGTCATGTGCAAGTGAGCATAATCGGGGATCGGGCAATCTGCCTTGCTGTGCCTGTAGTGATGCCCGAGCGAGCAGGACCAGAACGGCGCCTGCCAGAACCAGTAGGACCCCCCCGGTTTCAGTATGCGGTAGGTTTCTTCCAGATGGAGCGCCAGTTCGCGGATGTGCTCCATCACGGCCACCGAATAGACCAGATCAAAGTATCCCTGGGCAAACACCCTCAGGTCGCGCGCATCGTGCTTGACCACTGTCAGATTACTCGGCGCGTCGGCGAGATTCTCTAGCGCCCGCGCGCTCAAGACGAAATCGATCCCATAAAAGCGCTTGTGCTGAAAATGGTTCGATAACTCGATAGCTGTTGCAAAACCGCCAGCGCCAATTTCCAGCGCATGCTCAACCTCAGCAAACTGCGGGAACTGGGTAACGTATTTGGCCTGCCAACCCATCAAAATACCTCCAATTGGCCTTCAGTTCCCCCGAGTGACCTTCCTTGCATTGCCATGCAAGGGGGGTATTGCAAAAGCTTGCATAACTTAGTGATAAGAGGCCTGCTTGTGGATCAGTTGTTCATAGCCGAACGAATTAAATTGAAGCCCGTCGATAACCCGACGCTTCTTGGCGTGCGTCAGAAGTTCAATGAGGAATATGGGCGCCGATTCGGCAAGACTAAGGGCACAGGGCTCTATTCTGAAACCGACTGGCGCCGTTTGGATTGGGTGCTTGATCAGATCCCTGAGGACTGCAGAACCATCCTCGATGTCGGCACCGGGCCCGGGGCGCTGATAAACACTCTCGCGTTGAGCGATCGATTTGAAGCGGTCAACGGCATCGACGTGAGACAATACACCAAGTTCGTCAGCCTGACAGACAAGTTTACCTTGGACATCATGGACGCGACACAGATGGTGTTCGAAGACAATCAGTTCGACTGCGTCATTTGCATGGAAGTCATTGAACACCTCCCCGATGGCAAGATGGAGGCGGCAATCGCCGAGTTGCGCCGTGTCGCCCGCAAGCGTCTGATAATGAGTGTTCCATTCAAGGAGCCCGAACCGCTGCCCCACTATCATCTGCAACGCTTCGACGAAGAGAGGATTCAGCGCGTTTTCCCACGCGCTGAATACGAATTGGTTGGAGTCGAAAGGCCTGTTCCATGGGCTTTCTTGACCGAATCCTTCAGAGATTGAAAGGCTCTGTCCTGCCTACCCGATGATAGAGAGGGTGACGTTAGACCCGAACGTTTTTGATGGCCAATCCGTCGCCGATCTTGATCGCGTTCTTCGTCACCTCCTCCGGGGATGCGCGCCACGTATGCCCTTCGGGATCGGACCTGCGGATCAGAACAAAATTGAATGGATCAGTCGAGTAGATTCGCTCCCCTGCATCAAGACAGGCCCGTAACCACTGCGTGTCGGTGCCAACCTGGAACTGACCGAACGGAACCTTTTCCAGCACGCGGCGATCAGCCACGAGGGTTGGGCCGGCGATCAGTTTGGAATAGCGGTGCACGCGACCCTGGAACCGCTGGTAAAGAGCGTCTTCCGCTTCGAGATAGCTGAAGACGCTCTGTTTCCCGACAATCCGCGCTTTCGTATATTTGAACGGCAGAAGCATGTCTGACGTGTAGTTCTCGAAATACAAATCATCGTCGTCGATCTTAAAGAAATAGTCGCCTTCCATGATCTCTATGCCTGCGTTCAGACAATCTCCGAGATAGGCGCTTTCAGGAAGTTGCAGCACCCTGCAGTGAGGCACATCCGCCAATTGATTTTCCACCTTGGCCTTGTCGAACTCGTCCGAGTTGAGAACGATTATAAGCTCCATGTTAGGATGGCGCTGGCGCAAGTAGTTGCGAACGATGTTGTCGATAGAGTACTCGCGGTTGGTTGCGCAGATCCATGACACCTTTGGTGAGGAAGACTCGTCCCTGCGCCGCAGTCCGCACATTTCGGCAAGGTAATCGATGCGATCTTGCGCGGTGTGCTCAGTCATCACGCGGCGATAACCACGATGGCCAACTCTGTGACGGTAGTTGGAATCTTCCAACAAGCGCGACAACGCCTCTCGTGCTTGCTCCGGCTCGTGAACGACCGGCACGATATCGCCGAACATCTTTTCCAGCCCACTCGATGCCGTAGATACGATCGGCGTGGAACATGCCAGCACTTCAAAAATACGCCGTGCGAACATCGTATCTGATTGAGTTACACTATTTACACTGAGAAACACTTGGAAGTTTTTATGGATGCCTAGCATCTCGTCATAGCTAACCTTGGGTTTCAAGAACTTCTGATATTTGTCAGGAAAGCGGTATTTCTCGGCATCCTTTGTTTCTTCGCTATGGCGATTAAAGATCGTAAACTTATGCTCGCTGGCAGCATCAAAGAGCATGGGTGCTAGAGCAGATCGATCTTGGTGCTTTTGTGCATACCAGCTGCCGGCAAACACGACCTGCTTATCTTTTTCCTCTTTCTTGCCAATCGGGTTGTGCAGTTTAGGCTGCGCAAAAAATGGCAAGGCATAAACGTTGCCGTGCCCGACCAGTTGCTTGTATTTCTCCACACAGCCTGCATCGCTCGTAAAGATGTGGTCAAACAGGATTGCCGAATCTTTGAAAACGTCAAAGTTCGGGGGATCTTCTTTGTTCCAGATAATGGTAGGAAGGCCGCGCTTACGGCAGACCTCTATCACTGCCTTCAAGGTCGCGTGGCGCTCGCTCGCTGGGTTGGACATGGCGTAGCTCCACTCTCCGCCATTGCCACGCCACACACTCTCGGCAAAAAATGCATCGAACTCTCCGCTCTCGATCTGATCTTTCCAATCTTTAAGAGAAAGGCGCGTGATATGAGCATCGTGCTCGAGGGCTTTTTCGCTGAATTCATCGAGCAGAGTCAGCAACCGCAGAGCGTCAGAGCCAGGATCAGGCTTGGGTGCCGCGGCCTCCACAATCACGGGCACGGTCTTTGCTGGAGTGGATTTGGCCTTAACCTTCGCTTTGTCGTTCTTATTGCTCGCCTTCAAGGATTTGCGCAGCACACCTGCCTGATTTTCGATCTGCTCGAGCAGCTTGGTTTCGGACGCGACTTGTTCCTCAAGCGCCTTAATCCGTTCGCGTGCCTCGACTTCACTAGCCTTCGCTTCATCGAGAGAAGCCCTGAGCAGTTTATTGTTCTTCTCTGCTGCCTCAAGCATACCTTCGAATTTTTCTGCGATCTGAAGCGCTTCGCGCTTGGCATCCTCCGCCCCCTCATACTTAGCCTGTTCCATCGAGAGCTCGGATTTCAACTGGACGATCGTAGCTGACAGGTCCGCCGCGCGCTCTTCCAGCCTATCCTGCGCCTTACGAGCCGTTTCCAGATTCTTCTTGAGCTTGTCGATCTCACGCTGACTTCGCCCAATGCGCTTTCGGCGCTCGTCCATGATTTCTTGAGCAGCGTTCTGCGCTGCGAAGGTGCCAGCTTCGGTGATCGCCAGAAGTCTTCCGACGGGAAACTCTGTTTCTTCGGCGGCCTTTCGCGCAACATAGCGGATGTAGCCGTCGTCCACACTCAGGTGCTCGATCGACAATAGCCCCTTCGACAATTCCACCAGATCGCTCGGGAAAAAAGTCTGCTTGTGATCCCAGTTTGAACTGATGCCAAAGGGCGTAGTGATCACCAGTTTGCCATTGGGATGAAGAACGCTCGCACAAAGCTCGATCAATCGCGCAGGCGCCAGCAAATGCTCGATAACTTCGCCGACAAACACCGTATTATATGCCGGCTTGCCATCCGCAACGCTCGCAAGATCGACAAGTTTGAAATCAATCCGCTCACGCACTTCTTTCATTTCTTGAGCCGCAAATTTCTTAGCGTACTCGATAGCGCCTGCGTCTAGATCAATGCCGGTAACGTTGTAGCCCTCTCGCGCAGCGAGGATTGAAAGCACCCCCTCGCTGCAACCCACGTCAAGGATATCGCTTGCAGCGATCTGCGAAGCCATCCAATAGAGGCGGTTACGTGTTTTTTCCGTCGATTTGCGATCGCCAATCTTGCCGAAATAACTTTCCGCGACATGATCGCGAAGGGTCATGCCTTCACTTCCTTCACCACACTGACTCGAGTTAATTTGCTCATAGGTATGGTCAGAGATTATAATTTTACGCACTATCCATTCCCGAATAATTCAGACATATTGCATGTCGCTGAAACTTAGGTGAATTGGGCCCCGAGGCCATCAGCCGCCGCACGACAGGGGTCAATTATCTCCCAGCCTGCGACAGCCTTACAACCTCCTTGGCTCCGTCAAACAGAGGTCGTTCAATTTGAACGTTAGCCGAGGAACACGACCATTCCGAATTATCATCTTTAGCCTGTCCTGAGGCAAGTTGCTATCCCTCCAGGGTGGTAATCCAGCACGAAGATTCGGCTACCACGGCACCTGTCTGATGGCGCGCCTGCTCGGAGCCATCGGCTCTGGCGGCTCGATGACGGACTAGATCGTCACGCTTCGAGGCATTCTCCAAAGGATGCAAGCGAAGCAAAATTATTCTTGCGCTCTTTACGAGGGATCGTCACTCTAATGGCGTTTCTTATTTGCCGCTGTTGATATAATTCGGGATTGCATATCTAAGCGCCCGAAGGCTATGAATTATTGAGGTTTAACCATCGAAATGCATGACACTAGCTTGGACGCCCGTCTGCTGGCTTTGTATCGAGAATTGAAGCAAGCCACAGACGATGCTGAACGTCAGAGCATAATATTGCGGCAGGCTCAGGATGCGCTCGCAAAGACGAAGAGAGAAAGAAGCGAGGCTGCCGAACAAAATGAGTGGCTGGCGCAGGTGCACCAGTTGATCGCACAAGCGCCTAGGTGGTGGGCTCTGCTACCGCCTTCAATGCGTGTGAAGAGGGAGCGTAGGCGCCTGAAACAGGCCAACCTTTTCGATTCTGACACATACCTCAAAGTCTATCCGGATGTTGCTGCCGCGAAAATGGACCCTTTATATCATTACATCTTTCATGGCTTTGGTGAGGGTCGCAAGCTGTTCCGCTGACATCTTGCGCTCTCTAAGTTTCCGACGGTTATTTGACCAGACTATTGCTAAATGGTCTCGTCTGGCTTCCGACGGCGCAATTTCATGAGCGCCAATAGTTACCCAGACTCTGCTGGGTTCCAGTTTTGCCCTCGCCACCCGTCAGCGAGCTTGAGAAATTCAGGATCAGACACTCCACATGAGCCGTCAGCGCCTTTTGATCACGCGCCTTCCCCGACTTTCGAAGCCCGGCGACCTTCTGCCTTGCCGTGTCGCAAATAATGCAGGATCGCTGGAACGCCTGCCTCTGTCACATCGGGATAAGTCTTGTGGTATTTGAACGCGCTGAAATTCGGCCCTGGATCGCGTAATTCATAGGCGCCGTGCAGCACCAAATGACGGATCGGCGCCATGCCGCTTTCGGCAACGTCGGGATACATTTCCAGGTACCATTCGGTATCGAATAGACCGGATGCCTCGATCAGCCCCACATCCATAGAAACCTTTTTTGTCGCTCGCCTGCGGTCAGGCGAAGTGCGTAGTTTCGACAATGCGGTGTGCAACTGACTGTGGGCGTTCTTCAGCATGTTGAGAATATGTTGGCTCAACTGCGCATAGGCATGCTGCGCCGTAATGCGCTGGAGCTGTGTTTCCAGCTTTACGACTGCATGTCCAAGTTCGGCAATCTCGGCTAGTCGCTCCCGATATATGGGACTCCTCATCACCTCGCTCTCAGGAGCAATTCGAGCCAAAGACTCGTTCGTCTCTGAAGAATAAGGCATGGCATTATCCTTGTTCAAATTCGTGGCCTTCTCGATTCTAGGCTGGATCGATACATTGGACTTGCGGGAGAGCTTATAGACAACTTTCGATGTTTGAGGTTCTTCGTACGCAACCTGCCTTCCTAATCATCCTTCACGACCTTCTTAGCGGAACACTTGGGTTGCCGACAGGCTTTCTCGCTTTCCCCCTAAATGGTAAACTGCAAGTACTTCACCACCGACAAGTCACCTTTGCGGGGAAAGTACTTGTCGGGCTTCACGCGGAATTCCGCCATACGTCCAAAAAGCTAAGGCTGATGGCGGTGATACTTCGGAACTCGCATAGCTTGCCGAGCATGGGGAACAGCTAGGCGTAGCTTGCTGGGTTGAACTGTAGATATTCCCTTTTGGCTTTTCAATCAGAGGAGCGATTTAAGAGTTGCGCTACATAGTTTCATAGCTTTGCAGTAGAAATAGGAGTGGCAGAGCGCTGTCGGCTAACAGTTGTTTGCTACATCACGGGTTCAAGCGCGTTCAGCATCTCGTTCGCGGCGTCCCGCCAGCTCCGCTCCTGCTGGATCCATGCACGCCCTTTTTTTCCCAGATTCTGTCTAAGCTTCTCATTCTTCAGAAGTTTTCGTAGTGCTGCACCCAGAGCCGACGGATCTCCCTTGGGAAAAACCAATCCGGTTCTTCCGTCTTCCACCATTTCGCGCATTCCGCCAACTGACGAAACCACAACCGCCTTTTCCATAGCCAGTGCTTCAAGCGGCTTCAGCGGTGACACAAACTCCGTTACCGATTTCGGCTTACGGGGAAAGGCTGCGATATCGATCAGCGAATACCAACGGACGGCGTCTTCATACAGCACGCGCCCCGGCATAATCACCCACTCGCCCAGTCCGAGCTTGTCGGCAAGCTCGAGAAGCTGCTCGGTTACGACACAATGCCCGTCGACTTTCTCCGGCCCACTTCCCACCAGTACCAACCGGAATTCAAGTCCCTCCTGCCGTAAGCCGGCGCAGGCGCGGACAAGATCATCCAAGCCCTCGTACGGGTTGAAGGTGCCGACATAGCCGATCACCGGCATGTCCTCATGCAGACGCAACTGCTGCATCAACGCCGGATCGCGCGGAATCGGACTGAAGCGGTGTGGGTCGCTTGCGTTCGGTGCCAGCACGATCCTTTGTTCCGGAACGCCGCGCAAGACCAGCTCGTTGCGCATGGCGCCCGTCAGCGTTACCACCGCTTCCGCTGCGAGCGCCGTGGCCACTTCAAGATACCGTTCCTGCCGCCCTGTCGGGGTGAGAAGATATTGCGGATCGCGCGAAGCGCGGGTGATCTCCCAGAAGCCACGGACTTCGTAAACGAATGGCAATCCTGAACCGTGGGCCGCAAGGCAAGCGGGCAGCGCAGTTGCCATGTTCGACGCGGCAACGACACAGGCCGGACGATGACGCGCGATTGCTTCAGCTAATCGCTTCGTAGACTGGCGTAAGTAAGCGAGCGATCCATACGCCATGGACTCCATTGGCATTGCAGGAAAGCAACTGCGCCTTGGCCATGCCAACCTATGGTACTTCACACCGTCCACGACTTCCACCAAGTCAGCGGCTTCGCTGACGTTGCTGTCTTGATGCAAATCATACGGAAAACCTGGCCGGGTGACGCAAACCAAGTCTACACCTTTTTGAAGTAGCGCGCGCACTATACCGTGGCTACGCGTAGCATAACCGTCAGTCGCTTGTGGCAAAGATTTGTCGAGCACATAGAGGATGCGGCCTGGCACCGGCTCCATGTCCGCCGGACCACGTACACTTAGTTGCCGCGCCAGTTCTACGGCGGCAAGCGGGCCAGAACGCATGTCACAGACCAGCGAGTGCAACGCTGGGCATTCCTCCGACTGTGCCTCCATAAGCCGAACCGCATTCTCGAGAGCATCGGTGTCGTAGAGCTGCAACGCCACTCGGCAATGCGCGGAAAGCGTAAACGAATCAGACGCCAGTTCGACAGCCTGGCGCGACAGGTCGAGGGCAGACATTTTCCCCTTCGCCGCGAGGTGCATGGCCGCTTTGGCGAGCCCGCAGGCTTGTGTGTGAATTTCGTCATTCGTCACGGTAGTTTGACTGTTCCTGCTCCCTCAAAGTCCGGTGCGCCAGCGGAGCACCTTTAGGATCACGCTTCCAAGCAGATACCGCTGCGGCCATATTCTTCGACACCGCATTTGACAATCGCGTCGATTTACGAGCCTTGGCCTGTTGAGGGTCCCTGCCATTGGGGTTGCATGTCTCGTAGACTTGCGCATAGCCCCAGACAAGCCACCGGGATCGCGTTGAAAGGAAGCCTTGTGAAAGTAATCATCGTGTTCGGCACGCGTCCGGAAGCGATCAAGATGGCACCCGTAGTGCAGCAGCTGAAGGATACACCGGGGCTGGAGGTGGACGTCTGCGTCACTGCTCAGCATCGCGAGATGCTGGACCAGGTGCTTTCGCTATTCGATATCGAGCCGGACTTTGATCTCAACGTGATGAAGCCCGGCCAAGACCTGACCGACATCACCGCCAATATCATCTTGGCGCTGCGCGAAGTACTGACGGCAAAGCGCTATGATCGCTTGCTGGTCCACGGCGATACGACCACAACAATGGCGGGTGCGCTTGCCGCCTTCTACGCACAGGTGCCGGTGGGGCATGTGGAGGCCGGGCTTCGCACCGGCAACCTTCATGCCCCGTGGCCCGAAGAAGCAAACCGCATGATCGTGGGTCGGCTCGCCGACCTGCATTTCGCGCCTACCGAAACGTCGCGCCAGAGCCTGTTGGCAGAGAACGTGGCCGACGATGCTATCGTAGTCACCGGCAATACTGTGATCGACGCATTGCAAAATGTTGTGGCCCGGCTGGACGCCGATGCCTCGCTTGACGCGCAGATGAAGGCCCGGTTCAAGTTTCTTCAACCTAATCGCCGCCTGATCCTCGTGACCGGCCATCGTCGCGAAAACTTTGGCGAAGGGTTCGAAAACATCTGTCGCGCCCTTCGCGATATCAGCGAGCAGGGCGATGCGCAGATCGTCTATCCCGTGCACCTCAATCCCAATGTGCAGGCGCCGGTAAACCGCATTCTCGGCGATAAGCGCGATGTCCACCTGATCGAACCGCAGGAATACCTACCGTTCGTCTGGCTGATGCGCCGCTCTCACTTCATCATCACAGACTCTGGCGGCGTTCAGGAAGAAGCACCTTCCCTCGGCAAACCCGTCCTGGTGATGCGCGCCACGACCGAACGCCCAGAGGCTGTTGAAGCAGGAACTGTGCGATTGGTCGGCACCGATGCGGAAAAGATCCTCTCCGCTGCGCTATCGCTACTGGACGACCAAGCGGCCTATGACGAAATGGCTCGCGCTCTCAATCCCTACGGTGACGGCAAGGCATCCGCGCGGATTGCCGCTACCCTTATCGGCGCCTCAAATGAGTGAAGGGCAAACCACTAATGTTTGAACGTATTTCGATGGTCGGGCTGGGCTATATCGGCCTTCCGACCGCCGCACTGTTTGCAGCGCATGGCACCAAGGTCATCGGCATCGACGTTTCCGCGCATGTGGTCGAGACGATCAACGCCGGCAAGGTCCATCTTGTCGAACCTGATCTCGATGGCATTGTCCACAAGGTCGTGACCGAAGGCAACTTCCACGCAACGCTCAAGCCTGAGCCCGCCGATGCGTTCATCATCGCAGTGCCCACGCCGTTCAAGGAAGGCTACGAGCCCGACCTTTCCTATATCGAGTCAGCAGCCAGGATGATCGCCCCGGTGTTGGTGCCGGGCAACCTCGTCGTGCTCGAAAGCACCTCACCGATCGGCGCCACCGAACAGCTAGCCGCCTGGCTCGCCGATGCCCGCTCTGATCTCTCCTTCCCGCAGGCCGCGGGCGACGACGCCGATATCCAGATTGCGCACTGCCCCGAACGGGTTCTGCCCGGACATGTGCTGAGCGAATTGATCGAGAACGACCGCATCATCGGCGGCATGACTCAACGCGCCAGCGAGATGGCGGTGGCGATGTACAAGAAGGTGGTGCGCGGCGACTGCGTGATTACCGACGCACGTACGGCCGAAATGTGCAAGCTGACCGAGAACAGCTCGCGCGACGTGCAGATCGCCTTCGCGAACGAACTGAGCGCGATTTGCGACCGTTTCAACATCGACGTGTGGGAGCTAATCTCGCTTGCCAATCGCCATCCGCGCGTCAACATCCTGCAACCCGGAGCCGGTGTCGGCGGTCATTGCATCGCGGTGGACCCTTGGTTCATCGTTTCTTCCGCACCGGAACAGGCCAAACTGATCCGCACCGCACGCGAGGTGAACGACGCCAAGCCCGACTGGGTGTTGCAGAAGGGCAAGGAGGCAGTGCTGGCCGCGCTTTCGGCAGATACCTCACGCAGCATGGCAGATATCAAGGTCGCCTGCCTGGGCCTCGCATTCAAGCCGGATATCGATGACCTGCGCGAGAGCCCGGCCTTGCAGATCACCCAAAAATTTGCCGAGCTGGGGTGCCAGGTTCTCGCGGTGGAGCCGCATATCGATGCCTTACCCGCAAGCCTTACAGACAAGCCTGTAGCTCTGGCCTCCATCGATGAGGCCTTGGCTCAGGCAGATGTCATCTGTGTTCTGGTACGCCACTCCGACTTCGCTGGCCTGACTGATAAGGTGCCACACACTGCCAGCTTGATTGACGTCGTCGGCTTGTAGGAGCGGGCGGCCAAGGCGCCGCCTCAGTTAAAAACTTCGCTTTGCCGGTTCAGCTGCGGGTGGTGCCACGGGTCCACCACTTCCGTGGTGCCCCACCGCTGCTGAAACACCGCCAGCTCGCGCATGTAGCGTTCAAGGTGCTCGGGCGCGAAATCGAGCCCGCGCGACTTGCTCTCGTGGTGGATCAGCGTGGCGAGCGGGGTGTAGATGTTGGCCAGTCCGCGCTGCCGCAGCTTCAGGCAAAGGTCGACATCGTTGTAGGCCACGGCAAGCCTATCTTCGTCGAGCCCGCCAACGGCATCGAAATCGCACTTTGCCACCAGCATGCAGGCCGCCGTTACTGCGCTCGCCCCGCGCACGATGTGCGTTTGCGCGAAGTAGCCCGCCTCGTCCACGGGCAAGCCGCGATGCGCGTGGCCCGCCGCGTTGCCGATCCCAAGGGCGACGCCTGCGTGCTGGATCGTCCGGTCAGGATAGAGCAGCCGCGCGCCGACTGCGCCGACACCGGGCTGCACCGCCTCGCGCACCATTTCCCCGAGCCAGTGCGGGTCCAGCACTTCGATATCGTTGTTAAGCAGACACAGATATTCGCCCGATGCGTGCGTTGCGGCAAAGTTGTTGATCGCCGAATAATTGAACGCATGCGGCCAGCGTACGAGGCGCACGCGCGGATCGCGCGCTATCTCGTCCATATAGCACAAGGTTTCCGCTTCGCGGCTGTCATTGTCGGCAACGATCACTTCGAAATCGGGATAGGCGGTCTGTTCAAGCAAACCTTGGACACAGGTGCGCAGCAGCTCCACCCGGTCGCGGGTCGCAACGATGATGCTCACCTTCGGAGCAGGCGCGGGCAAAGGATATTGCAGCCGTACAGTGCCGAAGGGGCCGGGGCTTGCGCGAAGGAACGGTGACGTGGCTTGCCTTACGGCGGCAAGCCGTTCGGGGCCTGCCTCATGCCAGCCCCCCCCGGGAGTGCGCGCGGTGATGCGGGCAACATGCCCGGCAGCGGCCGCCGACCTGCTCGCCGCCATGCGCAGAACCCATTCATAGACGGACGCGGGCAGCACGCCGCCGTCATCAGCGACCACGCCAAGCGCGTCATCGACCGCCAGCAGGCAGGCACTGCTGATATAGTCCTGCGACCACACCATGCGTGCATCCCATTCCGGCTTCAGCCAGGCTTCGCGCGCGCGCCCTTGCCCGGAAACCATCAGTTCGTCGCCGAAGAGCAGCGCAGGGGTGCCTCGCTCCCATTCGCCCCGCATAAGGTGGGCCGAATAGGCAGCGAGCCCGTGACGCGGAAGCTGCACATCCTCTGTGAGCGGAACGAGGTAGGCAATGTCCAGGCTGCGCGCAGCCTCAAGCGCCGCCTGCAACCCCGAGGTGCGCGAGGCGAATGCACTGGGCAGCAGTGTAATCGCATCGCCGCCTTCGCACTGCTCGCCATCTGCCCGGTCTTGAACGCTAACCAGCACCGCCTGCGCGCAGGTACTCTGGCGCTCGAGCGAGACCATCGCTGCCCGGATCGCCTCCTTCGATGCGCCGCGCGCAATATGCAGGTGCACGCCGATGGAAGGGCTCTTGCTGCTGCGCGAGAGCAGGGCAATTTCGCGCAGATCGTCCTTGCCCGCATCGGCCATCCAGCGCTGATGGGCAAAGGGCAGAGCAGCCACGGCCGCTTCAAGCCGATAGCGCGCACGCAACCGTTTTCCGACCAGCCACCACCAACCGCAGGCGACAAGCCTGTCGGGCCGGGTCGCAACGAGCAAGGTCATGTCGCGGGCCAGGCTCAACCCACTAGGCATTTGTCCGATGGCCGTCATCTGCCAGGAATGATTTGGCAAAACCTGCGACAACCAGCAAAACCGCTTGGGGCAATAGGCGGGGAGGAAACGAGATTCTTCGGCATCGGGCTAGGCTTTAATCGGCTTTGACTGTAGGGACGCCATCCATAGAGAAGTCTCGCAAGAATCCGCAATGAATCTACGATCATTATATCTGGCACTTGCCGTCACGCTGGTGAGTGCTTGTTCAACCCTCCCGTCAAGCGGGCCAACCGGCAGCGAGATCCAGGCAGGAGTCAGCGATCCTGACCTCGCCGACCTTGGCATCACGCTTGTCCCGGTAAACAATATCGCTGCGGTCCCACCAGCGGTTGAGCCTGCCGAATTGCAGCTCCCACAGTATGAGGCACCTCCAACCGACATGGTCGGGCAGGGCGATGTGCTTTCGATCACGATTTTCGAAGCGGGCGTCGCGCTGTTTGGCGGAGGCAATCCATCCAGTCCCAGCGGTGGGTTCGATCCTTCGGTGCGCGCGCAAACGCTGCCCTCCCGCCGGGTCGACGATGACGGCATGATCGACATACCCTACGTCGGACGGCTCCGCGTCATGGGCAACACCGTGAGCGAAATTCAGGACAAGATCCGCGCGGGCCTACACAACCTGTCGCAGGATCCGCAGGTGCTGGTCAGCCGGGAAGAAGTGATTGGCAATTCCATCATCGTCAGCGGCGAAGTTAACCAGCCTGGTAGACTGGTCCTGCAAACGAACAACGAGACGCTCGCCGATGCCGTCGCCCTAGCCGGGGGCTATCGCGGCGAAGCAAAGGATCTTTCCGTTTTGTTTCAGCGCGGCGCAAACACCGCGCGGGTGCGGCTCAGCGATGTCATGGCCGGCCCTTACCGGAGCCTGCGAGCCTATCCGGGCGATCGCCTGACGGTGATCTCGGATCCGATGACCTTCTCCGTCCTTGGCGCATCGGGCCGCGTGCAGCAGATGCCGTTCTCACGCAATACCATGACCGTGCTCGAAGCGATCGCGATGGCCGGCGGCCCCAACCCGAGCTCGGGCGACCCCAAGGCGGTGTTCCTGTTCCGCTATAATGGCCCCAACGAAACAGAGCCGACGGTCTACCATTTCAACATGATGCAGACGCCGACCTATTTCCTCGCGCAGCAATTTGCCTTGCGTAACGATGACGTTCTTTACTTCGGCAATTCGGCATCCAACCAGCCGCGCAAGGTCATTCAGACCGTTGGCCTGCTGTTCTCGCCGATTGTGACCGCGACTACCGTGGCCAACAGAATCAACGACTAGCTGTATTTCGAAAGTAAATGCCCCTGGTTGAGCACGCCGCTGCCGCCCTAGCGCTACAGATCGCGATCGGGCTAACAACGCGGAACTGGTCGGCCGGCGCCTTGCTCGCCTGCGGCTATTTCATCGGGCGGGAGCTTGCGCAGGCCGAATACCGCTGGATCGAACAGTTCGGGGCAGGTCTGCGTGCCAATGCCCCGTGGTGGGCCGCGTTTGACCCAAAGGTGTGGACCAAGACCGACCAGATCGCCGACGTGTTCGGCCCCATCGTGGCAACCGGTCTGCTTGGGGCGATCATGCGGCGGAGAGCCACCGTATCCTAGTCGTCGGTAGGCCGCCGCCTGCCGACCTTCTGCCATGGTTGCCCTAGCTGTCGCTCGAACCGATCGCGAAAGCCCCATAGCCAACCCACACGCCGCGCGGCCAGACCCGGCAGGCTGAGCAGGTCGCCGCCTAACCACGGCAGGAACGGGTTGCGCCGCGAATAGGACCACAGCTCGACCCGCTCGCCTGGTCGCGAAGCGGCGCCGCGGGCGTGGAAGCCGCCGGTGTCGGCCACCACCAGCGTGTTCTCCGGCAAGGCCAGTCCTTCTGGCTCGGGCAAGTCCATTTGCGCCAGATCATCCGCCGTCGCGCGTGGCGATCCACGTGCAGAAAGCCGGTCGATGCTGTGCGGATCGGCAAGGCTGCGGCGATGCTCCCAGTCGAGCCGCTCAGCGGTGAAGCGGTGCGAGCCGCGGACATAGGTGAACGGGCCATCCTCCCGCGCCACCGGCCTGAGGAACAGCCAGGCCTTCATCGACGCATGGAAGCTGTCGGCGTGAATGACCTGCTGCGGATCGAGATCGTCGCCACCGCAATTGCTGACGATGGTCTGGACGTAGTGAAGCGGTGTCGTGCGGAAACTTGCCACGTAGTGAAACAGCGCGTTGAGATCGGCGCGGTCGAGCAGCTTGCGCAGCGCCGGGATGGTTGCAAGCATCTCGGGATCGACCGCTATGCGCCGGGTTATGGCATCGCCCTGCCGCATCTCGCGTGCAGGCCATTCATGCTCGAGGATTGCCTTGCGCATTGCAGCGAACTCGCCCTCGGGCAGCAGGTTCTGGATCACGACAAAGCCGTCGCGGTCGAAGGCTTCGCGCCACTCGGGCCGCACATGGCGCGCCAGCCAACGGCGGCGCCAGCGGCATAGCTTGTCGGCAATCCGCACTCGTGCACGGTGGAGGCCCATGCGATTCAATCGCTGCGATCCGATCAGCGGGTGATCGAGGAAACTCTTCGCCGATGTCGCCAGCTGCAAGACATGAATCGGCGCGAGCGCAATCGCCCTGGCCCGGCTCTTGAAGGTCATGCTCAGCTACTCTTCACCACATCGTCGAGCGCCTTTAGCTGCTCCACCAGGGCCTCGAATCGGTCGAGCGGAAGGGCATTCGGTCCGTCCGACAATGCATTGGCCGGATCGGGGTGCGTCTCCATGAAAACCCCCGCAACCCCGGCTGCCACGGCCGCGCGAGCAAGCAACGGAACGAATTCGCTCTGGCCGCCCGAGCTTGTGCCGAGGCCGCCCGGCTGCTGCACCGAATGGGTCGCATCGAACACCACCGGACAGCCGGTCTCGGCCATGATCGCGAGGCCCCGCATGTCGGACACCAAGGTGTTGTATCCGAACGAAGTGCCCCGCTCGCAGAGCAGGAAATTGTCCGGCTCGTGTCCGGCAGCGCTCGCCGCATCGCGCGCCTTGGCGACGACATTGGCCATATCGGCGGGCGCCATGAATTGGGCCTTCTTGATATTGACGGGCTTGCCGGTAGCCGCAACCGCCGCGATGAAATCGGTCTGCCGGGCAAGGAAGGCCGGGGTTTGCAGAACGTCCACCACCTGCGCGACCGGATCGGCCTGGGCAGGTTCGTGCACGTCGGTCAACACCCGAAGACCCGTTTCGGCGCGCACCTTTTCGAGGATACGCAAACCCGCATCGAGGCCGGGGCCGCGATAGGACGTGCCGGAGCTGCGATTGGCCTTGTCGAAAGAACTCTTGAAGATCAGCAGCACGTTCTGCCGCCGGGCGATCTCGGCCAGGCGCTCCGCCACCGAGAGGCAGTGGGCTTCGCTCTCGATCACACAAGGGCCGGCAATCAGGAAGAGCGGAGAGGCCGGTTCAAGCAGGTGCCCGCACAGTCGCATAGTTACAGAGCCGATCCAAAAACGTAAGAGTTTTAAACATTTTGCAAATGCTTGCTGCTCATCGCTCAACAATGAACAAAGTGTTTTCGCATATGCACAAGTTGCTTGACATACTACCCCATCCCGCCCGATCAAGAGCGGAAGTGCTGATGCTGGGGAGATCAGCACAGGCCCGTTTGTAGGGTCCGACACGAAGTTATGTGGTAGATTTATCGATGACGACCGAACTCTCCTCCCAGCAGGAAATCAGTGCCGCGATCAAGACACTGGACATAGAAATTGGCGGCCTTCACGAGCTGAGGGATGCCATCACGCACTCCGACCTTGGCGACAACTTCGTCAAGGCAGTAAAGCTGTTCGCAGCGAACAAAGGCCGCGTCATCGTCACCGGCATGGGCAAAAGCGGGCATATCGCACGCAAGATCGCGGCCACCTTCTGCTCAACCGGGACATCCGCCTTCTTCCTCCATCCCGGCGAAGCCAGTCATGGCGATCTTGGCGCCATCTCCTCCGACGACGTGGTTCTTGCGATAACCTGGTCCGGCAACACCCCGGAACTGAGCGATATTTTCACCTATTGCGGCCTTAACCGGGTTCCGCTGGTGGTCGCCACGTCGAACCGGGATGGTATGGCAGGCGATGCCGCCAACATCTGCCTGTGTCTTCCTCAAGTGCGCGAGGCTTGTCCGAACGAACTGGCACCGACGACCTCCACGACCGTGCAGATGGCGCTGGGCGATGCCTTCGCCGTGGCGCTGATCGAGACGCGTGGCTTTTCCCCAAGCAATTTCCGGCTGTTCCATCCCGGCGGCCGCCTCGGGGCGCAACTGGCAACACTCGAAGTAGTCATGGGTACGGGCCTCGCCCTGCCTTGTGTACCGGTTCATGCAACCCTGCGCGAAGCGACGATCGAGATGAGCCGCAAGCGCTATGGCTGCACCGCCGTTGTCGATCGCGACAATCATCTTGTCGGGGCGTTCACCGATGGCGATCTGCGGCGTGCTATAGGCTTTTCCGATCTGGACGAGCCGATCACCCGACACATGTCGCCCCGGCCGGTCGCGGCGGAGCCTACCATGCTGGCGACCGAAGCCTTGACGCTTATGAACGACAACGCCGTTTCGGTCCTTTTCGTGACCGAAGGCCACAAGCTGGTCGGCATCGTTCATATGCACGATCTCGTGCGGCTGGGTACGCAGTAGCCGCAGGTTGGCCCTGACTCCCCCCGATCTCATCGTAATACCCGCGCGCTACGGTTCGACCCGGCTTCCGGGCAAACCGCTGCGCCCGATTGCCGGGCGCAGTATGCTCGAGCGGGTTATTGCCAACGGGAGCCAGGCCGCGCAGCTCGCAGGCGATTGCGAGCTGGTCGTGGCCACCGACGACGAACGCATTGCCGATCATGCCCGGGCGCTTGGCGCGAAGGTCGCGATGACCGAAGAGTCGCTCGATTCGGGCAGCGCCAGAGCCCATGCCGCCGCGCTCCAGCAAGAGCACACACCCGAACGGGTGATCTGCCTGCAAGGCGATGCGCCATTCATCTCGGGCGAGATCGTTGCCGGTCTACTTTCGCGCTTGCGCAAGGGAACGGCACAGGTCGCAACGCCAGTCTACCAGCTCGACTGGGACCGCCTCGACCGCCTGCGCGAACACAAGCGCACCGCCCCCTTCAGCGGTACGACCTGCCTGCGCGATGGCGAGGGCAAGGCGCTGTGGTTCTCCAAGACCATCCTGCCCGCGCTGCGCGATGAGACCGAATTGCGCAAACAGCCGCTTTCGCCGGTGTGGCAGCACCTCGGGCTTTACGCCTATACGATGGAGGCGCTCGAATGGTTCGTGAACGCGCCTAGGGGCACATACGAAGCACTGGAAAGCCTGGAGCAGCTGCGGTTTCTCGAAAGCGGCTGGGCCATCGCGACCGTCCCCGTCCCCACACCCCAGCATTCCCTGTCGGGGATCGACACGCCCGAGGATCTTGCGCTTGCCGAAGAGGCTATCACACGCCTTGGTGATCCCTTCCCCGCATAGCGAGAGCAGCCATTGCCGCACGAAACTCTGGGCCCTAAAGCCGGGCGGATGTTCATTATCGTCCGCCATGGCAACACCTTCGAAGCCGACGAGCAACCGCGACGCATCGGTGCCCGCACCGACCTGCCGCTGACCGCCAAGGGCGTGGAGCAGGCGAAGGCGCTCGGGATGTTCTTTGCCGCTCGCGATTGGCAATTCGAACGCGTGCTGGTCTCGCCATTGCTGCGCACCCGGCAGACGGCGGATGAGATTATTGCGCAGATGCCATGCGCACCGCAGAAAGAGGCGGCCGATTTTCTGCGCGAAGTCGATCACGGCCCCGATGAGAACCTGCCCGATAACGAGATCATCGCGCGGGTCGGGCAGGATGCGCTCGACGCCTGGGAACGCGATGCGCAGGTTCCTCCCGGCTGGAAGGTCGAACCCGAGGCTCGCATCGCAGCCTGGCAAGAGCTGTTTGCGGCCGAGCCTGCAAGCGACAGCCCGACGCTGCTTGTCACCAGCAACGGCGCCGCGCGCTTTGCTGTGCTTGCCGATCCCCGCCTGCGCGAGGCGGCGAAGGCCCTGCCATCGCTCAAGCTACCGACCGGCGGCTTCGGCATAGTGATCCGCGGCGGGCAAGGCTTGGTGCTTGAAGCCTGGGGCAAGCGGCCTTGAGCGAGCCTCCCCCACTTTTGCGCGCGCCGCCATTTCCATGGACGCAGGCGGCTCGCGAAGCCACAAGCCCTGCGCCCGACCACGAGCCCGACAAGACCGACGACCTGTTCGAAGCCATCCGCGCAGCGCGGGTGGGTGGAACCTTCTGGGCCAAGCCTTGCGATATCGACGAGCCAGTTGAGAGAGTACTGCGCCCGCGCACCGAACCGGAGCTGGCAGACCTACAAGCGACTTACGGCACCAATAACACTCTCTCCGTGGCAGGAGGCGACCGCGATCCTTGGTCGGTCTTGCCGCAAGCCAAACAGCTCGTGGCGCATGGCGACGACGAGTGGATTGCCCTCGCAACCATCATCGGTATCCCCGTTCAAGTCCTCTCACCCGGCACCTTCGGCGCTCCATCCGATGATGAGGCCGCACTGAAAGGCAAGGCGCAGGCAGAGCTTGCCCGCCCCATGCCCGATCCTTTCTCCAACCGCTGGCTTGCCCCTCACGAAGCAATTGCCCTACTGGCTGAATGGCGGCGCGTTATCGACGGCAATCGCGGCACTGGGGGCCAGACCATCGTCGCCGCCTGCGGCATGAGCTGGTGGAAGCGCGACGAAATTCGTCGGTTCCTCTGGGTGCCCGACACACGGCTGCGCATCACCCAGACGGGCCGCACAGCTCTTGCCCATGCCCGGCGTCACGGCGGTGCGGTGGCGGTCTGGCCCTCGCGCATTTCTCCGGCGCTGATCGCCCGCGCGCAGGCCATGGGTGTGGACCTCGTGCGGGTGGAAGACGGCTTCGTTCGCTCCGCCGGGCTGGGCAGCAATCTGGTCCCGCCCGCCTCGGTCGTGGTCGACCGGCAGGGCATTCATTTCGATCCCTCTACCCCGAGCGATCTCGAAACGATCCTCGCAACGACCGACTTCTCCTTGGCGCTGCTCGAACGGGCAAGCAAGCTGCGCGAAAATATCGTGGCCGCAGGGATCAGCAAATATTCCCGCAGCAATGGCGTGCGCACCAAGCCCAGCGAAAGCCCGAAGCGCGCACGGCGCGTGGTGCTGGTGCCCGGTCAGGTCGAAGACGACATGTCAGTGCTGGCGGGCGGCGGCGGGATGACCTCGAACCTCGAACTGCTCAAGCGCACCCGTGCACTGGAGCCTGAGGCGGAAATCTGGTGGCGTCCGCACCCAGATGTCGATGCCGGACACCGCAACGGCATCGTCTCTGACAAAGACGCTCTGCACTATGCCGACCGCATCGTGCGCGAAGGGAGCATGGCCGACCTGCTCGATGAGGTTGACGCCCTGCACGTGCTCACCTCGCTCTCGGGCTTCGAGGCGCTGCTCCGCGGGCGCGAGGTGACGTGCCACGGAACCCCATTCTTCGCCGGCTGGGGGCTGACACGCGATCTCGGCGCGGTCCCCACCCGGCGCGGCCGCCAGCTCACGCTCGACGAACTGGTGGCGGGCGTGCTGCTGCTCTACCCGCGCTATCTCGACCCCGTAACCGGCCTGCCCTGCCCGCCCGAGGTGCTGATCCGGCGCATGACCGAAGGCACGATGCCCAATCGCCAGGGCTGGGTCGAACCGATACGGCGGCTGCAAGGCCGGATCGTCTCGCGTTTCCGGCCGCGCAGAGCTAAGAGCGCTCGCCCATGACCCGCGTCGTGCTCGATATCTCGCGCCTGATCTCGCGCGTTCGCCATTTCACGCCCTCGGGCGTGGACCGGGTGGAAATGGCCTATGCCCGCGGTCTGCTCGACACCTATGGTGACGAACTGACGTTTTGCGCGGTCCATCCTTCGGGCATCTATGGCCGGATCACGCGCCCGGTGGCGCTCGCCTACCTCGATGAGCTGGACCGGCGCTGGTCCAACACCGAGAGCCAGAAGGGCAAGCGCTCGCTGGCCGATGCCGCGCCGTGGATCACCCGGTTGTTGCCACGCAAGGCGGGCATCGGTTCGGCTGACGTGCTGGTGCAGGTCTCGCCGCACCACTGGCACCACCCGGACAAAGTGCGGCGCAAGCTTGCCCGCGAGCAGGCGCGCTTCGTGTGCATGGTGCATGACCTCATCCCGATCGAGTTTCCCGAATATGCCCGCCCCGGCGGCGCTGCGCTGCACGAGCGGCGGATGGCGACGGTTGCCGAAACGGCCGATGCGGTGATCGTCAACTCCGCTGCCACCGGCGCTTCACTGACGCGCTGGATCGAGGGGCGCGGACACCAGACTCCGCCGATTGCCGTTGCCCTGCTGGGCACACGCGATATTGCCGACGCGGCTGCGCGCGAGAACCTCGGCGACAAGCCTTACCTGCTATGTCTCGGCACCATCGAGCCGCGCAAGAACCACCTGTTGCTGCTGCACCTTTGGCGGAGCATGGCAGAGCGCCTGCCCGCCGCCGAGATTCCTCGTCTAATAGTGATCGGTCGCCGTGGTTGGGAGAACGAGCAAGTCCTCGACCTGCTCGACCGCTGCCCGGCGCTAAAACCCTTCGTCGAAGAGGTGAACAGCTGCGGCGATAGCGATCTGGCCGCATGGCTGCGCGGTGCGAGTGCCCTGGTGATGCCGTCGTTCGCCGAGGGGTTCGGCATGCCGATAGCCGAGGCACTGTCAGTCGGCACACCGGTCATCGCCAGCGACATCGCTGCCCATCGCGAAGTCGGCCGCGATGTGCCCGTCTATCTCGATCCGCTCGATGGTCCGGGCTGGCAGGCCGCCGTGCTCGATCATGCGCAGCGAGGCCCGATGCATCAGGCACAGATGGCGCGAATCGCAAAGTGGCAGGCACCGGACTGGCCCGAGCATATGGAGATTGCGGTGCAGCTCATCGAGGACTGCGCCCGCCAGGTCGCTTGAGGTTATTCGCTCGCGTCACCCGCACGGAGTGGCTCCGCATTTGCGACCTTCTTGCGGCCAACACGATCCACATGCGTTCCGAACACGCGATCCCAGAACAGCGCGGTGATGGAAAAGTTGCCAGCTTCGTCGTTGAAGTGGTGCCGCATGTGATGGCGCTTCAGCATTCGCCCCAACCCGCTGCGCATCGGCCATTGATGGCAGGCATAATGGGTAATGTCGTAAAGGACATAGCCGCCCATGAAGCCGAGCAACACCCAGGTCCCGGCGTGTCCGATCAGAGCGAACAGCAGGGCCCACACCAGCAGCCCGACCGGCACGCTGATGATTGGCGGCATAAGGTTGCGCAGCAGGTCGCGCGGCTGCTCGTGATGGTTGCCGTGGATCACAAAAACCAGTTGCTGTGCCAGCTTCCACGAGGTGTCCCAATGGAACAGGTGGCGATGAGCAAAATATTCAAACAGCGTCCACAACAGCAGACCAAGCCCCACCAGTGCCAACCCTTCGAGAGCAGACACATACCCCCATCCTGCCAGAGCAATCAGCGGCAGGAGCACAGACCAAACAAGGGCAAACCACCGAACCGAGATAACCGTCAGCTTTTCAAGCGCTTGGTTTTCAAAGAGAACGAGCCGGTTCGGATTGTCGTCGGGCGTCGGCATCATCATCTCTTCTGGACAGAAAAGGGCACTCACTGTCAAGGAACTTGCGCTGAAATCCCTATAACGAGGTTAACGGATGGTACGCTTGTGGCCCCAGTGTAACTACTCATCCACACCCCACCTCGCCCGACGTCTGCTGGTAACAGGTGCTTCGGGCGCCTTGGGCCGTGCCCTGGCGCTTGTTCATGCCGGTCCTGACATCTCGCTGAATCTGTGGGGCCGAAACCACGAGCGCCTTACAAGCACGGCCGAAGCCGTGCGCGCCGCTGGGGCCAAGGCTAGCCCGCGCAGCCTCGACCTCCTCGACTGCAACGCCGCCGTAGCCGCGCTGATCGAGGAGGACAGCGAGGCGGCCTTCGATATGGCCTACCTGGTGGCAGGCATCGGCGATGTCTGCCCGCCGGGCGCGATCGTGGAACCACCTGAGCAAATCGCGCATGTACTGCAGACCAACCTGACAGCACCTGCCGCGATGGCAGCGGCCATAGGCGGCCGCATGGCCGCGCGCGGACGGGGCCAGATCGTGCTTATCGGCTCTGCGGCAGGGCATCACTCGTTGCCTTCGGCAGCCAGCTATGCCGCCTCAAAGGCGGGGCTGGCGCGCTTTGCCGATGCGTTGAGGATCGCGATGAAGCCGCATGGCGTTTCGGTCGTGCTGGTCGCACCGGGCTTTATCGCAAGCGGAACCGACGAGAGGCCGATGGCCATTCCCACAGATCTCGTTGCGCGCAGGATTGCGCAAGCGGCGGAGCGGGGCAAGCGGCACTATGTGACACCATGGCCCTTTGCCGCCCTGCGGCTGCTGGACAAGGCGTTGCCCACGGCCTTGCGTGACCGCGTGCTGGCGCACATCAAGCCCTGAACGGCCGGTCAGGCCATTCTCAGAATGGCCCGATGCAATTGCGCAGGCGTAATATCTTCGCGCGCATTCGCCCCGGGCACGACCTCTCCGTTCGGGTCCAGCTTCATGACGACATAGGGGGTATGGCGGGGGCCGCCCGGCTGGCTGAGGCCCGGAATGCTGGGCCGATGATCGCCGAAGAAGGCCAGCACGGCAGGACGGCGAAGCGCCGCCAGTCCATCGAGCAACTGGCCGAGCATAGCGTCGCTCGCCTGAACGCGGCGGAGGTACTGCTGCAACAAGCTATCGCCTTCCACCCCACCGTCGACCGACCACGGACCGTGGTTCTCGATGGTCACGGCGTAGATGAAGCGGCGTTCGCCCTGCGCCTGCGCCAGTTGCAGAATCTTGTCGGCCACGGCCTTGTCGGTGACATAGCGCCCCTCCGACAAAAGCGGCGGCGCAAACGATTCCTCGCTCACCAGATCGGAAAAGCCCGCCGCCGGCAGGATCGCGTGGCGATTGTAGAAGCGCATGTCATGCGGGTGGACGAACAGGCTGCGCCACGCTTCGCGGCCGAGCCTGTGCGGGAGTGCCAGGTCGGCCTCGCGCGCTGCGGTGAGGAAGGGATCGTAACGGCAAAAGCCCAGCTCCTCCTCTTCGCGCCCGAACAGCACGCCATATTCGGTCCGCATGGTGTAAGCGCCAAACCCGCTAACCAGCAGGTCGCCCCATTGCGCCGCCTGCATGCGCGCATTCTCAAGCCCGGGCAGCGCATATTTGCGGTCGCCGAACAGCTCGACCGGATCGGCGAAGCTCTCGCACTGGATCGCAACGATTATCTCGGCGTCGCCTGAGCCCCCAGTCTCGCGAGCCTGTGCAGGGCGTGGCGTGGGCTCGGGCGTGCCGCGCCATCGCAACCAGTAGATGAGCAAGGTCGGCGTCAGCCCCAGTTTCGCCACATCGCCGTCCGCGTCGGGCCTTGCGGCAAGTGAGCGAAACACTGGCAGGCGGAGTGAAAGTGCAATCGCCCCCAGAGCCAACGCGCCTGTGGCGATCCCCGCCAGATGGCTCCCCAGCGACATGTCGAAACGCCAGACGAAGGTGGCAATCAGCCCCGCTATCGCGGCCAGCCCGACAACCTTCTGGCCGACGGACAAGGCCGAAAAGTAGAACTGCGGATGCCGGAACACCCCAACAATCAGCGCAAGGTCGGAAAAGTGCAGTGGCTCACCCAAAACCCGCAGCTTGGCATTGGACGAGGCAACCAACAGAACCTGCAAAGCCAGTACCGTCAGCGCCGCCAGGAGAATGTCTCCGCTCACGGCCAGGAACAGGCCGAACGCCAGCATGCTCAAGAGCGCGGTCAGCCACAGGCCTGTCCAGCGCCGCAAGGCGGGAGCGCGAGGGCAGGCAAGGCCATCCACCAGCAGGGTGCCTGTCGCGGCAAGTGGCAGGGCGAGAAGGAGGTCCATGAAATCCACATCAGCCGTTAACCGGGCAGCTGATCCAAGGCTAGCCCGCATGAGCCGCGCCGCCGCACGATTTCACTCGGCTGGGGATTTCTTCGATATTTGGTTTCTTTTTTCTTACCATTTTCGTCTACGCCCCCCTATGAACGCGAGTTCGAGGTTTGATTTGTGGGTGTTGATATTTTCTCCGAATTGAAGTCGGCTCAGGGCAATCGGGCCAGTCGCATGCTCCACGAAGAGCTTTCGACAATCTCGAACCGCGCTCGCAACACCCCTGAGGGCGAGCCTACCCAGCGCAATGTTCTCTTGCTGCAAGGCCTCATGGGGCGGCTGTTTCGCCGCCTCGGGCAGGGCCTGATCAATTGCGGCCACAAGGTCTTCAAGGTCAATTTCAACGGGGGTGATCGGCTATTCTGGCGTTTGCCCGGCGGGATCGACTATCGCGGGACTCTACAGGATTGGCCCGAAACCTTCCGCGCGATTTTGCAGGAACATGCCATTACCGACGTGGTCCTGTTCGGTGATTGCCGCGCGCATCATATTCCCGCCATTGCCGTCTGCCGCGAACTGGGCGTGCCCGTCCATGTGTTCGAGGAAGGCTATATCCGGCCTGACTGGGTCACGCTTGAACTGGGCGGGGTTAACGGCCATTCGGAATTGCCCAGCGATCCAGAGTGGTATCGCAGCCTCGCCGCAGAACTGCCGCCGATTCCCAAGCACAAGCAGGTCCCGGCATCCTTTGCCCGCCGGGCGCTGGAAGGGCTGGCATACAATTTTGGCGACGTCTTCACGCGCTGGTACTATCCGCATTGGGAAAATCATCGCCCCTGGCATCCGTTGATCGAGGGTGTCGGCTGGGCGCGCAAGCTCATGCGGGGCAAACAGCGGCGTGAGGACGCAGCGGTGCTGGTGCACCGGCTCTTGCAGTCAGACACCGCCTATTATCTCTTCCCGCTGCAACTGGCATCGGACGCTCAGATCCGGCTGCATTCGCCGTTCGCCAGCATGAACGACGCCATCATGCTGGTCCTGCGCTCGTTCGCCGAAAACGCTCCCGCAGGCACGCGGCTGGTAGTGAAGGAACACCCGCTCGATAATGGCGTGGTCGTCTGGCGCGAGGTCGTGCGCCTGATGGCCGAGACGCTGGGTATCGAAGATCGCGTCGACTATCTCGGGTTTGGCGATATCGTTCCCGTGGCGCAGCGCGCCAAGGGGATGGTAACGATCAACAGCACCAGCGGAACGCTCGCGCTGGATATGGGTATCCCGGTCATTGCCTTGGGTCAGGCGATCTACGACATGGCCGAAATCACCTTCCAGCACGGCATTGACCGTTTCTGGACCGAGGGCACCCCGCCCGATCCGGAAACCTTCGCCGCCTTCCGCCGCGTGCTGGTCGAAAAATGCCTGATCCCTGGCGGATTCTTTTCCGAGGAAGCGCTCGACAAGGTTGTGCGGCACGCGGTCGCGCGGCTCGAAGGCCGGGTGCTGGCGCCGGAATAGGGCTAGCGCCGCGCCGCCGCGACTCTCGCAATGCTGGCCAGTTCCTGCGCTAGCAATAGCTCGGCTACCTGGCTGTTTGACAGCAGCAGCCGGTGCAAGCGCGTGAGGCGCGGCACGAGGCGTTCAAGCTTGCCCCCGCTCCACTGTTGCAACTGCTGGCCAATCTCGCGCCGCTCCTTGAAGAACACCCGCTCGTTTTCAAGAAAGCGCGCGATGTCCTCGCCGGGGCGCAGCTTCGCGCTGAGCGACGCCAGCTGCGCGGCGCGCCGCTCAAGCGCCAGCGCCACGCCCACCGGATTGATCGACAGATCCCGCATCCGGCGCACCTCGCCCGGCAGCTTGCGCAGGTCGCCCGAGAGCGCGACGTTGACCAGCGCGGCGAAGCCGTCCTCCTCGGTGCTTGCGCAGATCGCCTCGTAGCTCGCCGCATCGGCGGTTTTGGGCGACGTGTGCGAAGCATCGAGATAGAGCGCCAGCTTCTCGACCTCGGCACCGGCCAGCCGGATATCGAGATTGACCGACCGCGCGATGCGCTCGGCAAGGTCTCCACCCAGCCGCACGCCCGCCGCATCGGCCAGAGCGCGCACATCGATGATCATGTCCTTCATGTCGCGCGGGTAGAAGATCCCCACCATCGCATCGTCGCGCTTGAGCAGCAGCTTGGCCGAGCGTGACTTGTCGGTGGCGGAGCTGGCGACAATGAAAACCGGCCAGGCCTGATCGGCCTCGCCGCGGTCCTTCAAGTCGAGGAAGGTCTTCAGCGCATCGTGCGCATCCTCGCCGTTCACGCGAACGAAAAGATGCCGTTTGTCGCCGAACAGCGAGGTAGAGCGCGCCTCGTCGACCAGCCGAACCGGGTCCGAGCGCAGATCCTGCCCGCTCAGCTCATAGCGTTCACCCGGATCGGGCAGCGCTGCGATGAGCTTGGCGGCGGCGGCCGTAGCCCCGGCCTCGTCCGGCCCGCATAGGAAATAGAGTCGGCAGGCATCGCCGGTCCGCTGAGCGGCCCGAAAAATGTCGCGCTGGGTCGCCTTCACTGCTGCTCGCGCAGGGTGCGCGCCAGCCTGACCTGAATTTGCCCGGCGACATCCTGCGCCAGGTTTTCCATCGCGGTCTGCTCGGCGGCGATGGTGGCGAATTCGGACGAAACAACGTCGATCCCGGCATCGGATCCGGCAGTCGCGTCGACGAGGATCGTGCCCGTAGCCAGTTCCACCAGCTGATAGCGCGCCCGCAACGACAGCCGCTCGCGCCCGATGGTGTCGTCGGTCAGCAGGCCGAGCCCCTCAAGATCCTGATCGAGCACGACATCGAGCCGGTAGCGCGGGCTGCCCTCGACGCCTGCCTCACCGAATCGGTCGTTCAGCGCATTGCGCACGAGCCAGCCCTCGCGCCCCGGAATGGGCGCCACCTCGATAGCGCCCAGCCCCTGCGCCACCGCGCCCGAGGCTCCGCCCGAATAGAGCGGCTGCAACCCGCAGGCACCAAGGCTCGCCAGCAGCAACAGAGGCGCAATCATCCTCATGCGACGATGTTCACCAGCCTGTCGGGCACCACGATCACCTTGCGTATTTCCGCACCATCGATGGCACGTTGCACCTTTTCGCTGGCGAGCGCCATGGCTTCAAGCGTCTCTTTCGAAGCCCCCTTAGGCGCGGTGAGCGTATCGCGCAGCTTGCCCTTCACCTGCACCGCGATGGTAACCTCATCCTCCACCAGCAGCGCCGGATCGACCTCGGGCCAGCTCGCCTCGGCAATCAGCCCGCTCTGGCCAAGGGCTTCCCAGCCTTCTTCGGCAAGGTGCGGCATCATCGGCGAGACCAGCGCCAGCAGCGCGCGAATCGCCGCGTTGCGGTCAGCCGACGGCGCGGCCTTCTCGGTCGCACCGGTCAGCTCGTAAATGCGGGCGACGGCCTTATTGAAGGCGAGTGCCTCGATGTCTTCGGCGACGGCAGCGATGGTCTGATGCGTGCGGCGGGCCAGCGCCTTGTCTTCGCCCTCGGCGCTCTCGTCGAGCTGGCCGAACTGACGCCACAGGCGTTGCACGAAGCGGCCGCAGCCCTCGATTCCGGCTTCCGACCACGGCAGGTCGCGCTCGGGCGGGCTGTCGGACAGCATGAACCAGCGCACGGCGTCGGCGCCGTACTGGGCGATGATGTCCTCGGGGTCGACGACGTTCTTCTTTGACTTGGACATCTTGATGACCTTGCCGATCTCGACCGGCTGGCCATCGGCCTTGAGCGAGGCCCCCTCGCCGCTGCGGTCGATCTCCGCCGGGCTGAAGAACACTTCGCGCGGGCCGTCCTTGCGCGAGTAGGTCTCGTGCGTGACCATCCCTTGCGTGAACAGCGAGGCGAACGGCTCCTTTACGTCGAGCAGGCCGACATGGGCCAGCGCGCGCGTCCAGAAGCGAGCGTAGAGCAGGTGCAAAATTGCGTGCTCGATCCCGCCGATATATTGCTGCACCGGCATCCACTGCGCGACCTCGGTCTTGTCGAAGGCCTTATCGGCAGGCTGGCTGGCGAAGCGCAGGAAATACCACGAGGAGTTGACGAAGGTGTCGAGCGTATCGGTCTCGCGCCGCGCCGCCGCGCCGCAGTTGGGGCAATCGACCTGCTTCCACGTGGGGTGGCGTTCGAGCGGGTTGCCGGGGATCGAGAAATCGACATCCTCGGGCAGCGTGACCGGCAGCTGATCCTGCGGAACCGGCACCACGCCGCAGGCATCGCAGTGGATGAACGGGATCGGCGTTCCCCAATAGCGCTGGCGCGACACGCCCCAGTCGCGCAGGCGCCACACCGTCTTGCCCTCGCCCCAGCCGCCTTCTTCGGCGCGGGCGATAATCGCGGCCTTGGCCTCGTCCACGCTCATGCCGTCGAGGAAATCGGAGTGGACGAGCACGCCCTCGCCCGTTTCCGCTTCGCGCAGGGGCACCTCTGCATCGCCGGGATTGGCGGCGATGACGCGGGTGATCGGCAGGCCGTACTTGGTGGCGAATTCGAAGTCGCGCTGGTCGTGGCCGGGCACCGCCATCACTGCACCGGTGCCGTAGTCCATCAGCACGAAGTTGGCGATGAACACGGGCAGGTCGGCCCCGGTGAACGGGTGCCTGGCGGTGATGCCGGTGTCGAAGCCAAGCTTCTCGGCGGTTTCCAGCTCGGCGGCGGTGGTGCCGCCTTCGCGGCACTTTTCGATAAAGCCCTGCGCTTCCGGATTGCCCTCGGCCACGCCCTGCGCGATCGGGTGATCGGCGGCGACCGCTACGAAGCTCGCGCCAAAGATGGTGTCGGGCCGGGTCGAATAGACCTCCACCGTCTCGCCATTCGAAAGGTCGAAGCGGAATTGCAGGCCCTGCGACTTGCCGATCCAGTTCTCCTGCATCGTGCGGACCTTCTGCGGCCAGCCATCGAGCGTGTCGAGGCCTTCAAGCAGATCGTCGGCGAACTGGGTGATCTTCAGGAACCACTGGTTGAGCTTGCGCTTCTCCACCAGCGCGCCCGAGCGCCAGCCGCGCCCGTCAACCACCTGTTCGTTGGCGAGCACGGTCATGTCGACCGGGTCCCAGTTCACCGCCGATTCGCGGCGATAGACCAGGCCCGCCTCGTACAGCGCGAGGAACAGCGCCTGTTCGTGGCCGTAGTAGGTGGGATCGCAGGTGGCGATCTCGCGGCTCCAGTCGAGCGCGAAGCCCAGCTGCTTGAGCTGCCGCTTCATGGTGGCGATGTTGTCGTAGGTCCAGCCCGCCGGGTGGACGCCCTTTTCCATCGCCGCGTTTTCGGCCGGCATCCCGAAGGCGTCCCAGCCCATCGGATGCAGCACCTCGCGCCCGCGCATCTTGTGATAGCGCGCCAGCACGTCGCCCATCGTATAGTTGCGCACGTGGCCGATGTGGATGCGCCCCGAGGGATAGGGGAACATCTCGAGGATGAAGCTCTTCGGCTTGGCGCTGGTGCTGTCGGCTTCGAAGCAGCGCGCTTCGGCCCACGCCTGCTGCCAGCGCGAATCGGCTTGGCCAGGATTGAACCTGGTTGCGAATCGGGAATCAGTCATACCGGCCCCCTAGGCCAGATCAGCCGATGGCGGAACGCCGGAGATCGCGCGCCTTGGTGAGGATAATATCCTCCAGCTGCTGCACGGTGGCCGCCTGCACCGGCGCTTCGATCCACGTTCCGTCGCGCAGCACTTGGCGGCTGGCCGCCACGCGCAGGGCATCGGCGCGCAAATCCTGATCGAGGATCGTCACCGAAAGCTTCATGCGCTCTTCCGGGCTGTTGGGGTTGGCATACCAGTCGGTCACGATCACACCGCCCGCGCTGTCCGCCTGGGTCAGCGGCATGAACGACAGCGTTTCGAGGCTGGCGCGCCAGAGATAGGAATTGACGCCGATCGAAGTGACCTGCGAGGCGGCGAGGTCTGCCCGCAAACGCTCGTCGTTGCCGCCGCCGCAAGCGGCCAGTGCGGCAACCCCAGCGCCCAGCAGCAGCACACGAGCAAATCGGCCAGCACGTTCAGTCGAAAAAGGCATTGGCGTTCCTGTCAGCAAATCCATGTTTCGCCCCGCTATAGACGGGACCCTTCGCGCGGCAAGGCCCGGTTCGAAGCGCGGCGCACTTGCGGCGACTAGCCGTGAACCACGGCTGAATCAAACCAACGATTGTGGATCGCGTGCAACACCTTATCCACAACCCGACACGAACGCAGCGCAAACGCAGCTTATTCGTGGCCATATCGCCGTCATATGCGTATCACATATAGGCAATAGGCGAGGCCTCGCGATTCTCCCGATGGGAGGGTTCCTGATGCGGGGTTTCAGGGTTTGGCCATCTTCGCCCGCTAAGTTACGATGGTCTGGTGAGTTAAGGAATCATGATGTCCAGGGGGTTTTCCAGATTTGCACCGAAGCTGGCGCTTGGCGTCGGTAGTGTGCTGCTGGCTGCTGCCCTGCCCAGTTCGGTGGTTGCGATCGGCCTTATCGGCAATAACGCGACCTATTCTGAATCGGGCCGCTCGGTTTCGTTCACGCCTGCCTCCGCCGATCCGCGCATTGCCCGCATTGTGGCTGAACGGGCTGGTGGCAAGGCACCCTTGATGCGTTTCACCCCCGCCAATTCGGGCGCTGACGGCGCAGGCCGGGCGGTCACCGTAGCTGTGCGGGTGGACCAGCGTGTCGCGCAAATTCTGTCTGGCCGCACCACGGTCGATAGCGAGGCCTCGGGCGACGGCAGCCTGAGAGTCGCTTCGTCGCGCTACAACCTCGGCCTTTCGCGCGGCTACAGCAGCTTTGCTCAGTCGCCTAGGCAGGTGAGCGATCTCGCCGCCAATCTTTCCTCGGCCGAAGTGCCCGACCTCGCCGAGTTCCAGCCGCGCGCCGCAGCAGCCGAGAAACCGAGCCGGTTTGCAGCCCGAATCGAACTGGAAGAGGAAGCGCCCGCAGCCCGATCGGGCGATGCCGCCGATCAGCTCGGTGACCGGATGCTCGATGTTGGCGGCAGCTACAGCCTGACCCGCAACCTCAACGTCACCGCAGGCGTACGCTACCAGCAGGAACGCGACTTGCGGCCACTGCCCGATGTTCGCCAGCAGGACAGCCAGGCCGTCTATATCGGCACGCAGTTCCGCTTCTGATCAAACCGCGAAAAAGCGCCGGTTTTCCTTTACCTTGGCGCACTGCTTTGCCATGAATCTCCTCAGGTTATTGTGGAGAGAATCATGGCTCGCGTTGCAGTAGTTACCGGCGGAACCCGCGGCATCGGCCGCGCCATTTGCGAAGCCCTGAAAGCCGATGGCTTTACCGTGGCTGCGAACTACGCCGGGAACGACGAAAAGGCTAAGGCCTTCTCCGAAGAAACCGGGATTCCCGTCTTCAAGTTCGACGTGAGCGACCATGCCGCGACTCTTGCCGGCTGCGAACAAATCGCCAGCGAGCTGGGCCCGATCGATGTCGTGGTCAACAATGCCGGCATTACCCGCGACGGCACACTGATGAAGATGAGCTACGAGGACTGGGACAATGTGATACGGACCAATCTCGGCGGCTGCTTCAACATGGCCAAGGCGACCTTCGCCGGAATGAAGGACCGCGGCTGGGGCCGGGTGGTGAACATCGGCTCGATCAATGGACAGGCAGGGCAATATGGCCAGGTCAACTATGCCGCCGCCAAGAGCGGCATTCACGGCTTCACCAAGGCTCTGGCGCAGGAAGGCGCGCGCTTCGGGATCACCGTGAACGCCATCGCGCCGGGCTATATCGATACCGACATGGTCGCCGCCGTGCCCGAGAACGTGCTGGAAAAGATCGTGGCCAAAATCCCCGTGGGCCGGCTTGGCCATGCTGAGGAAATCGCGCGAGGCGTGAGCTTCCTGGCTTCGGAAGACGGTGCCTTCATCACCGGCTCGACGCTGTCGATGAACGGTGGCCAGCACATGTATTGATGGCACTGGCTCGCCCAGGCTGATTCCACCGGCGATGGACGAACTCTATCACCCGCCCATCAAGCGTTCGGTCGAGATCGCCGGGCATAAGACGTCGATCAGCCTCGAGCCGCTATTCTGGAAACTGCTGCAGCGCGCCGCCTCGCGTGAGCGGCTGCCCCTAAACGCACTGGTAGCGCGGATCGACGCCGAACGAATCGACGCCGATCCCGCACCCGGCCTGGCCACGGCGTTGCGGCTGTGGCTCGTGGCCGATCTTGCGGGGCGTTTGGATCAGTAATTCGCGGGCGGGTCGCTCGCCGGAAAGCTCTGGTCGCTTTCCTCGTCCACCTCGGTCCACTTGCGCTTCGGCTTGTCCGCCATTGCCGAGGGGCCCGAACTGCGCACCTGCGCAAAGTTCGAATCATCCCCCTGACCCGCAGCAAAGGCCGCATGTTCGCGGCCCCGCAGCTTGTTAAAGTACCGATATCCAATTGCGCCTGCTGCAGCCAGCGCCGCCAGCCTTATCAATGCCATGAGACTTTCCTCCAATTGCCCCATCAACGCGTGGGAACGAGAAAAGTTCACCCTTGTTTGCCAATCTGTTCAACTGTCGCACCGACGTGACGAACGGCCTTGACCGCCCTTCGTCCCCCCTTCATCACTTGGCCATGACCGATCCAAAACCGATCCGCAAAGCCGTGTTCCCCGTAGCCGGGCTTGGCACTCGATTCCTTCCCGCCACCAAGGCGATCCCGAAGGAATTGCTACCCATCGTCGATCGACCGCTGATCCAGTATGCCGTCGACGAGGCCCGCGAGGCGGGAATCGAGCAGATGATCTTCGTCACCGGCCGCGGCAAGACCGCCATCGTCGAACACTTCGACAAGGCGTTCGAACTGGAAACCACGATGGAAGAGCGCGGCAAGGATATGTCGGTGCTCGAACCGACCCGCGCCACGCCGGGCGATATCATCACCGTGCGCCAGCAGGTGCCCTTGGGGTTGGGCCATGCCATCTGGTGCGCCCGCGCGATCGTGGGTGACGAACCCTTCGCGATCCTGCTGCCCGACGAGATGATGGTCGGCAAGCCGGGCTGCATGGCGCAGATGGTCGAGGCCTACAACGAAGTGGGCGGCAACCTCATTTCGGTGCTCGAAGTGCCGCACGAAGAAGTTTCGTCCTACGGTGTGATCGATCCGGGCGCGAGCAGCGGCGCGCTGACCGAGGTGAAGGGCCTGGTCGAAAAGCCGCCGGTGGCCGAAGCGCCGTCGAACAAGATCATTTCCGGTCGCTATATCCTCCAGCCCGAGGTGATGCGCACGCTGGAAACGCAGGGCAAGGGCGCGGGTGGTGAAATCCAGCTGACCGATGCGATGGCACGCATGATCGGCAGCCAGCCGTTCCACGCCGTGACCTTCGAAGGGCGGCGGTTCGATTGCGGCAGCAAGCTCGGCTTCGTCGAGGCGACGCTTGCCTTGGCACTGGAACGCGAAGACATGGGCGCCGATGTCCGCGCTATGGCGGAACGCCTGCTCGCCGAGTAGGCCTTCTTCAAGGCATCAGGTCCAAGCAAAAGGGCGGCAATCTCGCGATTGCCGCCCTTTTGCTTGGGGCTTGCGATTACACGCTAAGGATCATTCCGGCCCGCCGCGTGCGGCCAGCGGGCTGTCGTCGATGGCCAGTTCGGCGGTCATGTAGGGGATCGGGTTGACCGCTTCGCCGCTGACGCGGACTTCATAGTGGAGGTGGGGACCGGTCGAACGGCCAGTCGATCCAACATAGCCGATCAGGTCGCCCTTGTAGACGTTGTCGCCCGAGTTGACCACGTAGCTCGACAGGTGGGCATAACGGGTCTGCATTGCGCCACCGTGCTCGATCTGGACGTAGTTGCCATAGGAGCTGAAGCGCTGCGCCATGCCCACCAAGCCATCGGCGGTGGCATAGACCGGGGTGCCGGTCGGCGCGGCGAGGTCAACGCCCTTGTGGCCGCGACGCTGACGCAGGATCGGATGATTGCGCATTCCGTAACCGCTGGTCAGCACGGCACCTTCGAGCGGCATCCGCGAAGGAACGGAGATCGCGATGTTGGGGCCAGCCATGATGTCGCCGGACTGGGTCACCCGGCCGCCCGTTTCGAGCGTCTGCCAGTTGGCGAACAATTCGCTGAATTCGGTATCGACACCGCCCGAAGCGGTTGAGGCGCTGGCCGAAGCAGCAACGCCGACGGCGGTTTCGTTAGCAAGGGCCGGGGCTGCGGACAGGCCAGACAGCGCCACGAGTGCGATTGCAAGTTTCGAGAGCATACGATCCCTTCTGCTCTTTATTAGGGCCAGCCTTCCGGCCGAGCCCGCATGTTCCGGAAGCGACGATGTGTTCGCGCTTTTCCCGTCGGGAACCAGTAGAGCGTCGAAAGGTTAATCAGGCAATTGCCGTATAATATTCTCGCGGCAGACCGGCAGCTTGACGCGCCGAGTCGTTGAACGGCGGCTTAATACGTGCGCCGAATCGTTCCCGAACCAGCCTCTTCCAGTGATTCTCCGGCACAAAACCGGCCTTTCCGCACAGCCTTTCGAAATGGCTTGCGCCTGCCGCGACGTGTCGGATCTCGTCGTCAAGCACCCGCGAAAGGATCTTCGCCCCCCGCTCATCACCCTGCGCTCTCACGCGTTTCAGGGTTGCCGGGGTTACGTCGAGAGCGCGGGCTTCGAGCACCATCGGCACGATTGCAAGCCGCGCCAGCACATCGTCCGCCGTATCGCTGGCCGCCTGCCACAAGCCGCCATGGACCGGCAGGTCGCCATAACGCGCGCCCATCTGCGCGAGGTGCCGTTCGATGATCGCGAAGTGCATCGCCTCGTCCGCCGCCACGCGCAGAAAGTCGGCGATGAAGCGCTCGTCCTGCGCCGGGCCGAAGCGGCCCACCATATCGAGCGCGAGGTCGATGGCGACGAATTCGATATGTGCGAGCGAATGCCACAGGGCGATGCGGTTGCGCTCCGACCCACCGCGCCCGCGCTTGGGCATTTGCGACGGCGGCAGCACCTCCAGTCCCTCGGGCCATGCGGGATGATCGGGCATGGCCACCGAAAAACCGGTCGGCAGGCGACCCAGACGCCAGTCGCGCACCAGCTTGCGCGTCGCCATCACCTTGGCGCGCGCGTCGCCCGTGAGCAGCGCAGCACGGATCGCCTGCGACAGGTCGGCCTCGGCAGTAATGGTTAGAGTTCCTGCGCTGCAGCCAACACTTCGGCGGCGTGGCCCTTTACCTTCACCTTGCGCCAGACGCGGGCGATCTTGCCATCGGCATCGACCAGATAGGTGGTCCGCTCCATGCCCATATAGGTGCGGCCATACATGCTCTTCTCGACCCAGATGCCCAGCGCATCGGCAAGGCCATTGGTTTCCGGATCGGTGGCGAGCGGGGCTTTCAGGTCATGCTTGGCGATGAAGTTCTGGTGCTTCTTCGCCGAATCCTTGCTTATGCCGAGTAGCTTTGTGCCCGCCGCCGCGAAGTCTTCGGCCAGCGCGGAAAAGTCGATGTTTTCGGTGGTGCAGCCGGGGGTGTTGTCCTTGGGGTAGAAGAACAGCACCAGTTTCTCGCCCTTGAAGTCCGATACCTTCACCGAGCCACCTTCGGGCGTTTCGAGGGCAATGTCGGGGACGCTATCGCCGATATCGGGTCTGTCGCTCATCATTCGATCTCCAGTTTCTGGTCAAACACTTCGGCCCACTGCGCAGCGATGGCCTTACGCGAGGCCATGATCGCGCGGCGCAGCGCGGGCAAGTCGTCCGCCCCGCAAGCCTGCGCCAACACCGCGCTGGCGGGCGGTGTAGGTTCGTTGCTGCCCGGCGCGAGCAGCCGCGCTGCCACCAGCAGCCGGGTCAGCGCCAGGTGATGTTCGGCATAGCCTTGCGGCAAGTGCCCCGCAGCCACCAACTCGCCGATCGCGGTTTCCAGAGCGGGCACGAAGCCGAGCCCGTGGCGCAACTGCAGGTAGTGGATCAGGAACTCGCTATCCATCAGCCCGCCGCGCTGGAGCTTCACATCGAGATCGCCGCGTGGCGGCTTGTGGGTGGCGACATCGCTGCGCATCTTAAGCACGTCGGCGCGCAGTTTCTCCGGGTCGCGCGGGGCGAGCAGCACCTCGCTGATCGCCTGTTGCAAGTCGGCCTTCCCCTCGGCGCTGCCGAAAATCGGGCGCGCGCGGGAAAGCGCCATGTGCTCCCAGGTCCAGGCCTCGTTCGCCTGATAGCGGGCAAAGCTCTCGACACTCACCGCGAGCGGCCCCTGCTTGCCCTGCGGACGCAGTCTTGTGTCGATCTCGTAAAGCGCGCCCTCGGCAGTCGGCACCGACAACGCTGCGGTGACGCGGGTCGCCAGCCGGTTGAAATAGAGCGAGGTCGACAAGGGTCGCCCCCCGTCCGATTCCTCGCCGATCTCGCCCGAGAACAGATAGACCACATCGAGGTCGGAGGCGTGGGTCAGCGCCCCGCCGCCCAGCCGCCCGAGGCCGAGCACGATCAGCTCGCTGCCCGCGATCTTTCCATGGACCCGCTCAAACTCTTCGATAGCGGCCTCGGCCCCGGTGCGCACCGCGCCCTCTGCCACGCGGCACAGCCCCTCGGCGATCGCGAGCGGATCGTGGCGGCAATCGATCAGCTGGACCCCAAGCGCGAACCGCTCCTCGCCCACCACCTGCCGGATGCGCCCGAGCCGGGTTTCGTAATCGGGCTCCTCGCACTGGCGCATCGCCTCGGCGAGATCGTCGACGCTGCCGGGTAGATCAAGCGCGGTGGCGTCGATCAAAGCATCGAGCAGTTCTGGGCGCCGCGCCAGTTCGTCGGCGAGCGGCTGGGTCAGCGTCAGCACGCGCAGCACGGTGTCGAGCAGGCCCGGACGTTGTTCGAACAGGCGGAAGAGGTTGATCGCCGTGGGCAGCCGTTCAAGCAATGTCTCCCACCGCGCCAACGCACGCGCCGGGTCGGGCGCTTCGGCCAGAGCTTCGAGCAGGCGCGGGCGGATCACCGCGAAGGCCTGCTGTGCCCCGGCGCTGCGCATCACGCGCAGGCTGCCGGTCCAGTGCTCGACCCGCGCGTTGAAATCAGACCGGAACTTCTCGGGCACCGCGACGCCGCCGGATGCACCATCCTCGCCCTCGCCAAGCAACCCGTCGTAATGCTCGCCCACCCGCGCACAGATCGCGCGCAACTCATCGAGCAGCGCCGCGCCGCCGTCCATGCCATCGAGCCGCGCGACATTGTCGAGCGCCTCCGCACTGGCAGGCAATTCATGCGTCTGCCGGTCCTCGACCATTTGCAATCGGTGCTCGACCACGCGCAGCCGGTCGTAAGCCTGGCCCAGCTCCCGCGCCGTCGCCGGGGTGACGATCCCCTCGCCCGCCAGCGCATCGAGCGCCGCACGTGTACCGCGCAGCCGCAGCGAGGGCAGGCGACCGCCGTAGATGAGCTGGTGCGTCTGGGCGAAGAACTCGATCTCGCGAATGCCGCCGCGCCCGCGCTTCACGTCGAAACCGGGGCCGGGCTCGCGCGGGCCGGGATAGGCCTCGCGAATGCGCGCGGTGAGGCGGCGGATTTCCTCGATCGCGGTAAAGTCGAGGCTGCGCCGCCAGACGAACGGGCGCACCTCCTCAAGGAAGTGTTCGCCCGCCGCGATATCGCCTGCGGCAGCGCGGGCACGGATATAGGCCGCACGCTCCCACGCCAGCGCCGAGCTTTCGTAATGCGAAAGCGCGGTCGGAAAGGAGATCGCCAGCGGGCTGACCTCAGCCGCCGGGCGCAGCCGCAGGTCGACCCGCATCACATAGCCCTCGCCGGTGTGGGACGACAGCAGCTCGACCAGCTGGCGCGAATAGCGCTGCGCCGCCTCGCCCGGATCGTCGCGCTCGCGGCGTGGCAGGGTGGCCGGATCGTAAAGCAGGATCGGGTCGATGTCGGAGCTGTAGTTCAGCTCGCCCGCGCCCTGCTTGCCCAGCGCCAGCGCGGTGAACCCGGCGAACTCGGCCTCGGGGCAGCGCCGCGCCACCACCGCGTGCATCGCCCGGTCAAGCGCGCTATCGGCAAAGCCCGTCAGCTCGCTCAGCACCTTATCAAGCGGGAAGGCCCCCGCCAGATCGCCAATCGCCAGCACCAGCGCATGCGACAGCCGCTCGATCCGCAGCGCCGCGCCGATATCCTCGACGCCCTCGCCCGAGCGCCACGCTGCTACCAGCGCCTCTTCGCCGCGCCCTTCGGCCAACAGCTCGGCCAGCTCGGGCCGACGGCGCAGGGCGAGGGCGAGAAACGGCGCATGGGCCTGCGCGCGGGCGAGTGCGGATTGCCAGTCGGCGGTCATGCCTGCCTCCTGCCTTGTGCCGCGCGCGCGGGCAAGTGTTGCGCGCTTGCGATGGGGCCGCGCTCCTGCCAATGCTCGCGCGATGAGAAATTTCGGACGAAACCATATGCTCACCCGCACGCTCGCTCCGCTTTACGCTTTGGCGCTGTCCACCGTGGCCTCGGCGCAGGAGACCGCGCCGGTCCCGGTCGACACGCTCAAGGATGTCACGCGCGTTCTCGCGTCCGACGAATTCGAGGGCCGCGCCCCCGGCACGCCGGGTGAGGAAAAGACCATCGCTTATCTGGAGGAGCAGTTCGCCGCCGCCGGTCTTGAGCCGGGCAACAACGGCAGCTGGGTCCAGGAAGTGCCGCTGGTGGAAATCACCGCGCAGAACATCAACCCACTTACTATCGCGGGCACCAAGTATGCCTTCGGCGATCATTGGGTCGGTGTGACCTACCGCGAGCAGGACCACGTGGCGCTGGAGGATAGCGAGATCGTCTTCGTCGGATTCGGCATCAACGCGCCCGAGCGTGGCTGGAACGACTATGCGGGCGTAGACATGCACGGGAAGACCGCGCTGATCCTCGTCAACGATGCGGACTATGCCGCGGACACGCTGGAAGGCACGTTCAACGGCCGCGCGATGACTTACTATGGCCGCTGGACCTACAAGTTCGAGGAAGCGGCGCGGCAGGGCGCGGCAGGCGCGATCATCGTCCATGCCGACTTCCCCGCCGCCTATGGCTGGAACGTGGTCGAATCGAGCTGGTCCGGCCCGCAGGTTTATGCTGCCCGGAACGACGGCGGGATGAGCCAGACTCTGGTCAACGGCTGGGTCACGCACGATGTCGCCGAACAAGTCGCCGCAGCGGCAGGCATGGACCTTGCGCAGATGGAACAGGCCGCCAGCCACCCCGGTTTCCAAGCCGTCCCGCTTGGCATCAAGGCTAGCACCTCGTTCGACAACGCGATCCGCCGCTTCGCCTCCGCCAACGTGGTTGGCGTCCTGCCCGGCACCGAGCGGCCCGACGAATATGTGCTCCACACCGCACACTGGGACCACCTCGGCCGCTGCACCCCCGCGCCCGATGGCGACGACATCTGCAACGGTGCGGTCGACAACGCCACCGGCACTGCCGCACTGGTCGCCCTCGCAAAGATGCAATACGAGGCCGGCGCCCCCGCACGCTCGCTGGCTTTCGTGGCCGTAACCGCCGAGGAATCGGGCCTGCTAGGCTCGGAGTATTATGGTGCCAACCCGGTGTTCCCGCTCAGCCAGACCGTGGGCGGCGTGAACATGGATGCGCTCTACGTGCTCGGCCCGGCGCGAGACGTCGTCGCCATCGGCGGCGGCAAGAGCGAACTCGATGCGACGCTCGAACGCGCGGTGGAGGCGCAGGGCCGCACGATCACTGCCGATCCCAACCCGCAGGCCGGATACTACTACCGCTCGGACCACTTCAGCCTCGCCAAGCGCGGCGTGCCGATGCTCTATGTGAAGAGCGGCGAAGACCTGTTCGATGGTGGGTTCGAAGCGGGCGAAGAGGGCCATGCCGACTATACCGCCAACCGCTATCACGGCCCCAAGGACGAGTACGATCCGAACTGGGACTGGAGCGGCGTGGCGCAGGATGTCGGGCTTTATTATGCGATTGGCCGCGAGTTGGCCGAGAGCGCGGACTGGCCGAACTGGGTCGAGGGCGACGAATTCCGCGCTACCCGCGATGCCAGCTGCGCCGCCGGCAAGGGATGCTAAGCGAATGAGCCAGGCAATGCCGCCCGAATGGGCCGAGCAGGAGTGGATCTGGATCGGCTTTCCCGCCGCCGCCGACCTGTGGGAGGATGACCTCGCCCCCGCGCAGGCGCAGGTTGCCGCCTTCGCCAATGCCATCGCGGAAAGCGGCCAGCAGGTTCGCCTGGTGGTCCGTGATGAGGAAAGCGAAGCGGCGGCGCGCGCCTCGGCGCATCCTGCGGTGGTCTTCGAGCGTCACCCCTATGGCGACATCTGGATTCGCGACACCGGCCCGCTGATCGTCCGGACCGATGCGGGCGAGCGGCTGGCACAGGGCTTCGGCTTCAACGGCTGGGGCGAGAAGTATCTGCTCGATGGCGATCAGGAGACCGGCGCGTCGCTCGCCGAGACGGGCGGCTTTGCCTATCGCAAGGCCGACTGGGTGCTGGAGGGCGGCTCGGTAGATCCCGATGGCACCGGCCTTGTTGTGACCACCGAACAGTGCCTGCTCAACCCCAACCGCAACCCCGACCTGTCGCGCGACAAAATCGCGGAGCACCTCGCCGAGGAATTGGGCTTCGAGCGCATCCTGTGGCTCGGCGACGGCTTGTTGGGCGACCACACCGACGGCCATGTCGACAACCTCGCGCGGTTCGTCGCGCCGGGGGAGATCGCCATTCCCGTCGCCACCAGCAACGACGATCCGAATGCCGCCGTGTATGACGATGCGGCGCGACGGGCCGCTGACTTCGGCCTCACCGTCCACCGCGTTCCCTCTGCCGGGCTTTACGGCGAGGAGGATGCCGAACCGGCGAGCTACATGAACTTCGTCGTGGCCAACAAGGTGGTAGTGGTGCCGATCTACGGCTGCGCCAACGATGCGGCGGCGGTCGAGGCGATTGGAAAGCTGTTTCCCGGGCGCAAGACGGTGGGCCTGAGGGCCGACGCGGTGCTGACCGGTGGCGGCTCGTTCCACTGTTGCAGCCAGCACGTGCCTGTCGCTTAGGCGGGCGCTTTAACACTTTGTTTACCGGATAGCGCGCATACTCTCCGGCATGAGTGCTTCCGTCACCCGTGTCCGCGAGATCGTCGCCAACCCGGCCGAAGTGCTGCGCTTTGCGGTGGTGACAGCCTGCGCTCTCGCGCTGATTGCCGCCGGGCAGGCCCTGCCCTTCTAACGCGCGCTTTTCTAAAGCAGCTTCAGAAGTGCCGCTACGGCGGCCGCAGCCAGCACCACGCCCACGACAATCCGCCATAGCTTGTCGCTGACCTTGCCGAACGCAAGGCTGCCCAGCCAGTTACCGAACACGACGAGCGGGAGCAGCGCTAGGCCCAGCAGCACGATCCGCCATTCGAGCACTCCCAGCGTCGCGCCCGAGGCCACACCTGTCATGGCGGCAACGCCGAACACGCCCACCATCGATGCCTTGGCCGTGCGGCGCGGGATATCGCGCCCGACGTAATAGGGCACCACCGGCGGACCGGGCATAGCGGCAAAACCTGTCAGGACGCCGGCCACCACGCCGGTCATGCCCGTAGTCAGATGCCCCGGTTGCGCAGCCCCCCGACGTGGCAGAAGCACGGCGAAGAAGGCCGATAGCGCGACCAGCGCAATCAGCAACCGCGCAAGCGCGGGCGGCGTTGCATCGAGCAGCATCAGCCCGGGCAGGGTCGTAAGCAGCACCAAGACGCTGATGGTGAGGGCAGACCGTTCCGCTTCGCGCAGGACATAGCGGATCTCGCTCAAGGCAAGCAGCCCGGCCATGATGTTGAGCGCCAGCACCGCCTCCACCGGAGTGAGCGCCAGCGCAAGGATCGGCACCAGCAGAATGCCGAAGCCGAAGCCGGTCAGCCCGCGAATGAAAGCCGCGCCCAGCGTCGCCGCCACCGCCACGACAATCTGCAACGCGCTGAAACCGACGATCAGATCGGTGCTCATGCTAGCTCACAAGATAAGCGCGCACGGCGCTCTCACTGCCGATCAATCGAGGTCAGGCGGTGTGGCCGCACCCGCGATCAAGGCCACGGCCTCGTCGAGCGTCAGCACTTGCTGGTCCTTCTCGCCGAGGATGCGCAGGGCCACCTTACCTTCTTCCGCCTCGCGCATACCGAGCACGAGAAGATAGGGCACTTTGGCCAGCGAGTGCTCGCGCACCTTGTAGTTGATCTTCTCGTTGCGGTAGTCACTCTCGCAGCGGATGCCCGCGGCCCTCAGCTTTTCCATCACCGTTTCGCCATAGGGATCGGCGTCGGAAACGATGGTGGCCACCACCGCCTGCACCGGCGCAAGCCAGGTGGGCAAGCGGCCCGCAAAGTGCTCGATCAGGATGCCGATGAAGCGTTCGTAGCTGCCGAAAATCGCGCGGTGGAGCATCACCGGACGATGCCGCCCGCCGTCCTCACCGATATAGCTCGCATCGAGCCGCTCGGGCAGCACGCGGTCGGACTGGATCGTGCCGACCTGCCAGGTGCGGCCAATCGCGTCGGTCAGGTGCCATTCGAGCTTGGGCGCATAGAACGCGCCTTCGCCCGGCAGCTCTTCCCAGCCATAGTCGTCGTTATCCATGCCCGCCGCCGCGACCGCATCGCGCAGCTCCTGCTCGGCCTTGTCCCACATTGCGTCGGAGCCGAACCGTTTTTCGGGGCGCAGCGCCAGCTTCACGTGATAGGTGAAGCCGAAGTCGCGATAGACGCGGTCGGCCAGCTCGCAGAACTGGCGCACTTCTTCCACCACCTGATTCTCGGTGCAGAAAATATGCGCATCGTCCTGCGTGAACTGGCGCACCCGCATCAGCCCGTGGAGCGCGCCGTGCGGCTCGTTGCGGTGGCAGCAGCCCATTTCGCCCAGCCGGATCGGCAGGTCGCGGTATGAGGTAATGCCCTGCTTGAACACCAGCACGTGCGCCGGGCAGTTCATCGGCTTCAAGGCCATCCATTCAGCGGCATCGCTGACAATCGGGCCTTCGTCCTCGGTGTTGGGCACCTCGTCGGGGATCACGAACATGTTTTCGCGATACTTGCCCCAGTGGCCCGACTGCTCCCACTGGCGCGCGTCCATCACCTGCGGGGTCTTGATCTCGCGGTAGCCGCCGCCGTCCATCTTGCGACGCATATAGGCTTCCAGCTCGCGCCAGATGCGATAGCCCTTGGGGTGCCAGAACACCGAGCCGTGCGCCTCCTCCTGCAAGTGAAACAGGTCCATCTCGCGGCCCAGCTTGCGGTGGTCGCGTTTGGCAGCCTCTTCCAGACGGGTGAGGTGCGCGTTCAATTGCTTCTTCGTCAGCCAGCCGGTGCCATAGATGCGCGTGAGCTGCGCGTTCTTCTGGTCGCCGCGCCAATAGGCCCCGGCAACACGCATCAGCTTGAAGGCATCAGGATCGAGCTTGCCGGTGCTGGGCAAGTGCGGGCCGCGGCACATGTCGAGCCAGTCCTCGCCGCTCTTGTAGACGGTCAGCTCCTCGCCCTCGGGCAGTTCGCTGGCCCATTCGGCCTTGAAGGTCTCGCCATCGGCCTGCCACTTGTCGATCAGCTGCTGGCGGCTCCAGACTTCGCGCGTGAGCGGCTTGTTGGCGCGGATGATCTCGCGCATCTTTTCCTCAATGGCCGGAAGATCGTCCATCGAGAACGGGGCGCGGCTGTCGGGCGCTTTCACGTCGTAATAAAAGCCATCGTCGGTGGCGGGGCCAAAGGTGATCTGGGTGCCCGGCCACAGCGCCTGCACCGCCTCAGCCAGCACGTGCGCATAGTCGTGCCGCGCCAGCTCAAGCGCCTCTTCCTCGTCGCGGCTGGTGACCAGCGCCAGCTCGGCGTCGCCCTCGAACGGGCGGGTGAGGTCGCGCAGCTCGCCATTCACGCGCGCGGCCAGCGCCGCCTTGGCCAGCCCCGGCCCGATGTCCGCCGCCACATCGGCGGGAGTCGAGCCCGGCGCCATCTCGCGAACGGAACCATCGGGAAGGGAAATCTTGAAGTGATTGCTCATGATACCAGATATCTGTCGATTGCCTGCGCGCGCCATGGCACAAGGCGCGGCGCGCTGAAAGGTCTTAGCGCGTAGCTGACGGCGCCAAAGGAGAGGACTGCCGAATGGAACTGGCCGAACAAGCTTGCGACTTTCACGAAGTCAACGGGCGCAGGATCGCTTTTCGTCACGTCGCTGGCACTGGCCCGACCATCGTTTTCCTTCCAGGTTACATGTCCGATATGGACGGCTCCAAGGCCACAGCCATCTATGACTGGGCTGCCAGCGAAGGCCGCGCCTGCCTGCTGCTCGACTATTCCGGCTGCGGCCGCAGCGAAGGCACTTTCGGCGAAGGCACGTTGACCCGCTGGAAAGACGAGGTGCTCGCGCTGATCGAGGCGCAGGTGGAAGGGCCGGTGCTGCTGGTCGGCTCGTCAATGGGCGGCTGGCTGATGCTGCTGATCGGCATGGCGCTGGGTGAGCGGCTGCATGCGATGATCGGCATTGCCGCCGCGCCCGATTTCACCTCCTGGGGCTATGACCGGGAACAGAAGGCCGCGCTGGCCGCTGGTCAGACGGTGTTCGAAGATAATCCCTACGGCCCCATGCCCACCCCCACCCATCCCGGCTTCTGGCAGGATGCCCAGCTACAGCGGATGCTGATCCGCGAGGTTCCGCTCACCTGCCCGGTGCGCCTGCTGCACGGGCAGGAGGATGACGAAGTGCCGTCCGATATTTCCGTGCTGCTGATGCGGGCTCTGGCCTCGGACGACGTGCAGGGCGTGCTGGTGAAAGGCGGCGACCATCGTCTGTCGCGCCCGCAGGATATCGCCCTGCTGCAACGCACGTTGGAGAGCCTGTTATGACCGCTTTTTCCGTTCTCGACCTCGTCACCGTGCGCGAGGGCAGCGACGTTTCCGAAGCCCTTGCCGATGCCGCCGAGCTTGCGCAGACCGCCGAGGCGAATGGCTACAAGCGTTTCTGGGTGGCAGAACACCACGGCTCGCCCGGGATTGCAGGGGGCGCCACTTCGGTGGTTCTTTCCCATATAGGCCATGCCACCCGCACCATTCGTGTAGGCTCGGGCGGGGTGATGCTGCCAAACCACAACCCTTTCGTGATCGCCGAGCAGTTCGGCACGCTCGACGCGCTGTTTCCGGGGCGGGTCGACCTCGGGCTGGGCCGTGCGCCCGGCGCCGGGCAGGTGCTCGGCCAGGCGCTGCGCAAGGATTTGCATCGCGCGGCGGAATATTTCCCGCAGGACGTGGTCGAACTGCGCGCACTGCTGACCGGCGATCTCGACCTGCCGATCAAGGCCACCCCCGGCCTCGGCGCGAAGGTGGAGATGTGGATGCTGGGGTCGAGCCTGTTCGGCGCGCAGCTCGCCGCTCAACTGGGTATGCCCTATGCCTTCGCCAGCCACTTCGCGCCCGCGCACCTCGATGCCGCGCTGGAGGCCTATCGCGCCCAGTTCCGCCCCTCCGAATATCTCGACAAACCGCATGTCATGGCCGCCATGACGATGATCGCGGCTGAGACCGATCACGAGGCCGAAACTCTCGCCAGCAGCCACGAACAGGCCTTCGTGCGCCTGCGCAGCGGCGATCCGGGCCGGCTGCCGCCGCCGATACCCGAATATCGCGCCACCCTGCCGATGCAGGCCCAAGCGATGCTCGAAAGCCTCTCGACCGCCGCCGCCGTGGGCTCGCCGCGCACCGTGGCCGAGAAGATCGAGCGGTTCATCGCCCGCACGCGTGCCGACGAGATCATCTTTTCGGGCGCGACATACGATCCGGCCGCCCGCCGCCACTCGCTCGAACTGGCGATGGAGCACGTCGCCGCCTGACCCAAGGCCCAATGCTGCGCTTCGGCGCAAGGAGACTACCCCACATGGCCAAAACCACATCCTCCAGCACCAATGACCTGAGCGAGCAGGAGCGCGGCTTTGCCGAAGTTCTGAAGCGCCGTATCACCGGCAGCTTCCTGCCCGGCGAGGCAGGCCTCGAAGGCGAGGCGCTTGATGAGGCGGCGGCCTTTGTGCTCGCCACTGCCCGCCAGCGCGAAGACGGCAAGCCCGCAATCCGCATGAGCAGCGAGGCAAGTGCGCGCCGCTTCCTGCGCATTGCGGTGGTCAACAAGGACGTGCCCTTCCTCGTAGACTCAATCGCCGCCGCCATGTCCGCTCGGAACATGCCGATCGATCTGCTGATTCACCCGATCCTGCCCGTCCGCCGTGAGGCCGGGGCCCTGGTCGACGTGCCCGAGGGCACAGGCACCGGCGAGAAGCGCGAATCGTGGATTTATATCGAGACCGCACGGGTCGATGCCCGCGACCGCAAGGCACTCGAAGAGGCGCTCGAAACCGCGATCCTCGACGTGCGCGCCGCCGTGGCCGACTGGCCCGTCATGCAGGCGCGCATCATGCAGGATGCCGACCTCGTGGCCGATGGCGAGGGCGCGGCGCTGCTGCGCTGGCTGGGCGACGGGATGATGACCCAGCTCGGTCACCTCGTACGCCAGCGTGACGGCGGGATTGAGAATGCTCTCGGCATTTTCCGGCGCCCCGGCGACCCGGTCGTGGCCGATGATACCTTCGCCCGCGCCTTTGCCTGGTTCGACGGCAAGAACGGCGCTCCGGGCCGCGCCCCGCTGGTGATCAAGGCCAATCACCTTTCGCGCGTCCACCGCACTGTACCGCTCGACCTGTTCATTGTGCCGATTTACGAGGATGGCCGGGTGGCCGCCCTGTCGGTCCATGCCGGGCTGTGGACCAGCGCCGCGCTGTCCTCGCCGCCCGAGAAGGTTCCCGTCCTGCGCCGCCAGTTCGCCACGCTGATGGAGCGGCTGGATTTCTCCCCGCAGAGCCACGACTACAAGGGGCTCGTCCACGCGCTGACCGTGCTGCCGCACGATCTCGTGATCAGCTTTGCCGATGACGACCTCGTCCGCGTGGTCGCCGCCATGATCGCGCTGGGCGAGCGCCCGCGCCCGCGAGCCACGCTGGTTACCGCGCCGCTTGGCCGCCACCTGTTCGCCTTCGTCTGGCTTCCGCGAGACCTGCTCTCGACCTCGGTCCGGCAAGAGATTCAGAATCTGGTCGAAAGCGAGACCGGCGCCCGCACGCTCGACTGGAGCCTGATGGTGGAAGGCGGCAATCTCGCCCTGCTGCGCTATGTGCTCGACTTCCGCGGGCAGGAGCAGGAGCCCGATGCCGAAGCGCTCGACCGCGCGGTGCAGACCTTGCTGCGCGGATGGCTCGACGCGGTGGAAGATGCGCTGAGCGAGACCGACCAGCAGGCCCATGCCGCCTCGCTCGCCATGCGCTACGCCAATGCCCTGCCGACCGCCTATCGCACGCGCTACGGCCCGGCCGAGGCAGCGCAGGACATTATCCGTCTGCGCGCGCTCGACGAAGAGGGCGCGCCCGAACGCGGGGTCCGGCTCTATTGCGCCGATGAGGGCTGCACCGAGCCGCTGCGGCTCAAGATCTATCAGCACGCCGGCTCCATGCCGCTGTCTGACGCGGTGCCCGCGCTGGAGAACTTCGGCTTCCGCGTGTTGTCCGAAGTGCCCACCGAACTGGCGGTCGACGATGGCGGGACGATCCACGACTTCGGTCTCGCCGTACAGCCGGGTGTCGATCCGACAAGCCTGCTCGAGCGCGCCTCTGTTATCGAGGAAGCGATCGGCCATGTCATCAATGGCGGGGCCGAGAACGACGTGTTCAACCGGCTCGTCATCAGCGCAGGGCTCGACGCGCGCGACACCGAATGGCTGCGCGCTTTTTACCGCTATCTGCGGCAGGCCAACATCGCCTTCACGATCCACACCGTGGTCGAGGCGCTGGCTGGCGCGCCCGCCGTCACGCGCGGGCTGATCGACCTGTTTACGGCCCGCCACGATCCCGCCAACAAGGGCAAGCGCGATGCGGCCAGTGAGAAGGCCGAGGACGCCATTCGCGCTGGGCTCGCCGAAGTCTCGGCAATCAACGATGATCGCCTGCTGCGCCTGTACTGGAACGCCATCAAGGCGATCCTGCGCACCAACGTGTTCGCTCCGGCGGGGAACGAGGCGCTGGCGTTCAAGTTCGATTCCTCGCTTGTGCCCGGCCTGCCCAAGCCTGTGCCATGGCGCGAGATCTTCGTCTATTCGCGCCGGGTGGAGGGCATTCACCTGCGCGCCGGGCCGGTGGCGCGCGGGGGCCTGAGGTGGTCGGACCGGCGCGATGACTTCCGCACCGAGGTGCTCGGCCTGATGAAGGCGCAGAAGACCAAGAACGCGGTGATCGTGCCGACGGGCGCGAAGGGCGGGTTCTATCCCAAGCAGCTTCCCAACCCGGCGCAGGACCGCGATGCCTGGTTTGCCGAGGGGAAGGAAAGCTACAAGCTGTTCATCCGCACCCTGCTGTCGCTCACCGACAATATCGTCGAAGGCAAGGTCGTGCATCCTGCTGGCGTGGTGATCCACGATGGCGAAGACCCCTATTTCGTGGTCGCCGCCGACAAGGGCACGGCGACCTTCTCCGACACCGCCAATGCCATCGCGATCGAGCACGACTTCTGGCTCGGCGACGCTTTCGCCAGCGGCGGCTCGAACGGTTATGACCACAAGGCCATGGGCATCACCGCGCGCGGCGCCTGGGTCTCGGTCCAGCGCCATTTCCGCGAAATGGGCGTGGATGTGCAGGAAGAACCGGTGCGCGTGGTCGGCGTGGGCGACATGTCGGGCGACGTGTTCGGCAACGGGATGCTGCTGTCGAAGGCGATCAAGCTGGTGGCCGCCTTCGACCACCGCCACATCTTCATCGACCCCGATCCCGATCCGGCCAAAAGCTGGAACGAGCGCAAGCGCCTGTTCGAGCTACCCCGTTCGAGCTGGGCGGACTACAACGAAGAGCTGATCAGCAAGGGCGGCGGCGTGTTCCCGCGCACCTTGAAACGGATCGAGCTATCGCCCGAAGCGCGCGAGGCGCTGGGCATTGCCGACGAGGAGCTCGATCCCGAAAGCCTGATGAGCGCGATCCTCAAGTCACCCAACGACCTGCTGTGGTTCGGCGGCATCGGCACCTATGTGAAGGCGGCTGACGAGAGCAATGCCGAGGTTGGCGATCCGGCCAACGACGGCCTGCGCGTGAATGCGGCGGACTTGCGCGTGAAGGTGATCGGCGAAGGAGCCAATCTCGGCATCACCCAGGCAGGGCGCATCGCCTTTGGCCTCAAGGACGGACGCATCAACACCGACTTTATCGACAATTCGGCAGGCGTCGATTGTTCGGACAACGAGGTGAATATCAAGATCGCGCTGAGCGCGGCGCTCAAGGCGGGCGACCTCACCGAGGAGGAGCGCAACGCGCTGCTCAAGGACATGACCGAGGATGTCGCCGAGCTGGTGCTGGAGGATAACCGGCTGCAGGCCCTCGCCCTGTCGATTGCCGAAAGCGGCGGCGCGCGTTCGATGGCCGCGCATGTGCGGCTGATCGAGATTCTCGGCGACATCGGCGTGCTTGACCGCGTGACCGAAGGGCTCGCCAGCGACGAGGAACTGGCCCGGCGCGGCAGCGATGGCCACGGGCTCACCCGGCCCGAACTGGCCGTGCTTCTCTCGAGCACGAAGATGGCGCTGCAGGATGCCGTCGAACAATCGCCGCTCGCCCAGGACGACGACGCCGATGCGCTGGTGCTGGCGGACTTCCCCCGGCTGTTGCAGGAGAAATTCCCGCAACAATTGCTTGATCACCAGTTGCGGCGCGAAATCGTCGGCACGGTGGTGGCCAACCGGATGGTCAACCGCATGGGCCTGATCCATCCGTTCGAACTGTCCGAAGAGGAAGGCGTCGGCCTGTCCATCGTCGGCAGCGCCTTCGTAGCAGCTGCAGCCATGTTCGACATGGAAGCGCTGTGGGACGAAATCGACGCCACGGCCATGCCCGAAGCCGCACGGCTCGGCCTGTTCGAACAGGCCGCGAGCGGTCTGCGCGCCCATATCGCCGACGTGATCCGGGCCGCCAACGGGGCGCCCAACCCGGCCGACCTGCGCGCCCGCCTCGGCGATCTGGTGAGCCAGCTGGCCGAACATGCCGATACCCTGATCGGCGAGGAAGCCTCGGCCCATGTCAACGCGATTGCCGCCGACCTCGAGGCGCTTGACGCTCCGCCTGCGCTGGCGCGCAAGGTCGCGCGGCTGTTCGCGCTCGACGGGGCCATCGGCATTGCCAGCCTTGCCAATTCGTCGGGCATCGATCCGCTCGGCCTTGTCCGCGCCTTCACGCTCACGGGCGCATCGCTCGGGATCGACTGGGCTCAGGGCGAAGCCTCGGTGATGAGCCCCGCCGATCCGTGGGAGCGGCTGCTGGTGGCCGGCCTCGCGCGCGACTTCCAGCAGATCCGTCGCGACTTCCTCGGCCGCCTCTCCGCGATCACACCGGGCTTTGCCGAAGACCCCGAAGGCGCGGTACGACAGTGGGCCGAGCAGAACGAGGACCAGATCGGCCAGTTCCGTCAGACCATCGCGCGCGCGCAAGCGGTTCAGCCGGTCCGTCCGGCGGTGCTGGCGCAAGTCGCAGGCCAGGCGCGCAACCTGCTGCTTGATCAGGACAGGCCCCCGCCCGTCGCAAAGTCTTGACGCTGAGCCTGCAATCCGGGCAACACGCCGCCATGACAAGCTATGACGTGATCATCGTGGGGGGCGGCCATGGCGGCGCTCAGGCCGCCATCGCCTTGCGGCAACAGGGCTTCACCGGCTCGATCGCCATGATCGGGCGCGATCCGCTCCCGCCCTACGAGCGGCCACCGCTCTCGAAGGAATACCTTTCGGGCGACAAGCCGTTCGAAAGGCTGCTGATCCGGCCCGAGGCCTTCTGGGCCGAAAAGGATGTCACGCTGCACCTCGGCAAGGCCGTCACGCGGATCGATCCCGAGGCGCATCAGGTCACGCTATCGGGCGGCGATACCATGGGCTATGGCCACCTGATCTGGTCGGCCGGCGGCAATGCGCGCAGGCTATCGTGCAGCGGCGGCAATCTCGAAGGCGTCCACGCCGTGCGCGACAAGGCCGATGTCGATACGCTCATGGCGGAGCTGGGCGCCGGCAAGCGCCGGATCGTCGTGATCGGCGGCGGCTATATCGGGCTTGAGGCTGCTGCCGTGCTGCGCAAGCTGGGCTGCGAGGTCGTGCTGATCGAGGCGCTCGACCGCGTCCTTTCGCGCGTGGCGGGCGAGGAGCTTTCACGCTTCTACGAGAACGAACACCGCGCGCAGGGCGTCGACCTGCGGATCGGCGTCGGGGTCGAATGCCTGCAGGGCGACGGCACCCGCGTGACCGGCGTCGAGCTGACCGACGGCGAAGTGGTCCCTTGCGATGCGGTGGTAGTCGGGATCGGGATCGTGCCCGCAGTCGGCCCGCTGATCGATGCCGGAGCCGCCGGGGCGAACGGCGTGGATGTCGACGAATTCTGCCACACCAGCTTGCCTGACATCTATGCCATCGGCGACTGTGCTGCCCATGCCAACGCCTATGCCGGCGGCGCGGTGATCCGGCTCGAAAGCGTGCAGAACGCCAACGACATGGCAACGACCGCCGCCCGCTCGATCTGCGGCGCGCCGGTGCCCTACGAGGCCTTCCCGTGGTTCTGGTCGAACCAGTACGACCTCAGGTTGCAGACCGCCGGGATCAGCCAGGGACACGACGCCACCGTGCTACGCGGCGATCCGGCGGAGCGGAGTTTCTCGGTGGTCTACCTGAAGGATGGCCGCATCCTCGCCATCGACGCTGTCAACCGCACCAAGGACTATGTGCAGGGCCGCAAGCTGATCGAGGCGCGCACGCAGGTCGATGCCGCCGAGGTGGCCGACGTCGAGCGGCCGCTTAAGGAACTGATGTAAGCTTTCCGAGCGCCCAGCGCGCGGCTTCGGATACCACGGGATCGGGATCTTCGGTTAGCACACGCACCGGCTCAATCAGATCAGCATTGCCGCTGTTCCCGGCGGCGATCAGGCAGTTACGCACGAAGCGGTTGCGACCGATCCGCTTGATCGGCGAGCCGGAGAATTTTGCGCGAAAAGCGGCATCGTCGAGGGCCAATAACTCGGCCACAATTGGTTCAATCAGCTCCTCGCGTGCGGCGAAGGCCTTGTGCCGCGCTGCCGTCTCGGCAAACTTGTTCCACGGGCACACGGCGAGGCAATCGTCGCAGCCATAGATGCGGTTGCCGATAGCTTCGCGAAACTCTTCGGGAATCGGCCCCGCATATTCGATCGTCAGATAGGAAATGCAGCGCCGCGCATCGAGCTTGTAGGGTGACGGGAAGGCATCGGTCGGGCAGGCATCCTGACAGGCGCGGCACGATCCGCAGTGGTCGGTCTGCGGCTCGTCGGGCGCGAATTCCGCCGTGGTGTAGATCGCGCCGAGGAACAGCCATGAGCCATGCTCGCGGCTGACGAGGTTGGTGTGCTTGCCCTGCCAGCCCAGCCCTGCCACCTGTCCGAGCGGTTTCTCCATCACCGGCGCGGTATCGACGAAGACCTTGAGTTCGGTCTCCGGCGCCTGCTCCACCAACCAGCGCGCCAGCGCCTTCAGCGCCTTCTTCACGACATCGTGATAGTCGCGCCCATGGGCATAGACCGAAATGCGCGCCTTCTCCGGGTCGCCCTCCAGCGCCAGCGGATCGACTTCCGGCGCATAGCTCATCCCCAGCGCGATCACGCTTTTGGCCACCGGCCACATCGACTGCGGCCCCTGCCGCACATCGGCGCGGTCGGCCATCCACTGCATCTCGCCGTGGTAACCGGCCTCGATCCACTCGTGCAGCCTTTCCGCGCGCACCGGGTCATCCTCGGCAGGCGCAAAGCCGATGGCGGCAAAGCCCAGCTCGCGCGCCTTTTCGCGCAGGCGCTCCTGCAACGTGGTCTCGGCGAGATTAAGCATGGTAGGGGAGTGCAAGGTTCATCCCTCCCTCCTAAAGTGACAGCATGACCATGGCGACAGGCGATTTCTCCGCAGGCACAGACACCGCACCCCCGTTGGCCATCGACGCGCGCGGGCTCGTAAAGCGGTTCGACGCCGCCACGGCGGTCGACGGGGTGGACCTCGCCATTCCCACCGGCGCGATCTACGGCATTCTCGGCCCCAACGGCGCGGGCAAGACCACCACCCTGCGCATGCTGCTCGGCATTATCGACCCCGACGCAGGAGAGCGCATGGTGCTCGGCGCAAGCAACCCGCAGGATGTCGCCCGCTTTATCGGCTACCTGCCCGAGGAGCGCGGGCTCTACCCGGCGATGAAAGCCTATGAGGCTATCGCGTTCATGGGCGCACTGCGCGGCCTGCCGCTGAAACAAGGCCGCGAGAAGGCGCGCGAACTGCTCGAAAGCCACGGCCTCGGCCATGCGGTCGAGCGGCAAATCCGCCAGCTTTCCAAGGGCATGGCGCAGACCGTGCAGCTGCTCGGCACGCTGGTGCATGAGCCGAAGCTGGTGGTGCTCGACGAGCCGTTCTCGGGCCTCGACGCTATCAATCAGGGCAAGCTTGAGGTGCTGATCCGGGGGCTGGCCGACAAGGGCACCACGGTGATCTTCTCCACCCACGTCATCGCCCATGCCGAACGGCTGTGCGAAGGCATCGCGATCATCGCGGGCGGCAAGGTGCCGTTCGCGGGCCGGGTCGACGAAGCGCGCGACCGTATCCCCGCGCAGGTCCGGCTCGAAACGCGCCGCCGCGAGGGCGGGTGGCTAGCGGCCCTGCCCGATGACGCGCGCCGCCTGGGCGATTTCTGGACCTTCGCCCTGCCCGAAAGCGGGGTGGAGCCGCTGCTCAAGGCGCTGATCGAAGGCGAGGCGGGTATCCTCTCGCTCTCGATCGAGCGCGCCGGGCTGCACGATGCCTTCGTCGCCATCGCGGGCGAGGCGGCGGCAAAAGACATGGTCGCGAACGAACCGGGAGACACCGCATGAGCACTGAACACCAGCCCGGCGGACGCCTGCCGCTGCTCAAGGCCGCCTATGTAGTTGCGCGGCGCGACTTTACCGCGATCCTGTTCAGCCGCGCGTTCATCTTCTTCCTGCTCGGGCCACTGTTCCCGGTGGTGGTGATGGCGCTGGCAGGCGGCGTCGGCGCGCAGGTGCAGCAGAACGCGGGCGTGGCCAGCGTCGGCCTCGCGATGAGCGCGGAGGACAATCGCGCGATGCTCGATGCGGCCAATGCGCTTACCGAGAGGCTCGGCAGCACGGTCCCGCCGATGAGCGAGCTGCGCGCTGTTGCGCCGGGAGAGCCGTTCGACGCCAAGGTCGCCTTGCAGGAAAGCGAAGGACAGCTCGCCGCCGTAGTCACCGGCACGCCTACCGCGCCGCATCTCACCGCCACCGAAGGCAGCATCGAACGCTGGCAAGGCATCGTGAGCATGATCGCCGCGCAGGCCGAGGGGCAAACGCTCGCCTATCCCGAGGTGGCCACCAGCGAAGTCTCCTCCAGCGCTGCCGCGCGCAATTCGGCCCGCATCAACACCGCGCAGGGTGGGCAGGTGCTGCTGTTCCTGCTCATCATGCTGCTCGCCTCGATGGTGCTGTCGAATCTTGTCGAGGAGAAGGGCAACAAGATCATCGAGGTGCTCGCCGCCGCGATTCCGATGGACGCGCTGTTCCTCGGCAAGTTATTCGCGATGCTGGCGGTCTCGGTGGTGGGGATTTGCGTTTGGGGGACTACCGCCGGGATAGTGCTGACGGCGGGCGGGGTCTCGCTGTCGGACTACGCGATTCCGGGCGTCGGCTGGCCGATGTTCATGGTGCTGTTCGCGCTCTATTTCGGCATGGGCTATCTGTTGCTCGGCGCGATCTTTCTCACCATCGGCTCGCAGGCGAAAACGGTGCGCGAGGTGCAGACGCTGTCGATGCCCGCCACCATGTTGCAGGTGCTGGTGTTCTTCCTCTCCAGCCTCACCATCACCAATGCGGGCGGCTGGATCGATTGGCTCGGCATGGCCTTCCCGCTCAGTTCGCCCTTCGTGATGGTTGCCCATGCAGCGATGGATGAGAGTCTTTGGCCGCATGCCCTCGCGCTCGCTTGGCAGGCGCTGTGCGTGGCGGTGTTCGTGCGTGTAGGCGCGAACATGTTCCGCAAGCGGGTGATGAAATCCGGCCCGCAAGGCACTATAAAGGCTAAGGAGAGTAGGCGCGGGCCGGTCGGGTTCGTGCGCGGCCTGTTCAGCAAGGGTTCCGCCGCGGCCCGCTAGAGGTGCCCTCATGACCCACGACCCCATGCTTTCCCGTCGCTCCGCGCTGACCTGGCTTGGCGTGGGCGTGTCGCTCCCCGTGCTCAGCGCCTGCGGCAGCGAACCCGCCAAGGCCCAGCAGAATTTCCGCGTGACGCATACAGACGCCGAATGGCGCCGCCGCCTAACCGACATGGAATACCGCGTGCTGCGCGAAGAGGCGACCGAACGCCCGTTCTCCTCGCCGCTTAACGACGAACACCGCGCGGGCACATTCACCTGCGCGGGGTGCGGCAATGCGGTCTATTCGTCGCAAACCAAGTTCGACAGCGGCACCGGCTGGCCGAGCTTCTATCAGGCGATCGACGCAGGCGCGGTCGGCTATTCGACCGACCGCAAGCTCGGCTATGTCCGGCGCGAAGTCCACTGTGCGGATTGCGGCGGGCACCTGGGCCATGTGTTCGACGACGGCCCCCGCCCGACCGGCAAGCGCCACTGCATCAACGGCGTGGCGCTCGATTTCCAGCCCGCCTGACGGCTAGCGGACCCGGTACACCCTCAGCTGCGTATTTTCGAAACCTGAAACCGGGTCGAGCCAGTCGACCCGCTCCCCCAGTAGCAGGGCCCGCGCGAGGCTCTCGGGGCGGTCTTCGGCGAAGATCACCAGGCTGTCATCTTCAAGGCAGATGGCGAGATAGTTTGCACCGCTCTGCTTCACGATAGCGCGGGCCTCGCCGGTGTCGGCGATAAATGCGGAGATCACCCTATGCAGCGCCTCCACGTTGCGGTGGTAGCCTCCCGTTGTCACCCCGAGCGAGGTATGCGCAAGAATCTCAGGCGCGCTGTTGAAGCTGGTGAAGACGTATCCCTCGCCCAGCCGTTGCAGGTCGGCAAAGTCGCACGGAGCGAGACCAGCCGCGTGCTGGCGGGGCTGGCTGGCGAAATGATCGGATGGCAACGACCTCTGCCCGATCTGCTTACCTGCGATGGCGGCACCCGCCGGGGTCACCAACAAGACGCAAGCCATGGTCGCCAGCACGCGTGGTATCGTAGCGGTTAAAGCGCGCGCGCGCGGCATGAAACGGATGAGCAGCGCCAGCGCAAAGGGCACGGCGAGCAGCTGCGCCACGAGGATTTCGCGCAGGAGAAGCAGCCCGTAGCATGCCACGCCTAGGGCAAGCAGGGCGTGAAGCAACCACTTGAGCCGAGCCTCGTCGCGCAACAGGCCCTCTCGGCGGGCGGCCCAGAGCCCTGCGGTAACAAGCGCGAGGGTATACAGCGCAGGCAGCGCCAGCGACGGCGGCTGCATCCAGATCGGCAGCCCCTCGTAAACGTGATTGTACCAGTAGCTGCGCACCAGCGGATCGAGCGCGGCCAGGGGGCCGGAGAGGCAGGGGCCGATCATGGCCATGGCGACGGGCGCACTCAGCAGGGGTAGCAGGCCCATCGCCAATACGCGTCCGACCAGCCGATCTTGCCGGGGCAGGTAGGAAAGGGCTCCAGCAGCCACCGCCGCTGCCGCAAAGGCAGCCCAATGCGCAGGCAGCAGGACATCGCACCACAAGGCAAATTCCGACATCGGCCGCGTTGCCAGCGAGAGCAGCGGCGCCGCCAGCGCCAGCGCCCCGAGGAACCAGGCAAGCGAGCGATCGCGCACCAGCGCATAGCGCAGGCCATAGAGGCCAGCCACGAACGCGATCACGGGAAGCCCTTCAAGCGAGATCACCAGCCATACGGCACCAACCAGTCCGCCCAGCAGCGCCGCCTGTCGCGAGGGCGCGCGCAGCATCAGGGCCGCCATGGCCAGCGCAGCCACGGCCTGCGGACTGTGATGGTCGATCCGCATCGGCGCGAAGGCCGCGGGGACAAGCGGGAACAGCGCGGCAAGGCCCAGCCCTGCCAGCACCTGCCAGCCGACAAAGCCCAGCCGCAACATGATCGCGCGCAACAGCAGCAGGGCCGCGCCAAGATAGAACAGCGGCACCAGCATCGCTGCCCAACTCTCGGCCAGCGCCTGAGGCAGTACTATCCGCAGCACTATCATCACCGCCACCAGCGGCAGGTCGACAAGGCGCGACCAGTGCATGGCCACGCCCGTGGGCGGGTTCATCCGGTATTGCGTAACGTCGAACCAGCCTTGCCCGGCCATCAGGTCACGCACCTGCTGCAGCCGCATCAGGTCATCGCCATCATAAGGCTCCTGCCCGAGCACGAGGACAGCCGCGAGATAGGCCAGCGCTGCCCCGGCCCAGACGAGCAGTGTCATCCGCACCGAGTCGAGCTCGCGCTCGGGCAGGGGCTCAGACTGCGACGCCATCGGCGGCCCCTGGAAAGACCACGCGCTTGCGCAGCCAGTAGGTGGCGAAAAACGAAGCGCCAATCGCCACCCCCTTGGCAAGGCGCGGGTCGCCGCCGAGCCGTTCGATCCCGCCAACGATGCTGACCGTTATCGCCATCCCGACCAGTGCCGACAGCACGAACAGCGCCTTTTGCCGGGTGCGCTGGTGCCCGCCCATGGCCACCCGATCAAGAAAGACCGCGCGGCTCGACATAAGCCAGTGAAACCCGATGCCCAGCCCATAGGCCAGCACCGAAGAGCCTGCCGCGCCGAAACCAAGCCGGAGGAGCGCAAGAAAACTCGCCGCGTCCACCGCCAAGGCCGCGAGGCTGGCCGCGAAATAGAGCATGAACCGGCGATCCTTCGCCTTGCGCGCAATCTCTCGCAGTGCCGCTTGCATCGGAACTTCGCGCATGGCGTCCCTCCCGATCAGGCGACCTTGCGGGTCTTTTCGGCGCTTGCCCCGGCCTTCGCCACCCGTTCAGGCACATCGCGGACCGAGGACAGTGCAGCGGCCTGATCTTCGGTCAGTGTGCGGCCATCGCGCGCAGGCAAAGCCTTCTCGGCGCCCTCGTCGCCCGCCTCGTGATACTCGGCATCCTCGTTCACACACCAGGTGTCGTAGAGGCGTTCACCGACGATGATGTTCTCCACCGTGAGCATCGCGGTCATCATCGCATGGTCCTGATTGTTGTAGCGGTGCATGCCGTTGCGCCCCACCAGATGCAGCGTGGGGAAGCGCTCTTCCAGCTCGGCGCGCATCGCTTCGACATTCTCGGCGTAGTCTTCGTCGTAGACCGGATAGGCCTTTTCCTGCCGCACCACCGCGCCGCCAACCACGTCCTCGGGCTTGCACAGGCCAAGGATGTCCATCTCGCGCTTGGCCTGCGCGATCAGGTGCTCGTCGCTCGACGTCCACAGCCCATCGCCTTCGAAGCAGAAGTATTCGAGCCCCACGCAGGCAATATCCTGATCGGGCACCATCTCGGGTGACCAGCTGCGGAAGTTCTGCACCCGGCCCACCTGTACCTGCGAATCGTGGATATAGATCCAGTTGTCCGGGAACAGGTCGTCCGACCGGATCATCAACGCCACGGTGAGAAAATCGCGATACCTGAGGTTGTTTGCCTGCAAGGTGGTTGCGGGTAGCGGATGGAGCCGGGTGGCGAGTTCGCGCATTGGCGCGGAGCTGATGGCGTGGCGGGCCGTGATGATGGTCTCGCCATCCGGCCCGTCGGCGCGCAAGCGCCAGCCGCTCTGGCCATCGCTCGCGAGCTGGCCCAGCGCATGGCCCATCAGCACCTTGCCCTTGCCGCTCGCCACGATCCTGTCGCGCGCGGCTTCCCACATCATGCCGGGGCCGAGGCGCGGATAGCGGAACGTCTCCAGCAAGGTTTTGGCCTGCGTACCCGAACCGTCGTTCAGCCGGCTGAGACCGAGCGAACGCTTGATCCCGTCGATCACCGCGCCCCACAGGCTGAGGCCTTTAATGCGCTGCGCCGCCCAGTCGGCGCTCATCCTATCGCAGGGCATGCCCCAGACCTTCTCGGTGTAGGTCTTGAAAAAGATCGAATAGAGTTTTCTGCCGAACTGGTTGGTGGTCCAGTCCTCGAAGCTTTTCACCTGCTTGATGGGGAACAGCTTGTATTTCAGGTAGCTCGCCATGCACAGCGCCGAGCGCCACAGGCCGAGGTTGCGCAGCGCCTCGAAGGCGCGCAGCGGGTAGGAGTAGAACTTGCCCTCGTAGTAGATGCGGCTCATCCGCGGGCGCTGGATGAAGTCGTCGGGCAGGATCTCGTTCCACAGGTCCACCACCTGCTGGCTTTTCGAGAAGAACCGGTGCCCGCCAATGTCGAAGCGATAGCCCGCGTGCTCGACCGTGCGGCTGATCCCGCCGACATAAGTCTCATCCTTCTCGATGATCGCGACCGACTTGCCAGCCTTGGTCAGCAGATAGCCTGCGGTCAGTCCCGCCGGGCCGGCGCCGACAATGACGACATCCACATCCACATCGCCTGCGTGGCTGCCGCTGGCACGGATACTGGTCATCAAGCCTCCCGATTGGTGTTCCCGCCGGGAGTGAAGGAAAATGGTTGTTCCGTGGTTAACGCGGCCACCCGGCCGGGCCGGAAATCAGAGCGCTACGTTCTGCATGGCCGCGACAATGCGCGCCAGCTCGCTCATCTGCATTGTATCCTCGAACACGAGGCCATAGGCCCCGTTGCGCCGCCAGCGGATCTTGGCGCGCGTGGAAGGAAGGTGCGTTGCCCGCAGGACGACGTTCGACGCGAGCATGAGATGCTCGTCGCAGGCGATCTTCGCGCCCTGCCCTGAAATATCGCAAATCCGCACGGAAAAATCGCGCCCCGGCATCGCCAGGATGGCCGGACAATCGAGCTCGACGCGAATCGGACGTTTGGCGAAGCGGCTCGGGCTTTGAATCAGCCGGTCAAGATCGGCGCTCTCCAGGAAGCGCAGCCCCATGCGGTCGCCATGCTGCCACATCACCTCGGCCGGGATGCGATCGCCGTTCTGGAACTCGATCGTATATTGGTCGCAAGAAGGCAGGGCGTGAAACACGCATACGCTAAGCCCGGTCGCGGAAAGGTCGCGGATGACGCAGACGAACTGATGGTCGGGCGAAATGAGCTTGGCCGGTCGGATCAGCAATCCGACGCGGGGCGCCGTACGCATTTCCGCTCCACTGCCCTCCTGCCCTGAGGAGGGGGCGCTCGTGTTGTCGAGCCTCGCTGGGTCTTGCATGGGCGTTCCCACTCTTTTCATTCTGCAGGGATCCTGCATTTTGATCGACATCATAATTGACGCGGGATTGTTCAGGATTGGTTTATCAACGCCTACGCTGACACCCTGAGCAACGCCTGCCTATCATGCGCAAGAGCGGCTTTCGCATGGATCCGTTTACCGGATAGCAACCAAATCCCCCCGGGCGACGGCGTTAACAGAGGGCTTGCTGGTGCGGGCGGCGGGACTCGAACCCGCACGAGCAAGGCTCAGGGGATTTTAAGTCCCCGGCGTCTACCATTCCGCCACGCCCGCACTGCGAACTGCCCGCCTAGCGCGGGAAGGCCCGCCTTACCAGTAGCGTGAAGTGGCTATCCGCGCGCCTTCGGCGAGCGCGGCCAGCTTTGCCCAGACCACCTCCGGGTCGAGCGCATGGCTGCCCGCGTGGACCGAGAAGCCGCAGTCCACCCCCGCCATCACCCGCTCGCGCCCGAGCAGATTGGCATAGCGGCCGATCCGCTGCGCGATCAGCTCGGGGTGCTCGATATAGGGGCTTTGCGGTTCGATCATGCCGGGGCACAGCACCTTGTCTTGCGGAAGGGGGTGGTTCTCGAAGTAGGCGAATTCGTGCGCGTGGCGCGGGTTGGCGCCTTCGAGCAGCACGGTCTGGGGCCTTGCCTGCCAGACGATGTCGGCGATTTCGGCCAGCGCCACGTCGCAATGATGCGGGCCGGGGTAATTGCCCCAACACAGGTGCATCCGGCATTGCTCGGCAGGGATGTTCTGCAAGGCATGGTTGAGCGCGGCGACGTTCATGCCGATGCGCTGGCGGAACTCCTCAAGGCTGAGATGGGTGAACTGGACGTGGCGGCCCATGGCAAGATCGGGGCAATCGACCTGCAAGGTGATCCCGGCCTCGGCGATGGTCTGGTATTCGTGCCGCAACCCCTCGGCGAGGGCGAAGACATAGTCCTCATCGCTGGCATAGTACTGGTTGGGGAAGAACAGCGCGGTGACCCCCGGCGAGGCCGCCGACATGAAGGTGCCGTGGCCCTTGGCAAGCCGCTTGAGCCGTTCGGCGTCGATGCGCGGGGCTTCCATGTCGATCACTGCGATCGGCGCGGTGCAGGCAGGAGCCGAGCGCCTGGCCCGGCCCTTGTTGCCGAACACCTGCGCCTTGGCACCGGGGAAGTCCTCAAGATCGGCGAATTCGTATTGCCCCGCCTCGCCGCCGAAGCCCGAGAGCCGATGCTTGATGTAGGTGGCGTAGCTGGGCTTTGACATCTCGCCATCGTTGACCACGTCGAGCCCTGCCGCGACCTGGCGGGCGACCACCTCCGCCGTCGCCCGCTCGATCGCTGCATCGAGCGCGGCGGGATCGACCTCCTCGCCGCCCTCGCGCGCGAACATCAGGTCGAGCAGATAGTCGGGGCGCGGCAGGCTGCCGGTGTGAGTGGTGGCGAAACCGCTCATCGGCGCGGCCCTATGCTGCCTCTTCCTTCCGGAACGTATTGTTGTTCTCGTGATTGCCCGCCAACCAGCGTTTTAGCTCGGCATGGGCCTTGGCCTGACGCTCGGCCTTGCCATCGGCGGCGCGCGGGTCGTCGTTGCAGAACTCGACGATCATGCCATTCGGGTCCTTCACATAGACCGAGCGGCAATAGCCGTGCTCCAGCACATAGGTATCGGGCGCTGAAATCCCGGCCTCCTTGATGCGCTGCTCGATCCCGGCCTGGCATTCGGCATCGACGTTCAGAGCGATGTGAATGAACGGCGAAGAGGGAATTTCGGGCCCGAACTCGGCCTGATCATCGGCATCGGCGAACTGGAAGAAGGCGAGCGAGCTGCCGTCGCCAAGGTCGAAGAACACGTGGCAATAGGTCCGCATCTTGCCGAACAGCATATCGGCCTCGCACCAGGTGGCCGACAGCGGCAGGCCGATCACGTCCTCGTAAAAGGCGCGGGTGGCTTCCAGATCCTTCGTCACATAGGCGGTGTGATGCAGTCTGCTCGGCAAGTGTGCCATGATCCATTCTCCCGTTGGGCCGAGTCTTTTCGCGCGGCCTCAAGCTTAGCAATCTAACGCATCATGGCTTGCGGCCAAGTATTTCTTCATTGTGCTGGCCAAGCTCGGGCGGCGGCGTCAGATCGCTTTCCGCCTCGCCATCGAACCGGATAGGATTGCGGATCGTACGGAATGTACCGCGCTGGCCCTCGCCACTCACCTCGATCCGGTGGTGCTTGGCGAGATCGCCTTCCAACACCTCCTTGCTCGAATAGACCGCCGAATGCGGCACTTCGAGGCTGGTCAGCCGCTCCTCCCAATAGGCGCGCGGCTTTTCCGCAAAAATCGGGGCGAGGAATTTCACCACGTTCTCGTAGTTCGCGATCCGCGCCGGGCGGCTTTCGAACTCGGGCCGAGCGAGCATGTCGGGCTGGCCGACCGCCTCGGCGAGGTTTTCCCAGAACTTGGGCGGGCTCGACATGTGCAGCGCGATCCAGCCGCCGTCCGCACATTCGAACACATAGCTCTGCGAAACATGCGGGCGGCTCCACGGCCCCATCACCTCGTCGGCGCTGAGATAGTGCGTGAAATCGTCGAGGTTGAAATGCGCCATGGCCTCGAACATCGAGGTCTCGACCCGGCGGCCCTTGCCGGTCTTCTCGCGCTCATAAAGCGCGGCGAGCACACCATAGGCGGCGTAGAACCCCGTCACCGCGTCGCCAATTGCAGGGCCGACCACACGGGGATTGCCGGGGTTCACCAGCAGCCTGAGGAAACCGCTCGCGGCCTGCGATACGGTATCGAAGGCCGGACGGTCCTTCCACGGGCCATCGTTGCCGAAGCCCGAAATATCGACATAGACCAGCCGCGGATTGATTTCCTGGAGTCTGGCGGCGTCGACAAACAAGCGCTCGGCCACGCCGGGGCGGAAATTCTGGATGAAGACATCCGCCGTTTCGACCAGTTCGTCGAGCGCCTTGCGGTCCTCCTCGCTGGTCTTGGTGTTGAGCGTGATCGACTTCTTGTTGCGGTTGTAGGTCTGGTAGTGCGGCGAATAGAGGTCGCCCTTGAAGGCGCGAAACGGGTCGCCCGTCTCGGGCATCTCGACCTTGATGACCTCAGCCCCGAGATCCGCCAGCAGCATACCGCAGGCCGGGCCGGTGATGAAGGTGCCCATATCGAGCACACGAATGCCGTGAAGCGGCTTTGCCATTATGAATTCTCTCCCAGACTCCCTCCCCGCTCGTCCTGAGCTTGTCGAAGGACTGTCCTTACTTCTAGTCCGAGCTTGAAGAAAAAGCGGTGCTTCGACAAGCTCAGCACGAACGGATTTTGGGAGAATTGAATGCGCATCGGAAAACAGGATCAGCCCTACACAGCGATCTGCACCTCGGACGCGGAATCGATCACCGTGCGCGGGCGCGACCTGTGCGAGGACATCATCGGCAAGTTCGATTTCTCCAGCTACTTCTGGCTGCTGGTGACGGGCGAGGAGCCCAACGAGGACCAGAGTTTCTTCCTCAACGCGGTGCTCTGCGCGCTGGCCGAGCACGGGCTGGTGCCCTCGGTGGTGGCCGCGCGGATGACGCTCGCCGCCGCGCCCGAGGCGGTGCAGGGCGCGGTCGCGGCGGGATTGCTCGGCTGCGGCTCGGTGGTGCTGGGCAGCGCCGAGGTGGCGGGCAAGTTCTACCACGACTGCGTGACCGACCAGCGCGCGAGCGGCGATGCGGCAGAAGCGGTGGCGCGGCGCAAGATCGCCGAGTGGCGCGCGCATACGAAGGCCGTCCCCGGCTTCGGCCACCCGCAGCACTCCGAGGGCGACCCGCGCGCGAACCTGTTGCTGAAGCTTGCCGACGAACGCGGTGTGTCGGGCGAGCACGTGGCGATGATGCGCGCGTTGCAGGCGGCGCTGCCCGAGGCGATTGGCCGCGCGCTGCCGGTAAACGTCAACGGCCCGATCCCCGCGATCATGCTCGATCTCGGCTGGCCGGTGGCGGCGCTGAAAGGGATTGGCCTGTTGTGTCGGACCGGCGGGCTGATCGGGCACCTGACCGAGGAGGCGGAACGGCCGATCGGCTTTGTAATGAGCGGGGCTGCGGCTGGGGCGATTAGTTATGATGGGGAATAAGTTCTTACGCAGCACAGTTTGCGGCTTAGCCATGATGGGTGCGTCCAGCAGCCTGTTCGCGCAAAATACTGAGATCTATCCATCTGCTATGAACGAACAACCAGCTAATGCCGAGAAACAGGCGCTCATCCGCAGATTCATGGCTGCGACGGGACTGCAACGAGAGCTCGATAGCGGCAGCTTTTTGGAGCGGTACGCGCTAAATAGCCAGCTCGATTGGAATTCCGGTACGGCTGCCACGACGTTATTTGAGGCAATCACGGGCCCGATTGAGGCACTCAAAGCTGAATATGAACATGTTCGACCGACCTATCAGGAAGAGTTCGAACGACACATCAATTGGGAGTACACCGAAGAAGAGTTACGTCAGCTCGTAGCGTTCTTCGAATCCGCTGTTGGCCAGCACTATATCGACGGTGACTGGCGGATGAGAGCGTACAGCGCGACGAACCTTGAAGATATCGAGGGGGAGTTGGTGCGGAAAGCTGTGGCGCGTTACCAGCAAGCACATTCCCCCCAACCCTAACACCCAACACAATTAGCCTTGCAATCATCTCGCCCGCTGGCACCATGCGCGGCGGGAGAGTACAACAATGCTGGCAGGCGAGTTCGACTACATCGTCATTGGCGCAGGTTCGTCCGGCGCATGCGTGGCCGCGCGGCTGGGCGAGGACACCAGCAAGACCACCTGCGTGCTCGAAGCCGGCGGGCATGACAGCCATCCGTTCATCCACGTCCCCAGCTTCGTCGCCGCCGCCATCGGGCGCAAGGCCACCAACTGGGGGTTCGAGACCGTCCCCCAACCCGGCATGGCGGGCCGCAAGATCGGCGTGCCGCGCGGCAAGGTCATCGGCGGCAGCGGATCGATCAACGGCATGGTCTACTTCCGCGGCCACCCCACCGACTATGACGACTGGGCCGACGCGGGCTGCACAGGCTGGTCCTATGCCGAGGTGCTGCCCTACTTCACCCGCACCGAGCATAACGAAGACTATCCCGAAAGCGTGTTCCACGGCACCAGCGGCCCTATCAACGCCAAGATGGTCGAGGGGCCGAACCCGCTCAATTACGATTTCATGGCCGCGCTGGCCGAGCAGCAGTTCCCCGCCTGCCCCGACTTCAACGGCCCCGATCCCGAGGGCTATGGCCGCCGTCAGGGCCTGATCCGCGACGGCCAGCGCGAGAGCACGGCCAAGAACATGCTGCGCCCCGCGATGGCGCGCGGGAATATCCATTTGCAGGTCGATGCCCGGGTGGCGCGCATTGTGGTCGAGAACCGGCGCGCGGTGGGGGTCGAACTGACCGATGGCCGTATCCTGCGCGCCCGCCACGAGGTGATCCTGAGCGCCGGTGCGGTGCAGAGCCCGCATATCCTGATGCTCAGCGGCATCGGACCCGCCGCGCATTTGCGGGCGCACGGCATCGCGGTGGTCCACGATGTGCCGGGCGTCGGGCAGAACTATCAGGACCACGTCGCCAGCCCAATCCACATGGAGACGGGCGACATGACCAGCTATGGCATCAGCTGGCGCGCCATGCCGCGCAACGTGCTTCAGTTTTTCAACTATCTGCTCACCCGCAAGGGTCCGCTCGCGGGCAACGTGTTCGAGAGCGTGGCCTTCCTGCGCACCGACCCGAGCCTCGCCAGGCCCGATGTGCAGTTCGTGTTCCAGCCCGCCAAGCGGCTGACGGTGAAGGGCGTGCCGTTCCCGGTCGGTCATGGCTATGCGATCAGCCCGGTGGCGCTTTATCCCAAGAGCCGGGGCGAAGTGACGCTTGCCTCCGCCGACCCGGCCGCAGCCCCGCTGATCGACCCGCATCTGCTCGAACACCCCGACGATATCCAGCCACTGATCCGCGCGCTGAAGATCGCCCGCACGGCCTTTGCCAGCCACCCCTTCGCCAAGTATCAGGGCACCGAAGTGGCCCCCGGCCCCCTCTGCCAGAGCGACGAGCAATGGGACGCCTATATCCGCGAGACGGGCTACACCGTTCACCACCCGGTCGGCACCTGCAAGATGGGGGCGGCGGACGATTCAAGCGCAGTGGTCGATCCGGAGCTGCGCCTGATCGGGCTCGATGGCCTGCGTGTGGCCGATGCGAGTGTGATGCCCAGCGTAATCGGCGGCAACACCAACGCCCCCTGCGTAATGATCGGCGAGAAATGCGCCGACTTCGTTCTCGGCAAAGCCCGGTTGACACCGGCACAGCTCCCGGAGGAAAGTGTAGCACGCTACAAGCCGAAAGCGGCTGTGGCAGCCTGAGGAGAGGACAATGGCCGCAGAGCACGTGAAGAGCTGGCAGGTCGGCGATGTAAAAATCAGCCGCATCGTCGAGCTGTGGGACTTCCGCGACGACATCCACATGACCATGCCCGACGCCACCCCCGAGGAGGTGATCGCGCTCGACTGGCTGCACCCGCACTATGCGACGCCTGAGGGCCAGCAGCGGATGAATTTTCAGGGCTTCGTGGTGCAGACGCCCGACAAGGTGATCGTGGTCGATAGCTGCATCGGCGCGGGGCGCGAGCGCGACTTCGACGTGTTCTGCAACCTGCCCGAAGGCTTCCTCGAAGACCTCGCCAGCCTCGGCATCACGCGCGAACAGGTGGACGTGGTTTTCTGCACTCACCTGCACTTCGACCATGTCGGCTGGAACACCTACAAAGACCCCGAAACGGGGGATTACAAGCCAACCTTCCCCAACGCCCGCTACCTGTTCGGCAAGACCGAATACGAGGCATGGGAGAAGGTGATCCGCCACGATGGCGTCCATTCGGACGGGCATCTGGTCGAATGCGTCGATCCGATCGTGGCGCTCGGCATGGCCGACTTTATCGACACCGACCACCGGATCTGCCCCGAACTCACCTGCGAGCCGAGCCACGGCCACACGCCGGGCCACATCCACGTGCGCATCGATAGCAAGGGCGAGCGCGCGGTCATCACCGGCGACCTGATGCACCACCCGATGCAATGCGCGATGCCGCACCGCGACGCCACCTTTGACATGGACAAGGACGCCGGTCGCGCCACCCGCGTCGCCTTCGTCGACACATACAAGGACAGCGGCATCCTGATCGTCGGCGCGCACTTCGCCGAGCCGACCGCCGGGCACTTCGAGACCGGCGCTGATGGCAAGGTGTGGTTCCGGGGGCTGGGGCTGTGAGCACACCGATCCCCGACTACCCGCTCGACATCTTCACCCCCGAGGCGGTGCGAGACGCCCGCACGGTCGACGATGCGCTGCGCGAATTCGCACCCGTGGTGCGGCTGCACGACGGCACCTGCATGATCGCGCGGCACGAACACGTCACCAGCGGTCTGCTCGACTGGAAGAGCTTCTCCTCCACCAGCCGCCCCTGGCACGATCCCAATTCGCCGCGGCCTGAAATCCTCCTGACCGACGATCCGCCCCGCCACACGCAGGTGCGCAAGGTCGTTTCCGACGCGCTCAGCCCGCGCGCGCTGGAGCGGACCAAGGCGATCTTTCAGGCCTCCGCCGAAGCGTTCGTCGGCAAGCTGCGCGAGCGTGAAGGCGAGGCCATCGACGCCGTGGGTGAAATTACCCAGGCGTGGATCTTCGACATCCTGCCAGAGGTGCTCGGCCTACCGAAGGAGGGCCGCCACCACATGCACGGCTTCTCGCAGATGGTCTGGGCGACGATGGGGCCACCGGGCGAGCTGTTCGACGAGGCGATGGACCACGATTTCAGCGCCGTGGTCGAATGGCTCGGCACCGCCTGTGATCGAAACGCACTCGATCCGGCGGGTATCGGCGCGAGCATCTTCGCCGCCGCCGACGCGGGGCAAGTGACCGAGGACGAGGCCAAGCTGCTGCTGCAAACCGTGCTCAGCGCCGGGGCCGATACGACCTATCTCACCATGGCCAACGCGATCCGCGCCTGGGCGCTGTTCCCTGACGAATACGTCAAGCTGCGCGCGAACCCGAAGCTGCTGCGCAGCGCCTTCGACGAATCACTGCGATGGGATTCGCCCAGCCGAATGGCGGGCCGCATCGCCACGGTCGACGTCGCGATTGACGACCATGTCGTTCCGGCGGGCACCCGCTGCGGGCTGATGTTCGCCGCCGCCAACCGCGACCCGCGCTTCTGGGACGCGCCAGACGAATACCGCATCGACCGCGATACCAGGCACTCGCTCGGCTGGGGTTACGGTGTGCATGGCTGCGTCGGGCGGATGCTCGCGCAGACCGAGGCGCAGGCCTTTCTCGGCACGCTGGTGCGCGAGGTCGAGGCGTTCGAAATCGCAGGTGACTACGAGCCATGGATGACCACCGTCGGCCACGGTCCGATCAAGCAGCCGGTGAGGCTCAAGTTCACTTGAGCGTGGCCGTCACCCGTATCGACGCGATCCGCTATGCCCGTCACGAGCGGGTGGCCTCGGCCAATTTTGCCGCGCAGGTCGACGATCACGACCTGCCGATGCCGCTCGACTATTTCGTGTGGGCGATCCACCGCGAGGGCGCACCGCCGGTCGTGGTCGATACGGGCTTCGGCGAGGAGGCAGCGGTGGCGCGCGGGCGCGTGATCACGCGCTCGGTGAGCGAAGGGCTGCGCGAAGCCGGGATCGATCCGCTGCTGGTGGAGGACGTGATCCTCACCCACCTGCACTACGATCACGCCGGCAGCCTGAGCACCTTTCCCAATGCGCGGTTCCACGTGCAGGATGCCGAGCTGGCCTTCGCCACCAGCCGCCACATTCTCGATGAACCGACCCGCGCGCCTTTCGATGGCGAGCCGGTCGCGCAGCTGGTGCGCAAGCTCTATGCCGACCATGTGGTGTTCCACGAGGGCGACAGCGAGTTGGCGCCGGGCATCCGGCTGGTGCAGCTCGCCGGGCACACCGCCGGATTGCAGGCGGTCGTGTGCGATACCGCGCGCGGGGCCGTGGTACTGGCGAGCGACGCGGCGCATCTCTACGCCAACATCACCCGCGCAATACCCTTCCCGATCTTCGTCGACGAGGTTGCCTATGCCGCCGCGCAAGACCGGCTGATGGACCTTGCGGGCCAGTCGCTCGATCATGTCATTCCGGGCCACGATCCGTTGGTGCTGAGCTGTTTCCCGTCGAACGATGCCATCGCGCGGGTCGACCTCGCGCCGCATACCCCAATTGCCACAGCCTTATCGGAGCAAACATGACCACCGTTGGATTTCTGGGACTTGGTCGGATGGGCGCAGGCATGGCCGCGCGGTTGATCGGCCATGCGGACAGCCTGCTGGTCCACGACATCGCCCCCGATGCCGTCGCCGCGCTGGTGGCGAAAGGGGCGGAAGCTGCGGGCAGCGCCAAGGCGCTCGGCGCGCAGTGCGACATCGTCTTCACCAGCCTGCCCACCCCGGCCATCGTGCGCGACGCCGTGGCCGAGATCGCCAGCGGCGGCAGCCCCGCGATCCTGTGCGACCTCTCGACCTCGGGGCCGCAGCTCGCGGCCGAACTCGATGCGCTGCTTGCGCCGAGAGGCGTGGCGAGTTTCGATGCGCCGGTGTCAGGCGGGATCGCCAAGGCGCACGATGGCACACTGTCGCTAATGGTGGGTGGCCCGGCGCAGCTCTATCCAGAGCTCGAACCGCTGCTCGAACGGCTGGGCAAGCCTACCTTCATGGGCGAAACGCCCGGAGCGGGGCAAACGATGAAGCTGGTCAACAACCTGCTCGGCGCGGTCGCTATCGGGGTCACCGCGGAGGGCATGGCCTTCGGGATCAAGGCCGGGCTCGATCCGGCCAAGATGATCGACGTGCTCAATCAGTCGACCGGTATCAATTCAGCCACCCGCGACAAATGGCCCAAATCGGTCCTGCCGCGCACCTTCGACTTCGGCTTTGCGGCGGCGCTGAGCCTGAAGGATACGCGCCTGTTGCTGGATGAGGCCGAGGCAGCCGAAGTGCCACTGCCGCTCGGCCATATCATCGCCGACTATCTCGAGCGCACACTTGCGCGCGAGGGCGGCGAGGCGGATTTCACCGCCATCGCCAAGGTGGTGGAGGAAGCTGCCGGGCTCGACCCCGAAAGGGCGGCCTAAGCCTCCGCCAAGCTGCAAGTCAGACCGCAGCCGCTGCCACGTCGGTATCGGCCTTCACCTTTTCGCGGGCCTTTTCCTCGGGCGTCTTCGTCTTGCGCTCGGAATACTTCTTGTAGGCATAGCCACCAGCACCGAGCGCGAGCAGCGCCGGGAACGAGAGGCGGCGCACCACACCTACGGCCGCCGCGCCCAGAAGCGCACCACCGGTGCCGCCTATGCTCGAAGTCTTTTCCGCCATCTTGGCGCCTGCAAAGCCGCCGATAATCTTGCCGATCATGGTATTTCTCCTGTTGGGGTCTTTGCAGGATAAACCCCTGATCATGCGGGCTGGTTCCTGACTATCGTGCGCGGCAGCGTGCAGGCGTCGGAACGTCCTGCAGGGCTGCGCGGATCACATCGGTCCATATCCGATAGCCCGACGCGCGCATGTGCAGGCGGTCGGCTCCGAAGATGTTCTTCGGCGTGCCAGCCGGGGTCAGCATCGGGGAGGCCACGTCGATATAGGCCACGTCGCCCTCATTAAGCGCCAGCTCTGCAGCCATGGCGTTGAAGGCGAGCTGGTCTTCACGTTGCGCCCAACGGGCGGGCGAGGGCTTCAGCGAGATAACCCACAGGGGAGTATCATCCAGCCGCTCGCGCTTCAGCCGCAGCAGGGCCTGCAGATCGCGGAACACCTGCCGTGGGCTCTTGCCTGCGGCGAGATCGTTCTCTCCGGCATAGAACACGATGGCACGCGGTGCGTAGGGCGTCACGATACGGTCGAAGTAGCGCACCGTGTCGGCGATAGTAGAGCCGCCGAACCCGCGATTGATAACCCGGCGGTCGGGAAAGTCGCTAGCCAGGCCGGTCCAGAACCGGATCGATGAGGAGCCCACGAACAGCGTGGCACATGCCGGTGGAGGAAAGGCGGCATCGACCAGTTCGAAGGCCTGAATGTCCGCTTCGAATGGCATGGTGCCGATAACCGGGGCGGGAACAGGCCGGGACGAACGCGTAGCTTGCGCCTGCGCCTGCGATCCCACCGCAAGGCTGAGCACGGCGAGGATTGTCATGACTTTGCGCAGCGTCGTTTCCCTTCGACAGGTCTCTACGCTGACCCTTAGATATCGTTCCTGATCGTGGCCAGCGCGCCGCCGTCGACTTCCCACTTCGCGCCGTTGACGTAGCTGGCCTCATCGCTGAGCAGGAAGGAGACGACATCGCCCACCTCGCGCGGCTGGCCCACCCGGTTGAGCGTAGCCACCTCGCCAAGCTTCTTCATCCCCGCCTCGACGCTGTCGAACATCTGTTCGAGCATCCCCACCAGCAGCGGGGTCTCGATCACGCCGGGCATCACGCAGTTCACCCGCACCCCCTTCTGCGCCACTTCGCTGGCCGCCGTACGGGTGAGGCCGACCGCGCCGTGCTTGGCCGCGTTGTAGGCGCAGGCCCCCGCCAGCCCGCGCTCGGAGCCGATGCTGGCGGTATTCACCACCGCGCCGCGGCCCGCCTCGACCATATAGGGCAGCACAAAGCGCAGGCCGAGAAACATCCCGCGCAGGTTCACGTGCAGCACCTTGTCGAACCAGCCGATGTCGTACTCGTGCGTGGGGGCCAGTTCGCCTTCGATCCCGGCGTTGTTGAAGAAGCCGTCGATCTTGCCGAATTGGTCGTGCGCCGCCTTGGCATAGGCTTCGACCGCCGCGTCGTCAGCGCAATCGGCGACGTGGCCGTGCGCCTTGTAGCCCTTGCCCTGAAGCTCGGCGACGCATTGCTCCAGCTTGTCGGCAGCGATATCGACCAGCATCACCTCGGCCCCCTCGCGGCAGAGGATTTCGCTGGTGGCAAAGCCGATGGCGCCCGCCGCGCCGGTGACGATGATGGACTTGTTCTGGTGGCGCATCACTTGGCTCCTTTCCGGAATGGCATGGTGAGCAGAAACCACACGAGTTTCGGCGTCAGCATCTTGCCGAACTTGCGGGCCTCCTCGGGGGTGACCACGGCGGTCATCGGCATGGCGCCATAGACCTTGCCCTTGAGCACGAGATCGTCGCCTTTTACCTCGATCTTGCTGATTTCCATCAGCTCGCTCTTGTCTGCTGCGCGAATTTTCATGCCACTGCGATCCCGTCGAAATCGATGCCGAGATCCTCAGCCATCACCATGGCGGTGGCGCGCCCGGCCCCGAACACCCCGCCGCCCGGATGCTGGAACGGGCCGACCAGATAGAGCCGCTCGACCCCCGGCACGGTGTAGCCGCCAAGGTCAGGCGTGGGCCGGTGGCGGCCCGATTGATATGTGGTGGTGGCAATGCCGTGAAGGTCGCCGCGCAGGAAGCTAGGGCTCGTGCGCTCCATGTCTACGGGGCTGTCGCAGTGATAGCTGAGAACCGCCTCGGGCACATTCTCGATATAGTTGCCCATCTGCGCTATCATCTTCTCGGCGAATTCGCCCTTGGCCTCGTCCCAGTCGCGGCCGTCCTTGCGCTGATAGGGTACATAGTCCCATGCGTGGAAAATGCTCTTGCCCTCCGGGCAGCGCGAAGGATCGTGCTGCGGCAACTGGCCTACGCCCACCAGCGGGGTGGGGCTGAAGTTGCCATAGCGCAGCTCGTCGAAAGCACGGCGCATGTCCTCGTAGCTTGCGGGCATCAGCTCATACATCACGGCAGACAAGTCGCTGCCGTCGACGTTCTTGGCCTTGAATTGCAGCGGCGCATCGAGCGCCGCGTGGACGGTGAAGCAGGCGGCATCGGTGATATGCGTGCGCTTCGCCTTGCGCGCCACTTCGGTGGGCAGGCTCGGCACGACATCGGGCAGCACATGCGGGTGAAGCGCGCCGATCACGCCATCGGCGCAGGTGAGCCGCTCGCCGCTATCGAGCACCACGCCCGAAGCGCGCGCGCCATCGGTGAACACCTCGCGCACCTCGCAACCCGTGCGGACCGCGCCGCCGTGGTCCTCGATGCAGGCGACCAGTGCATTGGTAAGGCTGCCCGATCCGCCCACCGGCACGCCAAAGCCGAATTTCTCCAGAAATCCGAGGAAGACATAGGCGCCGATCCCGGTCGCCTTCTCATCCGGGCTGACGAGGTTTTCGCCTGCCACCCGCCCGAAATGGGCCTTCACCTTGTCGTGTTCGAACAGCTCTTCCATCAGATCGAAAGTGGAGACGGCCATGGTGCGCATGATCTCCTGCCCCTCGCCGCTCTGGTCCATCATCGCGGCCTGCGCGCCCACGGGCATCGGAGGCGAATAGAGCCCGGCCTGAATCATCGGCAGCCACTGCGCGGCCTGCTGGCTCATCTTGAGGAAAGTCTCGGCGTCCTTCTGGCTGAACCGCGCGATAGCCTCCGCGCTTTTGGCGGGATCGCGGTGAAGCGGCAGGGTGGCGCCATCCTCCCACACGCTCATCATCGGCACTTCGGGGAACACGTATTCGAGCCCATACTTGCGCTTCAGGCCGAGGTCGTCGTTCAGCAGCAGCGGATTGCCCTGAATGAAGATGTGGCTCATCGAGTGCTGGTCGTGGAGAAAACCGGGCTCGGTCAGCTCGCGGCTGACCACCCCGCCGCCGAGCCATTCGTTGCGTTCGAGCACCAGCACGCGTTTGCCTGCCACCGCCAGATAGGCCGCCGCGACGAGGCCATTGTGGCCCGCGCCGATTACGATGATGTCTGCGTCACTCATGGTCTGGTTCCCAAAATCCGCTCATCCTGAGCTTGTCGAAGGACACGCGTCGATGTTGGCCCCACGGCTGGGCTGCGGTCGTGGCTGCCCTTCGACAGGCTCAGGGTGAGCGGGTGTAGTTTGAAAGGTGAAATTCGACCGGTCATAGCATTGCACTCAGCGCGATGTCGGAAAGCTTGCCGCAGCGTTCGATGTTCGCCGCCTGCGGCATCACGCCCGCGCTGAGGAACGAGAAGGTCACGTCGGCCTCGGGGTCGATCCAGAACATGGTCGAGCCCGCGCCGTAGTTGCCGAAGGTTTCGGGGCTGGCGAGCTGGCCGAACAAGTGCTGGAACACGCCGCTCCCGCGCACCTGAAAGCCAAGCCCCTGATTGGCCGGCGGCACCTGCCACCCGGCGCGCAGGGCCACGCCCTTGTACAGCTCGTTCGGCTTGTCGCCGGTGTGGACCTTGCGCGCCAGCCGCACCATGCGCGGTGAGAGAATGCGCGCGCCGTCGAGTTCGCCCTCGCGCCGCAGCATCTCGGCAAAACGCCAGAGATCCCCGCAGGTGCTGGCGCAGCCGACATGCGGAGCCTCGACCTCAGGGTCTTCGAACAGCGCGTGATCGCCTTCGATATTGCGCGAGAGGTGCTTGATCGGAACCGTGCCGCGCATGTCGGGCCGCACGTGGCGCGCATCCAGATCGGGGCGCAGGCCCATCGATGTCGAGTCCATGCCGAGCGGCGCGAACAGGTCTTCGTAAAGCAGCGTCTGGTAATTGCGGCCCTTGGGGTCAGTGCGGACCAGCGCCATGCCCATCAGCACGTGGTTCACCAGCGGCGAATAGTCGCTCTTCTCGCCCGGCTGGCTGGTGCCGTGGACATGGGCGATGCTCTCGTCGAACAGCTCCTGCAGGCGGTCGAGGAACATGCCCGGCTTCGGGCTCCACACGCCGGGCATCCCGGCCTGATGGGTGATGAGGTGAAAGAACGTCGCGTCCTCGCGCGGTTTGCCGGTGAACTCGGGCAAGATGTCCTTCACCTTGGTGGTGAGCTGGAAGCGGCCCTCCTCGATCGCGCGCATGATCAGCACGTTGGTGAAGGCCTTGGTGACCGAGAACAGGGAGAACACGTCGTCCTTTTGCAAGGGCCTCTCGCCGCCCGCATAGGCGTGGCCGATGGCCTCGTCGAACACGATGGTGCCGCCACGCGCCACGCGCAGCACGACGCCGAAATAGTCGTCATTCGCGATGTCAGCCTCGATCACGCGCTTTAGGTGGTCGAGGCGTTCCTGCCAGATTTTCATGTTTGCTCTCCCGCACCAACATCCGCTCGTCCTGAGCTTGTCGAAGGACTGCTTTTTCTTCGACCGCGGAAGCAAGAGAACGAACGGCCCTTCGACAAGCTCAGGGCGAACGGGTTTGGGTCCATAAAAATCACCCCGCCGCGATGATGCCGCCATCGACGGCGAGCATCGCTCCGTTGATGAATTCCGCCTCATCGCTGAGGAGGAAGGCCACCGCCTGGGCCACATCGCCAGGGGTGCCGTTGCGCCGCAGCGGAATGTTCTTGGCGCGCTGCTCGTATTGCTCGGCGGTGACGAAGCCCTCGGTCGCGGGCGTGGGCACAGAGCCGGGCGCAATCGCGTTGACCCGCACCCCGCGCGGGCCGAGCTCTCCGGCGAGCACCTTGGTCAGCCCCGCGATACCCGCCTTGATCGTGGTGTAAGCCCCGGTATTGGGCCGCCCGCGATAGGCCACCGGCGAGGAATAGTTGAGGATCGACCCCGGCGCACTCTCGTCGCGATGCGCAAGAAAAGCCTGCACCCCCCAGAACACGCTCTTCAGCCCCGCCGACAGCATCCGGTCAAGCGTCTCTTCGGTGACCTGCTCGATCGGCTCGTAGACCAGCACCGAGGCGTTGTTGATCACCGCGCGCAGCGGTCCGGCATCGGCGGCGAAGTCTTCCGCCAGCTGGAAGAACGCGGCGCGACTGCCGCAGTCCGCACCATAGCTGAAGGCCTTGCCGCCCTCGGCAATAATCGCCTCGGCCACGGCGAGTGCGCTTTCGCCGTTGATATCGGCCACGCCGACGATAGCTCCCTCGGCAGCAAGGTGTTTCGCGATCCCCTCGCCCAGCCCGCGCCCCGCGCCCGAGATCAGGATCGGCTGGCCTTCAAACCGTTTGGCAAACCGCGCCATCAGTCCATTCCGAACAGCTTGGCGGTGTAACGTGAATCCATATATTCGCGCATCGCGTCGATCTTCCCGTTCGACACCTCGAACACCCAGCAATAGTCGTTGTCGTAGACGAGGCCGTCCATCGTCTTGCCGGTGGAGTTACTCTCCACGCAGACGAACGGCCCGGCGGAGAACATCATCTGCACGTGGACCTTGGGATCGCCCGGCTCGAACATCCCGCGCACGGGGGCGAGGAACTTGTCGATGATGTCCATCCCGATGTGCTTGCCCGCACCGGCGATGTCCTTGACCTTGGGCTCCCACACCGAATGCTCGTGATAGAACGCGCGCAAGCGTTCGAGATCGCCCGAAGACAGCACCTCGAAGAAGTCGAGCACGAGTTGTTCGTTTGCGTTTGCGGCCGTTACCGTCATTGTAATCCTCTCTGTGTGGATTGTGTTAGCTGGCCCCGCGTGCCTCGTCCGATGGCGGCGGGATATTGGGTATCGCTCCGCCCTCGTGCAGCGCGAGGTGGCCCTTGCGGCTGGCGAAACGCCATTTGTCGCCATCGAGCACATATTTGTCGTCGAACCCGCCCACGAAAATGCCGTTCGACTTCTGCGGCGGGGTGACGTGATCGTGGTTGCTCATCATGATGAGGTAGCTGCTGCCGCGCGCTGTCGTCTCGCCCATCACCTCGACCAGCACGTTGGTGACCAGATGGCGCACGAGGATCGGCGGGCGGTCGCGGAAGATCGCCTGAATGCGCTCGCGGCCGTGAAACGGGTAGCCGGGGCTGAACGGGCGATCGTAGGTGCCGTCTGGTGTGAACAGGTCTGCCAGCGCGGCGTGGTCGCCATTGTCGGCATATCTGGCGAACAGCAGCGGCAGCTTGCCACATTCGTGTTCGATCAGGAGGCGGGCGCTTGGGTCCATCACTCGGCCTCTTCGGCTTCGATGGCGGCAAAGGCCTCATTGGCGATGCGGAACGAATCCACCGCCGCCGGGATGCCGGCATAGATGCCCACCTGCAGCAGCACCTCGCGAATTTCCTCCTTGGAGAGCCCGTTGTTGAGCGCCCCGCGGATATGGATTTTCAGCTCGTTCTCGCGCCCGAGCACGGCGATCATGGCAAGGTTGATCAGGCTGCGGTCGCGCAGCGGCAGGCCCTCGCGGCCCCAGTTCCAGCCCCAGCAATAGGTGGTGACCAGCTCCTGCAACGGTTCGTTGAACGGCCCGCTCTTGGCCAGCGCCTTGTCGACATATTCGTCGCCCAACACCTTGCGGCGGATCGCCATGCCCTGGTCGAACATTTCCTGTCCGGTCATTTCGGGCGCGCTTTTTGTGTCGGTCATCGTGATCCTTTCGTCAGAGGGCGGCATAAACCGCGTCGATCAGCCGCCTTGCGCGCGGGCCGTTATCGCCCACGGCGTGCATCTGGTTGCAGCAATAGGAAAAACCGAGCTTCGCATCGGGGTCGCCAAAGCCGATCGAGCCGCCGAGGCCATGGTGGCCGAAACTGCGCATGTTCGGCCCCATATAGACGGCCTCGGGCGTGTTCAGCAGCACGCCGAGCGCCTGATGATAGGGCCGGTCCTGCAAGAGCTCGACCTGGTTGTGCTGCTCGGTAATCATCGCCTCCAGCGCGGACTTGCTCAGCAGCGATACCCCGTCGACCTCGCCTGTCGCCGCGCCATAAATTCGCGCCACCCCGCGCGCATTGCCGTGGCCGGATCCGCTGGCGATCTCGCAGGTACGCCAGTTCGGCGAATTCATCGTGGTGTGCCACGGCTCGTCCGGGTTCTGAAGAAAGGCGAACTTGCGCAGCACCGCGCCATCCTGCCAGCCCTCGGGCGTGGAGGGCTTATCGGGCATGGCCGTGTCCTTCGCCGCGAACAACCGCGCACCGGTGTTGGGCAGCACCTCGGCGACATGGCTCTGCTCCTCTGCGTCCATTCCGCCGATGTAATACTCCGCCCCGATCCGCCCGGTGACATGTTTGCGCAGGAACGGGCCGACCGTCAGCCCCGTAACCCGGCGCATGATCTCGCCCAGCAGGAAGCCCTGATTGTGGACGTGATAGGCCGCCCGCGTGCCCGGCTCCCACAGCGGCTCCTGCACTTCGAGCGCCTTGATGTAAGGCCCATATTCGAGGAACGCGCCGGGCCACAGCACATCGGTGGTCAGCACGGGGATCGCCGCGCGGTGATCGAGGCACCAGCGCACGAGAATGTCCTCTTTCCCGTTCTGCGCGAACTCGGGCCAGTAATGCGCCACCGGCTTCTCGATATCGATCAGCCCCTGATCGACAGCCATGTTGAAGGCGATTCCCGTGACGCCCTTGGCCGTGCTCATCATGCAAACGGTGGAATGGGCATCCCATTCGCGGCTGCGATCGGCATTGGCCCAGCCGCCCCACAGGTCGACCACGGTCTCGCCGTCCACCACCACCGAGCAGGCCGCGCCCAGTTCCTCTTCCTGTTCGAAGTTCTGCACGAAGGCATCGAACACATGGGCAAACTTCTCGTCGCAGTGGCCTTGCAGACGATAGCTGCCGCCGCGCGCTTCGACCCTCCGATCATAATCTTGATAGGCTACCAACAATCTCTCCCACGTTGAGTACTTGCGACTCTAACGATTGTCAGTGCTACGGGTGCAGAGGCCGCGTGGCAATGGGCTGCGGGCGCAATAGCGTCGCCCAATCAGAGATAGGCGATGGTGCGCAACTCGATCGACTGGCGCGGGGCGGCGTCGGCAGGTGCGCCCGGATCCTCGAACGCGGTGTGCGCGGTGAACTGGACAGCGCCGGAATCGCTGTCGAACAGCTTGAAGGCGAGCAGCTCGTGCGGCTGCATCTGCGGAGCCCAATACCAGCGTTGCCCCGGCGCATGGGCCAGATTGAAGCCCCAAAGCGAGCGGTCGATCCCGCCCAGCCCACCGACGACCTCGCTGTCGAACAGGTCTTCACGGCGGATCGTGCTGGCATCGGCGACCGCGAAGGGCGTAGACTCGACCGGCGCAATCGGACGCCAGACGTTGATCAGCATATGCCGCCGCGCCAACCGCGCCTTGGCCTCTTCGCGCGGCAGCAGATCGAAGGTGTAATCGGCCACGGTACGCGCGCCATAATCGACATGGGCACCGAAAGCGGGCTGGTTATGCCCGTGCGTTCCCGAGGCGCTGGTGCGTACAACGGGGCCGAAGCTGACCACCTTGTCCGCACACGTCAACCGCTTCACCAGCTCTTCGCACTGGCGCGAGTAGCGCGCCTTTTCGGCGGCATCGGCAAAGTCTGTCACGTCGGTCGGTTCATCGAGCAGCACGAAGCCATTGCGCTCAAGTGCAAGCTCGTTGCGGATCGGGCGCATATCGCGGATCGTGACCTGGTGCTCCTCGCCGGGCCAGTAGCTGCGCTCGCGATCACCGGCGTAAAAGGTCGCTTTCTCGCCGCGTTTTACATGCCGCAATGTGGTCGTCACATCGTGCGGCAGCGTCGCCTCCTTGGTCATGCCGGGGCCATCCTCTCGTTTTGTTTTGACGCTTTCAAGCTCGCACCATAGCCTCATGCCCAAGCCGCCGTCGAGCGGTGCGAGAGGAGAGACCATGGCCACACCCGATCCGGGCGCACCCCTTGTGTTGCCCGCAAACGATCCCCGCCGCGTGCTCGGCGAAAGGGCCATGACCTTGCCGCAATATCTTGTCGTCGCGGTCTGCGTGGCCGTGAATATGATCGACGGATACGATATCCTCGCGATATCGCTGGCGGCCTCGTCGCTGAAGGCCGCCTGGGGCCTGTCCGACGCGCAGCTGGGCACATTGCTGGCCACGCATCTGGCGGGAATGGCGCTGGGTGCCCTTGCCGTTTCGCCAGTGGCCGACCAGTGGGGGCGACGTCCGGCGATCCTCACCTGCCTCGTTCTGATGAGCATCGGCATGGTGATCTGCGCGCTGTCGCAGAGCTACTGGTCGATGATGGCTGGGCGCCTCATCACCGGCCTTGGAATTGGCGGGATGACGAGCACGGTAGGGATGCTCGCGCTCGAATATGCGAGCTTCCGGCGGCGGGAATTTTCGGGCAGCGTGGTCGCCTCGGCCTATCCGGTGGGCACGATCATCGGGGCTTTCGTCGCCGCCAGCGCGCTTGACCAGTTCGACTGGCGGGCGATTTTCTGGGTCGGCGCGGTGCTATCGGCACTGCTGCTGCCGCTCGCGATCCTGCTGATGAGCGAAAGCCTCGATTTCCTGCTGGGTCGGCAGCCCAAAGGCGCGCTCACCAAGGCCAACGGCGTGCTGCGCCGGATGGGGATCGCCGAACTCGCCGAGCTGCCACCCAAGCCAGCGGGAGCAGAAGGCGCCGTACTGCGCGAGATTCGCCAGAAGGTGCATGTGAAGGAGCTGCTGAAGCTGTTTCTCGCCCATGCTCTGAACATGTTCGGGTGGTATTTCATTATCCAGTGGGCGCCCCCGCTGATCGCCGAAGCCTCGGGCGATGCGGTGCTCGGCGCGCGCTATTCGCAATATTTCTCCTATGGCGGGATCATCGGTGGCCTCACCGCTGGATATCTGTGCGGCCGACTGGGCACGCGCCGGGTGATGTGGGTGACAATGCTCGGCATGGGCGGGCTGATCGCGCTGTTCGGACAGGCCATTGGCGAACCCGCCACGGTGCTGTGGCTGGCTCCGCTGATCGGGGCTGCGCTGTTCGGGTCTGCCACCGCGAACTGGCTCACCATCGCCTTTGCCTTCCCACCGCAGCTGCGCGCCACGGGGTTGGGCTTTGCCACCACTGCCGGGCGCATCGGCGCAGTGGGCGGGCCCTATGTGGGCGGCCTGCTGCTGGCGACGCGCGAAACCGGCGCGCTTGAGCTCGCGGGGCAGACCTGGCCGATGACACTCTCCATCGGCGCGGTTTGCGCCATTATCGCACTCAGCTCGGTGTTATCGGCGCTGACGTTCCACTTCGCACGCCGGCTGGAACCGCAGCGCAAAGGCTGATCAGCGCGCGGCGAAGCGCGGGTTGGTCTCGGCCACAAACAAGGCCGCCAGCGCCGCCAGCGCCCCGCAGATGAGCTGCGCATAGAGTGCAAAGTCGAGCGAGAAGCTGTCGGCCAGCCGCCCGGTCAGCGGCGGCAAAGCGAAGCCGCCGAAGATCTCGCCCACAGCAACCACCGCGCCCATTGCGGTCGCCGCACGGGCCTGGCCCAGCGTCTCTGCCGGAATAACCCCCATGAACAGCGGGAACGACCCCAGCCCCATCCAGCTTACGAACAGCGCCATGGCCAGCACCGTGGGCGAAGCGTCGAGCCACAGGAGCGCAGCGGGCGCAATTGCGAACAGCGCGCAGAAGAGCACCAGCGCCGGCTGGCGCCCGATACGCTCGGACAGGAGCCCCGCGCTCACCGCACCCACGGCTGGCGAGAACCCGATTACCGACATGATCCGGCTCCAGGTGGCAGGCTCGATCCCGCGTGGCCCGTCGAGATAGAGCGGCATGAAGATCGAGCCGATCACCACCGTGCCCACCCCGAACACGCTCACCAGCGAGCACAGCGCGATGTTGCGCGTCGCCATCAGGCCCCGCATCTCGCGCAGTTCGGAGCCGATCATCGCGCCGAACGATTCGCGCCGCACCGGGATGGCCATAGCGGGCTCCTCCATCGGTTCGCGGATGAAACGCCAGATAAGCAGCGCAAGCACCAGCCCCGGAATGCCCGACAGGAAGAACGCCGCGCGCCAGTCGAACGCCTCGGCAATGGCGATCAGCACCACCGGCGCCAGCGCGGTGCCGATGATCGAGCCGAACACGTTCTGCACCACGCCTGCGTTCAGCCCCTTGCGGCTGTCGGCCGACGCGGCGACCATGATCGCGAGGCAGATCGGCAGGAACGGCCCCTCCGCCGCGCCCATGACGATCCGGCTCACAAGCAGCGAGCCAAAGCTCCAGGCCAGCCCGGAAAAGACCGAACACAGCGAGAAGACCACCAGCGCGGCCAGCAGAAACGGCTTGCGCTTGCCGATCCGGTCCGACCAGCGGCCCACGAAGTAGGCGCCCAGCGCCCAGGTCAGCGAAAGACCCGAGCCGAGCCAGCCCAGCTCCTCGTTGCTCAAGCCCAGATCGGCCTTCACCAGCGGGCCGAGGAAGGTCATCGCCATGCGGTCGAAATAGGCGAACCCGTAGGCCAGCCCGAGCAGCAGCAGAACCCTCAGCTCATAACCGCCCAGCCGCCCGTGGGCGGCGCTGCCAGCCTGCGTCATATGTCTCTCTCCCATGGCAGATCTTCTCGCCGCCGTATGCGCAGCATGGCGTGGCGGAGGCAGCGGGGCAAGCAGGGGTTGGCGTAATAGTTGATATGTCTACGGCCATCTTCCTGTTGCCAAATTGCGACAGCCAGCACTCCACGATCAGACCATTGCTGACGTGGCTTGATTGGCTTGACGGACCGTCTAAACAGGTTGGCGGGAGAGATGACTGAAACGGGCAGGGTGCGCATAAAGCACAGCACCCATCCTGCATTCTCTCCCGTCTGTTTGCTGTCGGACCGCTGATAACTCCGGCCGATGGCAGAGCACCACATCGGAGGGCCATTTTGCGCCCTCGCACCTGGGGAGGATGCCTGATGAAGTTCAAGTCGCTCAGCGTCGCGTCGTCGCTGGCCATTATGGCCGGGATGGCAACACCGGCCTTCGCACAAGATGAAGACGAAGGTGCGCGCACCAACACGATCGTCGTCACCGCGGAATTCCGCGAAGCCAATTTGCAGGATACGCCGATCGCAATCACCGCGGTCAATTCCGAGATGCTGGAAGCACGCGGGCAGACCGACATCGCCCAGGTGGCCGCACAGGCACCGAACGTTACCCTCAAGGCGCAGCCGCAGGGCGGCGGCAACGGCCTGATCGCGTTCATCCGCGGCGTTGGCCAGGTCGACTTCAACTATGCCCTCGATCCGGGTGTGGGTGTCTATATCGACGATGTCTTCATCCCGACACTTTCGAGCTCGCTGCTCGACCTGATGGATCTGGACCGGATCGAAGTGCTGCGCGGCCCGCAGGGCACGCTCGCCGGGAAGAACTCGATCGGCGGCGCGATCAAACTCTTCAGTGCCCGTCCGCAAGGAGACAACAGTGGTTCGTTCCGCGCGACCTACGGTTCGTATAACCGAATCGAAGCACGCGGCATGGCCGACTTCGCGATCGCCGACAATCTGTTCGCCCGTGTCTCGGGCATCGGTCGCAGCGTGGACGGCTACGTCACCCGCCTCGACTATGCGCTGACCCATCCCAACTCGAACGTGCCGGCCAACAATGCGCGCGGTCGCGGCAATGCCGACAACGAGACGCTCGGCGGCGGATCGACCGTTGCCGGTCGCATTGCGCTGCGCTGGGTCCCAACCGATCGGCTGGAGGTTAACGTCTCGGGCGACTACTCGTCTGACAAGGGCGAAGCCGGGCCACAGGTTCTCCTCGCCATGGGCGCGGTATCGGCCACTCCGGAGACATTCGACCCGTTCTCGCAGAACCCGGCCGTCTCGCTTGGCGAGTACAACCCTGCGGCCCCCTTCATCCCCGGTGTGGGCCGCTATGAAACCTTGCCTTGGCTGGTCGGCAAGGATGGTAATGCAGTGCCGGGCAGCTGTGCCTTCGTGCCGTCCGGCCCTTACAGCTGCGACACCGGCGGCAATCTGCAGGGGCTCGATCCGCGCTTCGTCAACTATGGCAACTTCCTCGACGCACGCCAGCCCACCTCGCAGGCGCCCTACAAGCCCTACGCAACGAACCCGGTCAGCGAACTCGTCGGCTGGGGCGTGCACGGCAACATCACCTTCGACGCTACCGAAAACCTGCAACTGGTGTGGATCGGTTCGTGGCGCGAATACCAGTCCAACTGGGGTGAAGATCAGGATGGAACGCCGATCCCGGTCGCACAGCTCGACAACCAGCTGAACCACCGTGCGTGGAGCCAGGAGGTCCGCGTCAACTTCGAACTGGCCGACGGCCTGATCGAAGGCACCGTGGGCGGCTACTATCTCGACCAAGACGGCGAATACACCGCCCGCGTCGATCTAAACTATGCCGGTATCGACTTCATCCACGGCCCGGATACCACGCCGAGCACCACCAAGGCCGGGTTCGGCACGCTGACTATCCGTCCAACGGACTCGCTCAGCTTCACCGGCGGCATCCGCTATACGAAGGACGAGAAGATCTACACCTACTTCCGGTCCAATCCCGACGGCACCGCGCCGTTCGACGTCAATGCGGACGGAGCGCCCGATATCTTCCCGCCCGCCTGCGAGTCGTTCGTCGGCGCCGGACCAGTCATCCGCGATGCCGACGGCAATGTCGTGCCTGGCCCCAATGGCCTGCCGCAAGCCCTGCCTACGGCGCTGGGCAACACGCCTAACTGCCTGCTGGTCGGGCTGTTCGACGTTTCGGACACCTTCGAAGGCGATCGGTGGGACTGGCGCCTCGCGGCAGACTACCGTTTCTCGGACGAGTTCCTCGCCTATGCTTCAGTCTCAACCGGGTTCAAGGGCGGCGGCGTAAACCCGCGGCCGTTCTTCGGTCCGTCAGCGGGAAGCTGCGACCCCGCCGATGGCTATGTCGCCGGTCCCTGCAACCAGCTCAAGGCTTTCAACCCGGAAACGATCACGACCTATGAAGTCGGCTTCAAGTCCGACCTTCTGGATCGTCGCCTCCGCCTGAACGGTGCCGCCTTCTTCAACAAGTACGACAACATTATCCTGCAGCTGTCGGCTTGTCCTTCCACGCCCTGCCTTCAGCCGAACAACGTCGGCTCGGCTGACGTGAAGGGCTTCGAGCTTGAAATGTCGGCCTACCCGGTCGACGGCCTATCGCTTGATGGCGGCCTGTCCTACATCAACTTCGAGTACACCGACGTCGGTGCCTCGGGCCTGATCGGCAACGAAGTGACCCCCTACACCCCCGAATGGACCTACAGCTTCGGCCTCCAGTATGACTACGAAATGGATGCTGGCACGCTGATGGCACGCTTCGACGGGGCTTACCAGTCGGAGATCTTCACCGATAGCTTCAACACCTCATGGTCGAAGATCGACAGCTACTTCCTCGGCAACGCAAGGCTCGGCTTCACCACCGCTGACGAGAACTGGAACGTTGCCCTCGAAGTGCAGAACGTGTTCGACAAGTACTACTTCCTGACCGTCAGCGACGTAACAACCTCGCTCGGCTTGGTGACCGCTCAACCCGGCATGCCGCGCACGTGGTCGCTGTCAGTCGGACGTAAATTCTGAGCTGGGAAGCTGCCCCTCGAGAGAGAGGCAGCTTCCGACACAAAAAGAAGGGCGCGAACCGCACATCCGGTTCGCGCCCTTCTTTTTTACCTGTGAACCCCTCAGTCGGCGTTCAGGCGCTCGCGGATTTCCTTGCCCGGCTTGAAATAGGGCACCTTCTTGGTCGGCACCTCGACGCTGTCGCCCGTGCGCGGGTTGCGCCCGCTGCGCGCCTCGCGTTGCCGGGTAGAAAAGGTGCCAAACCCGCGCAGCTCGACCCGCCCGCCTTCGGACAGGCGCTGAGCGATCTCGTCGAAGAACAGGTCCACCACCTGCTCCACCTCTTCGGCCCGCAAGTCGGGGTTGTCCTCAGCCAGGGATTGCAGGAGTTCAGACCGGATCATCGAGACCTCTTTAGTGACGCGCGAAACGAAGGGTTTTGTTTTTGCCGCGAGTGATCCGCCTTGGCGGCCCCAGCGTGCTCACGTGTTTCCGTGCCAGAGAACTTGACATAGTGCAACGTTGTATCACCCGCTACCGTGGACGGACCTACCCCGCTGTTAACAGGTCTTCCAGCCGCAGTCCGAGGCGTTTGAGCCGCTGGCACAGTTCGGGCCACTCGTCGCGCAGGAAGGCGGCCCGCTCGCGCTCGCGCAATTGCGCGGCCGCACCTTCGCAAACGAAGATGCCCACTCCGCGCTGCACGCGAACCAGTCCATCGGCCTGGAACTGCTGATAGGCCTTGGCGACGGTCAGCGGGTTGGCGCCCTGTTCGGCCGCGAAGGCACGCACAGAGGGGAGCATCTCACCCTCGCGGTAGACCCCGTCGATAATGGCGGCGGCAATGCGATCGCGCAGACGCAGGTAGACAGGGCGGGTGTCGCTCATGACAGGTGCTTCACTGCCATAATACAGCGGTGCAGGTCAAGTCACGCTTCGGGTAATCGGTTTCCATTGCAACCTTTTGCGCTTCACATGCGCCAATCTGCCGTTAGGGTGCGCGTTTTGGCCGACCATAATTGAGGGTGTGCATGAAAGAGCTGGCTTTGTGGAATGAGGGCGATTGGGTCGCGGCGATCGCGACGGTCATCCTGGCGGCGTTCCTGTCTATGGGTGTCGCCATTGCCCTTCGCCGCCAGCCCGAGGCCTTCGGCCATCCCAAGGGCCTCTACATGCTGTTCTTCGCCGAGATGTGGGAGCGGTTCAGCTTCTACGGCATGCGCGCCATCCTGGTATTCTACCTTGTCCAGCACTGGCTGTTTTCCGAAGGCGAAGGCTCGCTGATCCTCGGCGCCTACGGTTCGATGGTCTATGTTACACCCGTGCTGGGCGGCTGGCTGGCCGACCGATATCTGGGCCAGCGCAAGGCCGTGCTGTTCGGGGGCGTCCTGCTTGCGCTCGGCCATCTGTTCATGGCGTTCGAAGGCGATGGCGGCCAGTCCGACCCGACGATCAACGTGTTCTGGCTGGCGCTGGCGCTGATCATCATCGGCTCCGGTTTCCTCAAAGCCAACATTTCGGTGATGGTAGGCCAGCTCTATCGCAAGACCGATGGCCGCCGCGACGCAGCCTATACGATCTTCTACATGGGCATCAACGTGGGCGCAGCTGCCGGTTCGATCCTTGTCGGCTATCTCGGCCAGACGCTGGGCTGGGCCTATGGCTTTGGCCTTTCTGGCATCGGCATGGTGGCGGGGCTGATCGTCTTCGTGCTTGGCAAAGCGTCGCTACGCGGCGCGGGCGAAGCCCCGGCGGTTCTGCCCAAGGCCAAGGAAACGGTAATCTACGCAGCCGGCATCGGCGCGGTCGCGGCAATGTGGTTCCTGATGCAGTATCGCGACGTGATCCAGCTCTTGCTGATTGTCTGCGGTGTGGGCCTGCTCGGCTACGTGCTGCTGCAGGCGCTGAAGCTGCCCAAGGAACCGCGCGAGCGGATCTTCGCGATCCTGTTCCTGATCGCGCTCAATCCGCTATTCTGGGGTCTGTTCGATCAGGCGCCGGGCAGCCTCAACCTCTATACCGACAAATATATGGACACCGGCAATATCCCGGCCTCGGTGTTCCAGTCGATCAACCCGATCTACATTATCCTGTTCGCGCCGCTGTTCGCGGGCCTGTGGCAGTTCCTCGGCAAACGCGGGCTTGAGCCTTCGGCCCCGGCCAAGTTCGCCCTCGCGCTGTTCCAGTGCGGCGCGGGCTTCCTCGTCTTCGCCTGGGGTGCGCAAAGCGCAGGCATGGCGGCAATGACGCCGGTGATCTTCCTGTTCCTGATCTACCTGCTGCACACCACGGGCGAACTGTGCCTGAGCCCGGTCGGCCTTTCGGCGATGAACCGGCTCGCGCCTTCCTTTATGGCCAGCCTGATCATGGGTGCCTGGTTCTACATGACCGCAGTGGGCAGCTACGTGGCCGGCAAGATCGGCGAAGCGACTGGCGGCGAAGGCGGTGAAATGTCGAAGGAGCTGGTGCTGTCGATCTACGGTCAGATCGGCTGGATCGCGATCGGCGTGGGCGTGGTGGTCTTGCTGGTCAGCCCGATCGTGAAGCGCTGGATGCATCTCGACACGCTGGAAGACGACAACGTAGGCGACGATCTGGTCGGCGGCAGCGAGGTTGGCGAGCCGCAGGCGGCGGGCATTCACCCCGAGGTGCGCGGCTGATTTCAGCGGGCGGCGCGCGCCAGATGTGCTAAGCTCCCGCGCAGGAGGAATTTGGCCATGGACCCGCTCACTTCGTTGCTGGCTGCCTGCGTCACTTTCGTGGGCAGCCATTTCGCCATGTCGCATCCCTTGCGCCCGCCCATGGTGGCAGCGCTGGGGGAGAAGGGCTTTCAGGCGGTCTATTCGCTGGTGAGCCTTGCGGCCATCGTGTGGATTTACTTCGCGTTCAAGGCGGTGCCGCCATCGGTCCCGCTCTGGCCGGGTTTTGACGATATGAGCTGGGTGCTGGCTTCGGTGCTCACCCTGGTGGCCATGGTCCTGCTGGCCGGTTCCTACGTTGGCAATCCGGCCCTGCCCGCGCCGGGCGCTGCCGAGGCGGCAACCAAGGAGCCGCGAGGAGTGTTCCGGGTGACCCGCCACCCGATGATGTGGGCAATTGGTTTGTGGGCGCTCGCGCACCTGATCGCCGCGCCGACTGCCCGCACGCTGGTGGTGGCGAGCGCAATCGGGTTCCTCGCGCTGGTCGGCGCCCATTTGCAGGACCGCAAGAAGGAGGTGCTGATGGGCGAGGCCTGGGCCGGATGGGAATCGCGCACCAGCTACTGGCCGAAGCTGGGCAAGCTGTTTTCGGTCGGCTGGCTGTGGTGGCTGATCGGTGCCGCGCTATGGCTGGCCTTTACCTATGCCCATATTCACCCCAGCGGCTGGGCTGCTGGTGTGTGGCGGTGGGTGGTCTAGCACCTTCGCACTCCACTCCCATGCCCCACGACCGATCGTCCTGAACCTGTCGAAGGATGGTCCCCCGCCCCGAGCGATCCGCATGGGGAAAAGCGATCGTTGGACCGGCGGCCGCTATTCGAGTCCGACAGGCTAGGACGAGTGGACTGGGAACCGGCCCCGTCTAGTTTTCCAAGCCCGCGCTGTCGCACCGCGGCGTGTTCACCCCTGCCTCGTCTTGCTGCTTTTGAGGTGCGGCATGGCCGATGAAGTCATCGGGCAACCGCTCCAATGATCGGCCAGGAAGGAGAGCCAGGCCGCTTCGCCATGCTCTTCCCGCACCAATGTGAAAACGAAGTCATCGTACTCGGCGTGATTGGGAACAGGCAGGCGCGCCTCCAGCAGGCGACCGTCGGCCGCATCGAACCACAGGCGCCCCTGCCCCTCGTCGAGAGCGGAGCCACCGGCGAGATAGAGCAGCGAATGGCGCCCCATATGAGGAAGTTCACCCGCGAATGTCAGCGTGAGTTCGCCGCGATTGGTAAATGTGGGACTCTTGCCAAGCATCAGATTCGGCAAGTCGAAACGGAGGTTTTGACGCTGCAATATCTGATCCGGGGGATGGCAATGAGGTCGGCGAAGTCGAAGTCATAGAGCACCCAGCGCGGGCCGACAGGAGCCGAGAAGGAGGCCTCGGCATCGTTGCGGTCGAGCCGGAGCGACAGGCTGCCCGCATCGTCGCGTGAGAGCCATGCCATTTGGCGCTGCGTGACCTCAGGTGTCAGCCGCCCTCCAATCAGCTCGAGCGCCTGACCGGTTTCCGGATCAAGCGTGCCCGTCACCCAGGCAGCGTCGGCACACCGGTTACGACCCTTGAACACCTCCACCTCGCTTGGCGACTTTGCGTAAATGACCACGCGTTCCATCGCGGAACCGTCACTGTTGGTGCGTTCGTAGTGGCGTACCGGGCCGATCAAGGCAGTAGACAACTCGGCGACAAGCAAGAGCGAGGCAGATAGGGCCATCTGCTGTGTATTGGTGTATTAATACACCAAAGTCAACTTGCCTGAATCGCCTAAGCCCGCGCCTCTTCAACGCCCGCGCTGTTATGCCGCAGCGCGCTCAATACCGTATCGACGATCTGCGGCGCGTTGAGCCCCGCCTCGTCGTACTGCTTCTCGGGCACATCGTGGTCGATGAAAACATCGGGCAGGCGCAAGGTCCGGATTTTCAGGCCATCATCGAGCAGGCCCGCATCGCTCGCCATTGTCAGCACATGCGCGCCAAGGCCGCCGATAGCCGCCTCTTCCACCGTCACCACCACTTCGTGAGTGGCGATCAGCTTGCGGATCAGCTCTTCGTCGAGCGGCTTCACGAAGCGCATGTCGGCCACCGTGGCCGGCAGCCCCTTGGCTTCAAGCTGGTCTGCGGCCTTCAGCGTCTCGGCCAATCTCGGACCGAGCGACAGGATCGCCACCTTGCCGCCATCCACATCGCCGCGCACTACGCGGCCCTTGCCGATCTCCAGCCGCTGCGGCACTTCCGGCAATGCCACGCCGACGCCGTTGCCGCGCGGATAGCGGAAGGCAATCGGGCCGTCGTCGTGCAGAGCGGCGGTATAGGTCATGTGGACCAGCTCGGCCTCGTCGGCCGCAGCCATCACCACGAAATTGGGTAGGCTGGCGAGATAGGTCACGTCGAACGAGCCCGCATGGGTCGCGCCGTCAGCGCCGACCAGCCCGGCGCGATCGATGGCGAAGCGCACGGGCAGGTTCTGGATCGCCACGTCATGCACCACCTGATCGTAGGCGCGCTGGAGGAACGTAGAATAGATCGCTGCAAAGGGCCGCATTCCCTGCGCGGCAAGGCCAGCCGCGAAAGTCACCGCATGCTGCTCGGCGATGCCGACATCGAAGCTGCGCGTTGGGTGCGCCTTGGCAAATTTGTCAACCCCCGTGCCCGAGGGCATGGCGGCGGTTATCGCAACGATGGTCTCGTCGGTCTCAGCCAGCTTCGCCAGCGTCTCGCCGAACACGTTCTGGTAAGCAGGCGGCCCATCGGCGCTCTTGGCTTTTTCTCCGGTGACAACGTTGAACTTCGGCACCCCGTGGTACTTGTCGGCGGCGTTTTCGGCAGGCTCGTAGCCCTTGCCCTTCTGCGTCACGACATGGACCAACACAGGCCCCTGTTCAGAATCGCGTACGTTTTCGAGCACCGGGATCAGGTGGTCGAGGTTGTGCCCGTCGATCGGGCCGACATAATAAAAGCCCAGTTCCTCGAACAGGGTTCCGCCAGTGGCCATGCCCCGGGCATATTCCTCGGCCTTTTCGAGACCGTGATGAACCCGGCGCGAGAACTTGCGCGCGACCTTCGAGGCCAGCGAGCGCAGGCCGAGATACTCGCTGGAGGAAACCATCCGCGCGAGATAAGCCGACAGTCCGCCCACCGGCGGCGCGATAGACATATCATTGTCGTTAAGGATCACGATCAGCCGGTTGCCCGCCTGCTCGGCATTGTTCATCGCCTCGTAGGCCATGCCCGCGCTCATCGCGCCATCGCCGATCACCGCAATGGCGCGCCCCGGATTCCCCGAGAGTTTGTTGGCAATGGCAAAGCCGAGCCCGGCGCTGATCGAGGTGGACGAATGCGCGGCGCCGAACGGATCATATTCGCTCTCGCTCCGCTTGGTGAAGCCGGAAAGGCCCCCGCCCTGGCGCAGCGTGCGGATACGGTCCCGCCGTCCGGTCAGGATCTTATGGGGATAGGCCTGATGGCCGACATCCCAGATCAGCCGATCTTCGGGCGTGTTGAACACGTAGTGGATCGCCGCCGTCAACTCCACCACGCCGAGCCCCGAGCCGAGATGTCCGCCGGTCGAACCGACCGCATCGATCATCTCCACTCGCAGTTCGTCAGCCAGCTGGCGCAGTTGCGCAGGCTTCAGCTGTCGCAGCTCAGCAGGTGTATTGACCGTATCAAGCAGAGGAGTTTGCGGACGATTACTCATCGAAACGGCTTAGCCGCTGCTGCAACGCAAGTCGACCAAACAAACACTTGGTTTAGCCGGAGCATTCAGCGCAAAGGCCGCGCAGCTCCACCACCGGGCGCACCTGCGTGAAGCCGGCGTCGGTGCCGGCCTTGCGCAGCGCGCCAGTCAGTTTGTCGTCATCGAGGTGATCGGCAAGGCCGCAATCGTCGCAGATCAGGAAGATGCAATCGTGGCGGCAGCCGGGGTGGCTGTTCACGATATAGGCGTTCGCGCTCTCGATCCGGTTGGCGAGGTTGGTGCGCACGAACAGGTCGAGGATGCGGTAAACGCTGTTGGCGGCGACCCGCTTGCCGCGCATGGTGCCGACCTCTTCGGCGATGTCGTAAGCCGAGGCAGGGCGGCTCTGCGCGGCAAGCGCGCGAAACACGTCCTGTCGCATGGCGGTCCACTGCTCGCCCGCCTTTACAATTGCGTGACCGGCCTCTTCAATCAGCCGGTCACCGCTATGTTCCTTGTGCGCGTGATGTGCCATGGCTTCCTACATAGGCACGCCCGGCGCCGTGGGCAATCAGCCCTTGCGGAAGCTGGCGCGGTAGAAGCGGGGGAAGTTTTCCTCCAATGCCTCGACCTTGGGCGCATCCCAGCGTTGGATATAGGCGTGGTTGGGGTTCTTCTCGGCGAAATCCTGATGGTAGGCCTCCGCCGGGTAGAAGCGCTGCTCGCGCTCTATCTGAACAACGATCGGATCGTCCCACACGCCCGACTGGTTCATCTGCCGCACGTAAGCCGTGGCCACCGCGCGCTGTTCGGGCGTGGTCGGCACAATCGCGGCGCGATACTGGGTGCCGTGGTCGGGGCCCTGCCGGTTGAGCAAGGTCGGATCTGCGCCCACCGAGAACAGGATTTGCAGCAGCTGGTCATAGCGGATCACGGTCGGATCGTAGGTGATCTTCACTGCTTCGGCATGATCGGTGCGCCCGCTCGACACGCGCGAATAGGTCGCATCGTCGGCGCTGCCACCATGATAACCCGAGATCGCGCTGGTCACACCCCGTGTATGGCTGAACACCGCCTCGATACCCCAGAAGCAACCACCGGCGAGGATCGCGGTCTGAAGGCCGCGTTCGTTGGCCTGGCGGGTGGCAACCGGTGCGTCGAACACCTCCTCGGCGGCAATCGCCGGGCCAGTGCAGGCGCTCGCAGCTAGTGCTGCGCTAATCAGCAGGGTTTTCCAATGCATCAGGCTCCTCCAAGCAGCGGCAGTAATTGCGCTCCCAGCACGATAGCAGTCAGGCCGAAGCCGATAAAGAAGCTGCGGTAGAGTTCGCCGGAGAAGAGGGTCATGGGGCAGTCCGTGGGGTTCAGGTTCGGTTTCGTTCAATCGTTGTCGCAGGAATAGCGCGGCCAAACTTGCCATGGGGTGAAGCACGCCGCGTTTTCATCGTAGCGCAGGGGCGTCTCGTCGCAGTTTGCGTCAGTGACGGAAGTGGCGCATCCCGGTGAACACCATGGCAAGGCCTGCCTCGTCGGCAGCCGCGATGACCTCTTCGTCACGCATCGCGCCGCCCGGCTGGATCACCACGCTTGCCCCCGCTTCGAGCGCGACCTCGATCCCGTCGGCAAATGGCAGGAAGGCATCGGAAGCCATGGCGCTGCCCTTCGTGCGCGATGCGCTCCAACCCGCGATCTCCGCGGCTTCCTGCGCGCGGACGTTGGCGATACGGCCCGAATCGCGGCGGTTCATCTGCCCGGCCCCGATGCCTGCCGTCGCCCCGTCCCTGGCAAAGACAATCGCGTTCGACTTCACGTGTTTCGCCACCTTCCAGGCGAACAGGCAGTCGGCCAGTTCCTGCTCGCTCGGCTGGCGCTTGGTCACGACTTTGAGGTCACCCAGCGCGATGTCGCCATTGTCGCGCGATTGCAGCAGCATGCCGCCGGCGATGGTCTTCATCTGCATGCCGGGGCGGTTTGCCTCAGGCAACGAATCGAGCAGCAACAGCCGCAGGTTCTTCTTGGCCGAGAAGGCCGCCAGCGCGGCATCGTCGGCACCAGGCGCGATCACCACCTCGGTGAAGATCTCGCAGATCGCCTCAGCCGTCGCCCCATCGAGCGCGCGGTTACACGCCACGATCCCGCCAAAGGCCGAGACGCTGTCACAGGCCAGCGCCTGTTGCCAAGCTTCGAGCAGACTCGGCGCCTGCGCCACGCCGCAGGGGTTGGCGTGCTTGATGATCGCGATGGCAGGGTCGCCACCGGCAAATTCGCTCACCAGTTCGAGCGCGGCATCGGCATCGTTGAAGTTGTTGTACGACAGCTCCTTGCCCTGCACCTGCCGCGCCTGCGGAATGCCCGCAGCAGAGGGCCCGCGCGGAACGTAGACCGCAGCGCTCTGGTGCGGGTTTTCGCCGTAGCGCAGCTCGTCCTGCTTGGCGAAGGCGAGCGTCATGCTTTCGGGGAATGGCGTCGCCTTCAGCGCTTCCGGCCCGAGCGGGTTGGTATAGGCGTCGCCCTGCGCGAACCAGGTCGAGATCGCCGAATCGTAGGCCGCCGTGCGGGCATAGGCCTTGCCTGCCATGCGGGTGCGGAAAGCGAGGCTGGTCTTGCCGCCAAGCGTCTCCAGCTCGGCCAGCAATTCGGAATAGTCGGCCGGGTCGGTGACGATGGTGACGAAGAGGTGGTTCTTGGCCGAGCTGCGAACCATCGCCGGGCCGCCGATGTCAATGTTCTCGACAATTTCCTCGCGCGTGCCGCCACGGGCTACGGTCTGCTCGAACGGGTAGAGGTTGACCACCAGCAGATCGATCGCGCCAATCCCGTGCGCTTCCATCGCGGCGACATGCTCGGCATTGTCGCGCACGGCCAGCAGCCCGCCGTGGACCACCGGGTGCAATGTCTTCACGCGGCCGTCCATCATCTCGGGAAAGCCGGTCAGCTCGGAAATGTCCTTCACCGGCAGCCCTGCATCGCGGATCGCCTTCGCGGTGCCGCCGGTCGACACCAGCTCCACGCCGCGCCCGGCCAGATTGCGCGCGAGATCGACCACGCCTTCCTTGTCGGACACCGAGAGGAGTGCCCGTTTGATCGCAACATCGGTCATGTCAAAAGCTATCCCATTTTCTTCAGCAGCCACGCGTAGTGGCCACCGCCGCGCGAGGCGAGTCCCTGAATCACCAGCTGCTGTACCGGATGCAGGTGCCCCATGCTATCGACCCAGAGGCTTTCATCGACCTCGATCTCGGCGTCGGCGCTGACAAACTGCCAGTAGCTGCCATCGGGCAGGACCAGCCCGGCGCTGCGGCTGTTGCTCGAAGGCCTCAACTCAACTTGAGGCCCGAGGTGAAAACGGATCGCAAACGGTACTTTACCGCGCTTTCCGCGCCGTCCGGCAGGCACCAGCAAGTCCTCGCCGCGCACCTCCGAGCCATCTTCGCGCAGGGTCAAAATGCGCTGGTGCACCAACCCGAACCGCGCGGCATAGCCATCATGGCTCGCCTCGAGCCGGGTCGCCGTGCCATATTCGAGCTCGATGGTGCGCCGGTCAATCTCGACCTCGTTGACCCCGCCGCCAAGCTTTCCGTTTATCAGCACCGCAGTGGAGTTGGCATCGCCCAACACCATGGTCGAATGCGCGGCCGTGGCGCGCAGGCCCTGCTCGATCCGCACCGGCACCTGCCCGCCCGCGATCCCTGCGCCGCCGCAGTTCACGATCAGGCGATGCGCGCCATAGGAGAACTCGAAAGCCAGCGTGGAAGCGCAGCCGCTGCGCGCATGCTTGGCGAGCGGCGGCGGCGACGCGTCAAGCTGGAGCGTGGCAGGCTTCGCAAAGACACGCTGATAGCCCCAGCCGCGCACATCGCGCAGCGGCCGTGTGCGCACCCCGCTCGCAGCGACCAATGCAGTCAGCCGCTCCGCAGAAACCGCAGGCGCGCCCTGCCAGCTGCCCAAGCCACCGTCCGAATGCATCAGCGCCAGCAGCGGAGGCACCAGCATGGCCAGCATCGATTCGATCGCCGAAGGCGGTTCGCGCCGTGTCGCGCGATAGCAGGCGCGCAGGTCGATCAGCATGGCGATGGCCTGCATCTGCGCTTGTGGGCTGCGCGACAGCACACCGCCATCGTCGCCCACCATCTCGCCCAGCGCGCGCACGAGGCCTGCCTCGCCGAACAGCCGGCGCGGCTTGCCATCGGGCAGCAACAGGCCCGCCGCCGTGATCGCGCACCAGCCCGCAACCTCGCCCAGCCGGTCGTCCGCACGGCCCACATGACGGTCAAGCCAGCGCGCGGTCTCGGCGCAGGCTTCGAGCGTACGCGTGCGCAAAGCCTTGTCCTGCCCGCTCATCACCAGCGGCGCGTGGACCAGCCAGGCCAGCAGCCGCAGCCCAGCGTTCTCGACCTTCCATGCCGCGCCCTTGCCCGGCAGTTCATTGGCATCGAGCCAGGCCGCCAGCACCCGCTCGGCCACCGGCGCGCATTGCGCCCGCGCCCCGCAGCTTTCGAGATCGCGCAACCAGGAAAAGCCATGCACGGTCCGCTCGAATGGCGGGGTCAGCTTGGCGACCGGCGAGAAATCGATCTGCGCAATCGGCGCCTTCACACCATAGACCAGAAAGTGCCCAGCCCTCAGCGCCATGCCGGCCACCCGGTCGCCATCGAGCGGGCATTCGACCGTGGCCAGCAGGCGCGGCTTGGCGGGCTTGCGGAAGGGCGAAAGGATGGTCGGCCCCGACATGCCCAGCCGATAGGCCATCCGCATCAGCCGCTCGCCCGCGGTGATCGCGGGCGGAGCGATATCGGTGACGATCAGCGAGCGCTGCGTCACCGGCTCGGCAGTCGGCTTGTCGCTGTTCACCAGCGCCTCGCTGCCGGTGTTGCGCAAAGGAATGGCGGGCGAAGACGCATTGCCATCAGCCGCCTGACTATCCTGGGCCTGCCGATCCTTGGCGCTAGCGGTGCGGGACGTAGCTTCGGCAGACCGGGCATTCACGCTGCTTCTCCCCTCAGCGCAAGAATGTTGTTGGCATAATGCTCAGGCCCGCCCTTGAACGTCGCCGAGCCCGCCACCAGTACGTCGGCCCCGGCGTCGATACACTGACGCGCGGTTTCCGCATTCACCCCGCCATCGACCTCCACCAGCACATAAAGCCCGCGCTTGTCGATGGTCTGCCGGATCGCCTCTATCTTGCGCAACTGGCTGGAAATGAAACTCTGCCCGCCGAAGCCGGGGTTCACGCTCATCACCAGCACCAGATCGATCTCTTCGTAGAGATAGTCCAGCATCTTGGCGGGCGTGCCGGGATTGAGCGACAGCCCGGCCTTGCACCCGGCGGCCCTGATCGCCTGTACGCTGCGATGCACATGCGGGCCAGCCTCGGGGTGGACGGTGATGATATCGGCCCCGGCCTCAGCAAAATGGTCGATCCACATGTCCACCGGCGAAACCATCAAGTGGACGTCGAAGGTCTTCTGCGTGTGCGGCCGCAGGGCTTTGACGACGCCCGGCCCGATCGTGAGATTGGGCACATAGTGGCCGTCCATCACGTCGACATGGATCCAGTCGGCCCCGGCTGCGTCAATCGCGCGCACCTCTTCCCCAAGCCGCGCAAAGTCGGCCGAAAGGATCGAGGGAGAGATGAGCACATCGCGCATGGATTGCCTTAGAGCGTTATCGACCTGTGATTCGCCCTACAAGCTCAAAGCAAATTCTTATCCACGAACAGTTTGCTCCGTTGCGGAGCCATTGTCTCTTTGCGAGACGGAATTGCTCGCCCCTGCCAGATAGGCTTAAATGCCTTGCAGAGCCACAATCGCCGCCCCCAATCGAAAGCTCGACCATGCTCACGGACACCCTGATCGACAGTGCCAATGCCCTGCACGACCGCATCGTCGCCCTGCGACGCAACATCCATTCCGAACCCGAACTGGGGCTCGAAACTCCGCTCACCCTCGCCAAAGTGAAGGCCGATCTGGCCGATCTGCCGCTCGAATGGCGTGACGGCACCTCATGCACCGCCGCCGTGGCCTTGCTCAGGGGCGCGCGGGAAGGGCGCAGCGTGCTGCTGCGAGGCGATATGGATGCGCTGCCGATGGGCGAACAGACCGGCCTGCCCTTCGCCTCGCAGATCGAGGGGCGGATGCATGCCTGTGGCCACGACGCACACACAGCCATGCTCGCGGGCGCGGCGCGGCTGCTGGCCGAGCGGCATGGCGAACTGGCGGGCGAAGTGCGCTTCATGTTCCAGCCGGGCGAAGAGGGTTTCCACGGCGCGCGCCATATGCTTGACGATGGCCTGCTCGATCCGCTGCCCGAAGCGGCCTTCGCGTTGCACGTATGGCCCAATGCGCCGCACGGCGTACTGATCGGGCGTGCGGGGCCGATGCTGGCTTCGGCGGATCAGCTCGAAATTACGGTGACGGGCAAGGGCGGCCACGCCTCGATGCCACACGACGGCGTGGACCCGGTGCCGGTCGCGGCGGAAATCGTGCTCGCCTTGCAGACGATGGTCACACGCCGCTTCAACGCTGCCGAGGCGACCATCGTCACCATTGCCAAGCTGGAGGCAGGCTCGGCGCACAATGTCATCCCTGACGAGGCGCACCTGCTGGGCACGATGCGCACGCTTTCGGCGGAGCGCCGCGCCGACCTTCACGCAGCGGTCGCGCAAGTGGCGGAACATGTGGCGCTGGCCCACGGCTGCACGGCGACGGTGCGGATCATCGAGGGCTTCCCGGTGACGGTGAACGATCCGCGCGCCGCGCGTCTGGGCGAACAGGTCGCACTTGATCTCGGCGGCGCAGGCGCGTGGGAAGAGCGCAGCCACCCGACCATGGGTGCGGAAGACTTCTCTTACGTGCTGCAACAGGTGCCGGGCGCGATGTTCTTCCTCGGCGTATCGGCAGAGGGCAGCGACTGGCAGGGTTGTTGCGGCCTCCATTCGAGCCGCATGATCGTCGACGAAACGGTGCTGCCCAAGGGCGCGGCACTGATGGCCGGCTTCGCGCTGCGCTATCTCGATCGCGGCTGGGGCTGACCGAGGGGCGCAGTGGCCGCAATTCGCCAGATGCGCGAGAGACTGCAAGAGCCCAAGCCTACTGCGGCCATCATGCTAAGGTCACTCGAAGCTCATTCACTTGTTCAGACAATGTCGATCTTAGCAGCGCTTCGCTATACTCGAAGATCGAAACAGCGCCCGCAAGGCGATCTCGGTCAAGGAGCTGCGCGAGCTTTATGTGGCGGAACAGGAAGCCGGCCGGATTCTCGGCAAGGGTGGCCGGCCGAAAAGAGCCAGCACCAAGCTCACCGATGTTGGCCGGATCACGCCCCACATCAATCCGCTGCTGGGCTCGAACTGCGTCACGCACGTCACCAAATCTGACGTGACGGCGATGATGAAGGACATCATGGCCGGCAAGACACAGGCCACCGAGAAGACGAAGAAACTGCGCGGCAAGTCCGTCGTTCGGGGTGGCCTCGGCGCGGCGAGCCGCACCGTCTCGGGTTACATTCAGGCGCTTCTGGAGGGCGCTGAGCTGCGCACACCCACTATACCCTTGATCGGCGCTCGCGGAAGGCCGCGCTTGCCCGCTTCCTCACCGGCGCGCGCGAAACCAAGGAAGCCTGCCAGCGCCGGTTTACGGAAGCTTCGTAGAGCTGGGCGGCCTCAGGTTGACTGCCTTGCTCTTCGCCAAAATGTCGGCGCTCCCAGGAAGTACCAGATAGCTATCACAGGATCGCAGACGAAGCATCCGAAGGACGAATTGGGTACGAAGGGCAGGATCGGATTGCCCCACCAGTCATGCATCAAGTCCCAACCGCTATGAAGCAGCCATGCGACGCCGATCGCGCGATAGTCGCGCAGACCACGCAACGACAGTAAGGTGATGATTGCCGTGAACACGAGCTCGAGCAGCCCGAAACCGCCTGAGAGATAAGCTGCGCCGGCCCCACCGACGAAGACGGCGCTGAATTGCTGCCGGGTCGGCTCTCGCAAAATGCCGCATAAAGCAATGAACAAGAAGGCGACGATTACCGGCGCGACAACTTCAATCACCGTGACCGGAGTGGGCGTAAAGGGCGGCATCACTGACTTTCTATCGGGTGGCGGGAGGGGCTGGGATGCGATTCCTATCTATCAGGCCGTCGACCGCCTGCTTCGCCCGGCGGTCGCTGTCGGGGTCGCGCGCAAAACGGGAAAAGCTGTGATGCGCAAGGTAGATACCGCAGAGCTCCCAGACGAACTGGTCCACGGATGTTTGCTCTGCCAGCTCGCCGCTCGCGATCGCTTCGCGGACGAGGTTCGCCAGCAAGGCTCTCCAATGCGCATCGAGCACTGCGACGTGATCGCGTGTCTCGCCTTCGACATCGTCCAGCTCGAACAAGGCTGCCGCGATCGGGCAACCGCCTGGCAGGCCTGCTCGCGGCGCCCAGCCAAGCCACCCGTCGATGAGCGCGCGCAACCTTGCCAGACCCACGGGAAAGGCCATGGCGGGTTCGACAACATGGCGTTCGGCCAATCGGGCGGCCTCGTCCAGCAGCGCCGTTTCAAGCGCTTGCCGGGAGCGAAAATGCGCGAACATGCCGCTTTTCGACATGCCCGACGCATCCGCAAGGCGGCCGACCGTGATGCCGGCAAGGCCGGCGGAGCTGAGCGCCTGCACACCTTCGGCGACTATGCGGCCACGAGAAGACTCACCCTTCATGTCCAAATAGTACGACCGGTCGTACTTAAACGCAAGGGGCTGACGGTTCGTTGGGGAAAGCCCGGCGACACCGCGATGGAAGTTAGCCTTATCCAGCGAAGGCCCGTGGCCAACCAGCATCAGAGCATGAGCTGCTTCAGCCTTGCTGACTTTGTGTCACAATGGCTTGGCTATCTCGAAACCGAATGATCGTCTGCTTGCGACGAAGTATCAGTGGGCCCCTGCCACTGATGAAAAGCCACTGCTGGCGTCGGTGAAGCGGATAACGCTCAGGATTGCCCGACCGTATGCGCGGTGATCGTGTAGCCGAAGGGGTCGCGAAAGGCGAAGTAGCGCCCAAAGGGCCCGTCCTTGGGCGGGAAGACAATCAATGTGCCGTGCTGAACCAGATGTTCGTGCAGCGCGTCGGCGTCGTCACAGCCGAACCAGATGGCAGTACCTTGGCCCAGCGCATCCTTGTCCTTCAGGTCGGTCACGGGCGTGCGGACGGCGAACGGGATCGGGCTGGTATCAAAAACGACAGCGCTTGGGGGACTTTGCGCGGCAAGCTTCAGCCCAACGATTTCGGTGTAGAACGTGCGTGCCGCGTCGAGATCTTCAGTCTGAATACTGATGAAGTCTGGGCCGATCAGATGAGCCATGGCTGCGCTTTCCTTCAGGTAAATGATGCTGTATCAGGATGCTGATATCTATATAAGGACCCTGATATGTCAAGCGAGAACGCAAGTCCGTGGAAAATGGATGATCCGCTCGCGACCATCGGGTTCGCTCTGAAAATGGCGCAGCAGGCGCTCCGGACGCATATGGACACCGCGCTCCAACGGATCGGCCTTACGACACCCCAGTATGCGGTCCTTACCTACCTTAAGGTCGAGCCGGGAGCCTCGAACGCCGCGCTTGCGCGTCGGGCCTTCGTAACGCCGCAGACGATGCAAGGGATCGTGGTTGGTCTCGAACGCGCAGGTTTTATTAAGCGGACACCGCATCCCGAACATCGGCGCGTTCAGACCACCGAGCTGACGGCGCAGGGTGTTAAAGCGCTGGAAGAGGCTTCCGCAATCGTCGCCGGCGTTGAAGCGCTCCTGCGAGACGCGGCGGCGCCTCTCGATCCAGAGACAGTCGCGGCAACACTGCTACGGTTCGCCGAGACCCTTCGCTGATTGTCGCCGGATCGGTAGGAATTTTTCTCGCGTAGCTCGCATGAAGAGTCCCCTGTTTGACCAAAGCTCTTCCGCACAGCGTCGTGGCCGACGCCACGTAGATCGCATGCGATCGCCCGTTCCCCCTCACACCCAACCGTTCCCGGCGCCGCTCCGCAGGGCTCGGTTATTGGCGAAGGCAGGGATTACCGACGCTCGATCTGCTGTTCGCCAGCTTCTTTGCGCCGTACACGCCAAGATGGCTGAAACGGAAACCATCGGGGTATTTCAAGCCCGCTCCGATCATGCGGTCGAAAGATATGTGCGCTATCCAGATCAGGCCAACATCCAGCATGATCGGGGAGTGGCCCGAGAAGCCATATCCAAGGATGCTCAGCGGGATGCCGTGCCAATGCGCCGCATTGTAGGTGACCGCGCCGACGCGGGGCCCGGCCAAGAAGCCGAGTATTGATACGTCAGGGATCAGGATCAGCAGCGCAAAGAGCGTCCAGCTGGAGCCGAGCGACGCGTAAGCTGCGACGGCGCCGACGAGCACGAGCGTTGCCTCGGCACGAAGCAGCAGGTTGGGCGTTCCGGTTACGAAACCCTGCATAGATGAATGCTCCGTTGAAGGACCGTGCCGCATCTAGGCTATGTAGTTCTGTAGCGGCACCTGCTGCCTTCGGAATGGAGCCTTTCAAATATGAATGGAGTGGACTGGACGTTACTGCGCTCCTTTCTCGCAGTGGTCGAAAGCGGTTCGTTGGGAGCCGCTGCCTCGCGAACCGGTGCATCGCAGCCTACGCTGAGCCGGCACATCCGGGATCTGGAGCAGGCCTTGGATGTCTCGTTATTCACCCGCACTCCACACGGTCTCGATCCGACCGAAGCCGGGCTCAGTCTCATGGACGACGCGCGGGCAATGGGTGCTGCTGCCGAGTCGTTGATGCTCAAGGCGCATGGCCGTTCGCAAAGGCTGTCAGGAACCGTCCGGATCACCGCTTCGGTTATCGTCGCCAATTTGCTCTTGCCCTCGATGCTCGCTGAGTTGCGGCAGCGCGAGCCCGACATAGACATCGAGTTGATAGCGTCTGATCTGTCGCAGAACCTTTTGCGACGCGATGCGGACCTTGCCATTCGCATGGCCGACCCGACCCAGAATGCGCTGATAGCGCGCCGACTAGGGGAGACCCGGATCGGCCTGTTCGGCACCCGATCCTACCTGCGCCGCCGCGGCCGGCCGGCACGAAGAGCCGACCTCCTCGATCATGACGTGATCGGCTATGATCGAAGCGATCAACTGATCCGGGGGCTGGCTGCCAGCGGATTGGTGGCGAGCCGCGACGACTTCGCCCTCCGCTGTGACGACAAGCTAGTGACTTGGCATCTGCTACTGGCGGGAGCCGGTCTCGGCTTTGCACAGACGTTGCTGGCGCGCCGTCACCCGGAACTTGACCAGCTGGATATCGGCTTGGCCATTCCCCCGCTACCGGTTTGGCTCGTGATGCACGAGGACGTCCGCACCAATGCCCGCGTGCGGCGCGTGGCTGATTTTCTGGGTGGTGCGTTGAGGGACTTTCTAGTCGATGGGTGAAATGGGCTTTCGCGGGACCCGCCCTTGCCGGATGGATGCGTGTAGTCAGCGCCTTAGTCTCGGCTGTGGCGCCAGTGTCGCGCGTGATCCAAAAGCGCGCGGAGTTTCAGCGGCAGATGTCGCCGATTGGGATAGAACAGGAAGAAGCCGGGCAGCGGCGGGCAGAAGCGGTCCAGAACCGATTGGAGTTCGCCCCGTTCCAGCGCCGGCGCGAACGTCTCGGCCATGCCGATCGTCAGCCCTGCACCGGCCTTCGCCATGTTCACCATCAATTCCATGTCGTTGGTGGTCATCTCCGGCTCGACCGCAACGGCAAAATCGTGACCATTCTCACTGAACTCCCAGCGATAAGGCGCCGCGCCCACCGCCGGTCGCCAGCCGATGCAGCGGTGTGCGGTCAGTTCGCGCGGATGATGCGGAATACCGGCGGCCGCCAGGTAGTCAGGAGCAGCGACGACGATCTGGCGCTGCTCGGTGCTGACCGGCACGGCGATCATGTCGCGCTCGATCACCTCCCCCAGCCGTACACCGGCATCGAAGCCAGCATCGACGATGTCGAATTCGGCGTCGGTCACGAGAACGTCCACGCGAACCTTGGGATGGGCAGCCATGAATGTCGCAAGCAGGTCGCCCGATAGGAAGCTCTCCGCGATGGACGACACGGCGACACGCAGCAAACCCGCCGGCTGCTCGTGTGCCGCGGCTGCCTGCGTAGCGACTGCGATCTCGATCAGCGCGGGTGCAACGCGATCCAGCAGCGCCTCACCGGCGTCGGTCAGGGATACGCTACGCGTCGTCCGTCGCAAAATGGCAGTGCCCAGCGCGTCCTCAACCTTGCGGACCGCCTGGCTCACGGCCGAACGGGTCACACCGAGCTCATTGGCTGCGGCGCTGAAGCTCCGCGCGCGGGCCACGGCCGCAACTATCGCAAGGGCATTGAGATCGACGGTCATTGTCCAGCAGTGCTTAACAAGTCATGCAAGATTGCGGCAATAGTCGTGCGTCCACTTTCCCCATAACTGTCTTGGCAGACACAGGAGGTTCTGGATCATGGACAAGATCGTACTCATCACAGGCGCGAGCAGTGGCATCGGCGAAGCAACGGCCCGTGTGCTGGCAGACGCGGGAATGACCGTCATGCTCGGCGCGCGTCGAACCGATCGCCTCGAACAGCTCCGCGCTGAAATCGCGGAGGCGGGCGGCACTGCCCGCGTGCGCCGCCTCGACGTTACCGACCGCGAGGATGTCGCGGCGTTCGCGCAAAGTGCAGTCGATGAATTTGGGCGGATCGACGTCATCATCAACAACGCTGGCGTGATGCCACTGTCGCCTATGGCCTCGCTCAAGGTCGAGGAGTGGGAGCAAATGGTCGACGTCAATATCAAGGGTGTGCTCTGGGGCATTGCCGCCGTTCTGCCAACGATGACAGTGCAGGGCTTTGGCCACATCATCAACATGGCGTCGATTGGCGGGCTCGCCGTGTCGCCGACTGCAGCAGTCTATTGCGCCACGAAGTTCGCCGTGCGAGCCATATCTGACGGACTACGTCAGGAGAATGACCGCATCCGCGTCACGAGCGTGTGCCCCGGCGTGGTCACGTCCGAATTGGCCGATAGCATCTCTGACGAGGTCGCGCGCCGCGAGATGGAGAGCTTCCGCGCGGTGGCGCTCCGGCCCGACGCGATTGGCCGGGCGATTCTTCACGCGATCGGTGAGCCGAAAGACGTAAACACCACGGAAATCGTGGTACGACCGGTTGGCAACCCGGCATAAGTCATGCGTCTGATCGGCTCGGAGGATGGGCGGTTCGGCCGTTTCGCCGCTCGCTCGTCATACCCCGTCCAAGCGAGAACCGGCAAACGGCTACATCAACTTTCGGCGACCAGGCGCTTAGTCGTTCGCGGCGCAAGCCGCAAAAGCATCGGGAGCGCTTTGACGATGCCGGGGAGCGCCATGGGCTTGCTGCCCGCCAGAGCCTTGAGTGTGACGTCCGCGACCGCTTCAGGCGACATCTTGTGTTTCGCCGGATGGGACGCGTTCATCGGCGTGTCCGTCAGGCCCGGAAGAAGCTCGAGGACATGCACGTCGCGCGGAGCGAGTTGCCGGCGAAGCGCTTCGGCAAAGGCGTGCAAGCCAGCCTTTACCGCGCCATAGGTCGGAGCTCTTGTGGGGGGAGCCAATGCCAATCCCGATGTGACGAATACGAGGGACGATATCGTCGGCCAGCGAACGAGGACTTCACTGGTCAGTTGGATCGGCGCCGTCAAATTCAACGCGATCTCGGGCTCCAGGTCCTCTGTCGCATCCTTGCCTGAGGTGAAGTCCCGGTCGACGAACGTACCGGCGTTGTTGACCAGGACATCAAGCTTGCCGAACCTTTCAACGACGGCGTCGAGCATCGCGGCCCGGTCGGCGGCGATCGTCACGTCCGCCCGGATCGCCAGCCCCTCCGGATGATCCTTCCTGAACTGCTCGAGCGCCGTTTCTGATCGTCCACAGATTGCGACAAGGGCACCCTGCGCCAAAAATGCTTCGGCCAGACTGTGGCCAATGCCCGAAGTGCCGCCGGTAATAAGGATGACTTGCGCTGCCTTACTCCGCTTTGATCGGGAAAGAGGCTCTTTTTCAATCAATTCCGTCACAGTCCCAACCTTTTTGTATCGACCGACACAAAAAGGCTAGAGCCGTTGCCAGTAGCCGTCAACGCATTTATATAACGATCGATGCAGAAAAGAATGGAGCGGCCGGAAACCGGCAGCAAATCCCCCCGCACGCGTGGAAGACCCCGCGCGTTCGACCGTGACGTCGCGCTTGCGCAAGCGACCAGGCTGTTCTGGGAAAAGGGCTATGAGGCCACGTCGATCACCGATCTCGCGCAGGCGATGGGAATCGGTTCACCCAGCCTGTACGCAGCATTCGGGTCGAAAGCGGAGCTCTATACGGAAGCGCTGCGACATTATGCCGAGACGAACGAGCACATCGTCTGGGCCCAGTTCCACGCCGCTGCCACCGCACGCGAGGCAGTTGCGGCGTTTCTCATGGACTCGGCCGCCGCGCTGACCGGCGGTGTTGGGGAGGCGCCGCGGGGCTGCATGATCACACTCTCGGCCGTCGGAAGTGAGGGATATTCCGACCTCGGAGAGATGGTTCGCAGCGCGCGAGGCCTGACGCTGGAAAGGCTGGCGACACGTCTTTCCCGGGCAGTTGTGGACGGTGAGATCGCCGCGTCGACTGATCTCGGCGCCCTTGCACGTTTTGTTCAGGCGGTTCAGGCTGGCATGTCGATCCTCGCCCGGGACGGCGTGCGCCAGAGCGAACTGGAAGCGATGGCAGAGGTTGCCATGTCTGGCTGGGATGCCCGGACCCAAGCGATGGCAAACAAAAGCGCCTGAAGTCGCGCAGACAGGGCGCTTTAATTCGAGCACCCATCCACGGGCCGTTGACGGCGACAAAGCCGGCCGGGAATCTCGATTGGCTCGTCCCGGACGTGGTGACAACCAGGCTCGCGTCGAGCGAGCAAAAGCGAAAGACACCTAGTTGGTCGCCAACCGGCCCGGACTGCCAGACGGTATTACGCGTTACCCCTTGGCATTACCGTCAGGCATGCCGGCTCATTTCTGGATCAACGTGCGCAAGCTCTGGACGGCGTCGTTGATTGCGATCTTGCCCTCGGTCACTTCGACGATGACGCGATTGAGGTCCGTCATTTGCGACGGCGCGGCGATCGTGGCGGCGAAGCTAACGCGCCGCGCCAGTATTCGACGAGCGCTGCGCGCAACTCAGTCTCGAAATCAAAGCCCGTCAGGGGGTGATCCTCGGGCTGGCTGTCGTTCAAAATGTGCGCCGGAAAATCGAGCGTCTGGAACAGTCCCCTCGCGAGCGCGTAACTGCGCAGAAGGAGCCGCAAGCCATCTCCTGCCTCCAGGGCCAAGGCTTTGTCCACTTCCGCACTGGTCCGATTAAGCGAGGTTGCGAAGGAGCGCTTGAAGTCCCGGAACTCAGCCGGAGACAGATTGGCCTCCAGCAGGCCATAGCCAAGGGAATCGAGACGCAGGAAATAGGTGCGCGAGGCGAGGAAATCCACGAAGTTGTCGACGAAGCGGTCGACCGCGCGGCTCGGGTGGCCGGGCTCTTCAGCGAAGCTCCGCCTGAGTGTTGCCAGGAACGCGTCCCATTCGCGCGACAGCAAAGCTGCAAAAATCTGCTCTTTCGACGTGAAGTAAAGATAGACGGTACCCTTTGCCAGTCCGGCCTTCGCTGCGATGGCCGCCGCTGACGGAAGGCGCCGGGTATCCTTCAGGAACAACGAAAGCGCTGCGCCAAGAATAGCGTTTCGACGCTTTTCCTTATCTTCGCTGGCGTGTGCGTGTTTCACCATTTGCCTTCTCACTCTTGCAATAACTGTCCTGCCATACGCGTCAGCCTCCCGCGAGGGATGAAGGCGCTGACAGCGGCGACGAGCCTGTTCATCGAACCGGCCACGACAGTCTGTCGCCCTGCGAATAATGCATCGATCCCTGCTTTCGCCGTTTCTCTCGGCGACGTCATCGTGCGCTTCATGGATTTGCTCGGCTCCTGCCCGGCGGCATTCAGGAAACCGGTATCCATGAGACCCGGCGACAATACCGTAACCGTGACGTCGCGCGGGGCCATCTCGGCGTGAAGCGCCTCTCCGAAATTCCGGACATAGGCTTTGCTTGCCGCGTAGGCTGCGTAGGTGGGACATGGCATGAAGGCGGTCAGGCTGGCGACGAGTAATATGTGGCCACGGCGGCGTTCCGCCATGCCAGTCGCAATCTCGTGCGTAAGCGTTGTCAGGCTAGAGATGTTGAGGCGGAGCATTTGCTCGATATCCTCGGCGCTCTGATCGACGAAGTCGCCGTGCAAGCCCTGCCCGGCATTGTTTATCAGAACGTCCAGCACGATACCGCGCTTTCGAATTGTCTCGACGAGAGCGGCCGCAGCCCCCTCCTGGCTGAGATCCGACCTTTCGACGTGGATCTGGCCGCCAAAGGACCTCAGGTTCGACGCGACTTTCTCGAGACGATCGGCGCTCCTCGCGGTAAGAACGAGATTGTAGCCCCGCTCTGCCAGCAACGAGGCAAACTCGACCCCCATTCCGCCAGACGCGCCCGTTACCAATGCCCACTTGCCCGTGTTCATCATGTCGCTCCCATTTATGACCAATGGTCATTTAATATGACCATTGGTCATTTTCAAGAGGAACCGCGTGAGTCGATGAAACCGCGTGTGGTTGAAGACATGGTAGCAAAGGCGACGGAACGGCGATGATGAAGGACATCACGGCCGGCAAAACACGTTGCACGGAGAGGACGAATAAGCTGCGCGGCAAGTCCATTGTCCGAGGTGGCCTTGGAGCGGCTATCGCGATGTGCCAGAGGGAAAAGACGCGAAGGAAAGCGGCATCCCAGCGTTTCAGCAGTTCATGGCGGAAGTGCTGCACGACAATCTGCCGCGTATCCCGCAGGGACGCCTTGGCGCGCGCTATGAGCTTACCGCCGGACGGGTTTCGGCTCGCAATAGCGGCACACTGGCACAGCGATGGAGAGGATAGTGCGACCGCTGCCTCGTTCCGTCGGACGGTGAACGAGGCAGCGGGGGTATCAACCTTCGGGCTGGTTCCTGCCGCTCAGACCTTCCTCGCGTTCTATCCTTATGCTTGTCTGCGCAAAGTCCGGTGCGGCCCACTGATAATATTCCGCGTAAGTGACACGACCGTCCCCGTCCCGGTCTGCTTCCTGATAGAAGCGCATTCGCACCTCGTCGTTCGTGCTTGGGATCAACTGGACGGGCACGCGTTCGCCGGTCTCGTTTCGACGATCGACATGGTTCGGGCCTTGGAATGCGGCCGAGGGCGCCTCGGTCCCTTCAAGAAAGCCGGAGCCGTCAGCGTCGAGGCGGTCGAATGTCGTTTGCGTAATGGAAACGATCTCGGCGGGCCCTGCATCGACCATTCTCTTGGCGGGTTGATAGGGTACGTCCTGATGCGGTACTTCTGAAACGGTGCCTGTGCCCTGCATGGCCAAGGTGAACACTGCTGCTGCGACAAGACTCATCGTGATAGCTCCAATGACTACTGGGTGGTGGAGCATCCTCTGCGGTGAAAAAGCCTGAGGCGGAAGGTCCGGCGGTTGGGTTACAGTTTGATCGTACCCTTCGGCTTCGCCAAGTATGCGCGCGGCCTCAAGAGAGGATGAGGCACCGAGCTTGATGCGCGCCATCTTCAGTCGCTTTTCGACCGCGTGGTGGGAAACGCCGAGCTCCACGGCGATTTCCTTTGCCGTCTTGTGCTGCAGCCAAAGGCGAAGGGGCTCTTTTTCGCGTTCAGTCAGCCGTTCCAGGCCGTCACGATTATCCATGTCCGCGACATAGGACCCGCAAGTGTGAATAGAAAGTACGGTCGGGCCGTACTTTGGTAACGCTTGCAACATTTCTGGCGCGTAGCATTGCTTGCGAAGACCTCGCGTGGGGACCGGATCTCCCCTCGATCGGCCCACAGTCACTGATCCAAGCTCTGATCAATGGGATCGCGAGAATCAAAATCGATAGGGTCTGCCGAAGTACCGGCGGCACAATCGACGGCGTCATGAAGCCGCAGGGCGGTTCAATTCTTTGACGGTGTTGATGAAGGCGCGAAGTGCCGCAGGCACATGACGACGGCCCGGATAATAGAGGCGAAGCCCTCCCACGTAGGGCGACCAGTCCTCCAGAAGAGGCGTCAGGCGACCGTCCCTCAGCCAGGGCACGGCTGCACTCTCGGGAATAAAGGCAATGCCCAGTCCGCCTGCGGCAGCTTCGGCCATCAACATCGTGTGGTCGAGAGTGAGCCCACCCGGCACGTCGATCGCGATCTCCTGGCCGTGCTTTTCGAACTCCCAGCGATAGAGCTTGCCACTTGGCAGGCGCTGACGAATGCACCGATGCTGCGGCAGATCGTCGGGTGTGACCGGGCGGCCAGCTTTCGCCAAATAGGTCGGCGCCGCGACCGCCAGAAAGCGAAAGTCTGGGCCCAGCGGAATCGCGATCATGTCCTGCGGCACCGCTTCCGCAAGCCGAATGCCCGCGTCGAACCCCTGCTGCACGATGTCCACCAGGCGCCCCTCGGTGACGAGATCAAGCGCGACATGGGGATAGCGCGCGAGAAAGGAGGGCACTACGCGTTCCAGCAGCACCCGCATCGCACCCTCGCCAGCGTTGATCCTCAGCGTACCGCTCGCATGGCCTCCCTCCTGTGTCACTGCGTCGATCGCGTGATCGAGATCCTGTAGCACCGGCTTCAGCCTTCCAAGGAGGCTGGCCCCCGCTTCGGTCGGAGCGACACTCCGGGTCGTGCGATTGAGCAGCCGAACCCCGAGGTTACCTGACAGCCAGTTTCCGCGACAGTGGTCGCGAACGGAAAGACGCAGCCCTAAGGCCCTTATCCTAGCGGCTGGCTCACTTGCGTTCCCGACATGCACTTTGTCCTGCCGTCGCTTGCGGCAGCTGATCTGCATCCGCCAAGAAACTTGACAAAATGTATGGCACCTAACAAACTTGTCTGGTGACTGACAAAATTGGCTATCCTCAAATCGCGTCGATCGGCGCCTGGACCAAGCGCTGCTATCTTGCCGGGCGCGCGGCGATGGAAGCGATGCTCCGTCCGCACGATCTCGGGGCGACGCAATGGTACGTGCTGTATCATCTGGCTAAGGACGGACCGAAAATGCAGCGCGATCTGGTGCGCGCCCTGCAGATCGAAAGGGCCACTCTAAGCGCCATTGTAGGTGTGCTGGTTCGCAAGGGATTGGTGGAGCAGGTATCGGATCATGCCGACCAACGGCAAAAGCGGATCCGGATGACTGCAGCCGGGGCCAAGCTCTGGAGCGAGCTGCCGGACCTGTCGGTAATTCACGGCATAGCATTCGACGGCATTGATGACGCCGCCATCAGCACCGCAATCGAGGTTCTCCAAACCGCCACCGAGCGGCTTGAAGCAATTACGGAAAGGAACGGCACGTGACAGTTTTGATAACCGGTGTAACCGGGCTTGTAGGAGCCCGGCTCCTCCCACGTCTTGTGGAGGCAGGTGTTGAATGCCGTGCCCTTGTGCGCGGCGGGAAAGAGGTTCCTGCGCGTGTATCGCCCGTGAATGGCGATCTCTTTGATCCTCCGTCATTGGCGAAGGCAGTGGAAGGCAGCTCGGCCATTATCCATCTCGCGGCGGTTTTCCGCACCCCGGACACCGATCTCATCTGGAAGAGCAATCTTGAGGGCACGCGCAATCTCATTGCTGCGGCGAAGACGCACGTGCCGGAGGCACGCTTTATCCTCGCGAGTACCAGCAATGTTTACGACATGGATAGCGAGCATCCCGGGCGGGAGGATGATGCCGTTGCTCCCCAGCATCCATATCCGGCCAGCAAGGTTGCGGCCGAGAAGGAGCTAGCCGCAAGCGGAATCAATTGGGCAGTGCTGCGCTTTCCTTTCGTCTATGGCGATCAGGACGGACATCTCGAAGAAATGCCTAAGCACGCGATCGCCGGTAATTGGCACCCGGCCAAGCGGATGAGCACAATCCACCACCATGACATTGCCACGGCGATTCACCTTGCCCTGGATGGGGCATTCGATCGCCGCATTATCAATATCTGCGATGAAGCGCCTACGTCGATCTTTGAGCTAACGCATCTGGTGGGGGAAAGGATCGAATCCTCGGCCGAACCTCTGGAAAACCCTTGGCATCTCCACGTCGATGGCTCGCTTGCCCGTAGTCTCGGATTCGTGCCTGGGATCAGGACCGTCCACCAAGCCGTTCGCGAGGATCTGCTGTAAAACGCTCTAGTCCTGTGCCCATAGCGAACTAGTTCACTAGAAGCTGTGGTTCGAGCAATTGAGGGCTCGCGCTGACAGAATCGTAAGCCTGCTGCCAGTCTGGCGACCCTCTTGCGTGTCACTGCACAGTCTTTGGATGCTTGTCTTTTGTAGATGCTGCGAGCCGCACGGGCCGCCAGTCGCATTCATGACCAAATGAGATGCTTTCGTGATGGCGGATGAGCCAGTGGGGGCTTCCACCTCAAATCAAGTCCTCGACGCGGATCGGCAAATGGCGAACCCGCCGACCGGAAGCGTGATGGACAGCGTTCACGACCGACGCGGTCGCCCCCACCATTGCGACCTCGCCCACACCCTTGACGCCCGAGATATTGAGTGCCGGGTCGGGCTGATCGAGTAATTCGACCTCGATATCTCCAATATCTGCGTTCACAGGTAGAAGATAGTCGGCTAGATCATTATTGAGCACCCGCCCGAAACGCGGGTCGACTTCGCCGACCTCACGCAAGGCAGCGCCGATCCCCCATGTAACCCCGCCATGGACTTGGCTTGCCGCAGTCCGATGGTTCATGACCCTGCCGCAATCGGCGACGCTGACCACCTTGTGCACCCTGACACGCCCCGTGGTGGGCACTAAGCGAACTTCGGTGAAATGCGCGATCCAGCTCCAGGCGCTGGTCGGCGTATCGAGACCGCCGGGGCCATGCTGTGCACCTTCTTCAGCGGAAAGTTCGACATCAAGGAAAGGTCGGCGGACGCGCGCCAGCGTGTGGTGGGCCGGTCCCTCGATGCTCTCGACGCCTGCGAGAGCCGCCAGTTGGCCGCGCATCTCCAGAGCCACCGCACGGGCTGCGGGGGCAGCGCTGGCGCATCCCCACGAACCGGCGGTAAGGCTTTGCGGTGCCACGGAGGTATCCCCCAGCTCCACGGTCAAGCGTTCAGGGTCTATCTGCAGGACATTGATAATCTCCGCCGCAACGACACTGCGCATCCCCTGGCCCATCTCATGCCCTCCGATCGCGATGCGAGCACGTCCGTCCGCCGATAGGCGTAGACGCGCCACTGTCGGCCTCGACCGGGTATGATAGGCACCCGTTGCCACCCCCAGACCGACCAACTCGCCTTTGCCAGCTCGCATCGATCGCGGCGCGGCATTGCGCCTTGCCCAATCGAACAGTTCAGCGCCCCGGCGCAGGCATTCGTTCACCCGACGCGAGCTGAACGGCCTTCCATCGATCGGGTCGCGCTTTGCGTCATTCGCCAGTCGCAGCGCGACCGGGTCCATACCCAGCTTATACGCGAGTTCATCATAGGCGCATTCTGTCGCATAGCTGGAGGGATGCTCATGCGGGGCGCGCTGGTGCGCGACCGCCTGCGTATCCACGCGAATGATGCGGCTGGTGGAGCGCCAGTTCGGCGTGGCGTACATGCGGCTGACATTCTCGCCATGCTCGCCGCCATAGCCGTCGTAGCGACTGTTTTGCTGTTCGGTATCATAGAGCACCGCTTCCAGCTTTCCTTCCGGGCTCGCCGCGATCCTCACCCGATGACTGCTATAGGGACGGTGATGCGCGGTATGGAAAAGCTGGGCCCGCGGCATGACGAGCTTGACCGGACGCCGAAGCAGCATAGCTGCCTTCACGACGAGCGCGCTCTGCTCCTGCAGGCCGTTTTTCTGGCCGAAGCCGCCACCCAGATAGGGGCTGCTGCCTTCAATGCTGTCGGGATCGATGCCGAGCATACCGGCAAGTCCCGTCTTGAAAGTGCCGGCATCTTGCGTGCCTTCCATAACGATGATTTTTCCGTCCACAAACGAAGCAGTGGTCGAGATCATCTCCATGGCATTGTGATGCTGTGTCGGATGAAGATAGCGAACGTCTATCTTGTGAGCCGCCGCATCAAACGCGGCCTGCGCGTCGCCAGTCTCTTCGCCTATCTCGACTGGTTCCCGCTCGGCACCCGGCTGGTCGTGCCAGGCGGTAAAGGCTGCCTCACGATAGGTTGGCCGGACCGCTTCGGCGCCTTCGATGGCTGCCTCCAGCGTTTCCGCGACGACCAGTGCCACCGGCTCGCCGCGATGCCGAACCGAGGGGCGTTTCATGGGCTGATATCCGGGCCTTGGGCCGCGGCCGCCCTTGGTGGCGCCGGTTTCGGTGATGTCCGCAAAGTCCCGCCAGGTAAACACGCGCACGACGCCGGGCACCGCGCAGGCCGCGTCAATATCAATCGCATCGATATCGCCCTTGGCGATCGCCGCGGGGACCGTCATTGCGTGCAGCAGCCCGGTTGCCGGGCGATCGGCCGCGAACAAGGCCTTGCCCAGCACTTTCTCCCTGGCATCGAAACGGGGACGATCCGGATTATGTTTGAGCGGCATCACGCACTCCTTCCCGCTGCGATCATGATGGCATCCGCCAGAGTGCGGGCGCCCAGTTCGATTTTGAAACCATTGTGCTGCCCTGCGGAAGCCCCGGCGAAGGACGCCCGCGCGGCGGCGAGCGCGCGCTCATGAGTCAGGCTTTGTCCTTTCAACTGGACTTCGGCTTCTCGTGCGCGCCAGGGCCGAGTGGCGACGCCGCCCAATGCGATATGCGCGCTCTCGACCCGGTCGCCATCCATCGACAGGACCACCGCTGCCGAGGCCAGGGCAAAGGCGAAGGATTCGCGATCCCGCACCTTGTGATAGGTCGAACGGCGACCGGCCTGGGTCTTCGGCACTGAAATGCCGGTTACGATTTCGCCCGGCGACAGCGCGAATTCGATATGAGGCGCACTTTCGGGCAAACGGAAGAATTCCAAAATCGGAATCGTCCGGGGGCCGTTCATCCCAAGCACCTCGACCGCCGCATCGAGCGCGGTCAGCGCGACCGGCCAGTCGCCCGGCGAAACCGCTGTGCACGCTGGGCTCGTCCCCAGTATAGCCTGTCCACGGTCCAGGCCTCCGATCGCGGCGCAACCCGAACCAGGCTCGCGCTTGTTGCAGGGATAGATGCCAGGGCCATTGCGGAAATAGAGGCACCGCGTACGCTGCATCAGATTGCCGCCGACAGTGGCCATGTTTCGCAATTGCTGCGATGCCGCCTTGGTTAGGCTTTCCGTCAACACCGGATAATCCCGGCGGATCTCGGCATGCTCGGCAACGTCCGCCATGAGCGCGCCTGCACCGAAGAACAGATAATCGCCGCGCGTATCCACTCGGCTCGCCCCTTCCAGCGATCCAATATCAATAAGATGAGCCGGCTGCTCGATGCCGAGCTTCATGAGATCGTACAGATTGGTGCCGCCGGAGATATAGCGGGCACCGCCCCCGGCGTTGGTAAACGCCTGTACGGCTTCGGCAGCAGTGCGCGCGCGCGTATAGTTTAGCGATCGCATTACTCAGGCCTCCCGCATTTGACCGGCGGCCTGTTCCACCGCCGCAACAATGCCGACATAGGCACCGCAGCGGCAAATATTGCCGCTCATATATTCGCGGATCTGCGCGCGATCGCCTGCATGTCCTTCCTGCACGCAGGCGATCGCGGCCATAATCTGGCCAGGCGTGCAATATCCGCACTGCAGAGCATCATGATCGATAAAGGCCTGCTGCATGGGATGAAGAACGTCCCCATCCGCGATGCCCTCAATCGTGGTGACGTCTCGCCCGTCCACTTTTGCGGCCATGGTCAGGCAGGAAGCAACCCGGCGACCATCGATATGGACCGTGCAAGCACCGCATTGCCCATGGTCACAGCCTTTCTTCGCCCCGGACAGTTCCAACCGTTCGCGCAAGAGATCGAGCAGCGAGGCCCTTGCGTCTACCTCCATGTTAATCGAGCGACCGTTGATCCGCGTGGAGACCGGCACGGCGATACCGTTTTCCGGCGAAGGAGAAGGCGCGAGGGCTGTTTGAGCGTGTGCGTTTCCGGAAAGCACCGTGCCAACCAAGGGAGCTACCACCCCGGCTTCCAGAACGTCACGACGCGTGACTCCGCTCGCCTGGCCCTTCGGCTCGGGCGGTGTCCTGCTATCGGTCATAAATGGGCTCCATTTGCGTAGTGGAGATGGCGAGCGAAGCCGGCGTCACTGGCGAGGGCAACCCCGCTTAAGAACGACAGCCTTCTCGCCGAGAGAACGCGCTCAATCGCGAATTCGATTAACTGCCGGCTGTTTCCCGGCCGGGACCGCTCGGTACGAAGGGTTGAACAATCAACAGTGGCGGGGCGATCGGGCTTACCGGGTTCGCCTCCATGGGTATCGGCGCCAAGATGGCGGGCGATCGTGAAGCCTACAGTTACGGTTCCGTCGCCATTCTCGGCGCGAACCATCCCTCCGTGCATGCGTGCCACGGCTTTGACGATGGCAAGGCCGAGGCCATGCGTCGATCCGTTCGAGCGGCGAGCCGGATCCGCGCAGTAAAACCGGTCGAAGACACGAGAAAGCGAAGCTTGAGGGATGGGGCCTCCCTCGCTGGTTACGGACACGGAAACCGCCTCTTTAGACGGCTCGATCCTGACAGACACGTGCCCACCCGCTTTTCCGTGGCGGATCGCGTTGTCGAGGAGGTTGGTCAGAGCCCGGCCGAACAGCGCCCGCTCGACCCAGCATCGCGCATCTCCTTCTACGGAGACCGTCGCCCGGTTCTCCTCGAAGAGGACCTCCATGAAGGTTATGGTCCGACTGCTTTCGGTAGCCAGGTCGACTAGCGTCAGATTGCTTACGACATCGCCAGCATCGGAGCGGGCGAGAAAAAGCATATCGTTAATGATTGAACGAAGGCGGTCCAGTTCTTCGAGGTTTGACCGCAACACCTGAGCCAGATCTTCCTGCGAACGCTCCCTTGTAAGCGCGAGCTCGGTTTCGCCGATCAGATTGGTGAGCGGCGTTCTGAGTTCATGCGCCACATCCGCATTGAAATCCGCCAGCTTCTGATGGGATCGGTGGAGGCGGTCGAGCGCATCGTTGAACGACAGGACCAGGCCTTCCAATTCGGAAGGCAATCCCTTCGTCGGCAATCGCAGTGCTAGGTCACCCTCTCCCAATCGTCGGGCATGGCTGGACAGTTCGTCGGCCGAGCGCAGACCTCTGCGTGCAATCCACCAACCCAGCGCCGAGACAGCGATGATGGTCAAAAGTGTTGTTACGCCGATGCCAAGCGCAAGCGCGTTGCGTGCCTGGCGCAAGGGTTGCTGGTCGAGCGCTATGATGAGGCGGGTTTGGGGACGTTGCCCTCCCGGCGGAATTGGCCCCGCGAAAGTCGAGTAGGTGCGTCCATCGAATTCCACGGTGTCATGCCCGTCACGTGCCCGCGCGAATTCCGCCTGCACCAGAGTGGAGGAGCCAAACCGGAAACGAGGATCGTCGCTATCGGTCACGAAGTGCAGACCGCGCTGCGTAGCCTCGAAATCCGCCAGTTTCCTCGTCAGATGTTGCCATTCAGCATGGTTTTCGTTGAACGTAGCCATCCGTTCGACGATGACGTACCTGCCACGCAATTCTTCCAAACTGTGTCTGCGGAACTCAGCCGACTGCTGCATGAAAAGACCCGCGCTTGCCACCAGCGAGACGACGGCGGTGGCAAGACCGAACATGATGGCCAGGCGGAACGAAATGGAACGTGTGCGGATCATTCCGGCACCGCCTCGTCGCGCGGTTCGAGCGTGTATCCCATCCCCCGGACCGTGTGCAGAAGCTTGTCCTCGCCCGGTAGCTCCAGTTTGGCCCGCAACCGCTTGATCGCCACTTCGACGACATTTGTGTTTGTCTCGAAGTTGATGTCCCAGACCAGTTCGGCGATCGCTGTCTTCGAAACGATATGCGATCGTCTTCGCGCGAGAACTTCCAGCAACGCGAATTCTTTGGCAGTGAGACTCAGCCGGCGAGCCCGCCGCGTGACACGACGCGAAATGAAATCGATCCGCAGGTCGCCGATCTGCAGGCTCGTCGCCGGCTGCGACTGATGGCGGCGCACCATAAGATCCAGACGCGCCAGAAGCTCTCGAAAGGAAAACGGCTTGACAAGGTAGTCGTCTGCGCCACCCCTCAAACCCCGCACCCGATCATCGACCTGGTCTCGAGCTGTCAGCATGATGACGGGGGTTGCGCAGTCCTGCCGCAACTGCTGGAGCAAACCGAAGCCGTCGAGGCTAGGTAGCATTACGTCCAGGACGATGGCGTCAAAGACACCCGTCTGCGCGAGATAAAGCCCTTCCGGGCCGGTAGTGGCGGTTTCAACGCTCCAACCTTGCTCCGACAGACCTTTGCGAAGATAGTCGCGCGTCTTCGGTTCGTCTTCGACGATAAGTATCTTCATGACGCCGATGGCGCCTGGCGCCCACCAAATTGACAGGCATAATGAGCGACATTGCGGACTTCGAACTTCCGCTTTGTCGATGCAAGGCTGGCGCGGGCGATGCCAAGGGACGTATATGACGATAAAGTACGCCTGTTTTTGGCAAGGCACCGCCACGCGCCAGGGTCCTTGTCGCCATGCAGCCGCAGTTTACCCTTCCATGTGGGGGCATCATGGAAGTCCAAGCAGCGGGAGGGACACTTATACACATCCGACAAGGACCAATTCCGCAATATTTTCAAGGTTAGCAAGGCCACGATCACGCTATTCACGCCCCTTGCCGCCTGGCACTGCCCGTCGACAGTATCGGAACCGACAGAATGCGGTCGTCATCTGGCGCAGGCGCGTCACCCCGGCCGTCCGTATTGTTGGTTAAAAACCAAAGGGTGCCGTCCGGACCTTCGGCAACATCGCGAATGCGACCGTAAGTGCCGATAAAATGCGCCTCGGTCAGGGGGCGACCAGCGGCATCAAACGTGACGGACCATATTCTCTGGCCAGTTAGTCCCGCGACGAAAAAGGTTCCGTCGAAATAGGCCAAGCCGCTCGGGCCCATAACCGATGTGCGCCATTGTACTACCGGGTCTACATAATCAGGGTCGTCGGCGCGGCCTTGTACCGCTGGCCACCCGTAATTCTTGCCCGGCTCGATCCGGTTGAGTTCATCCCACTCCTTGTCGCCAAATTCCGTCTCCCAAAGATGGCCCTGATCATCCCACGCCAACCCTTGCGGGTTGCGATGGCCCATGGAATAAACAACCGATCCCGCAAAAGGATTGTCCTCCGGAACGCCGCCTTCAGGCGTCATGCGCAGTATTTTGCCCGCGAGCGATTGCGGGTCCTGCGAAAATGCCGGCTGGCGTGTCTCGCCGGTAGCCACATAGAGCATTCCGTCAGGCCCGAAAGCGATCCGTCCGCCATTGTGACCGTTGCCCGCGGGAATGCCGGTAAACACGATTTCGGGGCTGCCAAGCGCACCGTTCGCATAGGCCATGCGCACGATGCGATTGTCCGAAGCGGTACTGTGATAAGCGTAAATCCAGCTCCGGCCATTCCGGTCAAGGTCGCCCTCCTCGAACGCAGCTAACCCGAGCACGCCACCATCCAAGGGCGTCGCCGCGTTGGGAACGGCGCGAAGCCGTCGCGCCTCTTCACCGAGCCGGAATGCCAGAATGTCCATTCGATCACGCTGACTGACAAGCACTTCATCACCAACGATGACCATGGACCATGGAACATCTAAATCGGTGATGACATCAACCGGCGTAGCGCTTGACCACGCATCCGGCTCCATCGCTTCGGCTTGCTTGGAAGTCGTTTCAGGCGCCGAGCACGAACACAGGCTCCATGAGATTGCTATCACGGGGACGATAGTGCGGAGTCTTTTGACGATGCACGGCAAGTTTCCATTTGCAGGGCCGCCCAACAAAGACTGTCCCCGGCCTTGGAAAATGGAGGTTACCAATGCATCTGCTCCTTCGGTCGCTGGCGCGATGCCGGCGTAATCGTCCACCTCGGTAGATGCGGGCATCTGCCCGCCCGCTTTATGTTTTCCGATATGCCAAGCCGATTGGTCGGCAGACTGACGCCAAGGTTACAATTCTGTCAGCATGCGTTGTCGGGGAGGCAACTATACCGGCTCCGGCCATAAATTCGCCTGCGAGTTGAGAATGCATCGGACGAAGCGCGCAGGCATAGCGATCAATCGCCACCAGCCTTTACCACACGTTCGTGCAAGGCCTGCAAGGCACCTTCGAACCGACCTTCCGCTTCAGCAAAGCGCTGGAAATGAACGCCCTTGACGAGAATCTCGCTTGGCGTCGGCTGCTTCGCAAACAGCTCCATCACCTCGTCCGCAAATTCATCGAGAGGCAAAAAGCCGGGACGGCTCTCCTGGCCCGGCATGATCGCCGTCTGAACCGCTGGCGGAGCGAGCTCGATGACCTCCACCCTGCCCTTCAGAGCCTCGCGCATGGCAATGGTGTAAGAGTGCATCGCTGCTTTGGTAGCGCTGTAGGTAGGCGCCACACTAAGTGGCACGAACGCCAGCCCCGATGAAACGTTGATGATGGCGGCATCTGACTGCCGCACGAAATGATCGATCAGGGCATTGGTGAGACGGATGGGGCCGAGAAGGTTGGTCGTTACTGTCGCCTCTGCATCGTTCAGGTCGCGCCTCTCGGCCAAGGCCTCGAAGCGCATGATCCCGGCATTGTTGAGCAGAATGTTCACCTTTGGATATTCGTCGAGCAGACGCTTGGCGAAGTCGGAAATGCTTTCCTCGCTTTCGACGTCCAGTTGCATCGTATGCATATTCGCCCGTCCGTCGGCCGCCCGTTCAAGCGCGCTAAGCCGACGTCCGGCAATGATGACAGTATTTCCAAGATCGTGGAAACGATGCGCCAGCGCCTCGCCGATACCCGAGCCTCCGCCTGTAATCAGTATGGTATTTCCGTCAATCTTCATAATCTTGCACCTTTCCTTTGAAACAGCCGCGACAGAGCGCAAAGCGAACCGAAAAGTGATCGGTCTGGCGAGGATCATCGCGGCCCGGTCGACACGAGATGTCGCCTGAGCTGAGGCTGGAACGCGAAAATAACCCCGGTTCAGCGGATGGGCTAATCGCATTCCCGCAGGCTTCTCAGATCCGTTTGATTTTGCCGTGCCGCGCAGACAGATAATCTGGCAACATATTACGATCCTTTGCTTTTTGGCACATTTTCAGCTCTCTTTGGATGACAGGCGGACAGGTCAATGGCCTGACCTCCGGCTTACGAATCCGTCGGAATTCGCAACCCGCGGTTCATGCAGGCACGACCAGCCCCAAGTCGCGGCACCGCATTGGTGTTACGCACGGTGCGGCCCTCTTCCCGCCGCGACCAAATGGGCCGTCGCGGGTACGACAAACATCAAGGCGGCGAGACTCCAGAATGCGGTTCTGAGCCCAATGACATCGGCGACAAAACCGATACCTGCGGGCCCGACAAGAACCCCTGCATAACCGGCGGTCGTGATTGCGCCGACCGCAAGCGCCGAGGGCATAACTGCCTGCGCACCAGCCTTGCGAAACAACACAGGCACGAGGTTAGAGGCTCCAAAGCCTATAAGGGCGAAACCGCCCAACGCCATCGCCATCTGCGATGCGAGCAGCAGCAGCACGAAACCTAGCACCGAGACGACACCGCCCCAGAACAGCACCGATCGGTCGCCGATGCGCTTCACCACACCATCACCCGCAAGACGTCCTATCGTCATCGCAATGGCGAAGGTCATATAGCCGACGCCGCCATGCTGGGTGGTTGCGAGACCGGTCCGCTTAATCAGGAGCGCCCCCCAATCGAGCATCGCACCCTCGACCAGGAAGACCACGCCAGCGAGACCGGACAGCAAAAGCACTACGCCACGCGGCGCGACGAAGAGGGGGCCGCGATCCGCTTTACCGCCCCCCAGCAATCGCGGCATCGCGATTGCCATGGCGATTGCCATGATTACACCGCACACCAAAGTGCCAATCATCGGTTCGAGACCCCAAGAAAGCAGTATCGTCATCGAAGACGCCCCGGCGAAACCACCGACGCTGAACAGGGCATGGAAGCCCGACATGAGAGGCCTATCCGCTGCCCGTTCGACGTCGACCGCATGAATATTCATCGCGACGTCGAGCGACCCAAGCGCCGCGCCGAACGCAAGGAGCGCGATCGCCAGCGCCGTCCAGCTCGGCGTGACGGTCAAAACAGGCAGCACTGCCGCAAGACCAAGTCCGCCCGACACGATAACGGGCCTGCTGCCAAATCGAGAACTGAGCGGACCGGTAAGGACCATCGCGAATACGGAACCGATGCCGATACACAGCAGCAACAGGCCAAGCGTAGCGTCGGCCAGATCGAGCCTCGCTTTGGCGAAAGGGATGAGCGGTGCCCAGCAGGCGATACCGAAGCCCGCGACGAGAAAGGATAGGCGCGTCGCCAGCCTGGCCGCTGCCTGCTGTGACGAAGTCATCACCATTCCCTTCAAAGCGGCAGATCCGCCATGACGACATCTATTCCTGCTGTCCGCATCGCGTTCACTTCGGCATGCCCGGCGCTCTCATGCTCGACAACTAGGGCGTCGATCGCATCCAAGGGAGCCACTCTGTAAGGCGCCCGCGTCGCCAGCTTCTCTGCCGTCGCAAGCAGCATGGCCCGCCGGCTGCAGCGTAGCGCAGCGCGCTTGAAAGCGGCATCTTCCGGGTCGAACGCCGACACGCCCTCGTCGAGCGAGACCGCGCAGGCGCCGAGAAAGCAAAGATCGATGTTCATTCTCTGAACGGCCGCCACGGCATCGGCATCGACGCAACCCCCGATAGCGGGGCGCACCACGCCTCCCAAGACATGAAGCTGAAGATCGTCCCGCTCGGCAAGCGCCGCGGCGATCGCGATCGAATTGGTGGCGACAGTGAGTTCGATTGCGGGCAAAGCCCGCGCCAGGGCGAGGTTAGTGCTACCATTGTCGAGGAACAGGAATTCACCCGGGCGTATCCGGGCAGCGGCCGCTGCCGCTGCCGCCAGGGCGGCTTTCCGGCCGGCCGCTTCCTGGCCGCGCACCCGCATCGGCGTAGATGCCGGGGAAAGCGGCAATGCACCACCATAGACACGGCGACACCGCCCCTCTGCAGCCAGCGCGCGCAGATCTCGGCGGATTGCATCGGGCGAGACGTCGAATTCCTCCGCCAACGCAGTGGCTGACAGGCTGCATCCTTCAGACAATCTGACACCAATCGTTTCGCGGCGATCTTTGGGCGGTACCTTGCTCATCAATCGTGAAATATCGTGTATAATCGTGCATTGCAACCGTGCATTTTTGCATGCAATGAGGTCGGATCATGAAATCTGGAGTTGTGCTCATGACGGACCAGCCGAACGAAGACTTCCTACATCGGCTCGCTGACCTTGCGGATGCCGCGACGCTTCCGCGCTTCCGATGCACGCTTCATGTGAGCAGCAAAGAGAAGCCGGGTTGGCGTTTCGATCCGGTGACCGATGCCGATCGTGCAGCCGAAAAAGCGCTGCGAAAGGCTCTTGCGACGGCCTTCCCCGATCACGCGATCCTCGGTGAGGAATTTGGCTCCGAAGGATCGGGCAGATTTCGCTGGGTGCTCGATCCAGTGGACGGGACTCGACCGTTCTTGTGCGGGCTGCCGCTATGGGCGACGCTCATCGGGTTCGAAGTCGACGGACGCGCCGTTATGGGAATGATGAGCCAGCCCTTTACCGGCGAGCGCTTCTGGGCGGGGCCGGACGGAGCGTGGACCGCGCGTGCCGGCAGACGAGAGCGGCTGCGCACACGCGATGTCGGTGACCTGTCGCAGGCGGTTCTCCACACCACCTCACCTGAAGGCTACGGCCCCCTCAGCGAGAAGCTGAAGCGCCTGATGGCGAAGGTGCGCATGACCCGTTTCGGCGGCGAGGCTTATGCCACCGCGATGCTGGCGTCCGGGTATATAGACCTGTGTCTCGAACCGGCGCTCCAGCCTTACGATATCGTCGCACTGATCCCGATTATCGAAGCCGCCGGCGGGCTCGTCACGAGACTGGATGGCGAGCGTGCGGAGCGGGGCGGCCCCGTCCTCGCCGCTGCGACGGCCAATCTGCACGAACAGGCTATGGCCGTGCTTTGCCGAGAATGACAGTACGGACCGATATTCGTAGCTCAGGCGTGCCGGCGAAGATGCCGGCGCGCCCGGTAGGCAGGCTCGATGCCCGGCGGGCCCTCTTCCTCCAAAAGGTATTCAGGTTCCCGCGCTTATCCCCCGCCGTTCTTTATGGAGGGCCGTCACGGCTTCGACATAAGGCTGGGAAACCGGCACTTCCAAAGCGTTCGACAGCTTGATCCGCGCTGTCCGACCCCTTCGCTCGACGCTTTGGATCGCATCGCTCGCCACCCACCAGGAACGATGCACGCGCAAGCCCTCCCCTTCCCCGATTTCGGATAGCGCTTCGGAAAATCGCATCAGGACAAGAGTGGAACTCTCGCCTGTATGAACGCGCACATAGTGATCTTCCATCTGCAGGCAGGTTATCGGTCCGCGCGCTTCGGGCGGTAGCCGCTTCATCAGCGGCGGATACTCGGTCGGCTCTGAACCGGAGCGCTTTTCATCCGCCTGCCGCCTGTTTGGCCGGGCTGTCTCACGCACCGGCCGATGGTCGGCCCGATGGAACAAGGCGGCGGCCATGCCCTCGAGCATCAGGCCGATCAGCGCCGAATGCCACACAAGGTCGAACAGCTCGCCTCCCGTCCACGACCACCTGCCCAGGATATTCAGGGAAAGGGCTGAAGCCGCCATTGCCGGAACGAGACTCGCGACGAACAGAAGCGCCCATCGCCACCGCTTTTCAAGCCGTCGAACGTTCTCGAACCGGGCCAGCAATCCGCCGAACAGGAAAGTGATGGCGAACCACCCGGCCGACATCGCGGTCCAGAAGCCCAGGCGTGCGAACATCACCCAGTCATCGGTTCCGAAAGGCCCGATCAACGTAAAGCCGAGCCCCGCTAGGAGAGCAACTCCTGCCGCACGCGGGATTTCCGCCAGCACATCCTGACTATAGAAATTCGCGAAATCGCGCATCGTGAACTCCAAAAACTCCGCTAATGCCGCGATTCAGCGCAGGAATCCCCGAAATGGCGTAACAGCGTTCGCGAGGTATCCGCCCTCAATCTAATCGAGCTCCACGCCATTTCGCAACGGCGAAGCAATGGAGCCCCCTCATGCGATGTAACCCAATCTATCCAATAATTCTCACAGCCAGCCTTTCGGCGGCATGGCCAGCCAATGCCCAGCAGACGCCGGGCGCCACAGTAAGCACCGCGCAGAAACGAACGGACGACAGTTCGGACCCATCGGGCTTCATCGGGCTGGGCGGTGCGATCATTCCAAAATATGACGGCTCCGAAAGCTACAAGCCGAGTCCTTTCGTTATCGGCAATGTCGAATGGAAGGGGCTGGATTTGCAGTTTCGTGGCAAATCGGCGCGGCTGGACGTCATCAGTTCCGATGCGGTCCAGTTCGGGCCGGTGCTGGTCTTGCGGTCGGGCCGCGACCAGCCGGATGGTGACGGCCGTGTGGCCCTACTCCCGGGCATCGACGACGCCGTGGAGGTCGGTGCTTTTGCCGGCTATCGCTTTGGCGGGGACGCCACGGGCGAAGGCGAGGTCGCCATCACCTTCACCGCTCTCAAGGATGTCAGCGATACGCATGACGGCTTCCTCGCCAGTGCGCAGATCTCCTATGCGGTATTGCGCGGCAAAGGGTTCACGCTCGATGTCGATGCTGAGACCACTTACGGTGACAAGAAATATACCCGCACCTATTTCGGTGTGACGCCCGAGCAGGCGGAAATCTCAGGCCTCGATCCATATCGGCCCGGCGCAGGGCTGCAGGATGTCAGCGCAGGCCTGACTGCCGGCGTTCATCTCAGCGGACGGTGGGGGCTCATCGGGCGGCTCGGCGGCAGTTATTATGTCGGCGACGCGAAGGATAGCCCGATCGTTGACGAAGGATCGAAGTTCCAAGGGATGGCAGCCCTTGGCCTCACCTTCCGCTTCTGAAGCCGCCGAGCCGGCACGACGTCCGATTCCCCCGCCCGAGAGACCGTCTGATGGACCCGATTTTCGGATTGCCATGCAGCGCCCGATCGACGGGCGATGTGGCATGAACCCGACGTACAAATTCCGGCCGACCCGCTTGGCGACACCGGCAGCGGCCTTGCTCGCTATCCTCCTGAACGGTTGCAGCGAACCTAAAGCGGAGAGCTCGGATCCTTTGCCGGTGGAAGTGGCGGTGGTTCGGCCGGTTTCAGCTAGCGCGACGATATCGGCAATCGGCACGGTGGCGCGCCGACGCGAAGCGGAGCTGGCGTTCCGGGTACCGGGAACGCTGCTGAGCCTGCACGTCGATGCCGGCGATCACATCCGGCGCGGACAGGTTATCGGCCGGCTTGACGCAACAGAAATGGAGGCCCGATTCGCCTCGGCCGAAAGCGATGTAGAGCAAGCACAGCGGACAGCGGATCGCTACGCCAAACTCGCCGAAACCGGGGCAGTTGCCCGCTATGTCTACCAGGATGCATTGACCCGGCTCGATCAGATGCGCGCGGCGCGCCGGCAGGCTGCTTTCGATCTGCGTTCCACCACTCTCGTATCCCCGGTGCGGGGCGTTGTCCTGGAACGGATACGGCAGGCTGGCGAAACGTTGGGCGCAGGCGAAACGGTCATCAGCGTGGCGGATATCCGCAGCCCGATGATCGTGCGCGTGCCGCTCGCGCCGACGAAAGCCGCGCATCTACAGACCGGCGATCGCGCATCGGCCCATTTCGACATTTCTCCAGAGTCTGTCGCTGGGCGGGTGACGCGGATCGGTCGCGAAGCGAGCGGCATCACTGGAACAATCGAGGTGGAAGTGACGCTTGCCGAAACCGCCGGGCTGAACAGCGGCATGCTGGGAACGGTCGTGCTAGAAGCGAAGAGAGCCGAGGTTATCACAGTACCTGACGCGGTCCGTATCCCCATCGAGGCGCTGGTGATGTCCGATGATCGGGCGGGCGCATTCACAATCGAGGGGGAGCAGGCGCACGCGAAGCTGGTGCGATTGCGTTTCCTTCGTTTTGACGGTGAAGACGCTGTGGTTTCCGGGCTGTCCGAGGGCGTTAGCGTGATTACCGCCGGTGCCGGCTATGTGAAGAACGGCCAGCCCGTTCTGATCTCCGGGGAAATGCCGGAGTGATGTTCAACCCCGCTACATTCTTCATTCGGCGGAGCCAGTTCACGGTGGTGCTGATCGGCCTGGGTGTTCTGCTTGGCCTGTCGGCGTTGCAAACGATTCCCCGCTCCGAGGATCCGCAATTTCCCGTTCCCAGCATGTCGGTTCGCGTCGCGCTACCCGGCGCGACACCGGAGGAAATCGAACAGCTCGTCGCCAAGCCGGTGGAGGAAGCGGTCTATGGTCTAGACGATATCAAGGAGGTTCGCTCCACCAGCAGCGACGGGGTAGCGTCCATAGCGGTGAAATTCGATTGGTCGAGCGATCCCGACCGAAAATATGACGAAGTCGTGCGCGAGGTGAACAGCCTGCGCGAAGAGCTGCCATCCGGTGTCACGCGGCTGGAAGTGACCCGCAGCCGCACCAGCGAAACCTCGATCTTCGAGGTCGCGCTCGTCAGCGAACATCTCACCATGCGCCGGCTGGAAAAGCTCGCGAACCGATTGAGCGAGGATATCGGGCGTATCAACGGCATTCGCGAGGCACGATATTGGGGTGCTCCGCAATCGGAGCTGCGGGTATCGCTCGATTTCGCCAAGCTTGCCACCCTGAGAATTCCTGCGACGGCGGTCAGCGACGCGCTTCGCCGCGCCGGCGACGAAACACCCGTGGGCGCAGTGAATGCGGGCGTCCGGCGTTTCGTCGTGCGGGAAGGGGGGGCGTTCAACTCGGTCGAAGAAGTCGAAGCGGTTCCCGTCTATTCGCATGACGGCGCCGTGGTTCGCGTGGGCGATATCGCCGATGTCGCATGGCATACAGTAGAGCCGGAACATGTGACGCGTTTCAAGGGCAAGCGCGCCTTGCTACTCACCGCCAACGCCAAAGAAGGCGTCGATATCGCCAGCGTAACGGCGGCTACGAAAGGAAGGCTGGCAGAGTTCGAGAAGCGGCTTCCGGCCGGTGTGAAGCTGGAGCTAGCCTTCTTCCAGGAAGACAACGTGCAGCACCGCCTGTCGGGACTGACGCGAGATTTCCTGCTCGCTTTTGCCATTGTCAGCCTTACGCTGCTGCCTCTTGGCCTGCGCGCCGCAGGTGTCGTGATGGTCGCGATTCCATTGTCGCTGCTGCTCGGCCTCGCGGCACTTCAAGCACTGGGATATGGGCTCAATCAGCTTTCCATCGCCGGTTTCGTGCTCTCGCTTGGCCTGCTTGTCGATGATTCCATCGTCGTGACCGAAAACATCGCCCGCAGGCTTCGTGGAGGCGAGGATCGCGATACCGCTGCAAGGGAGGGAACGCGCGAGATATTTTTGGCGGTCGCCGGATGCACAGCCTGCCTGATGTTTGCCTTTTTTCCGCTGATGACGCTGCCCGAAGGTTCGGGCGCCTTCATTCGCTCGCTGCCGGTCGCCGTGCTGGTAACCATTTCCGCATCTTTCCTGGTCGCGGTGACCATCATTCCATTTGTCGCCAGCCGGGTCCTTTCACCCAAGGAGAACCCCGAAGGCAATCGCCTGCTGCAAGTGGTCAATCGCGGTATACATAGCGTCTACCGGCCAGTGCTTCAGCGGGCTTTGGACCGGCCGAAGACAGCTTTGGCCATCACTCTTCTGTTATGTGCAACGGCTGTACCCCTTCTCGCAGCGATCGGCACAAGCCTGTTCCCCATGGCCGAAACGCCGCAATTCCTGATCCGCATCGAAACGCCCGAAGGCTCCGCGCAGCGCAAGACGGACGAAGCGGTGCGGTTCGTCGAGCAACGCCTGGCTCAGGAACCGGGGATCGCGTGGTATGCAGCGAATGTCGGCCGCGGAAACCCGCAACTCTACTACAACCAGCGCCAGCATGACCCCAATCCCACCTTCGGGGAAGTCGCGGTTTCGCTGCCGGAATGGCATGTCGGCCAGTCGGACAAGCTCGTCGCGCGGTTGCGGGAGGAATTCTCACACTATCCCGGCGCAAGGATCAGCGTCATCCTTTTCGCGCAAGGCCCTTCGCTGGAAGCCCCGATCGAAATCCGCATAACCGGTAACGATCTGACCACGCTCCAACACTTGTCGCGCACGGCGGAAACCGCGCTTTCGGAGACACCCGGCGTGCGCGATCCGAACAATCCGCTGCGAATAGACCGGGTGGACCTGACCCTCGAAATCGACGAAGCGAAGGCGGCAGCTCTCGGCGTGCCAGCCGGAGCCGCGAGGCGGGCGGTGCGTCTCGCGCTCACGGGCGAAGAGACGGCGCGCTTCCGCGACGCCGATGGCGACGACTATCCGGTCCGCACCCGCCTGCCGATGGATAACAGGAATGAAATGGCCGCGCTCGAAGCGATTTACGCGCCCGGCACCGACGGCGCAGCAGTGCCGCTTACCGCCATCTCATCACCCGAACTGCAACCGAGCCTCACCCGCATCGACCGCTTCAACCGCCAGCGCATGGTCACACTCACATCACATGTCGAACCGGGATATCTAACGTCCGACGTCACGCGCCGTGCACTCGCCAATGTCAGCGACGTGCTCACTCTGCCGCCGGGTTACAGCATATCGCTCGGCGGCGATGCCGAGGAGCAATCCAGCGGGGCGAGCGGCCTCATCTCCGCGCTGGGCGTCGCAATCGGCGGCATTCTCGCCGTTCTCGTGCTCGAATTCGGTCGCTTCAAGCTGGTGGCCGTTGTCGCCGGGATCGTCCCTCTGGGCATATTCGGCGCCGTGGCCGGCCTGTGGCTGGGCGGCTATTCGCTGTCTTTCACGGCGACGATCGGCGTGATCGCCCTCATCGGCATCGAGATAAAGAACTCTATCCTGCTGGTCGATTTCACCGAGCAGCTTCGCGAGACAGGGCTCGACATGCGCACGGCAATCGAGCGGGCGGGCGAAATCCGGTTCCTGCCGGTTCTGCTCACCTCGGTCACGGCAATCGGGGGACTGACGCCGCTCGCGATGGAAGGGTCCGGGCTCTATGCCCCCATGGCGGTCGCCATCATCGGGGGGCTGGTCGCTTCAACCCTGCTCTCGCGCATCGCGACGCCGGTGATGTATCTGCTGCTCGCCCACGACAGGAAGGAGCAAGCATGAAGCCGCGTGCCCTCCTGGCGGGGACCCTGCCATTGGTGCTGAGTGCCTGCATGACCGGCACCGACTATGCACCGCCCCCGGCGCCGGTCGCATCGAACTATCGCGCCGCCGCAGCGGATCGGGCCGGACTGTCCAAGCTCTGGTGGAAGGCGTTCGACGATCCGGTTCTGCAGGATCTCGTGGAAACGGTACTCGACCAGAACCTTGATATCGAGGCCGCGCTGGCCCGCGTCGAACGCGCCCGGGCCGTCGCGCGACTGACTGGAGCGGCACTCCTCCCCTCGGGAACGATCGAGTTTTCGGCCAACCGAACGAGGGAGTCCGCCGAGACCGGTCTCGCGTCGCTTGCCGACCGTGTGCCTTCGGTCGATTATTCCCGCACGAAAAACGCCTTCGACGTCAGCGTCGGCGCAAGCTGGGAACTCGACCTGTTCGGCGGCCTGCACCGGCAGAAAGAGGCCGCGACCTATGAATATCAGGCGGCGGTCGCTAGCGGAGCCGCGATGCGTGTCACCGTGGTGGCCGATACGGTCGATTGTTATCTGCAACTGCGGACACTGCAGTCGAGACTTGCGATCGCCGAGGAACAGAGCGCGCTGACCGCGGGGCTCGAGCGGTTGGTGCAACAGCGTTACGAGGCGGGGGAAGCGTCGCTGCGCGAACTTGAACAGGCCCGAACGTCGAGTGCGAGCGTACGGGCTATCCCGCCCGTGTTGCGGGGCGAGATCGAAGTGCAGCTCAATCGCCTCGCGGTGCTGGCCGGCAAAGAGCCGGAAGCCGAGCGCGCCGAACTGGACACGCCCCGCGCCATTCCACTCGCCCCGCTCACGGATATGGGTACGCCGGGCGACCTGCTCCGGACACGGCCCGACATCGTCGCTGCCGAGCGGCGGCTCGCGGCAAGCCACGAGCGGATCGCAGCGAGTTTGGCGGAATATTATCCGAAGATAAGCCTCTCGGCGCTAGGCGGGTTTCAGGCCTCCACCCCTTCGCGACTGTTCACCGAACCTGCATCCATTCTGCAGGCCGGGTTGGGCCTGCGCTGGAGGCTGTTTGATTTCAAACGGATCGATGCAGAAGTGGCCGATGCGCGTGGCGCGGAACGCGAAGCGCTTGCACAATACCGGCAGGCGGTTCTGCGTGCCGCCGCGGACGTGGAGGATGCCGTGATGCTTTATCATACTGCGCACGAACGACTGCTCACCCATCGAAGCCAGCTGCATTCGGCGGAACGCGCCCGCACCTTGGCGGATCAGGCCTGGCGGGAAGGCGAAGTCGCTCTGTCCGAACTGATCGAGGCCGATCGACGCGTGTTGGAAGCGCGAGAAGCCGCCGCCGTTGCACGCGGCGATATGGCGCGCGCGACCGTGGCCGCTTATCGTGCGACGGTGGGCTGACGCCTGCCCCGGAACCCCTTGGGACAGCCGGAACGCTGTGGCCTCGCGATCACTTTCAGGCAGGCGAGGCGTTCAGACAGTGCGAACCTTGATCGTCCCGAACGACCCAAATAGGACCAATCTGTCGCTTTTTTCGACTTCGCTCTATAAAGTCGCGCCATGACCGATAGCCGCATCCCCGACATTGCCCTTCGTAAAGAGCCCAAGCAGGCGCGCTCAACCGATCTGGTCGCGGCGATCCTGGAAGCCGCGACGCTGGTTCTGGAAGAAGAAGGCGCGCAGCAGTTCACGACCGCTCGAGTGGCCGAAAAAGCAGGAGTCAGCGTCGGATCGCTCTATCAGTATTTCCCGAACAAGGCCTCGATCCTCTTCCGCCTCCAGAGCGACGAATGGCGGGAAACAAGCGATCTGGTGAGCGACATTCTGGAAGAGAGCGCAAGACCGCCTGTCGAGCGTTTGAGGACGCTGGTTCACGCTTTCCTTCTGTCCGAATGCGAGGAAGCCGAGGTGCGAGGTGCGCTGGACGATGCCGCTCCGCTCTACCGTGACGCGCCCGAGGCGAAAGAGGCCAAATCGAGGGGCGGCAGCACTTTCAGAGCTTTCATGGCAGAAGTCCTCTCGGATACGCCCGACCATGTTCGCGAGGCGGCCGGTTCGTTGATCATGACGACGCTTACCACAGTGGGTAAGGACTTCTCCGAAACGCCGCGCTCCCCGGCCGAGATCGAGGCCTATGCCGAGGCCATGGCCGACATGTTCTGTGCCTATGTCGCCAGCCTTCAGGCAAAGATGCATGACTGATCACGCGTTGTAATATTCCGGGCGCGCCAGATCCTCAAGAAGGCTCGGCCCCGTCGGCTGCCATCCGAGCATGTCGCGCGTGATCCGGCTTGAACTGGAAAAATCGCCTCCGGCGAAGCTCGCGAACCAGCCGAAATGGTCGGGCTCGCGCGGTTCGACCGGGACGCCGAGCCCACGGCCAATCGCTTCGGCAATGTCCCTGAAGGCGATGCCGTCCTCGGCCACCGCGTGATAGATCGGCTTGGGAGCGCCATGCTCCAGCACCACCCGGTAGAGACGGCCCGCATCGAGCCGATGCACGGCCGGCCAGCGGTTCTCGCCGTCGCCGATATAGGCCGATACGCCCGTCTCCCTCGCCATGCGGATCAAAATGGGCACGAAACCATGATCGCCGATGCCGTGAACGCTGGGCGCCAACCTAATAGTCGATGCCCGGACGCCGCGATCGGCGAATGCCCGCACAGCAATTTCGGACTGCCGGGGATTGGACGAATCGGCGGGCGTCTCATCCTTTTCGGTCGAAGGGCGCCCGAGGCTAAGAGCGCCAAGCCCGGATGTGACGATGAGTGGTTTGTCCGACCCTTCCAAGGCCGCCCCGAACGTCTCTATAGCGCGGCGATCCTGCCTCGCGTTCTCAACGAATTTCGAGAAGTCATGGTCGAAGGCGGTGTGAATGACCGCCTCGACATCGCTCGCAGCACCAGCCAATGTTTCATGATCGTCCAGCGTGCCGAGCAATGCCTCCGCTCCGGCCCTGCGAAGCGCGTCAGCCTTTTCCTCAGACCGGGCAAGCCCAGTCACGCGGTGCCCGGCGTCCAGCAGTTCCCTGACGATTACGGAGCCCACCCAGCCGGTGGCGCCGGTTACAAAGACATGCATCGTTTTCATCTCCTGTTGTCGTGACGGAGAGCCAGCCGGCACTCGCATCGAGAGCGGAGGCCGTCGGTTTCTGTATCAGGGGAGCACATTGTCGCGCCCCGTCGCCATGGGTGAGGCATCCGGCATCTGGTCGGGCCACCCGCCGGCCATGGCGATGAACAGGCCGAGATGGGCGTGTGCCAGCCTCAACCGCGCCTGGGCCAGCGTATCCTGGGCCTGCAGGCTGGCCCGTTCGGCATTGAGCAGGTCGAGCACATCGACCCGCCCTGCATCAAACCGCGCGCGCGCCGCAGCCGTAGCCGCCCGGCTCGCCGCGACCGCCTCGTTCAGATGCTCGACCTCGCCTTTCCCTATGGATATTCTTATCAGCGCGTTCTCGGTTTCCTCGAGGGCAAGAAGAACGGTGCGTTCATAGGCCGCCAGCGCAGCACCCGTGTTCGCCTCGGCCTCCGCGATCCGGCCCCGGACCCGCGCCACGTTGAGAAAGCCGCCCGACGCGCCCAGCGAAATTTCGCGGGAGGTGCTGTCTGCTTCGAACAGCGGAATCGAGGAAAGGCTCAGCAATCCGCTCAGGCTGAAGCGGGGAAACAGATCGGCCGTGGCAACGCCGATCCGCGCTGTCGCGGCGGCGAGCCTGCGCTCCGCCGCCGCCACGTCGGGACGGCGGCGGAGCAACGTGCCCGGGGCGTCGATTTGCGGCGTCACCGTCATCGCGCCCGGCAGGAACGCCCTCGGCTGCAGGGTGCCGACAAGCGAGGCGGGTGGCCTGCCGGTTAGCACCGCAATACGATGCTCCGCGACACCGATCCGTGCCTCCAGCGCCGGAATGAGCGAACGCGTGGTTTCAAGCTGCCCGCGCCCGCGATCGACGTCGAAGCGCATGCCTTCGCCCGCTTCATAGCGCAACTGCAGCATGCGCAGCGTCCGCGCCTGGTTATCGGCGCTCACGCGCGCGATCCGCAAACGTTCGTTCAAGCTGCACATTTCGAAATATGCGTTCGCCAGCTCCTGTACGACAGCAACCTGCACGGCTGCCACGTCTGCGGCGCTGGCTTCGGCTTCCGCTTCTTGAGCCTCCACCATTCGGCCGATACGGCCGAACAGGTCGAGCTCCCAACTGGCTGACCCCGTCACCTCGCCGCTTGTTCCGGCCGCCGACTGATCGCTTGAGCTTTCGGAGCCCCGCCCCCCGGCCCGGTCAGCCACCGTCGCGTTGGCCGAGAGTGTGGGCCATTGCTCGGTTCGCGTCTGCCGCAGCAAGGCACGCGAAGCGTCGTAATTCGCAACTGCCTCCCGAATATCGCGATTGTTGCGTAGCGCCGCCTCCACCAACCTTATCAGTTGCGAGTCGCCGAAATTACGCCAGAAGGCCGGGTCATCCGCCCGGGGCAGGGGCGACGGCTCGCTTCTTGCCCACGCCCCCGCTTCCATTGCCGGCGGCTGATATTTCGGCCCCACGCTACAGGCGCCAAGCAGGGCGCATAAAGCAGCGGCAGGAAGGTGGAGGCGTCTTGTCAGTGTATATGCTTCGAACATGCCGCCGCTCTATGCTCCGCTCGCGCCGCGGCGCGGCCATGGAACATTGCGCGACACCAAGGCTTGCGCGCGTCTGGAAATAGCTCGCGCTCGGCGAGAGAGGCCGGGCATGACCTCGATGGTCGTGACCAGCAAACAAGGCAGGAAAGTTACCGTCACGATCATCGAGACGATCATTCCGCCCAGCATGACCGCCCCGAGACCGCGATAGAGTTCGGTGCCGGCGCCCGGGATGACCACCAGCGGCAAAAGGCCGATCACAGTGGTGCAGGTCGACATCAGAATGGGTCGCAGCCGGGTTCGCACGGCATGCTCGACGGCATCCGGGGGCGACAAGCCTTCCGTCAGGCCGTGATAGGTTTCCATGACGATCAGAATGGGGTTGTTCACCACCGCGCTGAGCAGCACCAAAAACCCGAGCAGTGTTATCATGTCAAAGGGCTGATCGATCCGCGCGAGACCCAGCAGCCCGAACAACGCGCCCGTTCCGTTCAGGAGGACGAGACCGAGCATACCGCCCGCCGCGCCTAATGGCACCGTGGTCATGACCAGCAGCGGATGCCCCCAATGGCGAAAGGTAGCGACCAGCGTGAGATAGGACAGGATTAGGGCGATCAGCGAATTGCCGAGCAACGATTGCCGGGTCGCATCGAGCTGATCGCTCGCGCCGGTGATGTCCATCGCCACGCCGTCGGGCACCTCCCCGGCGCGCTGCATCTCGTCGAGGATCTGGCTGCGGACCTGCTCGACACCGGTTTCGAGGGCCACCGAGCGAGGCGGGACGATATAGAGCGTCACTGTACGTCGGCCATTGACGCGGCGGATGCTGTCCGTGTCGACGGTTTCGCGCAGGTCGGCCAGGGCGGATACCGGCAGGACCGCGCCCGAAGGCGTCGCGACCGGCAGATGCGGGAGATCCTCCAGCCGCGGGGCCCGCCCCGCGCTGCCGTAGAGATAAATGTCGACCTGGCGGTCATCCAGAATCATCCGGTCGGCATAGGCGCCATCGCTCAGGGCCGCGACGGAATAGCCGAAACTATCAGCATCGAAGCCCGCCTCCGCTATTCGATCCCAGCGCGGATGAAGCTCCAGTAGCGGCTGGTCGAGCGTCAGCGAACCGGGGTCGGAACTGATCTGCGCATCGGGGAAAAGCTCTTCGACCCGCCCGAAGGCTCGGCTCGCTACACTGTATATCTGTTGCAGATCGTTGCCCGATATTTCGACATTGATGCTCCGCGTCCCGCCGTCCTCCGCCGAAATCACCGATCCGCGTGCGGTCGATACATGCATGCCGGGAAAGGCCGTCATCCGCTCTTCCAAGGCCTCACGCAGCGGTTCCAGCTGAGAAGCGTCACTCGGATCGGTAACGACCGTTATCGACTGGGGGCCGACGAACATCGAGAACATTTGAATATCGGGAAAGTCGGCGGCGCCTTGCGGATCGTAAGCCTCGCCTCCGCTGACATGCGTACGCAAATCGGCGCTCAGGTCCGTCGCCACGCCTTCCATCTCGCTGAGACTATATCCCGGGGGCGCAGCCATATTGGCGAAAATCCGCGCTTCCTCGCCTTCGGGAAGATATTCCGCCGGGGGCGTGAGCAGCAAAAATGTCAGCAGCGAGCCGACCACCGTGCCGCCGATCACGAACAAACGGCGCATCCGCGATTCAATGAGCCGGTTGAGGCGCCGCGCGACACGGTCGAAATAGCGCTCGCCTTCGGTCTGCCCCTCGCTGGCGGCATCTGGCAGACGCGCCGCAAGCGCCGGAACGACAGTGACCGCCACGATCAGCGAAGCGATGATCGACGCCGCGAACGCGATGACGATGTCGGAGAAAAGCTGCCCGGCCTCGTCCTCGACGAACAAGATAGGCAGGAACACGATGATCGTCGTCACCGTACAGGCCAGAACCGCGCGCCAGACGCGGTGCACGCCCTCAACGGCCGCCGCGAAAGGTTTCAGGCCGCGCCTGCGTTCCTGATCGATGCTTTCCAGCACGACGACGGCATTGTCGACGGTCATGCCCAGCGCAAAGGCTATGCCGGCCAGCGAGATGACGTTGAGCGTTCGCCCGGCCAGAAGCAGGCCGGCAAAGGCGGCGATAGTGCAAAGCGGAATCGCGATCACACCGATCGCCGTCGTCCGCGCCGACCGCAGGAACAGGTATAGCACGACAGCGGCAAGCAAGGCGCCCAGGCCCAGAGCGCGCCACACGCTGGCTACCGACCGCTCCACATATCGGGCATCCTCGGAGAACAGCCTGATGTCGAGCCCCGCAGGCGCCAGAACCTCGCGCCCGATCGCCTCTATCTCGGGCAGAACCGCATATTTGGTCTGAACGACGTTCGCGCCCGCCTCGCGCCGCACATTCAGGAACAGGGCAGCCTCGCCGTTGACAAAATTGACTTCGCGCTGCTCGTAATGGTCCAGCCGGATATCGGCCAGGTCCGACAGGCGGGTTATAGTGCCGTTCCGCTCGGACACGATCAGCGAGGCGATACCCTCCGCTTCGTCGAACCGGCCGACCGTCCGTACCAGCACCCGGCGTTTGCCATTGTCGATATCGCCTGCCGACGTGTCGACATTCCGCGCCCTGAGCGCTTCGCGCACGTCGCTCATGTCCAGTCCGCGCTGAGCCAGCCGCTCCGGATCGATTTCGATGCGCACCTGGCGTTCGGCGCCGCCCATGATACCGACCAGCGACACACCCGGAATACGTTCCAGCCGCGGGCGAACCTCGTCGTCGAGGAAATCGCGCACCATCGCCAGGTTGAGATCTATGTCGGTGCCGTCATGCGGTGTGATGGCGAAGTACATGAACGGCTCTTCCGAGGAAGACGTCGTCGTCAGCGCCGGCTGATCGACATTCTCCGGATAGCTACGTACCTGGCTAAGCGCGTTACTGGTTCGGAGCAGCGCCTCGTTGACATCCGATCCGAAGGGAAAGTCGAGCTGAATACTTGCCTGCCCCGTGCTCGCGGTGGAGATGATCCGCTGTAGGTTAGGCAAGGTGCGCAGATAGCGCTCCTGCTCGATCAAAATCTCCTTTTCGACGTCCTGCGGCGTGGCACCCGGCCAGCTCGTCTCCACCATGACGGTGCGCGTCGCAACGTCAGGTATCATCTGCACGGGTACGCTGAAGACCGCAACGAGGCCCAGCACGCACAGCCCGAGGACACCCACGGCGAGCAGGATATTATGTCGAAGAATCGCCTCGATACTCATGAGGACGGACGGCCGGGATCAACCGCCTGCCCCTCCTGCAATCCCTCGTTTCCCTTGATCACGACAAACTGCCCGGCGCGCAGATCACCAGTAATGGCGACTTTGCCATCCTGCCGGTAAAGCGGCCTGACGGTTCTTCGTCTGGCGATGCGGCTGCCGTCGGTGCTTTCGATAACGAACACGCTCTGACCGCCATCGGCCTGACGCAGCAGGGCGTCGCCGCTGATCGACAGCACATCGGCGCGCCGGGGTAGAACGATCTCCGCTCGAGCGGACATGCCGGGAAGCAGGCGCCCTTCCGGATCACGCACGAGCAAGCGCAACAGGAAGGCGCGCGTATCGCTATCGACGGCCGGCACCTTGGCGATGATGCGCGCCGGCAGCGAAGCGTCTCCCAGCGCTGGCGAATGGATCCGCACCTCGACGCCATCATCGATCTGGTCGTAGCGTTCCTGCGGAACCTGCAGGTCCAGCCGAACGCGATCTGTCGCCACCAAGCGGAAGACCGGGGTGCCACGGGCGACCCATGCGCCGGCTTCGGTCAGCCGTTCGGAAATCACACCCGAGAAGGGAGCGGGAAGGCGATGCCGTTCGATCAGAACCGCCTGTTCGCGCGCGCTGGCCCGGGCGGAGGCTTCAGCAGCCCGCGCGATCGCAAGCTCGGATTCGCGCTCCTCAATCTGAGTAGCGGCGATGAATTCTTCCTCCCCAAGCTGGCGGGCGATATTCAATTGTCGCTCCGCCTCGCTCCGAACCGCCGTGACTTGCTGGTGCTGCGCCCGCGTGCGATCCAGCGCCTGCCTCGCCACTTGCGGGTCGAGATCCAGCAAGACGTGCCCGCCTCGCACCCTGTCCCCGGCATCGACATGCAGTCTTGAGACGAGACCGTCGACGCGCGGCGAGAGCATGACATCCTGCTCCGCCGTGAAAGTCCCCGAGAAAGACAGTCTTTCCCCGAAACCTGCCTCAGCCGCGCGTTCAACGATCACGCGCGCCGGCGTCTCTTCTGCCGGATCATCTCCGGCAAGACTGCATGCCGACAGCGACGGAATTGCCGCGAGCAGCAAGGCGACGCCCATGGCCCGCGGCCAATGGGTCGTACAACTCCGCCTCCGGTAGTCGGAGCCATGGTGGCTTTTTCGCATCATGCCGGTCAGCGTGCCGAATAACGCCCGGTCGACCGTCGGCTGAGCCCGACGGTTTGCTTCGTGGCCTCTTGGAAAGAACAATTCAGGGGCGCCGTGACAGGATCGGCGGCGGGGATAATCAACACTTCGGAGCTCCGCGTCGGTCAAAGACTTGTTATGCTCTCAAGATACCGCCGCGCATTTTCGCCCGCTAATCGCTTTCAAGATCGACGCGTCTACATAGCCATAACCCTTTGGAACAACGTTCGTTTACTGGCATCTTCCGAGCGCTGAGTGCTCTGCCTGACACGCTTTGTAATTAGTTGGTTCGCGTTTTCATCGGGGCGTTCAGCCCTATGAGATATCTAGCCGCAACACTTTCCCGCCAATTGCCTCGAGCCGTGCGAAATAGTCCGCCGGCTCCAGCAACTGGTACGGAAAGTAGAGGCCGGCGGGAACGGCGGGTCTGCCGGACAGCCCGGCCGCCCGTTCAAGGACCATCGCAACGCCCAGCCCCGTCAGCGGAAACTGGCCTTGGGGATGAACGATTGCATGGCGTGTGTGCAGCGGCTGTCCTGCATGATCCTCCCCGACGAGATCGATGACGATCTCGGTGGAGAACGGTTCGCCCCGGCGCCGGCTGGAACTGCTTCCCGTTGCGAGATTGAACTCCACATTGGGCGCTCCTGTCGCCGTCGCCAGGCCGACGACATCGTTGGGAGACAGCGCCGATGCTTCCATGACCGTCCCGTCGACCGCGCGGATCGTCGCCGTGGCATCATCGCCGACGCGCCAGACAAAACGGCCCTCTTGCCGCGCAAGCGCGGCAGGCGCGGTTTTCGTCACCCGCTCGAGATCGACAATTTGCGCCGGGCCTCCGGTATCCTCGTCATCGAGCAGCGCTCCGATGGAAATGCTGTCCAGCCGGCCAAAGGCCTTGGCGAATTCAAGGGTCGGAACACTCGTTGCACCGACAAGCCATTCGGTACCGAGAACAACCGGTGCGCAGTCCGGCACGTGGATGTAACTGGCAACTTCCGGCCCGATTTCCTGAAGCAGCGGTGCGATGCTGATATAGGGGACCCTACGGGACTGGGCGAAACGAAGACCAGCCAGGCGATCATCCGCAAACAAAACCGCGACTGCAGAAACCGGCCGCGCTCCAAGGCCGAGGTCATCGGCGGTAAAGTCAACCGCGACGCCTTCCGCCATGTCGAGTTCTGCCGCCACCACCCGTGCTTTCATGAGGTCGCGGCCCGCGATCAGCAGTGGCAAGTCGGGATTCACTTCGCTCAAAAAACGCGCCGCCCAGCGGCCTACGACGCCGGAACCTCCAAGCAGAAGTACGGGATACAGCGACATTGATGAATCTCCCTCTAGGAACTACAAACCTACCGACAGTAGGTTTTGCCTTAATAAGCTACTGTTGGTAGGTTATACAAGAGGGTTTGGAGATGACAGAAGCAGCTAAGCGGTCGACCCGCAGGCTCTCTCGGCCCGAACGGCGCCGTCAGTTGCTAGACACCGCACTTGCGATTGTCCGAGACGAAGGCGCCGATCGGTTGACACTGGGGCACCTCGCTGCGAGCGCCGGGGTCTCGAAGCCTATTGCCTATGATCATTTCATCACCCGCTCCGGGGTGCTCATCGCGCTCTACAAAATGATCGATGCCGAGCGAGTGGAAACCTTCCGCGCCGCGATGGCCAGCCGCAAAAGGACAATCGGCGAAACGGTGGATATGCTGGCTTCGGCCTATATTCGCTGTGCCGGCGACATGACCGATGAATTCCATGTGGTGGGCGCGGCGCTGACAGCGAGTGATGACAAAGCCGTCATCTTTCAGGAGTTGTTGGACAACAACGTCGAAATGTTCCTCTCGGTGCTGCAGCCTCGGAGCACGCTTTCACGGTCTGAACTCAAGCACCGTTGTGTCGGTCTGGTCGGCGCTGGCGAGGCTCTCTCGACGTTGATGGTACGCGGCGGCTGCGACGAAACCGAAGCCATTCAGAGCTTTGCAGCGTTGATTCACGGCGCTCTGGCACCAAGCCTCGCTAAGCCGGATTGACAGCTGCGAAAGCAGCATCGCGCCGGACAACCTGGATCGATACAGAGTTCCGTCTCTAATTGGTCTCTGCGATAAAACTACGAACGCCGTACCGGCATTCCCAATCGCATCCCTGGCCGCTTACGAGAACTACCTATCTAATTGCTTTTTCTCAGAACTCTGACGCACTAACCCGGTGAACGCCTTCAACAGCATTCGCATTTGGTGGTCGTCGCCGTGGCTTGCCAGTTGCTGCAGGTCACGGACTGCCACACCGCACCCGGAACCTTTACGCAAAATCAGCCATGCTGTTCGGTCGAAATACGAGCCGGTCGCGCAAAAACTGCGAAGCGTGTCCTCGCACAATCTCCTAAATCAGGACTTTATGATTTTAAGGCTAGCCGATTACTCCCAGGCCGAAAGATAGTGCCGGAACGCATTCGAGAAAATCGCGAACCATACTACGCGGCTTTGCAAGCTGCAGATCGTCAATGGGAAGCCGGTCAGCTAGATTGCTGGGAACTAGCTCACTACCTCGAAGGGCTACTAATCGCCCAATTGAAAGACGAAGACCCGCCGATCGAAGGCGGAGTAGTGAAGGACGGATAGCAAGCAGCAGGGGAAATCGGACCTCAATTTTCCGTACACGTTCCGTACGAACTCCGAACAATCCTCCTAAGTCATTGAAAAGCTGGTGCACCCGACAGGATTCGAACCTGTGGCCTCTGCCTTCGGAGCTAGAATCACAACGCTACGCTAGGCTTCTCAATCCAACTCTAGAGCGCTCTAAGTAACTGTTTATGCAGTGATTTATTGACAATGAGGGTATTCCAGACTACGCAAAGTCACCCCACAGTTTTCGATCTGGTGGTGAGATTTTGGTGAGTTTTCTGGACCCGCTCTAGCGAGGTGCAAATGCCAAAGCTGACGAAAACCGTCGTCGACAGAGCCGACCTGCGCGATCGGCAATATACTATTTGGTGCAGCGATCTGAAAGGCTTCGGCGTATTCGTGCTGCCTTCAGGCACGCGAACTTATTTTGTCGACTATCGCAATTCCAACAATGTCCGGCGCCGTATGAAGCTCGGTCGTCATGGCACCGTCACGGCGGAGCAGGCGCGGACGTTGGCGATCCAGGCGCTAGCTGATGTCGCCAAGGGCAACGACCCGCTCGAAGATCGAAACGGCACCCGCCGGGCGATGTCGGTCAAGGAATTGTGCGAGCTGTATATGGCGGAATTGGAAGCCGGCCGGATTCTCGGCAAAGGCGGACGGCCCAAAAAGGCCAGCACAAAGATTACCGATCTCGGCCGGATCACGCGCCACATCATCCCGTTGCTCGGCTCGAAGCGCGTAACCCACGTCACCAAGGCGGACGTGACAGCGATGATGAAGGACATCATGGCCGGCAAAACGCGCTCCACAGAGAGGACGAACAAGCTGCGCGGCAAGTCCATTGTCCGAGGTGGCCTTGGAGCGGCTAGCCGGACGGTCGGTCTGCTGGGCGGCATCTTCACCTATGCGCGCGATGAACTTGGCATCATTGAATGCAATCCTGCTCACGGAGTCCGCAAACCAAAAGACGCGGTGCGCAAGCGTCGGCTAAGCGAGGAGGAATATCGCACTCTTGGGCGCATCCTCGACAAAGCAGCAATGGACCCGCGCTACACGAGAACGGTCGATATCATCCGGCTCATCGCTATGTCAGGGTGCCGACGCGGAGAGATCATTGAGGCAAAGGCAGCGGAAATAGACACGGCAGGCAGCGCCTTCCGGTTCGAGGACACCAAAGAAGGCCAGTCAGTTCGGCCGATGGGACTGCCCATCGTGGAGTATTTCGACGAGCGCCAGATGGGCGAGGACAGCGTCTATGTGTTTCCAGGCGAGAGGAACCCCGAAGGGCCGTTCGGCAGCTTCCCCCGTCATTGGGAAAAGATCTTCGCCGATACAGAGTTATCGGATCTCACCGCCCATACGCTTCGACATAGCTTCGCCAGCATAGCGAACGATTTGGGCTTCACCGAGATCACGATTGCAGCACTACTCGGCCACGCATCGGGCTCGATTACTAGCCGTTACGTCCACACCCTCGATGCTGCCCTCATTATGGCTGCCGA
>NZ_JBDLBR010000005.1:0-299987 GCF_039710615.1 Aurantiacibacter flavus
TTCGGCCACCTCAAGATCAACCGCGCGATCGCTACACGCTACGACCAGCTCGCCAACAGCTTCCTCGGAATGGTTCATCTCGCGACCGCCAGATATTGGCTCAAATTTGTCCACGCCGCCTAGTCTTGCCGCTAGGCGCTTCATCACCTCAGCTCTCAGTATGAGGCGATTTTTTCTGAGCCTTAAATAGCTTCGCGAGATCTGCAGCGGAGCAGGCTTTCGAAAACAAGAAGCCCTGCATTTCGGTGCAACCCAGTTCCTTGACAATATCGAGTTGCTCTTTGGTCTCGACACCTTCGGCAGTTGTGGTCATGCGAAAGCTGCCTGCAAGGCCGGTGACGGCGCGCACGATTGCCGTGGACTCAGTCTGGTCGGACAGCCCCTTTATGAAGGAGCCATCGATTTTGATCTTGTCGAAGGGGAACTTCTGTAAGTAGCCGAGCGATGAATACCCTGTGCCGAAATCATCCATGGCTATCCGTATGCCCAGTGCCTTGAGCTGACCTAACTTCTCTAAGGTTAACTCCGTCTGGTCCAGCAAGATCGCCTCGGTGATCTCAATTTCCAATCGCTCTGCGGGAAGCCCTGAGGCGGCTAGCGAATGTGTAACAATCTGAACGAGGTTTTGGCTTCGGAACTGGACGGGAGAGATATTTACCGCAAGCGTCACTTCACTCGACCATTTCGCTGCTTCCATGCAGGCAGTGCGGATCACCCATTCTCCAATCCGGGTGATGAGGCCTGTTTCTTCCGCTATCGGAATGAAGACATCAGGGTTGATTGTACCGCGCTTTGGATGGGTCCAGCGTAACAACGCTTCGCAAGCGCAGATATTGCCTCGTTCGATGTTTACCAGCGGTTGGAACTGGAGTTCGAATTCACCATTCACCAGCGCTTTGCGCAAGTCCAGTTCAAGGGCATGTCTGGCCGCCATGCGCGCGTCCATTTGCTCTTCGAAGAAGCGATAGGTTCCTCGACCGCTGCCCTTGGCTCCATAGAGCGCCAGGTCGGCATTCTTGATCAACTGATCCGGCCCCGTGCCATCTGTCGGTGAGATCGCAATGCCAATGCTCGTATCAATAATGATCTGGTGATCCAAGATTTTGCACGGCGCGGTAACCGCCTCGCGAATACGGGTCGCCAGTTGGGCAGCGCCAGCTGGCGTTGCTCCATTGGGCTGGATAACGACGAATTCATCCCCGCCCAGCCGGGCAATCGCGTCGGAATCCCGCACACATTTGCGGAGCCGATCCGACACAACTTTGAGAAGTTCATCCCCTATTTGATGGCCTAGGGTATCATTGATGTTCTTGAAGTTATCGAGATCGATAAACAGGACGGCGACTTGCGCGTCTCGCCCATTCCAATTCAAAGCGTGATCGAGTCGAGATTGAAACTGGGTGCGATTGGGAAGCCCCGTGAGCGCGTCATGATGCGCCATGTGTTCGATCTGCGCCTTGGCCTGCTCCTGTTCGGAAACATCCTCAAAGGTTGCCACCCCACCGCCGGAAGCCAATGGCGTATTGACCATATGAATGGTCCTGCCGTCGGTCGTCTTGATTTCCTGAGAGACGGTCTTTCCCCGCATATTCACGGCAATCAGGTTCTGCCGGTATTCCTCGACATCGCCCTTTAGATATCCTGCCTCTCTACGATGTTCGAGTAATTCCAAAAGTGTACAGCCAGGCTTCACGACGTCCCGTGATAGATCGAACATTTCAATGTAGCGATCATTGCAGAACATCACATCGTGGTTGGTGTCGAACAGAATTATGCCTTGCGTGATATGGTTAACGGCTTCTTTTACACGCTCGTATTCACTAGCTGTCTTTAACTCTGATTCGGTGAAATCAGGCGCGCGAGAGGGACCATTAGAAGCCACGGACATCAAATGACCTTCGTTGAGTTCTAACTGTTTTATGCGGCTAACAGATTTCATCTGCGTTTTATCCTCAATCATCCCAAACCCAAGGCCTAAGCTGTTGAGGCTCGGCCCGTCCTTTTGGTTTAAATATGCATGGAAGGTTTAGGATTTTGCTAACGGTATTTGGTCGGCACGCAGAACGAAAGACCGTTTGTCTAGCTTCGCAGCGTGTCGCGATTTAGGCGGTAGGTTATGTCCTGCCTCCAAATTGGAGTTGGGCGGTTTCGCAATATCCGCATGGGCGAGGGGCGGTTACCGAAAGGCAGCTATTCGCGTTCCGAGTGCTGAAAGCCGACAGTCTCCAACCGGCCGAGCCTCTGCCGCTCTCTGACAGCCGATCGACGCTGTGCTGGGCGTCGGCTCTTGGCGGTATGCTCACCTGCGAGCAGAAGAGACAGAGTTGCCCCTGATTGGCTGTCCTAACCACGGCCGATGAGAAAGCCACCTGGCTGAACTCGCAGGCGCTTGGCCAAGGCAGAGGCCGCCAATTATAAGGGAGGTCGTTGAGCAGCCAAACTTGGTGCGCAGCGTTTTGAGTCCTCGTCGAGCTCCAAGCCAGGACGCGTGACGGTATTTATGACGGTATCGAATCGCCGAATCAGGGCGACAAGCGGTTGTGGTAAAACGACTTGTCGAAACATCACGGTCCCTCTTCTGGCTCCATTTGTTCTTCTCGCGTTCTGCCAAATAATCTATAAAACCCGCAGAAATCCTAGGGATTTGGCTCCTGGATCGTTCCGGATCGTCCCGCCTGTTCTCGAGGGTTCCAGACACTTTTGTGGGCCTTTTGAGGCCATTTCGCAAAGGCCCAGATGAAAAGGCCCCCACATGCCGCTGACAGATGCTCGCCTCCGCGCTCTCAAGCCCAAGGATAAGCCGTACAAGGTAACCGATGAGCGCGGCCTATATGTTGAGGTCACGCCGACCGGCAGCAAGCTCTGGCGATTCCGATACCGGATCGGCGGTGCGCAAAAGAAGCTCTGCATCGGCAGCTATCCCGACATCAGCCTCAAGCAAGCGCGAGACGCGGCCTACGAGGCACGACGAACCGTTGCTTCTGAGGGCGACCCTGCATTTGAGAAGCGGAAGCGGAAAATCCGCGCCGAGTTCCTTTCTGCACAGACGTTCGAGGCAGTCGCACGTGAGTATATTGAACAGATGATGGTCCAGAACGGCCGAGCCGATGGCACGATCGTCAAGGCCAACTATTTCCTCGACAAGCTTGCCCCTGCCATCGGGAACAGACTCATCAACGAGATTGAGCCATTCGAAGTCCCGGCTCCGCTCAAACGGCTGGAAGCCGCTGGCAAGCACGAGACTGCGAAGAAGTGCCGGTCGTTCGCAGGCCGCGTATCGCAACGACCCGTTGCAAAGCCAATCCAACCAGCATGCTGAAGGGCGCTCTCGTAACGCTGCGAGCCACACACTACGCGGCAATCTTGGAGGCCAGCGAACTGGGCGGGCTGCTACGAGCTATCGACGACTACACCGGCTACATTGTCACGAAGTTCGCCTTGCAGATCGTTCCGCGTGCATTTACGCGGACCGGTGAACTCAGGCACGCTGAGAGGCACGATTTCGACCTTATCGATGGTGTCATGAAAATTCCTACCGGGAAGATGAAAGCGCGCCGTCCGTACGCAGTCCCACTCTCGAAGCAGGTTGTCGGGCATCTCACCGACCTTGCTGAGTTGCTCGGCTATGAGGGATACGTGTTCCCGTCTGCCAGAAGCTCCAAGCGTCCTATGAGCGAGAATACGCTCAATGCCGCTTTCCGTCGCATGGGCTTTTCGAAGGAAGAAGTCACTGCTCATGGTTTGCGTGCGACGGCATCAACGCTTCTGAATGAGTCTGAGGGTCGCCATGGACATAGCGCCAGCCGCGCCTCTCGCTCCGCTTCTCTTAGGCGGCCCGTTGAGCCTTCTCTTTCGGGGTAAGCTCGTGCTTTTCCCGTGTACAACTTTCCGTGATCTCGATTTAGACCGTCTGCGTTCCGTCCGAGAAGCGACTGGGCTCATCATCATGTTTGAGCTTGAAGCCCTGTACCTCCGCTGCGGCTTCCAGCTTGGGCAGGAAATCAGCGACGCGACCAATCGATTGTTTGGTAATGCTGCACGAGATCAGCCTCCTTGCGAAGCCTGAATCACACCCTATCAATCCAATCAATGGGTCCTGAGCCTAGGGCTCGGCGCTCCGGGCGGACCTATCTCGACTCGTGCATGCGAAAACCCTATTAGAAGCAACCGAAGTGTCAGTGCCGCAAGCGACGGCAGGCCAGGGGAAAGAGGAAAGGCGGTGAGCAATTGCTAAGCATCATCTCGACCCGCGACCATGAACCGCGCGAGCGGCTGGATTTCTGGAACGAGCTGATCGGGTCTACCTACGACGGCATGAGCATCGATGGTGTGGACGGCCCCTTCAATGCCAGCCTTGGCGTCTGGCAGAGCGATGCCTTCCGGATCGTGCGCCCACGCTCGCGTCCGGCCATGATCGTCCGCCACGAATGCGGCCGCACCAGCTCCACCAAGCGCACCTTCCTGATGCACATGACGACTCAAGGCCAGATCGAGATGGAACAGCGCGGACGGAAATCGATGCTGGGGCCGGGCGATCTGGTGATCTGCGCGGCGGAAGAGTATTATCGCTTCAACGCCGCCACGAACCATGAAATGATGGTGGTGGAGTTCGACGGCGCGACCGCACTTGATCGGCTGCCCACCTTCGAAGATCACGTGGCCCGTCCGATCCGCGCAGGCCTGCCCGGCACGCGCATCATCCGTCGCTACATGGATTCGCTGTGGCAGGAGGGGCGCGAAGACCTGCCGCCGGGGCAAAGCACCGTCCATGCCAATATCCTGCTGGACATGACCATCGCCTGCCTTTCTGAACCGGCCGGCACCCTGCGTCCGGCAGCCGATCGCACCTTGGCCCAGCTGGAAGATGCCATCGGTGCCCGGCTCGATGATTACACCCTTCGCCCGTCCTCGCTGGCGGCGGACCTTGGCATTCCGCTGCGTACGCTGCAGGATGTGGCGGCCCGCGCCGGGACGACGCTCAACACCATGATCCTGCGCCAGCGGTTGCAGCGCGGCACGCAACTGCTGCGAAAGCATTCCGGTGCCAGCATCGCCGATGTCGCTGACGCCTGCGGTTTTTCGGATCCGTCCTACTTCGCCCGCCGCTTTGCCCAGCATTTCGGGATCAGCCCGAGCGAATACCGATCCTGCAACTGATGGGCTTTTGAGCAGCGCCTGCTGCGTATTCGTCCGCATATCCGCGCGTCCGTCCTAACCCGGCTGCCGCAGGACTGGCAGTGCCGCCTCCATAACTTGGGAGGTTAGGATGCAGACTCGATTTTTCACTACCACTGCGCTTGTCATGGCCACGGCATTGGCACCGCAAATCGCCTTGGCACAGGACGATGCCGCGGCGACCGAAGCCCAGCCCGAAGGCGGGATCCAGACCATTATCGTGACCGCGCAGAAGCGGTCCGAAAACGTCCAGGACGTGCCGATCGCGATCTCGGCCTTCGGAGGTGAAGCCTTGCGCGAACGGTCGGTAACCGATGTGGCCTCGCTCGGCGCACTGGCGCCTAACGTCAACCTTGATGGCGGCACGCCATTTTCGGGCTCCTCCGCGGTGTTGTCCGCCACTATTCGTGGCATTGGCTCCGACGATTTCGCCTTCAACATCGATCCGGGCGTCGGCATCTACCTCGACGGAGTGTATCTGGCGCGGACGGTCGGCGCCAATCAGGATCTACCCGATGTCGAGCGGATAGAAGTCCTGCGCGGACCGCAGGGCACCCTATTCGGCCGCAACACCATCGGCGGGGCAGTTTCCATCGTCACCCACAATCCAGGCGACACCTTCCGCTTGATGGGTGATCTGACGACAGGCAGCTTTGGCCTGCTGCGCGCCCGTGCCACGGCCGATCTGCCCCTGGCAGAAGGCCTGGCCGCATCGGTCACCGGTGCCGTTACCAGTCGGCGGGGCTTCCAGCGCCGTATCGATTATCCCGGTACGCCAGCAGAAATGCGCGCCATCGCCAATTCCGACAGCTATCTGAACTTCAACCACGCCGACTATTCCACCAACTCGCGGCAGAGCGGCGACAGCTCTGTCAGCATGCGTGGCAAGCTGCGCTGGGAAGGGGAGCGCGTCACCGTCACGCTGGCGGGTGACTACACCAGCCAGGATTCCTCCGGGCAGAACAACTCGCTGATCGCGGTGTCCTTCCCGTCAGGCCCTTTTGCACCCACCAATCCGCTGCCGGGCACGGGTATTAACCCGGTCGCAGCAGAAAACGGCGTGCTATTCGCCGGCCTTTATAACTTCTGCATCGGCTCCACTCCGGCAGAGATCGCGGCGCGCGGTGCCACGGCCATTTGCGGGGCGCGCGGTACCAGCGTCTTCCCGGGCGGCCTGCTCGCCCCGCTCGCTGGCGTCAATGTGGACGGCGATCCCTTTAACGATCGCCTGCCGTGGGATGGACGCTTCATCACCGGTGACCCGGACACGAGCTACGCCACAGGCCCGACGCTCAACCAACTGGAAGCCTGGGGTATCTCCGGCGATATCACTTTCGATCTGACGGCGGACATCACGATCCGTTCGATCACCGCTTATCGCAACACCAACTGGACAGCGGGGTCCGACCTCGACGGTTCGCCGCTGAGCATGCTGGAGCTGACCTTTTCGCAAAACCAGGAACAGTTCAGCCAGGAATTGCAACTGCTGGGCAGCGACCTGCTCGATGGACGCCTCAACTTCGTGCTGGGTGCCTATTACTTCGAAGAAAGCGGTGACCTGCACGATTACGTCAACTTCGATGAGGGCCTGTTGCAGGTCGATGGACCCAACAATTTCGACACCGAGAACTTCGCCTTCTTCGGACAAGTGGACTTCCGCCCCGTCGAATGGCTCGGCCTTACGGTGGGCGGCCGTTACACCGAGGAAACGAAACTGTTCGAAGGCGGGCAGCAGGATCTGAACGGCGGCAACTACAAGCTGTTCGGATGCGCCGATCCCGATGGCACGATCTATCCGTTCGGAGACTTCCCGCTGGCACCGCCGGTGGCTGCAGGCGGCCCGCCCTGCTTCGCTGCCCTGTCTTATCCGAACCCCGACAACCCGGTGCAGGTCTATGTGCCGGGCGTGAACCGCAAGACTTTCTCCAATTTCTCACCCCGGTTCGGCGTGCAGCTGTATCCGTCGGACGACCTCATGGTCTACGGCAGCTATTCACGCGGTTACAAGACGGGCGGTTGGACCACCCGCCTCACCAATCCGCAGGGCAACATTGCCCCGGATTTCGACGAGGAAACCGCCGAAACCTGGGAACTGGGCGTCAAGGCGACGCTGCTTGACCGCCGCCTGCAGCTGAACCTGGCTGGTTTCACCACCGATTATCAGGACGTGCAGCTGAACCAGCAGGTGGGCACCTCGCCCACCATCGATAACGCCGGGTCAGCCCGGATCAAAGGCTTCGAGTTCGAAGCTGTGGCCGCCCCGGTGGACGGACTGACTCTGAATGCCTCGGTCGGCTACCTCGACGCCGCCTTCTCCTCGCTATCCGCCAGCGTTTCGCGTCCCGACGTGGCAGGCGCGATCCCCGGCCTGCGCCTGGGCGCAGTGGTGGGCGGCCAGCTGCCCAAGACCGCGGAATGGTCGATCACCTTCGGCCCCCGTTACGAAACCGACCTGCCGAATGGCGGTGCTCTGGTGCTGCTGGCCGACTGGACCCACCGCACGCCGGTGTGGAACGAAGTGGCGCGATACCTGTCGCTGCGGCGACCGACTACCGACGTAATTAACGCCAGCATGACTTACCGCGAGCCCGACCGGTTGTGGGATGTGACCGTGGGTGTCACCAATCTGACCGACCAGCGCTTCCTGGTATCGGCTGGTGCCAACGATGCCGCCGGGGTCTATTTCGGCAGTTACAACCGTCCACGGGAATGGTTTGTGCGCGCCGGCTTCGACTTCTGATCCGCCAGGGGCGTTGCTTCCGCTCTCCTTAATGGACGCGACGCCCCGACCGCCGTTCCCTGACGCGTATGAAGGCGCTTCCATACCGGTTGCGAGCGCCTGAAAACGGCGTCCGGCGGGCTTCTCACAAGAAATCCTGGATCAGGAGTTGACGAATGGATCATAAATTCAATTTGCTCGTCAATGGCGAGCTGGTGGCGGGTGCGTCCACTTTCGAAGTCAACACGAGCACAGTCTGGGTGAACCAGCACCTTGCCATCGAGCCTGCCATTCCGTTCCACGGCGCCTGGCAATCGGGCCTTGGTACGGAGCTCGGAGAAGTGGAGCTGGAGGAATACACCCAGGCTCACATCCTCAACGCGGTTGTATTCGGCTGAACCAGAGGCAGACAGGAGAAACTGCAACCATGCCCTACACGATCAAGGCCGCCGTTTCGCGGACGCCGGGAGCCGGGCCCGAACTTGAAACGGTCGTCCTCGCAGAACCCCAAGCCGATGAAGTGCTGGTGGAAATCCATGGCGTTGGCGTGTGTCACACCGACATGGTGATGCGTGACGGATTTCTGCCGGTGCCCTTCCCTGTTGTGCTCGGCCATGAAGGGTCGGGCATCGTCCAGGCTGTGGGGGAGGGGGTGACAGACCTTGCCGTGGGGGACCACGTTGTCCTGTCATTCATGTCCTGCGCATCCTGCACGTCCTGCGGTGCGGACCAGCCCGCCTATTGCCATTCATGGGTTCCGCTCAACTTCTTCGGCTGCCGCGCAGACGGCAGCACCTCGCTCTCGGATGCAGACGGCGCAAGCCTGCACAGTCACGTGTTTGGCCAGTCCAGCTTCGCCACCCACGCGGTGGTCAATCGGCGCAACACGGTAAAGGTCGACTCCGACTTGCCGATTGAAATGCTCGGCCCGCTGGGCTGCGGCATCCAGACTGGTGCCGGCGCGGTGCTCAACTCCTGCCAGGTCCGTCCGGGATCAAGCCTTGCCGTGATCGGCACGGGTGCGGTGGGTCTTTCCGCGATCATGGCTGCGCGGATCGCGGGGGCTTCGACAATCGTGGCCATCGACCTTATCGAGAGCCGCCTTGCGCTCGCGAAGGAACTGGGCGCCACCCACGCAGTCAACGCGGCCAACGGCACTTTCTCCGATCATGCCGCCAGCGCCGCTTGCTCGACTGGGTTCGACTATATCATCGACACCACTGGCAATGCTGGCGTGGTGAATGACGCCATCCTCTCGCTTGCCCCGCGCGGCGAGATCGCCCTGGTCGGGGCTTACCCTCCGGAAACCAGCGTGGTGGCCGACACGACCCATATCATGAGCGCAGGCCGCGTCATACGCGGCGTGGTGGAAGGGAGTGCGGACCCTCAAGCCTTCATCCCGCAGCTGCTGGCGTATTACAGGGCTGGCGATTTCCCGTTCGATCGCATGGTCGAATTTTTTGCGCTGGACAACATCGGGGAGGCAATCACGGCTGGAGAAACGGGCAAGGTTGTTAAGCCTGTCGTTCGAATGTCACTCTCTTGATTAACCGATGCCTGCATGGCGCGAAGCCTGTTGCCTTTTGCAGCATGGCAATTTCCCTCTCGTCATAGGCGCGGCTTCGGACGATGAAGGTCGACCCTTTCCATTATCGAGGCTGAACATGCCCCCTCGCCCCTCAACGACGTCTAGGATAAGCTGCGCGTGCTTCCACGCCGCGAACTGCGCCGCGCGGATAGTCCATCGGGCTGGAGCTATCACAGCGCCCCGACCTGTGGATCAGCACGGGGCCGTGACGCTCGCTGATCTGGTCCAGCAGCGCCGCCGCGTCGGTGGCGATCACGCGGTCGACCACTCGGGCCTCCGACATGCTCAACGCGTGCCTCGGCGCGGCGCTGCCCCTCATTGCGTCAGGTCGAGTACGATACGCCCTTCGATCTGCCCCTTGTGCATCCGGTCGAACACCGAATTGATGTCTTCCAGCTTGGCGGTGGAGATCGTCGCCTTGACCTTGCCGTCAGCCGCGAAATCGAGCGATTCCTGAAGGTCCAGCCGCGTGCCAACGATGGAGCCGCGCACGGTGATGCCGTTCAGCACCATGCCGAAGATGTTGAGCGGGAAATCGCCCGGCGGTAGGCCGTTGAGCGCCACGGTGCCGCCGCGCCCGATCATGCCGACCGCCTGTTCGAACGCTTTCTCGCTCACTGCCGTCACCAGCGCACCGCGTGCGCCGCCGCCGGTCAACCGCTTCACCACCGCCGCCGGATCAGCCTCGGTCCGGGCGTTCACCGTCTCCACCGCCCCGAGCTTGCGCGCGAAATCGAGCTTGGCATCGTCCACATCCACCGCGACCACGTTCAAGCCCATCGCGGTCGCATATTGCACCGCCATGTGGCCCAGCCCGCCGATGCCCGAGATAACCACCGCATCGCCTGGCTTGGTGTCGGTCATCTTAAGGCCCTTGTAGACCGTCACGCCCGCGCACAGCACCGGCGCGATCTCGTTGAAGCCGATATTGTCGGGCAGGTGGCCGACATAGTTGGGGTCGGCCAGCACATAGTCGGCAAAGCCGCCATTGACCGAATAGCCGGTGTTGAGCTGGCTTTCGCACAGAGTTTCCCAGCCGCCGAGGCAGTGGGTGCAATGGCCGCAGGCGGTGTAAAGCCAAGGCACGCCGACCCGGTCGCCTTCCTTCACATGGGTAACGCCCTTGCCCACGGCAGAGACGAAGCCCACCCCTTCATGGCCCGGAATGAACGGGGGCTCGGGCTTGACCGGCCAATCACCCTCGGCGGCATGCAGATCGGTGTGGCACACGCCCGAGGCCTGAATCGCCACCTGGATCATGCCCGGCTGCACTTCGGGCACCGGCACTTCCTCGATTTGCAGCGGTTCGCCAAAAGCGCGGACAACCGCGGCTTCCATGGTCTTGCTCATGACATTTCTCCTGAATTTTCGGTTCGCGAGTCCCTTGTGGCTGCCATCGCCTCAGAAGAAGCCCAGCTTCTTCGGGCTGTAGCTAACCAGCATGTTCTTGGTCTGCTGGTAGTGGTCGAGCATCATGCGGTGGTTTTCGCGCCCAATGCCCGACTGCTTGTAGCCGCCAAAGGCAGCATGGGCGGGATAGGCGTGGTAGCAGTTGGTCCACACGCGCCCGGCCTTGATCGCTCGGCCGAAGCGGTAGCAGGTGTTGGCATCGCGGCTCCACACGCCTGCGCCGAGGCCGTAGAGCGTGTCGTTGGCGAGGCTCAGCGCCTCGTCCTGATCCTTGAAGGTCGTGACCGAGAGGACCGGGCCGAAGATTTCCTCCTGGAAGATGCGCATCCGGTTGTTGCCACGGAACACGGTCGGCTTGACGTAATAGCCGCCCGCGATCTCGCCCTCGAACCGTGCGGCCTCGCCGCCGGTCAGCAGTTCAGCGCCTTCCTGCTTGCCGATGTCAATGTAGGAGAGGATCTTCTCCTGCTGCTCGGACGAAGCCTGCGCCCCGATCATCGTCTCCATATCCAGCGGGTTGCCGGCCTTGATCGCTTCGACGCGCTGGATCGCGCGCTCCATGAAACGGTCGTAGATGCTCTCGTGAACCAGCGCGCGGCTGGGGCAGGTGCAGACCTCCCCCTGATTGAGCGCGAACATCACGAAGCCCTCGATTGCCTTGTCGAGATAGTCGTCATCCTCGCGGCACACGTCCTCGAAGAAGATGTTCGGGCTCTTGCCGCCCAGCTCCAGCGTGACCGGGATCAGGTTTTCGGTCGCATATTGCATGATCAGGCGGCCCGTGCTCGTCTCGCCGGTAAAGGCGATCTTGGCGATCCGGCTGCTGCTGGCGAGCGGCTTGCCCGCTTCCACGCCAAAGCCGTTGACCACGTTGACCACGCCAGCGGGCAGTAGGTCGCCGATCAGCTCCATCAGCACCATGATCGAGGCCGGGGTCTGCTCGGCGGGCTTCAGCACCACGCAGTTGCCCGCCGCCAGCGCGGGGGCGAGCTTCCACACCGCCATCAGGATCGGGAAGTTCCACGGAATGATCTGGCCGACCACGCCGAGCGGTTCGTGGAAATGATAGGCGACCGTATCGTGGTCGATTTCCGAAATGCCGCCTTCCTGCGCACGGATGCAGCCCGCGAAATAGCGGAAATGGTCGATCGCGAGCGGGATGTCGGCGGCCATCGTCTCGCGCAGCGGTTTGCCGTTGTCCCAAGTCTCGGCGATGGCGATCTTTTCGAGGTTCTCCTCCATCCGGTCGGCGATGCGATTGAGGATCAGCGCCCGCTCGCCCGCGCTGGTGCGGCCCCAAGCGTCCTTAGCGGCATGTGCGGCGTCGAGCGCGGCTTCGATGTCCGCCGCTTGGCTGCGCGCAACCTTGCCGACCGACTTGCCGGTGATCGACGAGATGTTGTCGAAATAGCGCCCGTCCTTGGGTGCGACCCATTGGCCGCCGATGAAGTTGTCGTACTTGTCGGCGAAGGGGGCGCTCATCGCGGCCGCGGGGCTGGTCTGCATGTCCATGATCTCATCCTCTCTTTCTCGCCGGGCGTCCCGGTCGTGACGATAATGATTTCGTGAAACGCGTGCGTTGCAAAGGGCGTGACAGCGGGACGTTGGCAAGAATGTCTCACTTTCGAGACAGATCGCGAGACACTTCGCTCAGCTGCGCGAAAGGCCCGCCTTTTCCATGCGGCGATAGAGCGTCGCGCGCCCTATCGCCAGCGCCTTGGCGGCCTGTGTCGCGTTTCCGTCGGCCTGGGCCAGCGCACGCCTGAGCACCGCCCGTTCCGAGTCGAGAAAAGAATCGGCTGACCAGTGGCCGAGTATGTCCGACGCGCTGCGGCGGCCGGTGAGGCATTCGTCGGTTAGGCTGAAACGATGCCGCGCGGCATGCGTGGCGCCGATCACCAGATCGTCGCGATCGACGGCCAGCATCGCTGCGTCGCCGCCGGGTAAGTTGGCATCGATGATACGGTGGCCTTCGAAAAAACGACGGAACACCCCGCTCTCGATACGCTTTGCGGCATCCTGCACGATTTTCTGCACCAGCGCAGCCATCGGCGCAGTGTGATCGTCACGGCAATTCGAGATGTCGAGCGCGCCGACCAGCCGCCCCATCGCATCACGCACCGGCGCATCCATGCAACTGATGCCGATGTTGCGAGTCGCGAAATGTTCGCTGCGGTGGATGGTAACTGGGCGGCTTTCAGCCAAGCAAGTACCGATCCCGTTCGTTCCTTCGAGGTCTTCGCTCCATTTGCCTCCCGGTGTCAGCCCGACGCGCTCGAACATTTCCCGGTCGCCCGCCTCGCTGCGCGCTTCGAGGATCACGCCATCATTGTCCGACAGCATCACCGCGCAACCGGTAGCGGCGACGGTGTGGAACAGTTGGTCGAGCAGCGGGCGCGCCACGTTGAGCATCAGACCTTGGCGCTGGCGACGCTGCGTGAGCTCACTTCCCGAAACCAGTTCGGGATTGCGATTGTCGGCCGCGTCAAGACCATATTTGAGCCCGGACCGACACCAGCTGGCCGCCACCATCGATTGCGCGGCGCTTGTCGCAGAGCACAGGACCTGGCCGACCTTGTACGGATGCGAAGCTTTCATAAGGGTGTGTCTACACCAATTCATCGCGATAGGCGAACTAGGCTCAGGACCATTGATTGGCTGAGGGCGATGTGATTGTGCTCTGCAGGCCTTCGGCTCCAGGCTCCGCGAGGAGACTGAGCATGAGCGACCTGTATTGGCTGACAGACGAGCAGATGGCGCGTCTTTCGCCCTATTTCCCCAAGAGCCACGGCAAGCCCCGGGTCGATGACCGGCGCGTGCTGAGCGGAATCATCTTCGTCAATCGCAACGGGCTGCGCTGGCGTGATGCTCCCAGGGAATACGGTCCGCATAAGACGCTCTACAACCGCTGGCAACGGTGGGGCGAGATGGGCGTGTTTGGCCGGATGATGGAGGGTCTGTCTGCCCAGAGAGCCGAACCCCAGACCGTCATGATCGATGCGACCTATCTCAAGGCCCACCGCACGGCTTCCAGCCTTGGGGTAAAAAAGGGGGCCTCGGCCGCCTGATCGGGCGGACCAGGGGAGGCATGAACACCAAGCTTCGCGCCGTCACCGACGCCAACGGCCGCCCTTTGAGCTTCTTCATCACGGCAGGCCAGATCAGCGATTACACCGGCGCGGCAGCCCTGCTCGATGATCTACCCAAGGCGCAGTGGATGCTGTCTGACCGGGGCTATGACGCCGAATGGTTCAGGGATGCGCTCGAGCAAAAGGGCATTACGCCTTGCATTCCGGGCCTCAAATCCCGTTCTTTTCCCGTCAAATACTACAAACGCCGAAACCGCATCGAAATCATGTTCGGACGCCTCAAAGACTGGCGCCGTGTGGCAACTCGCTACGACCGCTGCCCAACCGTCTTCTTCTCCGCCCTCGCTCTCGAAGCCACCGTGCTCTTCTGGCTGTGATCAACGAGTCCTGAGCCCAGGGCTCTCGACTCTACTGCTGGTTTGCCGTGCTTGCCCTGTCGCGACAGTGCGTACTGGCCGTTTGCAGCTGGAATCATCCCGGTCGTAAGTTCAATATTGGACAAAATGTCATTTCCGTTTATCCCAGTCATGTTGTGCCTAACAGGGCGCTCAATCGGAGGGGATAAATGAGGCAAGTTTCTGTTCTCGTGGCTGGAGGTGGGCCGGTGGGCCTCACGCTTGCGCGTGATCTTGCAAGGCGCGGTATCGATGTGATGCTGGTCGAGCGTAACGCGACAACCACGCGCCATCCCAAGATGGACAACACGAATGTTCGCAGCATGGAAATGTTCAGTCTGGCCGGGCTGGAGGATCGCTTGCGCGCGGTCGCGGTGCCGGAGGACAGCCCTTTCGATGTCTCGTGGGTCACCAGCATGACCGGATACGAGGTCAAGCGATTCCCGATCCCATCACCGCAAACGGCTCGGGCCTTGTTTCGCGAGCGCAACGACGGCTCGCAGCCTTATTCTCCGGCGATGCGCGTCTCGCAGGCAGAGATCGAGCCGGTCTTGCGAACCGCGCTGGATCAGGAAGAACTGTCCGAGGTTCGCTTCAATCTTGGCATCGTTGATTGCGCCGAGGATGATGAGGGGGTCACCGCAACCTTGCGGCACAGCGAAACGGGCGAAACCGAGCAGGTGCGTTGCAAGTATCTGGCCGGATGCGATGGCGGCGGCAGCACCGTGCGCGAATCCCTTGGCATCAAGCTGGCCGGACAGTTCAACATCATGCCACGCTTCATGACGCACTTTCGCACAGACGATCACGAGGCGCGTGCCTTGTTGCAGCGCTGGGGACGAACGTGGCACTACCAGTCAAACCACGGCACGCTGATCGCGCAAAACGATATCGACACCTGGACGCTGCATTCGCGCTATCCCGCCAACGCGGTGGATGGGGCAGACCCCAAGGAGCTGGTGGCGCGCTTCGTGGGCAAGCCGATCGCGATGGAAGTACAGGTTGCCAATCCTTGGTCGCCTCACCTCGCAACGGCGGAACGGGCTGTATCGAAGCGATGCATCCTGGCCGGCGATGCTGCACATCAGTATATTCCCACTGGCGGGTACGGTATGAATACGGGCATTGCCGATGCCTACGGCGCGGCGTGGGTGATTGCCGCCATGCTGCAGGGCTTTGGCGGGCCCAAGCTGCTTGCCGGATACGAACGCGAACGCGTGCCGGTGTGGAATTACAATTGCAGCGCGGCGCGGCGGCACAACGATCTACGCGTGGAGGCGGCGAATATCTACGTCAGCAAGGAGGCCGCGCTTGAGGACGATGGCCCGGCGGGCGAGCAGGCGCGTGCGGCGATGACGGCGGAGCTGGAACGCATCGGGAATGCGGAAGCTGAAAGTCTGGGCATCGAAATGGGCTATCACTACCAGTTTACCTCGCCGCTGGTGTGCAAGGAGGCCGGCGCGATTGTTCCGTTCGATCCGGAGGCATACACTCCGCACACCGTGCCGGGCGGTCGCCTGCCGAGCGTCTATCTGGAAGACGGGCGGGCAGTCTACGCGCTGCTGGGACGGTGGTTCACGCTGCTGGCCTTCGGTAACGCGGATACCTCGGCAATGGAGCAAGTGGCAGCACGGCGGGGAATTCCCCTCGAGGTCTTGCGTATCAAAGATGATAACGCGCGCGCCGTCTATGCTGCCGATATGCTGTTGGTCCGTCCGGACCAGCATGTTGCCTGGCGAGGCTCGGCAATCGACGCTCAGTCGTCAGATAAAGTGCTGGCGATGGCGACCGGCTGGTAGCTTGGCTGTGCCGGGCGGTATAAGCACCGCCCGGCAAGGCTTCGCCTCTCATTCAGGGTTGGGAATAATGGTGAAGTTCGAAAAGCCACCGTGGCGGTTTTCGATCCCCGCCAGCACATCGTTAATCCGATCCAGGCTGTAGGACTCCTGCCGGAATATGCCCATGTCCAGCGTACCCGCGCTGATCATTTCGGCCATCTCCTGACCTTCGGGCGTGGTAAACCATGCCGAGCCGATCAATTGCTGGTTGTTGTCCATCAACGTGTGCACATCGACCGGCACCGGCGCCCCGATAGCGCCTGTGTTGACCAGCTTTCCCCCGCGCCGCAGCGCGCGCAACTCGTCGACCATCTGCAGGGGTTCTGCCCCCGGGCCAAGGCAGTTGATGGCCAGGTCCACGCCTAGGCCATCGGTCATGTCCATCGCCCAGGGTGTGATCGGGCCATCGAGCAGGGAATGGGTGAGAATGCGTTGTGGGGCGAGCTGGCGAACTTCCTCTAGCAGCTCCTTGTTGCGAGCAACGGCGAGAATTTTGGTAACCCCCAGTCCGAGCGCGCACAACAGAGTGCCGAGCCCCAAAGTTCCCGAAGCACCGGTGATCAGTGTGGTAACGTTCGGTCCTGCGCCCCCCTTTCTGAGGGCAGAGTAGCCGGTGCCGGTATAGCCCAGGCGCGAAGCTTGCTGGCATGTCACATTGTCTGGCAGGGTCACGATCGCGCTGGCGGGCGCATTCATGTATTCGCACAGGCCGCCCCACGGATATCGGTCGTATATCTCCTGGGCGCGAGGTGTGAACCCGAAGTATCCCTGGAAGACGTAAGAATCGCAGCTGATCGGATCTTGCGCGCGGCAGGCGGAGCAGGTGCCACAAGAGCGGCCCGGATTGACGTAGACACGCTGGCCGATTTCGAGGTTGGCGACATCCTTGCCCACTGCCGCGATCGTTCCCGCCGCATCAAGGCCAAAGGTCGCAGGGAGGTTGGGTAAGGGAAGGTGTGGGAACCAGGTGGTCCAGTTTTTCAGGACATTGCCAAGGTTCGGCACGACATTGCATGCATGGACTTTCACCACCACGTCGAGATCTCCGGGGCGAGGCGTTTCCACTTCCTCGATCACCATGTCGGAACCGACATCATACATTCGCGCGGCACGCATTCTTTCAGGCAACATCGTTACAATTCCCCTCATTGTTGTCGCGGCTGCTATTCAACCGCGATCCTCTGGTTTCATCCTTCACAAGCCGAGCAATCGTTCGTCGGGCGAGTGTGATTGCCTTGTCCGATTTCAACATCAGCGAAACACCGTCGCTGAGTTCCCGCATGCCGAATCGTTCAAGGTTGTGCTGCTGCGTGCGCAGCGCATGCTCGTCCTCCGCAAAGGCGTTGCGCGTGGCGATTTCCCAGGCATCGCGCACGGCTCCGCCTCTCAGATTGCGATAAACGGCTTGCGACCAGAAATAGTGGCAGCTCGTCCGCGTGGCCGGAGTAATGGCGTTGATACCCATGACGATCGTGCCGCTTTCCTCGCGGTCTGCCCGCTCGGGGGTCGCACCGTGCACCAGGATCATCGTGCCGGGTGCGTGCCAGTAGGTTTCCAGGAAACTGTCGTAGAGCGGAATGTCCTGATCGAGCATGTAGGCTGCGCGAAGCGGCGCCGACATCGGGTTCTTGAAGCGGAAGAAGTCGATCAGCTGGTTTTCGCCGACCGTCTTCGTAATCCTCTCGCTGCCAAGAATTGCAGAGTTGTCGAATGTCTTGGCGTGAATGAAAGCCACGTGGGTCAGATCCAGCAGGTTGTCGACCGCAAGCATGTAGTTGGCATCCACCTCGATCAGGTGCGGGCCGGCAACGCCCCACTTGTCGGATTCATCAAGGCAGGAAAAGTCGAGGCCTGACAGGTAACCGGGACCTGTCTCGAATGCGGGCAACGGGGTGTTTTGCGCAAGGGCCGGATCGCCCGGCCACAGCCAAATCAGTCCGTGACTCTCACGCACGGGATAGGCGGCCACTCGTGCATTAGGGGGGATCTCATCCTGCGATGGGATATGCGTACATCGCCCATCGGCGGCAAATGCCAGCCCGTGATAGCCGCACCGCAAGCCGTCCTGCGTCACTTCGCCTTTCGACAGCGGAAAAAGGCGGTGCGGGCAGCGATCAAGCAGGGCTCCCACTGTCCCGTCCTGCGCCCTGTAAAGCGCAAGCGGCAGCTCGCAAATCGTTCGCGAGAGGACGCCCCGGTCTTTGATCTCACGGCTTATGGCAGCGACGTACCACGCGTTCTTCGGAAACATCCCGTCCTCTCCACCTGCCACTGGGCCGCCTTATAATGGCGATCCTTCCAAGGTGACATTTTGATCAAAAATCGCAAACATCATAGTTTAAGATTGACAAGATGTGCAATACGAAAGAACTAGGCCCCATAAACAGGACCCTGGGAGGGAATTTGAAGATGGCCGGAAATGGCGAAAATCGCGCTGCGACACTGCAATCACTGATGAATGCCGCAGGGGGGGCAGTTGAGTTGCTGCGCTCTGCGCCCTTGGGTCGATACGTCTTTCCCAAGATTCCGCCGGAATTCACCAATTTCCGCGACGAGATGCGCGCCTGGAAGCAGGGCGTGGCCATGCTCGAGCAGTCCTATCACATGTGCGAACTACACTTGCGTGGCCCTCAGGTGATTGATCTGCTGTCAGAGCTTTCGGTGAACAAGCTCGCCACTTTCCCGACTATGCGGGCCAAACAGCTGGTCATGTGTGGCCACGATGGCCACTATCTGGCTGATGCGATCATCTTTCATGAAGAAGATGATTTCTACCGCATCGTTGGCGCGCCCTTCGCTTCCGACTGGGTGCAATACAATGCGGGCCTCGGCAAATATGATGTCGAAGCGGTGATCGACCTGCCGCTGTCCGTCCGCGATGGCGATCGCGATATCTATCGCCTGCAGGTGCAAGGCAAGCATGCGCTCGCGCTGATGGAGAAGCTGACCAACAACAACGTGCCGGAAATCAAGTTCTTCCACATCGGCGAGATGACCATCGCCGGGCGAAAGGTTCGCGCGCTGCGCCACGGGATGGCGGGCGAGCCCGGCTTCGAACTCTATGGTCCCTGGCAAGATCAGAACATCATTCGCGGCGCAATCATGGAGGCGGGCGCAGAATTCGGTATCCGCAAGGCGGGCGCCGATGCCTATTCAGTAACCGGGATCGAGTCCGGCTGGATGCCGATGCCATTGCCGGCCATCTACCACTCCGAGGAAATGCGCCCTTACCGCGAATGGCTGACGACCAACCACCTTGAAACAATCGGCTCACTGGGCGGGAGTTTCGTCTCCGCCGATATCAGGGACTACTATGTCGATCCGATCGAGGTGGGCTATGGCAATGTAGTGGATTGGAGCCGCGAGTTCATCGGCCGCGAAGGGCTGGAAGCCAAGCGCAATAATAAGAGGCGCGTTAAGCGCAGCCTGCTGTGGAACGAGGACGACGTGATGGACATCATTCGCTCCTCCATGTTTGCGCCCGAAGGCGAGGGCGGCAAGTATATGAATATTCCTTCGCCCATGCACGCCACATTCGAGGCGGATTGTGTGATGTCCGGTGGCAAGTTGGTGGGCCTTTCCAACTGGTCCGGTTATTCGCCCAATGCTGGCGGCTTCTTGTCCTTGGCGCTCGTCGACATCGACAGCGCCGAGCCAGGTTCCGAGGTTACCCTGCTCTGGGGTGAGCCCGATTCATTGCGGCCATCGATAGAAAATCACAAACTGCGCGAGATCCGTGCAACGGTCGCGCCCGCGCCTTATTTCGAGAAGGTGATCAAGTCGGGCCAGCAATAGCCGGAAATTTGCATGTTTACCGCTTCTGGGATTATCGAGGCCAGAAGCAGTGGACGAGGTCGAGTGGGTCGGAAAATCAGTCTTGAAAAGCGAGCGGAAATCGGTCGCCAGAAGCGTGCCCGCACACGCGAGAAGATACTCGAGGCTGCCTTCCTGTTGCTTGGCAGGAAGGACGGCCGCTCGACCCGGATCGAAGAGATATGCAAAGAGGCAAAGGTCGCACGCGGCACCTTTTACAACTACTTCTCCAGCGTCGAAGAATTGCTGAGCGCGCTGACGTTTGACATCAGCCACGATTTCAATCTCGCTGTGCGCGCAGTAATTCGTACGGTGCCAGCTGGCGCGCTGCGCAGTTCCTTCGCGTTGCGGTACTACATGCATCGAACACGAGAAGATCCGGCATGGGGCTGGGCCATGGTGAACCTGAGCGCCGGCGGCCCAATCTTCGGAGAGGAGACGGCGCGCTACGGAATCGAGGCGGTGATCGAAGGGATGGTCACTGAGCAGTTTCATGCAGGCTCGGCGCAGTTGGCGTATGATCTTATGCATGGCGCCACCCTGGCAGGGATGATCACCCTGCTTAGGTCAGAACAATCTGATGATTATCCGGAGCAGATGGTCGCGCTGATCATGCGCGGGCTTGGTGTCAGCGAATCTCTCGTTGAAAGGTGCATCCGCACGGAATTGCCCGAGCCGGAGAGTTTTATGCGGCAATTCGGCAAATCGCCTGCAGAGGGTGTCGGAGATATGGCTGGGCTCACTTTGCTGGGCGAAGGGCTGCTCACGCGCTTCGGAGAAGACAGCGCCGGCTGAAGGCAGGCCCGTCTCCCGCATTTCAATTCATTCTCGGCCGTTTTTCGCATCCCGTTGAGCGCGGGAGCGACGAAGTCCGCATGCCTGCGTCGATCTGGCAAAAGTGCCATCTCACGCCTCCAAAGTCTTTTCGAATTGACGAACAATCCAATCTAAAGTATTTCAGATACTGCTTGGTATCACGCTTCTCAATGAGATGTGAGCTGCGGAGTGGAGGATTCGAGAGCGCGCAAAAAAAAGACGCGCCTGAAAGGGAGAGTTAACTGGTGAAAAAGGCATTATTGCTTGTCGGCGCTTGTGGCGCGGCACTTTCGATTTCGACGCAGGCCAATGCACAGGACGCTTCAGGGCCAGAGGCTGACAACGCGCGTGACAAAAGCGTCATCGTGGTCTCTGCCCAGCGGCGTGAGCAGGATGCGCAGGAAGTTCCAATCGCGCTGACCGTGTTTGGCGGCGATGCGCTGGAAGAACGTGCCATCGCGGACGTTTCCCAGCTCGGCAACGTCACCCCGAACGTTACGCTGGACGCAGGCACGCCTTTCGCTGGCTCGGGCGCCGCGCTGGGGGCCTCGATCCGCGGGATCGGCCAGAATGATTTTGCTGTAAATGTTGACCCCGGCGTCGGTGTCTATGTCGATGGCATCTTCCTGGCGCGTTCCGTTGGCGCGAACGTGACGCTGCCTGATGTGGAGCGTGTCGAAATCCTGAAAGGTCCGCAAGGCACGCTGTTCGGGCGCAACACCATTGGCGGCGCCATCAATGTGGTGACCCGCACGCCGGGCCATGAATTTGCGATGTCCGGATCAGTGACCGTGGGCAGCTATGAACGCCTCGACATTGCCGCCACGATCGACATTCCACTAGCCGAAACCCTGCGGACAAATGTCACTGTGGCATCGAACAACCGCCGCGGCTTCCAGAAGCGTGTGCCCTTTGTCACCAATGAGCGTTTCGTCGAGGAATCCCCGCGCATCTTCCGCGAATCAGGTTATGACACCAATGAATACGCCGGCGGTATCAATGACTGGACCATTCGCGGCAAGGCGATCTGGGAGCCTACTGACAGGTTCACTGCCACGATCAGCGGCGATTACTACAAATCCGATACTTCCGGCTTGCCCAACGTAATCCTGGATGTACTGGAAGATTTCGGCGGCAATTTTGCCGGCCCCGGTGCTCCGGCCATTCCGGGAACGGCTCTGACGCCTGGCGCAGGCCTCAACTTCGCAGGCGTTTACAACTTTTGCATCGGAGCAACACAGGCCGAAATCCTCGCGCGCAATGCACAGAGCTTCTGCAACAACCCTCGTGGAAACGAATTGCTTCCCAACGAGCAGATTTCGCCGCTCGGCAGCGTCAATGTCGATGGCGACCCGAATAATGACATGCTCGTGTGGAATGATCGCTTCATCAGTAGCGACTGGGACGAATCGTTCGCAACCGGGATCAACTTTTCTAAGACCGAAACCTGGGGCTTGTCAGCCAATCTGGCCTATGATCTTTCTGACCAGATAACCTTGCGCTCAATCACCGGCTATCGCGAGTTGTCGTGGCGTTCGGGTTTCGATGCTGACAATTCTCCGGGAAGCTTCTTTACGGTTTCCAACATGGCCGACCAGTCACAGTTCAGCCAGGAGCTGCAACTGCTGGGCAACTTCGACATTGGCACGTCACAACTCGACCTGGTCCTCGGTGCCTATTATTTTGAAGAAGAAGCCAATGCGCTTGACCACGTCGCTATCGGTGCTGGTATCTGGACTGCAGAAGGGCCGATCGATCTGGAGACCGAAAGTGTCGCTTTCTTCGGTCAGGCTGACTGGCGCGTGACCGAATGGCTCGGTTTCACCGTAGGCGCGCGATATACTGAAGAAGACAAGCAGATCGACATCGCGCAGACGGACTTGTCTTCGTTCAACTACGACCTACTGAATTGCCCGGTTAATGGCACCGGATTTATCCCCGGCGTGGGCACCGTGCCGTGTTCCGTCTTTGCGCGCTTCCCGCACCCGGATGAACCCCTCCGCCTGTACACGCGTGATACGCCTCCGCGCAACTTCTCCAACTTCTCGATGAAGCTGGGTGTGCAGTTGCACCCGACCGATGATGTCATGGTTTATGGCAGCTACACCGAAGGTTACAAGTCGGGCGGCTGGAGTACCCGCGCCAGCGTTCCGATTGCTGCTCCCATCGTCTTCCAGGAAGAGACCGCCGCAACTTTCGAGGCGGGCGTGAAGTCGACCTTGTTCGACGGGCGCCTCCAAGCCAATCTCGCGGCATTCAGCACGTCATATGACGATGTGCAACTGCTGATCCAGGTCGGGCCCAATCCGCAAATTGGCAACTTCGGTACGGCCACGATTCGCGGCATTGAAGCTGATTTCCTGATCGACTTGGGAGACTATGTGAGCATCACGGCATCTGCGGGCCTGATGGACAGCGAGTTGGACGAGCTGACCAACACCAGTGCGCCGAATTACCTCCAGCTTGGTCTGGTCGATGGTGCCGAACTGCTGAAAGTGCCGGACGTCACCTTCAACATCTCTCCGCGAATAGATGTTCCGGTGGGCGATCACGCGATCGTGTTGCTTGCTGATTATACCTACACCTCGAAGATGTGGAATGACTCGCAGCGCTCGTTCCTGCTGCGTCGGCCCGAAACCAATGTGATCAATGCAAGCGTCACCTTCGAACATGACGATGGCTGGTCAATCGCTGGCGGTGTGACGAACCTTACCGAAGAGCGGTTCATCGTGAATGGCCTGACCAGCAGCGCAGGGCAGGTCTACGGTTCGCCCAACCGCCCGCGCGAATTCTACGCCAGGCTGGGCTTCGAGTTCTAACACCTTTTAACCGCAGCCTCTCCCTAGGCTGTTCGGGAAGGCGGGCGCCTGCCGCCTGCCTTCCCGGCTCGCGCACGTCATAAGGAAATAGGCATGATAACCCTCCAGCACATGATCGATGAAGCAGGCAGTGCAGCCCGTCTGCTGCAGAATGCGCAGACAGGTGCCTTCGAATTCCCGGTCCAGTCCATGTGGTCCAACCTCATTGACGAGAGCGAGGCCTGGCGCAAGTCGGCCATCCTCTTCGACCAGTCATTCCATATGACCGAGCTGCGCATCACAGGGCCGGATACGCGGCGGTTGTTGTCCGATTTTTCAGTCAATAATTTCAGCAAGTTTGGCGCAAACAAGGCCAAGCAGATCGTCTGCTGCAACAAGGACGGCTATCTCATCAGCGATGCGATCATCTTCGGTTATGCCGAAGATGACGTACTGGTGGTCGGTCGTCCAGTGGTGCCCAATTGGCTGCAATTCAACGCCGAAACGGGTGACTACGATGTCGAGGTCCACATCGACCACCTTCGGGCTTACGATCCCAACAACTTGCGCCCGCATTACCGGTTCGAGGTACAAGGGCCCAACGCCATGGATATCCTCAACGAGGTGAACGAGGGCGGCGAGTTGTCGACCCGATTCTTCTCGATGGGGGACATGGTCATTGCGGGCTGCAAGGTCAAAACCCTGTGCCACGCGATGGGCGGTGTCGCCGGGCTGGAAATGTGGGGTCCGTTTGAAGACAAGGCCAAAGTCGAGGCGAGACTTCTCGAGGTTGGCGAGAAGCACGGCATGCTGCGCGGCGGTAGCCGATCCTACAGCGCGACGGCAGGCGAATCCGGCTGGTTCGCCGCACCGCTTCCGGCGATCTATGAAGGCGAGGACATGCGGCCTTATCGCGAGTGGCTCACGGCGGCGCACTTTGAAGGTTTTTCCTCCGTGGGCGGCAGTTTCATGCCCGAGGAAGTCAGCGACTATTATCTGACGCCGTTCGACCTCGAATATGACCGCGTGATCCATTGGGACCATGACTTCCTCGGTCGTGACGCGTTGTTGGCAATGAAGGACAAGAAGCATCGCAAGAAGGTGATCCTCGTATGGAACGGCGATGACGTGACCGAGGTCTATCGTGGCCTGTTCCAGCCCGGCCAGATGCCGATGTGGATGGACATGCCCTCTGCCGACTATGCCATCCATCCCTATGATCGCATCGAGAAGGACGGCAAGTTGGTGGGGATTTCGGGCTACCCTCTCTACAGCGCCAACGAGCGCGCCTATCTGTCGGTCTCGATGGTGGATCCCGAATTTGCCGAGCCGGGCACCCAACTGGAACTGGTCTGGGGCGAACCGAATGGTGGAACGGCCAAACCCTCGGTGCACGAACATCGGCAGGTGACAATTCGCTGCGAAGCCCAGTCGTGGCCGATCCACGAGGCCGCGCGGCGCACCTACCGGTCGCAATCCTGAAACTTCGCAGGGGCCTGCGTGTCCTAGTTGTGTGGGGCCCCCAACAAAGCTGGTACGGCTCCATCGGAATGGGGGTGACCGGTTCGTCTTCGAACAAGGTGAACGTAAGGCAAAGGATTTCGGCCCGCGCCAACTTCAGCCTATCGGTCCCTGAAATTCGAACCCGATTTCACCAGCCATTCCTTGGTGCAGGATAATAGGTGCGGGTCTTAGATCAGCGGTAAGAGCCGCCGGGCCGGGGCCGGTGACCTGCAGTTTGTAGGTGCGCCGAAAGGAGATCTTGGCATTGTAGTTGCGGCGCTCAGGGTATTAGGCGGTCGAGTCCCCCCTTCGCATTACGCCTCGCCCCACACAGTCTCGGCCGTTTCAACGATCAAACGCAGCTTTGCAAATTGGTCGTCCTCGGTCAGCAGATTGCCTTGTGATGTCGATGCAAAGCCGCACTGGGGGGACAAACAAAGCTGATCGAGGTCTATGAAACGCGCTGCTTCGTCTATCCGGCGCGCTAGCGCCTGCGGTTCTTCGAGTTCTGCCTTCTTGCTGGTTAGCAGACCCAGCACGATGTGCTTGTCCTTCGGCACGTAGCGCAGAGGCTCGAACGAACCGGAACGGGCATCGTCGAATTCGAGGAAGAGTCCATCGACCTGCAACTCGGAAAACGTCGCTTCGGCTATTGGATCGTAGCCGCCAGATGCGGTCCAGGCTGACCGATGATTGCCGCGGCACGTGTGCACGCAAACGGTGAGCTTTTCCGATCGCTCCGCAATGCAGCGGTTCAGGAGATCGACGTAGCGCAGCGCGAGCTTTTCCGGCGCCGATGACACACGGCGCATCTTTTCGACGTAGGAAGAGTCCGCGAGCATCGCCAACATCGTGTCGTCGATTTGCAGATAGGTACAACCGATCTCTTCCAGCTTCCGGATTTGCGCGCGGTAAACAGTGATCAAATCATCGAAGAACTGATCCTCATCGTCATAGAACTCCGTGTCTCCCAAGCCGTGCAGGATACTCGGTGCCGGGATGGAGAGCTTCGGCGTAACAGTCGTGACCCCCTGCAGAAACGTGAAAGCATCGCCGAAAATGGTCTGGCTGAGCGAAAGATTCCCGGTGATGCGGGGGAAGGTGATCTCGTTCCGTACGGGTCCGGTCTCGTTCTCGAATGAGCGCACCTGTGTTCCGGCATTTTCAACTCCGTCAATTTCACAGAGGAAGTCCATATGCCAGCTTGTCCGCCGCATTTCCCCGTCTGTGACGACTTTGAGGCCGATCTCCTCTTGGCGTTTGACCGAACGAGCGATTTCCGAGTCTTCAAGGGCGCGAAGCTGTTTCAGCGTGATCGCTCCGCTCGCCGCCTGCTCGCGGGCCTTGAGCAATTCTTTCGAGCGCAGCAGGCTTCCAACATGCTCCGCGCGGAACGGCGGGCGATGGCGTGGCCTTGTCTCTGACGTGGACGAAGTGTTCATGGTTTTTACCTTTTGCTCCCGCGCTTTCGGCTAGGGTTGAAGCACGTAGCTGGTGAAGCCGCCGCTGCCTGACGCTGCGCCGCCAATTGCCTCGTTTACCGCGTCCAGGGGGAACGCCTTGGTTTCCAGAACCGACAGGTCGATCACACCCGTTTCCACCATGGCGGCCATTTCCATGCCCTCGGCCGTGGTCAGCCAGGCCGATCCGATCAACGTCATCGAATTGTCCATCCACCACTTGGTGTTGAACAGCATGTCGCTTCCGGTACCGCCGATATTGACGATGGTTCCGCCGCGCCGGACTCCCATCATGGCATCCTTCATCAGAGCTGTGTCAGCCTTGGCGCCCAGGCAATCCAGCATGAAATTGGCGCCTGTGCCGGTCAGCGAGCGCACCCATTCAGCCGTGCTGCCATCTTCGGTGGAAAAGGTTTCGATCCGCGACGGAGCAAGCGCCTTGATCCGTTCGAGCAACGGCCGACCGCGCGCCACGGCAAAGATTCTTGCAACGCCCATTGCGAGCGCAAACATCGTTGCGCCAACGCCAAGGGTGCCACTTGCCCCGTTAATAATCAGGGTCTTGCCGGAAAGGCCGCCGAACTTCTTGAGTGCAGAATAGGAAGTACCGAGGTAGCCCAGCCTGGCAGCCTGCGTGAAGGTCATGTTGTCAGGAATCTTGACGATGGCGCTCTGCGGTGCGCGCATGAACTCAGCAAAACCGCCATCGGGATATCGCTTGTAGATCTCGGCGCTTTGCGGACCAAATCCGAAATAGCCGTTGAAGGTGAAATGGTCGCACTTCATCGGTGCACCGGAGGCGCATTCGTGGCAGGCTCCACAAGAGCGAAGTGGGTTGACGTAGACCCGGTCTCCGGGTTTGATCGCAACAACCTGATCGCCCACTTCGGTGACAATACCAGCAGGATCGAGACCGAAGGTTGCCGGCTTTGGCGGCAGCGGCTGGTGCGGATACCAGCTTTCCCAATTGTTCAATACATTGGCGAGATTGGGCACCAGTCCGCACGCCTTGACCTGGATCACCACGTCGCTGCCGCTGGCAACCGGCTTTTCAACCTCATCAATCACCATCGGTGTGTTGATCGCGTGCAAACGTGCGGAACGCATCTTCGTCATATCGGAATTCTCCCAATCCTTCTCGGAATACTGTATAGTATCTGAAAGCGTGATTCTTCAAGCCAAACTAGGCACTTTGCGCGCAAATGTTTGTTTCGTTGGAAAATCTCTGATACTGAATAGTTTCTGAAATTTGGGGAGAGATCGGGATGAAAGTCAGGCGTATCGTTACCGGCAAGGATGCGAGCGGCAGGTCGCTGGTGATCAGCGACGGGCCATCGCCGCGCGAAATGATTCTTGAGCACACGCCGGGGTTTGTCTCGGCGCCACTTTGGCGCCTTGAGGGCACGCCGGACCTTACCTTGGGAGCAGAGCACGATGCCATGGCGGCCGGCGGGTCGATGGTGACTGGCGCAGGTGGATCGTCTTTCTGGGTGATTACCTTTCCGCCTGACAGTTCGATGGCGGACTGGGATCCGGTGGTCGCCGGGCCTGAAATGGGCGAGGCGTCCCCCGGCATCGCAGAGCGGATGGAGCCGGACAACCCGGGCATGCATCAGACGCCAACGGTGGATTACGTCACAGTGGTGAGCGGGACGGTTTCGCTTGAACTTGATGACGGGCAAATCGTGGATTTGAGCGCAGGCGATACGGTGGTTCAGCAAGGTGCACGGCATGCCTGGCGCAATCGCACTGACCAGCCAGCCACCATTTCGGTGGTGCTGTTGGGGGCGGTCACTTGAGTGGCGCGCCAAGTGTCGGACTGAAAATCGGCCTTGAAGCGCCGGAGATGGCGGCCGGGTGCTAAAACATGCACCGGCCGTTTCGCGGCTAGGCCCTTGGCCGTGTCCTGATCATCACGGTATCGATCAGCGACAAAATCACCGTTCCATCAGCGCGCATCAGTTCGCCAAGGTGCTTTGCAATGCCTCTGTCCGGGCGCGAGGTGGATAGTCGCTTCTCAAGCCAAGTCAGACGCAGGCGCACGACGTCGCCTGGCTTGCCGGGTTCCTTGAAGCGCACCTCGTCGAAGCCGAAGCTGGCAATCACCGCCATATCCACACCAAGTTCGTAAAGCAGGCGGTTCTTCGTTGCGAGCAGGAACGAGCCCGACGCGGTGATATCGCCCAGTCCTGCCTTGCGGGCAGTCTCCTCGTCGAGATGGATCGGAAGCGGATCCCATCGCCGGGCGAAGTCGCGCATCGCCTCGCGGTCCAGCACAGTTTCCGACGATAGCAACTGCGCATCAGGCTCGATATCATCGAAGTAGAACTTATCGTTTGGTTCGCTCAAGACCATTCTCAATCTGGATACTCTACCCGCCGTATCGGTCTGTCGACCACTGCGCCCGATTGACCGTAACACCATATCCTGTTTCTGTCGGTCGGCTAAGCGCAGAACGGCGATGCCGGGTCCGGCGTCAGTCGCGCGCGCGCAACCGGGTCATGCGGGCAAGCGTATCGTCCTTGAGAACGAAGTGATGGAACAGGGCCATAGTCGCATGGCCGACGATCAGCGCGGCAAACACCCAGGCCAGAGGCGAATGGACGCTGCCTATTGAGGCCGCCCAGTCGATTTCGCCGCCAGCAGGATAAAGCTCGATCCCGAAGGCTTCGATCGGATAGCCAGCGCCTACCATCCTGAGAATGCCGGTGAGCGGCAGGACGACAAGAGCGGCGAAGATGAGGCGATGACCAGCTTTCACATATAGGGCGTTGGAAGCATCATAGGGCGGACGCTCCTTGCGGAAGGCAAAGGCGTGGAGAATCCAGAAAACGGCAAGCACCAGCATCAAGGTGCCGATCGATATGTGCCAGGAAACAAGCGTCTGGCCGACCCAATGCTCACCATCATCAATCCGGTCGCCGAACTTGAGCATCTGCCAACCTACGAGCAGCGCCGCCAGCCAGTGTAGAGACTTGGCAACGGGCCCGAACCCTTCGATCGATTGACCGGCCATCCGATATCTCCTTCATTCAAACAGTACGGAACGTCGGAGGAATCTCTCGCGACAAGCGGCAATTTGCAATTGGCTTGCGCTTCACCTTACGTTTGCACGTTCTCTTCTACGATGCCGTTCAAGCGCTTGATTTCGGCAAATTGCTCTCGCATGCGCCGCATCGGACCATTGATAACGTATTGGTAGAACGGCAGACTTTCAGGGTCGATGCCGCTCTTCTGCCGGTATCTCTCGATAATCGCATCGGATTCGATCATGTATTCGCCGGGGGCGAATTGCAGCGTTGGGAAGCTGACCTTTTCGGTTTTGCCTTCCAGCTCCTTCCGAATGACCTCGTCTTCTGGATCGTCCGGCCAGAATGCCCGAATTTCCATGTCTGCGAACTCGCCGATAGAGGCGAGATAGGTGGCCACCTTGAGGCAGAAGGGACACGAGCTTTTCAGATAGAGGATCGGCGCAAATTCAGCCATTTCCAGCTCCCGAGAGAGTTAAAACCTGCAGCACAGCAAGCCTTGGATTGCAATTTAAGATACCCATTGGTATTTCATCTGGCATACGAACGCAACAATTGCGGAGAGGATCGAATGAGCAAAACAACTTTCAGATTGGTCGGCGCAGCGCAGGGTTTCAACTGGCTGCCTGTATTCGTAGCTTTGGAGAAGGGCTATTTCGACCAGGCCGGGCTTGCCGTCGAACTGCAGAAGCTGGGGGGTGTCAGCAAGGCGACCCAGGCTTTGCTCGACGAGGAAGCGGAACTGGCAATCACGCCCCCGGAAGGCGCGATCGCGGACTTTGTGAATGGCGGCGACCTGCGGATTGTGGCTTCCAATTCCAACCGCCTGCCGATGTCGCTTGTCGCTCGGCCCGGGATCGAATCGATGGAGCAGATGAAGGGCAGCAAGATTGGCACCTCATCGCTTACCGAAGGCACCGCGATCTACACCCAGATCATGCTGGCCGAACATGGGTTGCACTATCCCGGAGATTATGACTTCGAACTCGCGGGCATCCACATCACCCGTTGGGAAGCCTTGCAGAAGGGCGAGATCGACGCCGCCCCCCAGCCTGCACCGTGGAATTTCATGGCCCAGAATGCAGGATACAATCTGATCGGCGAAATTCCCGACTACATTCCCGAAGTGGTGTTTGCCGGCATCATCGGCAACAAGAGCTGGCTGGATGCAAACCCGCAGGTGATCGAGCCTTTCCTTTCTGCGCTCGACAAGGGTTATGCCTATGCCAATGATCCTGCGAACGAAGCGGAATGTGCAAAGATTTTCCAGTCGATCACTACGAAGGATGATGCCCAGCTTGCCCATCGCGGCTACGTCTACATGCGCGATCTGGGCATGTGGCCAGCGCATATGGAAGTGACGGCAACGGCGCTGGCGACATCGATCGACCTGATGATTCGTGCCGGGTTGCTGGAAGAAGACAAGCGCGAGATGGCAAAGGGGGTGTTTGAACCCTCCTATCTGAAACGGGCGCTCGCCTGATGGCGGCGCTCGACTGGCAGGATCTCCTGCGCATCATGTGCGGGGCCTGGCTGCTTCCGCACGCAATCCTCAAGATAAAGAACGCCTCGCTGGCGCAGCAGACTTTCGCAGGTATCGGCCTCAAACCGGGGCCAGTTTTCCTGTGGCTTACAATCGCACTCGAATTCCTTGCTGCGGCCGGTCTGATTTTTGATATCTTTCCGCGGATCGCAGCCGGGCTGGCCGTGTTCGTGCTTGCGGGCGCCAGCTATGCCGTGCTGAAAATGCACGGCTTCGCCTGGCGTTGGAACAAGAGTGGGCCTGAATATATGGTGTTCTGGTCGTTGGCCACTGTCATTGCCGTAATTTGAGGACGTCCGTTTTGCCCACGATGAGCCGCGAGGAAAGCCAGGCACGCACCCGCCAGTTGCTGCTGGAGAAGGGCCCGGAAGTGTTCGCCAAGGAAGGCTACGAGAGCGCTTCTATCGACAAGATCGCGCATACCGCTGGTTTCACCAAGGGCGCTTTCTATTCGAACTTCGATAGCAAAGAGGAATATTTCCTCGAAATGCTGGAGTTGCATGCCGGGCAGGACGTGCCTGAAATTGCTGCCATGCTTGAAGGCGTGACCGACCCCGACGAGATTATCGAAAAGATAGCGGAATGGTCGATTAGCCGGGCAAGCAACCCGGTGTGGGGTGTGCTTGCTCTTGAAGTTCTGCGCAGGGCGAAGCGCGACGCAACCTATGGAAGCCATCATTCCGAGCTGTTTCGCGAACAATGGCGCGGCGTAGGCAGGCTCTTGCTGCCAATCGTTCCTGGCTGGAATGATCCAGATCCTGAGGTGCTGGGCGCGATTGTGCTTGAGCTTACCTACGGCGCGTCCTCGGGGATCGGCAGCGGCACTGGGCCCAGCGTGGGAGACCTTGTGCGCACCACGCTCAAGGCGTTCCGGCGCGCCTATTCGCGTTAGGCGTCCTGTTCGCCGGTGCTGCGCGCGCTTGCAGGATTGTCTGCCGCGAAGTTCGATGGTTCTTCGAATTCGACAATCTGGCGATAGGCCTTTGGAGGCGTGAGCGGCATCGAGGCTTCGCTCTTGCATAAAGCTGACAGCAGCAGACCGTTTCGATGAACGGACCGGAGCGCAAACAGCGCTAGCCCGGTCTCCGATCAGCTCGGTAAACCTAGCCAATTCCCAGTTCGCTGAGGCGCTTGTCCAGCAGGGGATAAATCCGTCTTGCGTTTCCTTCGAATACCTTTGCGCGATCTTCCGCCGAAAGATCCAGAGCATCCAGATATTGTTTGGTGTCGTCCCAAGAGATCCCGGTTTCCGGATCTGCGCCGCGAACCGCACCTAGCATTTCCGAGGCAAACAGGATGTTATCGATCGGGATCACGTCGAGCAGCAGTTCTATACCGGGCAGGTGGTAAACGCAGGTATCGAAGCAGACATTGGGCAGGATGTGCTCGCCCGGATCAGGCTTGCCCATGCGCATCGCCAGCCCGCGATAACGGCCCCAGTGATAGGGCACAGCCCCGCCGCCGTGCGGAATGACGAAGCGCAGAGCAGGGAAATCGGCAAACAGGTCTCCCTGCAGGAACTGCATGAAGGCCGTGGTGTCGGCATTGAGATAATGGGCGCCGGTGGCATGAAAATTCGGATTGCACGATCCCGATACGTGGATCATCGCGGGAACATCCAGTTCGCACATCTTCTCGAAAAAGGGATACCAGGATCGGTCAGTCAGAGGCGGGCCTTGCCAGTTGCCCCCGGATGGATCGGGATTAAGGTTGCAGCCGACGAAACCCAGCTCGGTTATGCAACGCTCAAGTTCGGCGATCGAGGAATTCAGGTCGGCGCCGGGCGACTGCGGAAGCTGGCAGACGCCCACGAAGTTGCGAGGGAAGAGGTCCACCACCCGCTTGATCAGATCGTTGGAATGACGCGTCCACTCGATGCTCGTCTGCGCGTCGCCAAGGTGGTGCCCCATACCTGATGCACGGGGCGAAAACACGGTTACGTCGGCGCCGCGTTCGCGGATAACCCGCAATTGGTTTTGCTCGATGCTCTCGATGATTTCGTCATCGGTTATGTTTGGGTAGGCTGGCGATGCGAGCGAGTTCTCAACCGCATCCAGCTGCTGTGCGCGGAACGCCATGTGACCCTCCGGCTCGGTTGTGTAGTGGCCGTGAATATCGATGATCAAGCTCATGATGCTTTGCCTTTTTGCCTTCCTACGCACCAACCAGCCCAGGTCGCCGCATATCCAAATTCGCATACCGATCAGTATTTATACTCTGGTTCAGGTCAGGTCAAACAGGCGTGCTTGTGCGTTAAGCCACCTTTGCGGTTACGTTCGCGAAGCATTGCAAGGCTGGAATGAAGTTAGAGCGGCGCTTGAAGCCCCGCGGCTTTCGTGTGCGCCTTCAGGAAATCGCGCAGAGCAATATATTTGGCGTTTTCCGGTGCACCATGCGGTCTGATGAGGCCGACCGTTGTCTGAGACAGGTCATCCTCCAGTTCCAGCATGGCAACATCGTGCCCGTCATAGGTGCGCAGCGTGGCCGGTCGCTGGATGAGCAACGAATAGCCAAGGCCACGGCCGACCATGCACCGAGCAAGCTCATAGTTTTTGGTCGTGTAGCGGATCGAGGGTTGATGGCCTTGTGAAGCAAAGATGTATTCCGTGTTTTGGCGGCTCGGACGCATGTCGATCTGAATCAGCGGCTCTTCGAGCAAGTCGGACAGGGAAACCTTTTTTCGCTTTGCCAGCCTGTGAGATTTCGCAATGATCACATAGGGCCTGTAGTCGCGAATGGGCTCAAGCTCGACTTGTCCCGAAACGTCGACGCTATACAGGATCGCAACATCGACTTGCCCCTTGAACAAAAGGTCGAGTAATTCCGGGGCGGATCCTTCCGCAAATGACAGTTCAAGCTCGGCGTGCTCGCGGCCAAAATGCTCCATGGCGGCGGGCAGAAAAAACGGCGCGAGCGTGGGAAAGCACCCGACTACGAACCTTCCCCTGAGGCCCGTTGAACTCTGTGCTGCTTGATCCGCGAAGCTTTCCGCGCCCGCCAGCAATTGTTGAGCGTGGCGCAGAAGCGATGACCCAGCTGAGGTAAGTTCAACTCCCTTTCCCTTGCGGCGGATTACCAGCTGGATTTCCATGTTGCGTTCCAGCTCATCCAGCGCAAGCGCCAGCCCGGTCGCGCTAACATTGCAGCGCTCAGCCGCCGCCGAGAGCGATCCCTCCGAAGCAATTGCAGCGAAATATTCTAACTGACGCAAGGTGAACGGCAAGGGCATAACACTGTTTTCCTAAGGTGTTTGCCCAATATAACATGTTTTACAATACATAGGCCAGCGCCTTACAAGCTCTCCATGGTCGCCCGCGAAATTGACGGCGGCACCATCAACGAGACGCCCGGAATGTCCGGGCTGTTGGAGGAGAGTTCAGATGTCAAAAAGCCTTGAACAACGAATTTCCGAAGCGGGAAATCCGCACACCATGCTTTGGGAGTCACAGGACCCACCCATCGTTTCCACCCCAGTAACTCCGGAATTCACCAACTGGCGTGACGAGCAGAAGGCATGGCGCACCAACGCGGTGCTGTTCGATCAGTCGCACCACATGGCCGATCTCAACATCAAGGGCCCCGATGCGCTGAAGCTGATCCAGGAGACCGCGATCAACTCGGTCGCCAAGTTCCCCATCGATTCTGCCAAGCAGTATATTGCCACCAATGCCGAAGGGCAGCTGATCGGGGACAATATCCTGTTCCGATATGAAGAGGACGAGTTCCAGGCCGTCGGCATCCCGCCGACCATCAGCTGGCTGCAATTCCACGCCGAAACCGGCGGCTATGATGTCGAGCTGGTGCGTGACAATCCATCCTATTGCCGTGTTGGCGGTGGCGATCCGCTGGTTTACCGCTTCGAAGTGCAAGGCCCCGATGCCATGGCCGTGATCGGTGAAATGCTGGGCCATGAACCGCCTACTGTCGGCTTCTTCAAGGGCACGCGCTTTAACATTGCGGGCAAGATGGTTCGTGCACTGCGCCATGGCATGGCGGGCGAGCCGGGTTTCGAATTCGTGGTGCCTTGGGAAGATCGCCAGCCGGTGATCGACGCGGTGCTCGAAGCGGGCGCCAAGCACGGCATGATCCGCGTGGGCGGCCGTGCTTATCTCACAAACTCGCTTGAATCCGGCTGGCTGCCGCGTCCGCTGCCGGCCTTCTATTCGGGTGAGAGCACCAAGGCGTTCCGCGAATGGCTTCCGGCTGACGACGTCGATTCCGCCGTCTCGCTGGGCGGTAGCTTCTATTCCGAGAATATCGAGGATTACTACTTCTCGCCCTACGATGTCGGCTACGGCAAGGTGATGCGTTTCGATCACGACTTCATCGGTCGCGATGCGCTTGAAGCACAAAAGGCTGCGGGCCTCGACGAGAAGAACAAGAAGGTGACCCTGCAGTGGAATGCCGAGGACACGGCCAAGTGCTGGGCCTCGATGTTCGGTGAAGGGCCGAAGGCCAAGTTCTTCAACCTGCCGATCGCCCACTATGCGACCTATCACTATGATCGCGTGGAAGATGCGTCGGGGAATTGCGTCGGCCGCTCCTTGCACACAGGCTATTCGGCCAACTTTGAATCGATGCTGTCGATCTCGGTTGTCGATGCGGCGCATGCCGAGCCTGGCACAGAACTGACCGTGGTCTGGGGTGAGCCTACCCCGTCTGCGAAGGTTCAGGTGGAAGATCACGTGCAGTTCAAGATCCGTGCGACGGTGCATCCCGCTCCGATCGACCAGCACGCACGCGAAAAGTATCGCAAGAACGCCTAGTCGATCTTGGATCTGGACATGGGGGGATGCCAGCATCTTCCCATGTCCGCTTCGCTGACCGCAAAAAGCGGCAGCCTGCATTACGAGAGAGGACCTTGCATGCCCACCGATATCGAAATCGCCCGCCAGGCGACGCTCATTCCGATCACTGAGGTAGCGAAGAACGCCGGCGTGCCCGACGAGGCGCTGATCCCCTATGGCAAGTACAAGGCCAAGGTCGATACCGCCACCCTGCCCACCACTTCCAACGGCAAGCTGATCCTCGTCACCGCCATCAACCCCACCCCGGCGGGCGAAGGCAAGACCACCACCTCGGTCGGCCTTTCTGACGCCCTTCACCGGATCGGCAAGAAGACCATGCTGTGCCTGCGCGAGCCCTCGCTCGGCCCCTGCTTCGGCGTGAAGGGCGGCGGCGCTGGCGGCGGCAAGTCGCAGGTCATGCCGATGGACGAGATCAACCTCCACTTCACCGGCGATTTCCACGCCATCACCTCGGCGCACAACCTGCTCTCGGCCATGATCGACAACTCGATCTACTGGGGCAACCCGAACGACATCGACCTGCGCCGCGTCACCTGGCGCCGCGTGCTCGACATGAACGACCGCGCGCTGCGCCAGATCGTCGGCCCGCTCGGCGGCGTGTCGAACGGCTTCCCGCGTGAAACCGGCTTCGACATCACCGTGGCTTCGGAAATCATGGCCATCTTGTGCCTGGCTTCTGACCTTGAAGACCTGCAGAAGCGCCTTGGCGACATCATCATCGGCTATCGCCGCGATCGCACCCCGGTGTTCTGCCGCGACATCAAGGCGGACCCCGCCATGACCGTGCTGCTGAAGGACGCCATCCTGCCGAACCTCGTGCAGACGCTGGAAAACCGTCCGGCCTTCCTTCACGGCGGCCCCTTCGCCAACATCGCGCACGGCTGTAACTCGGTGATCGCCACCAAGACCGCGCTGCGCATGGCCGACTATGTCGTGACCGAAGCGGGCTTCGGTGCCGACCTTGGTGCCGAGAAGTTCATGGACATCAAGTGCCGCATGGCGGGCCTCAAGCCCGATGCCATCGTGCTGGTGGCCACCGTGCGCTCGCTGAAGATGAACGGCGGCGTGCCCAAGGGCCAGCTGACCGAAGGCGAGAACGTGGATGCGGTCCGCGCCGGTGCCGTGAACCTCAAGCGTCACATCGAGAACGTGAAGAAGTTCGGCATCACCCCGACGATCGCCATCAACCACTTCTATCTCGACACCGACGCCGAAATCGCGGTGATCAAGGAAATGGCCGAGAGCTATGGCGCCGATGCCGTGATCTGCAAGCACTGGGCCGAAGGCGGCGCGGGCGCCGAGGACCTGGCGAAGATCGTGGCCGAGAAGGCCGATGCCGGTGCGCCTGATTTCGATCAGCTCTATCCCAGCGAAATGCCGCTGGCCGAGAAGATCGAGACCGTCGCCACCGAGATCTATCGGGCGGCGAACGTCGCGATCCCCTCTGCCGTGCGCAAGCAGCTCAAGCAGTGGGAAGAGATGGGCTACGGCAACTACCCGGTCTGCATGGCCAAGACGCAATACTCGTTCTCGACCGACCCGACCGCGCTTGGTGCGCCCGAGGGCCACGAGATCGCCATTCGCGAAGTGCGTCTGTCGGCCGGTGCCGGCTTCGTGGTCGCCATCGCGGGCGACATCATGACCATGCCGGGCCTGCCCAAGGTTCCCTCGGCCGAGAACATCTATCTCGACGAAAACGGCCAGATCGAAGGCCTGTTCTAGGACTAGCGGGAGCACAGCGATGTATACTTACGAAGCCATTCACCCCAACTGGGAAAAGCCCGCCTCGAACATGGTCGATGGCTATTCGCTGGAGATGACCGCGAAGGAAATCGAAGGCCTGAAGGAGGCGGCCCCGCTGATCCGACCGAACACGCAGGTCGCCGTCACCTTCCTGCCGGGCGAAGAGCTGTCGCAGCGCGTCGAGGCTGCCGTGCTGGTGCGCGAACTTGGTTTCGAGCCGATCGTCCACCTGTCGGCCCGGCGCATCGAGAGCGAGGAGCAGCTCGACTGGTATCTTGGCGAGATCACCCAGAAGGCTGGCGTGAAGCGCGTCTTCATCATCGCCGGCGATCCGCCCGAAGCCGAAGGCCCTTACGAGAACTCGCTGCAGATCATCGAAACCGGCCTTCTGGAAAAGCACGGCATCGAGATCGTCGGCTTCGGCGGACACCCGGAAGGCCATCCCAATGTCTCGGGAGAGGACCTGTGGGTGTGGATGCAGAAGAAGATCGACGCCGTGCGCGCCCATGGGATGACGCCGCTGGTCGTCACCCAGTTTGCCTTTGACGACGATGCAATTGTCGAATGGCTGGCCGAAATGCGCGACCGTGGCATCGACGTGCCGGTGCGCCTCGGTGTGCCCGGACCTGCTGGCATCAAGCGTCTGCTCGGCTTTGCCAAGCGTTGCGGCGTGGGTGCTTCGGCCAGCGTGATGAAGAAGTATGGCGTGTCGCTGACGAACCTGATCGGCAGCGCGGGTCCAGACAAGCTGGTGAGCAATCTCGAAGAGAAGCTCACCGAGAGCCATGGCCGCGTGCGCCTGCATTTCTACCCCTTTGGCGCGCTCACCGCGTCCGCCGAGTGGATCAACGATTACGACGCCCGCAATTCCTGATTTTCGAACGGAAGTGGAATCGCCGGACTTTGCGCGGGCGGGCCAAGGCTCCCCCGGCTGAACTGACGGGAGTTTTGCCACGATGGCAGACATTATCGATGGCCGTGCAATCGCGCGCCAGTTGGATGAGAAAACCAAGGCCGAAGTCGACGCCCTCGTGGCGGCGGGGCACCCCGTTCCGGGCCTGACCGTGATCCTCGTGGGCGAGGATCCGGCGAGCGAAGTCTACGTTCGCCGCAAGATCAAGGCCTGCGAAAAGGTCGGCATCAAGTCCACCGAGCATCGCCTTGCGGAAGACACTTCACAGGAAGACCTGCTGGCGCTGATCGACACGCTCAATGCCGATCCAGAAGTGCACGGCATCCTGTGTCAGGTTCCACTGCCCGATCATATCGACACGCGCCTTGTGCTGCGCTCGATCACGCCGGAGAAGGACGTGGACGGGTTCCACCCGGTCAATGTCGGTCGCCTGTCGACCGGCACGGGCGGCATTGTGCCCTGCACGCCGCTGGGCGTGATGCTGCTGCTGCGTTCGGTCATCCCCGATCTGACCGGCAAGGATGTGGTCGTGATCGGCAAGTCCAATATCGTCGGCAAGCCGGTGGCCAATCTGCTGCTCGATGCCGAGGCGACTGTTACCGTCACCCACATCTACACCCATGGTCTGCCCGATATCTGCCGTCAGGCCGATGTTATCGTTGCAGCGGCAGGTGCGCCGGAGCTGGTCAAAGGCTATTGGGTCAAGGATGATGCCGTGATCATCGATGTGGGCATCACCCGCATCGAGGGCGAAGATGGCAAGACCAAGCTCGTGGGCGACGTTGCCTTCGATGAATGCCAGCACGCCAAGGCGATCACGCCGGTGCCCGGCGGCGTTGGCCCGATGACCATCGCCTGTCTGCTTGCCAACACGGTTCAGGCGGCGCGCGCGCTCACGGTGGGAAACGGCGACGACAGCAGTGACTATGCCGATGCGCCAGACCGCACCATGATTTTTCAAGATGCTCTCGCATGAGCGACAAGAGCGACGTTCTGGGCGCGATCATCGCCCGCCAGCACCACCGCGAGGGCCCGCTGCTGCCGATCCTCAACGACGTGCAGGCCGAACTCGGCTGCATCGATGCAGAAAGCGAGGCGCTGATCGCCAAGGGCCTGAACATAAGCCGCGCCGACGTGCACGGCGTGGTCAGCTTCTATCACGATTACAAACCCAAAGCCGATGCGCGCCCCGTGTTGCAGATCTGCCGTGCCGAGGCATGCAAGGCGCGCGGCGTGGAGCAGCTCATCAAGGCCGCCAGCAACGCTGCCGGAGAGCGCGTGAAGATCGAGACAGTCTATTGCCTCGGCCTGTGCAGCGGCGGCCCTGCTGCGCGCACGGGCGATGATCTTCATATCCGCCTCGATGAGCAGGCGATCATCAAGCTAGTAGAAAACGCATGACTGTTGTTCGTATTTCCGATGACGCCCTCGCCCGCGCCGGCGGGGCTGACAAGCTTGCGGCGGCCTTCGAGAAGAAGGGCTGCGAAGTGCTGCGCACCTCGAGCTGGGGCATGCACTGGCTCGAACCGCTCGTCGAGATCGACGGAAAAGGGTTCGGCCCGGCCACGCTCGACGATGTCGATGCCATTCTCGATGGCAGCTCGGACAAGGCCATCGGCACCATTGAAGAGCATCCCTTCATCGCCACGCAAACGCGCATCACCTTCAAGCGCGCGGGCAAGACCCGTCCGCTCAGCCTCGAAGACTATGAAGCAACCGGTGGCTGGGCAGGCCTGAAGCGCGCGCGCCAGATCGGCAGCGAAGCCATTGTCGAGGAAGTGAAGCACTCGGGCCTGCGCGGAAGAGGCGGCGCGGGCTTTCCCACCGGGATCAAGTGGGACACGGTGATGAAAGCGCCGGGGCCGAAGAAATACATCGTGTGCAATGCCGACGAGGGCGATAGCGGCACCTTTGCCGATCGCATGGCGATGGAAGGCGATCCCTTCGCGCTGATCGAAGGCATGGCGATTGCGGGTGAAGCCGTGGGCGCGGACCAAGGCTATATCTATCTGCGCAGCGAATATCCCGACGCCATCCGCAAGCTCAACGCCGCGCTGGACCTGTGCGCAGACATCATCGCGCCGTTCAAATGCGAAGTGCGTGTTGGCGCTGGCGCCTATGTCTGCGGCGAAGAGACCTCGCTGCTAAATTCGCTCGAAGGCAAGCGCGGCGAAGTGCGCGCCAAGCCGCCGCTGCCAGCGCTCGAAGGCTTTCTTGGTCGTCCGACCGTGGTCAACAACGTGCTCAGCCTGCAGGCCGTGCCGCATATCCTGATGGAAGGCGGCGCCGAGCAGTACAAGAACGCCGGCTTCGGCCGTTCGCGCGGCACCATGCCGATCCAGCTGGCGGGCAATATCAAGCACGGCGGGCTTTACGAAGTAGGCTTCGGCATCACGCTGGGCGAGCTGGTGAAGGATATCGGCGGCGACACGGCTTCGGGCCGTCCGGTCAAGGCGGTGCAGGTGGGCGGCCCGCTGGGCGCCTACATCCATCCCGACCAGTTCGATATCGAGTTCGACTACGAGACCTATACCGCTGCCGAAGCGCTGATCGGCCATGGCGGTGTGACCGTGTTCGACGATACGGCGGACATGCTGGAAATGGCGCGTTTTGCGATGGAATTCTGCTCGGTCGAAAGCTGCGGCAAGTGCACCCCCTGCCGCATCGGCGCGGTGCGCGGGGTGGAAATCCTGGACCGCATTAAGGCCGGTGGCCGCGAGCGTGACGTGATCGAGCTGGCCCCGCAGATGCATAACACGACCAAGGACATGGGCCGCGATGCCGACGACGAGATCGGCCTGCTCACCGACCTGTGCGAGACGATGAAGTTCGGCTCGCTGTGCGCTTTGGGCGGGTTCACGCCCTATCCGGTAATGAGCGCGCTGCGACAGTGGCCGGAAGATTTTGCCAGCAACCCCGAAATGGTTCAGCAAACACTAGAAAAGGGACTCGGATGACCAGAATTGCGGTCCTGAAAGAGCGCGCGGGAGGTGAAACCCGCGTCGCTGCCACGCCTGAAACAGTAAAGAAGCTCGTTGCGCTGGGTGCTTCGCTTGCAGTGGAGGAAGGCGCGGGCGCGGCCGCCGCGATCTCCGATGCCGATTACGCCAATGCAGGGGCCGAAGTCGGTCCGGCGGCGACTGTGGTAACCAATGCTGACATCGTCATGGGCGTGCAAGCCCCAGACATTGCCGCGCTTTCGGGTGCCAAGCCGGGCGCGTGGGTGGCCGCCACGTTCGATCCGTTCGGCCAGCGTGAGCGCGTGGAGGCCTATGCCGAGGCCGGTTTCGAGGCCTTGGCGCTGGAATTCATGCCGCGCATCACTCGCGCACAGTCGATGGACGTACTTTCCAGCCAGTCGAACCTTGCCGGTTACAAGGCGGTACTGACTGCGGCGGACACCTATGGCCGGGCATTTCCGATGATGATGACGGCGGCGGGCACGATCTCGGCCGCCAGGGTGTTCGTGATGGGCGTGGGCGTTGCGGGCCTGCAGGCGATCGCCACGGCCAAGCGGCTGGGCGCGCAGGTCTCCGCCACCGACGTGCGGCCCGAGACCGCCGAACAGATCCGCAGCCTGGGCGGCAAGCCTGTCTTCGCAGAGGGGCTGGAAGCCGCGGGTGAGGGGGGGTACGCGGCCGAACTCACCGACAAACAGAAGGCCGCGCAGGCCGAGATGGTGAGCGCGCATATCGCCAAGCAGGATATCGTCATCACCACGGCGCTGATCCCGGGCCGTGCGGCCCCGCGCCTTGTCAGCGACGCGCAGATCGCCACGATGAAGCCGGGCAGCGTTATCTTCGACCTGGCCGTGGCGCAGGGCGGAAACGTGGAAGGCTCGGTGCCGGATGAGCTTGTTGAGAAGCACGGCGTGTCGATCATGGGTTACGCCAACACGCCCGCGCACTTGCCAACCGATTCCAGCGCCCTGTTCAGCCGCAACCTGTTCAATTTCCTCAATGTCTTCTGGGACAAGGAAGCGGGCAAGCCGGTGCTCGACGAAGAGATCGGCGATGCTATCCGGCTCACCAAGGGCGGCAAAGTCGTCAACGCACGGCTGAAGGGGTAAGCGCCATGGACTTCATATCAATCCTCTCGATCTTCGTGCTGGCGTGTTTTGTCGGCTATTACGTGGTGTGGTCGGTCACGCCTGCGCTGCACACGCCGCTGATGGCGGTGACGAACGCGATCTCCTCGGTCATCATTGTGGGCGGCCTGATCGCGGCTGCGGAAGCGGGCAGCGACATCGCCAAGTGGCTGGGTCTGGCAGCGGTGGTGCTGGCCAGCGTCAACATCTTCGGCGGCTTTGCCGTGACCGAGCGGATGCTGGCGATGTACAAGAAGAAGGATAAGTGAGCATGCTGTCCTTCCTCGCTCCTGTCGCCGATGCTGCCGCACACGGTGGCGATACCCCGGCCTGGGCCATGCTGGCCTATCTTGCATCGGGCGTGTTCTTCATCCTGGCGCTGCGCGGGCTCTCCAGCCCGGCAACCAGCCGTGCGGGCAATCGCAACGGCATGATCGGTATGGCAATCGCCGTCGTCACCACGCTGGTGACGCACGACATCGCCAACATCGTGGAGATCGGCATCGCCATCGCCATCGGCGCCATCATCGGCATCGTCATCGCCCGCCGTATTGCCATGACCGCCATGCCTGAACTGGTAGCTGCCTTCCACTCGCTCGTCGGCCTTGCCGCGGTGGTGGTAGGCTGGGCGGCCTATCTCAATCCGGGCGCATTCGGACTGCTCACGGACGCCGGAATCGGCGCGGTGTCCAAGGTCGAGATGGGCCTCGGCATCGCGATCGGTGCGATCACCTTCTCGGGCTCGGTCATCGCCTTTGCCAAGCTTTCGGGCCGGATGAAGGGCTCGCCGATCCTGCTGCCGGGCCGCCATGTCATCAATCTGGGCACGCTGATCGCCATCCTGGTTCTGACCGGGATGTTCGCCACTGCGGCCGCGAGCGGCACCATGCCGCTGATCGTGGCGCTGACCGTGCTTGCGTTCATCATCGGCTTCCTGCTGATCATTCCGATTGGCGGGGCGGACATGCCCGTCGTGGTGTCGATGCTGAACAGCTACTCGGGCTGGGCGGCAGCGGCGATGGGCTTCACGCTTGGCAATACCGCAATGATCATCACCGGCGCGCTGGTGGGCTCCTCGGGCGCGATCCTTTCTTATATCATGTGCAAGGCGATGAACCGCGGCTTCCTCTCGGTGATTGCCGGCGGCTTCGGTGCCGATGCTTCTGCGGGCGGCGGTGGCCCGGTCGAACAGCGCCCCTACAAGCAGGGCAGCGCGGAAGATGCGGCATATATGCTCGAACAGGCAGAAAGCGTGATCATCATTCCGGGCTACGGCATGGCGGTGGCGCAGGCCCAGCATGCCCTGCGTGAGATGACTGATCTGCTCGAAGAAAAGGGTGTGGAGGTCAAATTCGCCATTCACCCGGTGGCAGGCCGCATGCCCGGCCATATGAATGTGCTTCTGGCCGAAGCTAGCGTAGACTATGACAAGGTGTTCGAGCTTGAGGACATCAACTCGGAATTCGCCCAGTGCGACGTTGCCTTCATCATCGGCGCAAATGACGTGGTGAACCCGGCGGCCAAGACCGACAAGAGCTCGCCCATTTACGGCATGCCGGTGTTTGACGTGGACAAGGCCAAGCAGGTCTTTTTCATCAAGCGTTCGATGGGTGGAGTGGGCTATGCCGGGGTCGATAACGATGTCTTCTACATGGATCAGACGGTGATGTTGCTGTCTGATGCCAAGAAAATGGTCGAAGAAATCAACAAGGCGCTGGATTAGGCCGCGTTGACAAAAGACTTGAGCGATAGGCGGGCAGCGGCGAGGTTGAGGAAGCTCTCGAAGGAGAGGACGGTCTTGTCGTAGCGGGTTGCGATACGGCGCTGTTGCTTGAGCTTGCAGAACATGCGCTCGACACGGTTCCGGTCACGGTATCGACGATAGTCGGGATGTTCTGGCACTTTACGGTTCGAGCGGGGCGGGATGATAGGCAGGATGCCACGGATCAGTAGGCTCTCCCGGAAGCGATCCCCGTCGTAGCCCCCTTCGACAAGCTCAGGACAGGCTTGTCCGCTAGCAGCGCCTTGGGCGCGACGACCGGGATCGCCATCAGTGGTTCGGCAGCGGTATAATCGGAAGCCTCTCCGCCGGTCAGGATGAAGCCGAGAGGCAATCCCTGATTGTCGCAGCGGGCGTGGATTTTGCTCGTAAAGCCGCTGCGTGATCGACCAAGAGCGTTCTGAGAAGCCCCCCTTTTCCGCCCGACGCCGAGACATGGCCGCGAACAGAAGTGCTGTCGATCATGTGCCGCCAGTCGTCGGTGAGACCCAGATCGACCAGCGTTTGCAGGAGCGCATCCCAGACGCCTTGTTCGGCCCAGCGCCGAAACCGGACATAGACCGAGTTCCACTTGCCGTATCGCTCATGCATGTCTCGCCAGGGGCAGCCGACCCGTAGCACTTGGAGCATGCCATTCAGAAAGCGCCGGTTATCGCCAGCCGGACGTGCCCAACGACCCCGCTCAGACGGCGGCAGCGGCCCGATCAGCTCCCACTCCGCATCCGACAAGTCTCCACGACCCATGACTGCTCCTCAAAAAGCAGTCTTGAATCACAACGAGGCGGGGTTGGGAATCCTTTTTGTCAACACGGCCTAGTGATGCTGTACGTCCGATATCCGCTGTCTCTTCGGAATGTGGAGAACCTCCTGTTCGAGCGCGGCTATGACTTCTGCCACGGGTGTTGTCAGAGCAAAATGCACCTGCTGGCAAGGAGTTAAGGGTAAGGCGGGGTGATGCCGCGTCCGAAGAAGCCAGCTAGCCCATTCCGATATTTCGACTCGTCGCCCGAGGTGAGCCCAACCCGTCTTCCAAGGTGCAGGCGGAAGACCACGTGCAGTTCAAGATCCGGGCAACGGTCCATCCCGCCCCGATCGACCAGCACGCACGCGAAAAGTATCGCAAGAAGGCCTGATTTCCAGCGCAGCAAGGGAAGCCGGGAGGGGGCGCCCAGACTTCTCCCGGTTTTCTTTTTGTCTGCAGAAATAACCGGTTTTGATGCGCATCAATGGTTTGGGATACCGATAAGTATATGAATTTCATCGCCCCGGGCCAAGTTCAGATGGTCTTGGGAGAAGCTGATGGAGAAGAGCAATGATCAAGGATGCCGATACCGAGCTGAGGGAAATCCGCCTTGCTGGCGGTGCGCAGGGGTTCAACTGGTTGCCCGTGTTCGTGGCAGAAAAGCTGGGCCTGTTTGAAAAGCACGGCCTGACAATCGATCTCCGCCGAATGGGCAGCCTCGAACTGGCAACTGATGCGGTGCGCGCGGGGGATGCTGACCTGACGATTGGTCCGCCCGAAGGAGCGATTGCCGATTACCTTGCCGGCGGCCCGCTGCGGCTGGTCGCGGCGCAGGCCGTTCGCTTGCCCATGGCCTTGGTCACAAGGCCCGAAATCATGACAATCGAAGACCTCAAGGGCAAGACCATTGGCACTTCGTCTCTGCGCGAAGGCACGGCGATCTACACGCAGATCGTGCTTGCCCAGCATGGCCTGCACTATCCCGGCGATTACGAGTTTGCGATGTCCGGCATCCACACCGAACGCTGGGAGGCGCTGCGCAAGGGCGAGATTGACTGTGCGCCGCAACCCGCGCCCTGGAGCTTCCTGGCTGAGGACAATGGCTACAACCTCATCGCCCGCGTGCATGACGCGATCCCGGAGATCGTCTTCACCGCAGTGTTCGGTTGCGAAGGCTGGCTGGCGGCCAATCGCGACACCGTGCTGCGTTTCCTGCGGGCGCTGGCTGAAGCCTATGACTTCGCTAATGATCCGGCGAACGAGGATTTCTGCGTGCCTGTGTTTCAGTCGATCACCACCAAGGACGATCCGGACCTTGCGGGTCGCGGCTTTGCTTACATGCGCGATCTCGGCATGTGGCCAGAGGGCCTGGAAATCACGCCAACAGCGCTGGCTACTACGGTTGACCTGATGGTGCAGACGGGTCTTGCCGATGCGACGCATCGCGATCAGGCACTGCAAGCTTTCGACAAGAGTTATCTCGCAGACCTGTGATGGAGTGAAACAGGCGGGGACACCTCGCTCAGTCTTGCGGTCGGGCCATGATCATCGCGGTGTCGATCAGGGACAGCAGCGAACCGCTCGGCCGCACTGGCCGAGTGGCAGAACCTCATGGCCTGAAACTGGCCGGGGAAGGGTCAGCTCCGTCAAGCGGAGGCAAGTTGCGATTAGACTGACAGCACCTCGACGGCTGCTTGTTGATGCTCTAGTGAGCGCCGATAGAGTGTAGAGCGGGTGGTCGATTCTAGACGCCCAGTCGTTGACGTCTAGCAGGCCTCCGGTGACCGCAATTTTCGCAGCAGCGATCGTGACGGCGAGACTCGCAGAAAGCCCGGTCATGTCATAAGCCGACATTCGCGACGCTGCATGGGATGGGCGTAATCCGGGGCGCCAGCTGCCTCCGGCTAATTCCCGCTTGAATGTCCGGTTCAGCAACCGAACTTACCAAGAGCCGCCATCCAACCCGGCCCAGTTGCGGCCGCAATTCTTGTCCAGCGGATCGTTCGCTGAGCGTCAGTTTTTGGCGATGACCTCCCGCCGTGCGGGAACGACGGGATCGTCCCAGACCCAGCCTTTGAGACCTATCGGCAAGCATGTCCGCTTTCAAGCGCGATCGTCGGGCGATCCGCTATGACTGATATAGAGTGCAAAGCAGACTGAATTCGCCAATTTGTCAGAGTATCGAAAACCAATTCCGAGTCCGAAAAAGACATCAAACCAGTACATTAAAAGGAATTCGCGGGCCTTTTGCGGACTCTTTACCGAGGCCGAATTCAGTAAGTGGCTGGATTAAATTGAGAAAATACATGGAATTGGATGGCTCTTCTGGCTCTGATCAAGGAGTCCTCAGCCTAGGCAAGACCTCCCCCCGAAGGCGAGCGAGGAGGAGAAGGGCGGGCTGCTCGCCGTCAGCACCACTGGCACAGATTCGAGGTTGTGATTTATGGAGTGTTCGGGCTTCGTCGCAGTGACGAAGGAACGAAGATGGAGCCCGAACACTCCTTGAAAAAGTCGCCGACGAAGGCAGCAGTCAAGGCGGGCAGGTCGGCAAAGTAGATCTGGTCCGGCAAGCCTAGCAAGGCGCGCCAGAAGGACCGCGATGCGCGCTGGAGCGTCAAGTAAACCAAGGCCAAGGTGAAGGAGGGCGCCGATCCCAAGGCGTTCAAGCCGGTCGATCTCGCCATCCCCATGTTCGGCTACAAGAACCATATCGGCATCGACCGGGCGCACGGGTTGATCCGGACCTGGGATGCCAGCACGGCGAATGCGCACGATGGCGCAAGGCTGCCGGTGCTGATCAGTCCGGACAACACGGCCTCGGGCGTCTGGGCCGATACCGCCTACCGATCGAAGAAGAACGAAGCCTTTCTCGCCAAGGGCATGTTCACCAGCCACCTCCGCCAGCGAAAGCCGCACCGGCGTGCGATGCCCGAGCGCATCGCCAGAGCCAATCCAAAGCGGTCAGCGATCCGCTCTGCCGTCGAGCACGTCTTCGCAGGACAGAAGCACCGCCTGGGCCTCGTGGTGCGCACCATCGGCATGGCTCGCGCGCGCATCAAGATCGGAATGGCGAACCTGGCCTATAACTTCCAGCGCCTGGCCTGGCTCGAAGGGCGTGCTGCGCCCGCATGACGCGAAAAACGGCCTGTTGTGGTTGCTCGGCCACGGACATCAGAAGATCAGAGCATCCAAAAAAGGATTCTTGCCCTTCGGCGCCATCGCGTCTCCGTCACGCCGAAATTGCCGGGTTCTTCCAGGTGTCCAACTGCTACGGGATAAGTGTGTCCGGAGGCCATCATCATGCGTGGAAATGGCCGGAACTCAACCAAATGACGCTGGCAATCCGCGCGTCCGATGGTCAATCCGCCCATCACAACAGTGAAGCCATGGTTGTTGCGGTTGTTCATCTAATAATATGGTTAATATTTTTAAATAAATATATTATGTACTGAGCCCGACTATGCTTAAGTTTATGATATATATAATATCCACCCTCTTGACGTGATGCTCGTTATAAAATCCCGAGTATATATTTAAGTATTAGGCGGAAAGGGTTGGTTGAATATTTGACCTACATCAACCTTAAATAGCGCAGGGGTATGCAAATCAGTGAATTTGCAATGCTGGTTCAGTGGCGGATTTGTGATTTTCCATATTGCTTCTGTGAAAGTTCATTTGAATGGGGTGCAATGTTATGACTAATAAAACCGGGAAGGGCTTCAGGGTCGCAGTTGGACTGCTGTCATTCATGATGGCCAGTTCCTCTCTCATGTCCGCAGCTTCGGCGCAGACGGTGGTTGAGGAAGGTGTGGGGACGATGGCTCCTGAATCGCCTGTTGCTGATGGCGTGGCCAACAACAAGGCGCGTACGACATATTACAAGAACCGTCACTATGACGTTCCGGAAGGCCGCGAAGTCGGCGCGTATTATGCAAGTTGGGGTGTCTACGGCGGCCGCGACTATTCTCCGCATCAGGTCCCTGTTGAGCGTCTGACGCATGTCTATGTCGCCTTCGGTGGCATCTGCGGTGACAACCCGGCCGCCTATAATAACGGCGGCGGCTTGAAATCGAGTTGCCAGGATCTGGGCAAGGCCAACAGCAACGGCGCCTACTATCTCTCCAACTCGCTACTCAATCGCGGCGGCTCGACGTCTCTGTCGAACGGCGAGGTGTCGTTCGTCGACGATAACTGGGCCTATTGGGATCGCAAATATACCAATTCCGATGGCAGCGCCTATGAGGGCGAAATCCAGGGAATGATTGACTGGAAGAACCGGAATCCTGACCTGAAGGTCGTCTGGTCTCTTGGTGGCTGGAGCTACTCGCGTCCGTTCTTCGAAATGACGAAGTCGGCCGAGAGCCGCAAGAAGTTCATCGATTCGGTGGTCGCCTGGCTTTCCGATCCGGTTATGGGCTTCGTTGACGGTGTCGACATCGACTGGGAGTTCCCCGGCGGCCTGGGTGCCGATGCCGGCGTGGGCGATGCCTCGGTTGACGGGGCGAACTATGTCGCGCTGGTCAAGGAGATGCGCACTGCGCTTGATGCTCTGGGTGCGCAGAACGGGCACGACTACGAACTCACCACGGCGATCGGCGTTGGCCCTGACAAGCTGGCGAACTTCGGCCTGAGCGCCAACATCGCTGACATGATGCCTTACGTTGATCGTCTCGGCCTCATGAGCTACGACTTTGCCGGAGCGTGGGATAGCAAGGTTGGCTTCAATGCCGCGATCAATGACGGCGATTCCCCGCTGGGCGTGGAGTACGTGCTGAAGCTTTTGCGCGATACCCATGGCATCACGGACTTCTCCAAGGTAGCAATGGGGCTGGCCTTTTATGGCCGCTCGCATGGCGATGTGGTTGCGTCCGATCCGGCTTCTCTGGTCGGAGCGCCCTCGAACGGCGCTGGCCCAGGCGGCACGATCGAAGATGGCAGCTTTTCGTACTTTGACCTCTATCCGAACTATATCGGGCCAGATGGTAAAGGGATCAACGGTTGGTCGGCCTATTACTACCCTGAATATGGCGCGGGCCTGCTATGGAACCAATCCTCGGGACAGGTCATCAGCTTTACCCCTCCGAAGGGGATCGAAGACAGTGTCGAGCTGGCCAAGAAGTATAACATGCGCGGCGTGTTCGCATGGACGGTCGATGACGACAACGGCATGCTGCTCGAAGCCGTTCACCAGGCATACGGCCATAACGTCACTGCGGTGCAGCCCAAGGACAAGCCTTACATCTACGCTCCGGCATGTGACATGGCCTCAGGCATCACGATCAAGCCGGGCATGGTCTTTTCCAAGGACGGCGCGGTTTACGAAGCCAAGGGTTGGGTCTCGAACTGCCCCGGCGTGGGTGAAGCCTGGGAGCAGGCGAACTGGACCAAGCTGGGCAGCGCCTCGGACTACACGGTGCTGACCGGCTCCGCCGGAAGTGCGGCTGCCGCGGATACCAGTAACGCCGTTAGCAATGCTGTCGTTTCGCAGCCGACCACGCCGACTCAAACCGCTCCGGAAACCGCCACGCAGCCGGTCGAAACGTCGACCCCGGCAACGGCTCCGACCACACCACCGGCAACTTCGACTGGTGACACCGGCCTTGCGACGACCCCGGCCACGCAGCCTCCGTCGGCTGCTGGTGCCTCGACCAATGGGGTTGAAGTCTGGAGCAGCAGCGCTGTCTATGCCACGACCGGCACCAATGTGTCGCACAACGGGGCAACCTGGAGGAACAAGTGGTGGACGCAGGGTGAAGAGCCCGGTTCTGCCCAGGTTTGGGAGAAAGTGTCCGGCAGTGCGAATGTCGTGCAGGATGCCGGTGCCGCCCAGAGCGCGACGCCGCAAGCCACCGGCGGTGCCGCGACGGGTTCGGTCGCGGCCTGGTCGGCAGCCACTGCCTATTCCGCAGCGAACACTGTTGTGACGCACAATGGCAAGCAGTGGACCAACAAGTGGTGGACGCAGGGTGAAGAGCCCGGGAACTCGCCCGTCTGGGAAGAAGTTGCTTCGTCCTCGGCTGCGGCGACTGGACCGCAGGCGTGGCAGTCTGGCCGCGCCTACGCCAGCGCTGGCACCGTAGTAACGCACAATGGCAAGCAGTGGACCAACAAGTGGTGGACGCAGGGCGAAGAGCCCGGTGTGGCCGCTGCCTGGGAAGCCGTGCAGTAATGTGAGGGGTGTGGGCAGGCAGGGGATGCCTGCCCGCACTCTCTTTGGGGCTGATGCCTGGTTGCCGCTGAGTTTGAAGGGCTGAACCCACGTTCAGGCCATGTCACGCCCGGTTGCGGACTGCGGGTACAGGGGGCGATATGATCCGACCAGTTCAAATCAATATGCTGGCGATTGTTGTTGCAGCTGGCCTGACGGGGCCTGCCGTGGCGCAGTCCGTCATTCCTGGCTGGAGCAAGCAGTTCTATTATCGCTACGGTTCTGTCGTGATTTACGAAGGACGTCGCTATCGTGCGATCAAGCCTTCGCAGGACAAGGCACCTGCCGACAATCCGTTATACTGGGACGATATCGGCGATTATCCGACCGACACCTACACCCCCGGCTTGGGCTACACGACACCGTCAGACCGTGCCGAAGGCGGGATCTCCGCAGCGTCTGACGTTCCTGTGAGCACCGTCCTGAGTGGTGCCGGAACGACAATTTCCGCCACACCCTCCACACCTGCCGAGCCTGTGGCACGCGATGCTTGGGATAGGACCCGTGCCTATGCCACCAGCGGGCAGGTTGTGTCGTATCAAGGGAGGCGCTGGCGCAATACTGCCTGGACTCAAGGCGAAGCTCCCGGCGAGACACCGGTCTGGGTGGCGCTCGATATAGACGCTTCCGATGCGATGCCCGAATGGAGCAGCACGACCGTTTATGGCGAGCCTGGCCTGAGGGTGAAGCATAACGGTCTCACCTGGGAAAACTCGGGTTGGACACAGGGCGAAGAGCCTGGACGGGCGGCTGTCTGGACCGTCAAAGGCCGCGACAGTGCGGGCGTCGAAGATTGGGACAACCTCAAGGTTTACAGCGATATCGGTGTCATTATTCGACATTTGGGGCGCACGTGGCGCAACACCGCCTGGACACAAGGCGAAGAGCCTGGACGGGCGGCTGTCTGGGTCCAGCCCGAAGCGGATCGGGCTGGCGCGGTCGCTCAGTGGGTTTCGACGAGCATATACGACCTGCCCGGAACGATCGTGTCGCACAACGGCCGTATGTGGCAGAGCACGGCCTGGACGCAAGGTGAAGAACCTGGATATGCTGCTGTCTGGAAAGAATATGGCGCCAGCGATCCCAATGTAGTGGCGGCCTGGGACAGCGAGACCATTTACAGCATTATCGGGACCTACGTTTCCTACGCCGGAAAGGTGTGGGCCAACAGCGCGTGGACGCAAGGCGAGGAGCCGGGCACTTCGGCTGTGTGGAAGCAGATCACCGAGGAGGTGCCAGGGTCCGGGACTGACGGCGGAGAGCCTGGCGGGGAAGGCCCGGAAGAGCCTGGTTCGGGCGGTTCGGAAGAGCCCGGCTCGGGCGGTTCGGAAGAGCCCGGTTCGGGTGGTTCGGAAGAGCCCGGCTCGGGCGGTTCGGAAGAGCCCGGTTCGGGTGGTTCGGAAGAGCCCGGTTCGGGTGGCTCGGAAGAGCCCGGTTCGGGCAGCGGAAACGGCGACGGTGGTGTTTCCGGAATTCCGGATTGGGATGCCACGAAGATCTACGATCAGGCCGGAACCAAGGTTCGCCATTCAGGACAGGTCTGGGCCAACCGATGGTGGACCACTGGTGACAAGCCCGGAACCACAGAAGCGTGGCAGTGGGTTGAGTCCGAAGACGGACAGTCCTCCTGGCTCGCCGCCTGGCAGGCTGGCTATGCGTATGACAACGTTGGAACAGAAGTAAAATATCAAGGCAGGATTTGGGCCAATAAGTATTGGACGCGAGGTGAAGTGCCCGGCGAGTCGGCTGCGTGGCGCCTGGTCCGTTCGCTGGTGGATGAACCGCTGAACTGGCATCCGCAAATGGTGTACGACGCGGCCGGAACCATCGTCCTTTATGAAGGCGTCCTGTGGAAGAACAAATGGTGGGCAGACGGGAAGGACATTCCGGGCGGATCTACAGGTGCCTGGGAGGCTGTTTCGGGTGGTGGGGAGCAGGGCTCGACATGGGTAATGTCGCGAGGCTACCCGACGGGGAGCGAAGTTGATTACGAAAGTCGGCGTTGGCGCGCAGAAAGTGTCACACAGGGCGAAGAACCTGGCACCGGCGCGGCTTGGGCTCTAATTTCTGCGACGACAACCGATCCGCTGACCTGGAACGCGCTGACCCATTACGTGATGTTGAATGCGCAGGTTCGCCATCAAAGCCGCATCTGGAGCAACCTGGAAGATAGCCGTGGCGATGTCCCCGGCGCATCGGCAGCCTGGAAGCTCGTCAGCTCGGAAACGGAAGAACCGCTAATATGGCATCAATCCGTAATTTACGACCGGGCGGGCATAACCGTGCAACACAATGGTTTATTGTGGGAAAGCAAGTGGTGGACCCAGAACAATGAACCAGGCACCTCGGATGCGTGGCGCGCGATCGTCTCGCCCGATGCCGGCCCTCAGAACTGGAATTCTGCGATGGTCTACGATCAGCCCGGCACGATCGTAATCTACGACGGGATGCAGTGGCGGAACAAGTGGTGGAGCCAGGGTGACATACCCGGCGCACCCGATGGGCCGTGGGAGCTGGTGGAATGATCCTCTCAAAACGGGAAAGAACTATGCGACCATTAGCGCTGATCATGGCGTTCAGCAGCCTTGGCACCTTGTCTGCCTGTATGACACCACTCGACATGTTAAACGAACGAGACGCGAAGCTTAAAGAAGCCACCGAAGTCTCGATGGACACCAGTAATGAAGCTCTTGCCGAATTGGTCGAGAAGGCCAAGGATAAAGCCGAGAGGTCGGGAGATTTCGACGACTACGTCGATTATCACTACCTTAAGTCGGCTTCGGCACGATTGCTCTATCTGAAGGTCAACTCGCTTCTCGCCGAGGGGAAGCAGGAGGAGGCGGTTCCGTTCGTGCGCGAGGGGCTTCGCATTGCGCCGCAGCATATCGGGCTTTTGAAAGTCGCCGCGCAGATCGACACTGCCCAACAGACCCAATACGTGCTCGATGGTCTTGCTCCGACCTCCCGGTCGGCACGCGTCATCAACCGGATGTTCGATCGTCGCATGCTTTATGCGCGCGGCTTTCGCTTCCCTGCTTCGTCCGCCCTGGACGATTTTACCGACGATAATCTCACACCATATCGTGATTACTACGATGTTCTGAATAAGCCGCTCAATGAATTGATGGCGGGGGCATCGGAGAATGCTGTATCTGATGCGTTCGCGACAGGAGGTAGGCCGTCAACGGATGGGGCTCTGCGGAGCGTGAGTGTGACTTCTGTCCTCGATCAGTTGAGGATGGACTTGCGTATCCCGGTGGCTGTTCATGAGTCCGCTTTCGGCGTTATTCGTCAGCATCCCCCGATAACGCTTGATGGCGACATGAGCGCACTCGATCTTCTGAAGGTCATCTCTGAGAGGGCGCCGTTAAACACTGTTATGGGGCCCTTCGGGCTGTTCATCTTTGCTGGACCTGACATCCCCGCCAGTTTGGACAATGGGCAACGTGTGTTCACACTGAGAGCGGAATACAGGCCGACGGCGACTATCATCACTGGCCTGCGTGCGGTGGGCTTTTCGCAGAACCTTGCAGGCGTCGACGAGGACAGCTCCACAATCTGGTTTCGAGGATCGATTGGCGAGTATTTGCGCGCGATTGAATATATTTCAACGGTCGATACACCACCTTCCGAAGTTCAGCTCAATGTCGAAGTTGTCGAAATAGAGGAAAGCCTTATCCAGGAGATTGGTGCACGTATTCCTCAAAGAATTGATTTCAATCTCGCTGACCCGACGTATCGGCAATACATATTCAGCCCTGTTAACGGGTCCACGCCTGATGTTCTGGGCAATAGCGGAATCATTGTGAATAATAACACAAGTGGTTCAGTAAGCATGGCAAACCTGCTTAACCAGTCTGTCGAAGATGTTGTTCGTGCAGTTGTCACAGATGGCTCCTTCTCCGCAGCTGCGCGCGAGAAGAAGTACAAGTTGAATATTCTTGAGCGGCCCACCTTGAGACTGCGATCGGGGATCAAGGGCCGTATCGATGTGGGCGGTCGGCTGCCTGTGATCACGGCCACAGCCACTTCGTCGGGGTTTGTGTCCGAACAGGTCACTTACGTAAATGCCGGGATCATGATCGAGGCAACCAGTCGGCTCGCGCAGGATGAAAAGCTCCACCTCGACCTCAAGCTTACGACTTCCAATCTGGTCAAGATGGTTACCAGTCCGAGCGGCTCAAGCGCCCCCCAGTTGTCGAACCGCGAGGTGCAGACCTCGCTGGTTCTGAGAGACGGCGAAACAGCTCTAATCGGCGGCATCTCGTCGTTCAAGGGAACAAATGAGAATGACGGTCTGCCAGGGCTGGCCCGTTCGCGCATCACCTCCGTTCTGGGCGGCTCAACGGGTTTCGACCAATCGCGCAGTGAGCTGATGATGTTTATCACCCCTGAGATTGTTGCAGGCGAAAGTTATTCTTCGCGCAATTGGATCGGCATCGATGGTGGTGGCGGGAATACTCCCTACGTGCCTGCGTCGGGCGCGGGTGCTCCGACAGGGCGGGCCGCTCCCGCTTCGCGGGCGGAGCCAGCGGGCGCAAACCCGGGAAGCGCCTCAGAGGGTGGAAATATCGAGGGGGCGCGCGCCGGACGGCGAGGCTAGCTGGACACCCGCAGTAACCCCTCGCATTTGCGGTGTTGATGTGATTCAGGGGCGGAGAGGAGCATTTTGATGCAGCCATCGAGCCTGTTTTCGCTTGCGGAGCATTTGGAGCGGCTGAGCCGGGATGGCGATCCGCTGGAGGTGCTGGCGGACGCGGTAGACTTCGTTCGTTTCCGCCCCTTGCTGGTCAAGGGTCTGGGATACAGCGCTGGCGCGAAGGGTGGCAGACCGCCGTTCGATCCGGTGGCGATGTTCAAGGTGCTGGTGGTTCAGGCGCAGCACAACCTCGCCGATGCGCGCATGAATCCTTCGGCAAGCTCAGGAGAGCATTCAGGATCAGGAACCCGCTTTCGTGGATGCGCTTCTTCGGGTTCGATCTCGGCGGCGGCATCATCGCGCAGTTCAACACCCGCCCCGACGAGGAGCTGTCGGTCGATCTGGCCAGCGTCCCGGTCGATGCTGATCCCGATGGCGCACGGCTGCGCGAGGCCGTTGCAATGCACGTCGAAAATACGCCGATGGCGGGTCTCTGGTATGGGATGCCTTATCGCGACAGTGTGAGCGAGTTGACCGGCAATGCCTTCTGGGACGAGGTGGCGATCTGGAAATATGCCCAGACCATCCGCGAGGCGGGGATCGCCACCTACATGTGGAGCAACTGGAAGGACGAGCCGACCAGCGACATCATCGTTGCCGCCCAGAACCTCGGTAGCCGCTTGCTGGTCGGCCCCGGCAGCCATTGCGTGCCGCCGCGCGGTTTCGACTTTACCGGCTAGATAACCCGCTATTTCGACTATCATCTGAAGGGCATCGACAATGGCTTCGGCCAAGCGCCGCGTGGTACCTACTATCGGCATGAAGGCGACGGCGAGAGCAGCTATGTCACCAGCGACCAGCTGCCTGGCGCAGCAAGCGAGACGCTAAGCTACTATCTCGGCGCGGATGGGGGCAATGTGCTCGGCGCGCATCCGGTAGCCAACATTGCTGAAAGCGCCGACCGACCCGATGCCGACGTGTTCGTCTATCTGGAGGACTTGGCGGCTGACGGAGCGGTCGCAGGCCTCTCGTTCGGGCGGCTCAAGCTCTCGCATCGCAAGGTTTCGCAAGCACCATGGGATACGCTTGGCATGCCCTGGCATTCGGGGCCGGAAGGTGATGTCGCACCGCTGCCCGAGGGGGAGGCGACGATGCTTTCCATCGCCATGATGCCGCTGTCGCATCGTGTGATGCCGGGCCACCGTCTGCGCTTCCTGGTCACCGGCGCCGACCCGCGCCAGCGTAACCTGGCGGATCTCGTGAAGGATCCCGCTCCGCGCATTTCGGTGCATTATGGCTGGGCCGCCGGATTGCGCATCGATCTGCCGCTGGCAGGAACGACGGGGCAGGGCGAATGACCCGGCGTGCCGGCTTTCGCTTCGCCCTCGCCGCGGCCTGCTTCGCGATGACGGGCGCTTGTGTTCCGCAGGGGGAGGTCGTGCAGCCATCGGCTGTTGCGGTGCCGGGGCAAATCGGTGCCGTGGAGGGAAGCGCAAACTGGCCAGCGATTGCCCGGCAGGTTGCGGGCGCGCCGGACTATACCGTCTATCGGCCGCTGGAACTGCCCGACGCGCCATTGCCCATAGTGCTATGGGGCAACGGCGGGTGCAGCGATAACGGCATGAGTGCCAGCCACTTCCTGCGCGAGATAGCGAGCCACGGTTATCTCGTGATCGCCAACGGCAAGCCCGGCGAGGAACGCCCGGTGCTGGCCGAACTGCCACCGCCGCCACGGCTTCTGAGGGGCCTCCGCCGCCGATCTCCGAGCGTCCCGCAGACGAGACCAGCGTTGCCGGGATGCTGGCCGGAATCGATCTCGCGCTGGCAATGAACGCTGACCCGGAAGACCCGCTTCATGACAGGATCGCCGATCGCCGATCGCCGATCGCCGATCGCCGCATCGCTGCATTGGGCCACAGCTGCGGCGGCCTGCAGGCCCTGGCTGCCGGAGCCGATCAACGCATCGGAACGGTCATGGCGCTGGGTAGCGGGGTTTATATCCGCCCCAACTCAGGCCTGAGCGGAGTGCAGATTGGCAAGGACGACCTGCTCAAGCTGCACAGTCCCGTTGCCTATGTGCTGGGCGGACCGTCGGATATCGCCTGTGCCAATGGTAACGACGATTTTTCCCGCATCGAGCATGTACCCGTGGTGCTCGGAAGCCTTCCGGTGGGACACGGTGGAACTTGCGCACTGGAGAACGGCGGGCTTTGGGCGACCTTCGCAGTGCACTGGCTGGACTGGCAATTGCGCGGAGACGAAGAGGCCAAAAGCGTCATTCTGGAGAGCAAGTGCCCGCTTTGCGCGGACTACGGCTGGGCGATCAGGTCAAAGAGATTCGAATAACGGCTGCGTCGTCAACTCGCGTAAGCATCAGGAGGCCGCAGCGCTGTCCTCCAGCATCTGGTCGGCAACTTTTGCGATCCTGAACAGGTAATCGTCGAGCTGCTGCAGCTCGTCCGGGCTGAACTGGTCGGTCAGATCGGCGAAGAAGCTGATGCGTTCTCTCTGGGTCGTTTCGAACAGCTCGCGCCCTTTTTCGGTCAGTTCGAGCAGGGCCACGCGTTGATCGGCGGGATTCGACTGGCGGGCAATCAAGCCCTTTTCGGCAAGAGAACGGACCGCGCGGCTGATCTCCGCTCGGTCGACCAGCGCAGCCTTTGAAATCCTTGCAGAGCTGGTGTTTCCGATAGCTGCAAGGTGCGCGACGACACGCCATTCGGCCAGCGTAAGGTCAGCCAGTTTTCTGACCTGCCGCGTTGTCAGGCGATCAATCATTTTGCTCACAAGAAGAATGCGATAGGGAACGTGACTTGGCCCGAAAACGCCCCATGTTTCGGCCAACGGGCCTCTTGCTTCATTCCTCACCGGGTTCTCATTTCCCATTTTTTCCCTCACCGTATACCTCTACCCCAATTAAGCCGGAACTGACAGCTTGTCATGTGGCATATCATTGACTAATCAACATCAGGAATAGTTTGCCGAAAAGGCGAGCGTGGGACGTGAGGATTGGGATGACGGGAACCGGAATTTTCGCGCCGACAAGGCTTGTCGAGGCTGACGCAGCATGAGCGAACCGCACCCTTTCGCGCCCAACTTCGAACACGCCTTTTCCATCGGCATCGAACTTGCTGGGATCCAGTGGATCAAACCGAGTTCTCGCGGGGAAACACGCGCCGCCATCTACGCTGCCGAGGGTTGGGTCGATGGCCCGCTGCTCAAGGGCAAGGTCATCCCGATGTCGGGCGGAGACTTCCCGCTGGTGCGGCCCAATGGGGTGATCGATTTCGATGCGCGCTATCTTCTGGAAGCCGATGACGGCGCGGTGATCTATCTCCAGAATGTTGGCTATCGCTGGGCCAAGACGCCGGATATCGCCGAAAAGATGTCTCGTAACGAAGACGTCTCTCCGGATGACTACTATATGCGGGTCACACCCCGCTTCGATGCGCCCGAAGGGCCGCACGAATGGCTGACCCGACATGTGTTCGTGGGCGTTGCCGAAAAGGTGCCCGGCGCCAACCGCATTCACTACTTTGTCGTCCGATGACTGAGCTGGCCCCTGAATTCCGGCCGATTATGCGGCCTGGCGTCGATCCCGCCAGCGCGCCGCACAAGCCGCCGCTTCCGCCCGCCGGGTACCGGCAGGAGATGCGCGCCGGTCTGTTGTTCGAACAGAACGTACCAATTGTGCTGCGCGACGGGGTTGAGATCTACGCCGATATCTATCGACCCGAGGGTGCCGCCGACCTGCCAGTGCTGCTGTCGTGGAGCCCCTATGGCAAGCACGCGAAGTCGAACCAGGTCTTCTGGCCGGCCTCGGGGGTGAACCCCGAATGGCTTTCACCAGAGACACCGTTTGAGGGCCCGGACCCTGTATTTTGGTGCCCGGCTGGCTATGCGGTCGCCATCGTCGATCCGCGCGGGGCCTGGCTGTCGGGCGGCGATTTCCATCACAACGGGATGACTGAGGCGCAGGACTGCGCCGAAGTGATCGAATTCCTTGCCGCGCGCGACTGGGCGAGTGGCATGGTCGGCATGACCGGCGTGTCCTACCTCGCCTGCATCCAGTATCTGGTTGCGCCGCTGAAGCCGCCGGCATTGAAGGCGCTCAATCCCTGGGAAGGGTTCGCCGACTGGTATCGCGAATTCGCCTTCCACGGGGGCATTCCCGAAACCGGCTTCGCGCCGCGCGCGTCGGATAACATCCAGTACAGCCTCAACCGGACCGAGAACACCTGGGCCAATATCCAGGCGCATCCGCTTTACAATCCGTTCTGGCAATCGAAGGAGCTGGCGCTCGAAGAGATCACCCAGCCTTCCTACGTGGTGGCCAGCTGGGCCGATCAGGGGCTGCATACGCGCGGCACCTTCGAAGCTTTCCGCCGCATGGCCAGCACGGACAAATGGCTCGAAGCGCACGGGCAGAAGAAGTGGGCGCACTATTATCTGGCCGAGAGCCGCAAACGGCGTCTCGCGTTTTTCGATCATTTCCTCAAGCAGCCGGGCACTGTCGTTCCCGCCTGGCCGAAGGTCCGGCTCGAAGTGCGAGAGCGCTATGGCAAGGCGCAGGAGCGAACGGCAAGCGACTGGCCGCTGCCGCAAACCGACTATGTCCGCCTTGCTCTGCGCGATGATGGAACGATGGTGCAGGGCCCTGAGGGAAGCGGCACGGTCGAATATGACGCGACCGCTGGCCGGGCCGTGTTCGACCATGTCTTCACCGAACGCACCGAGCTGACCGGCTATGCCAAGCTTGTGCTGGAGGTCGAGGCGCGCGGGGCGAGCGACATGGACCTGTTCGTGGCGCTCGAAAAGATCGACCGCGAGGGCGACAAGGTCGGTTTCGGCTTCTACGCCTTCTTCGAGGATGGGCCGGTCGCGCTGGGCTGGCTGCGCGCCAGCCACCGGGCGCTCGATCCCGAACGTTCAAGCGAATTCCAGCCGTTCCATCTGCATGACCGCGAGGAGCTGCTTTCGGAGGGCGAGAAGGCGCTGGTCGAGATCGAGATCTGGCCGTCGTCCACGCTGTTCGAGGCTGGCGAAAGCCTGCGTCTGATCGTGCAGGGCCGCGACATCTACGACGAGGGCCTGCCGAACCTTCCCTTCGCGCGGCACGAAAGCCTGCGCAATGCCGGCACCCATGTGCTGCATTGCGAGCGCTCCTATCTGCAGGTGCCGAAGATACCGCTCGAAAGAGGTGCCACGTGAAGAGCTTTGTTGACGTTGAGCTCGAACATGCGTTCGACATCACGGTTTTCTTTGGCGCGGACCGGACCATTTTCGGTCCGTTGCCTGGCACGTCCACCCATCAGGGCTACACGCCGCCGATCGGCGGGGAGATCTCCGGCCCGATGCTGCAGGGAGAAGTCGTCCCGCACTCGGGCGCGGACTATGCTACGGTGCGCGCCGATGGGACCATCGAACTGCGCGCGCACTATCTGCTCAAGGCCAGCGATGGCACGCTCATCTACATCAACAATCTGGGCTACCTGAACAAGGCGGAAGAGGGGCGCGAGGAGCGCAACGAGCAAGGGTTGGCCCAGCCAGCCTATTTCCGCCTCACGCCATACTTCCGCTGCCCCGAAGGCCCGCACGACTGGCTGACGCGAACCTGCATCGTCGGCGGCGGTGAGCGCCGTGCCGATCCCGACCATTCCCTGTTCCGTTACTACGTCGTCAAATAGGCCGAACCGGGCCGGTCGGCATCATCCGGAGGCGCAGAAAATAAGGGGGGAGGTCACCATGACCCGCGAAGACTTCGAGAGCTACATCGCCGCGTTTAATGCCAACGATTTCGAGGGGTTCTCGAAATTCTACGCCGACGATGTCGACTTCACTCTGGGTGGCCGCAAGCATATCGTGGGGCGGCAGGGTATCGTCGATTTCTACCGCGGAGTGAAGGATCATATCCGCGAGGAACTGACGATCCTCGACCTGCTGGTCGCTCCCGAAGGTTTCTGCATGCATAACCGCACCGTCTTCACCACGATCAAGGATTGGCCTGACTTCGAGCTGTGGCCGACCAAGGCTGGCGATGTGCGCGAAATCGAGAGCATCATTCTCTATCGCACGCAGGGCGACAGGTTCGTCTCCATCAAGTCTGCCCGATTCAAGTAGTCGTGGATCTTCAGGCCCCTGCCTTGGCGGGTGCTTCGAAGCTGTCTTGGCAGCGGGCTGCGTGAAGCGAAATAGTGGAAGAAGCCGGCGATGAAGAAGATGCACGCCGCCACAAGCAGTGCATCCCGCACGCTATTGGCGGAGGCTGCCTCGCATGCGGCTCTCAAGCAAGGGGGAAGCCGGTTGGTTCATGCCGGCAGGAAGGGGTACCTCGTTTTCCTGCTCGCGCGGCAGGCGGTGAACCCTCCCCACGCAGGTGCAATTGATAAGGCGGCTAGGGCACGACGGGCAACTGCACGAGGCAATTGCGACCGTAGGAAGCTCCAGTTTCGCGAGTCCCTGGACTGATCCCCTCCGGCAATAAACCTGGAAGCGTCGCTAATACGAAGCGCTCATGCGCCGGGACGACGCGAGAAAGATTTGCATCTCGGGACAGAATGCCTGAGATTGTAGATTAATCAACAAGGGAGGATAACATGAAAAGGTCTTATCGGATTCGTCGTCGCAATGTCCTGGCCATGGCCAGCGGCCTCGCTATTGCCAGCGCAACCCTGCCGACAGCGGTGGCAGCGCAGCAGGCTGCCGCAGAGGGAACGAACATCCCTTCGGAAAACGCGATTGTCGTTACCGGCTCGCGCATTGCCCGCGACACGTTCAAGACCGCCACACCAGTGACCGTTGTTTCCGCCGATACGATTCAGGATCAGGCCGCGATCAACGTTGCCGATGCGCTGAACGATCTGCCTAGCTTTCGTCCGCAGGCCACTCCGGCGACCACCGCCATCTTTATCGGCAATGCCGGCGCGAACCTCGCCGACCTGCGCGGCCTCGGCGCGCAGCGCACGCTCGTGCTGGTGAACGGCCGACGCTACGTTCCGGGCACCGTTGCCGGTTCGGGCAATTCGCCGGGTTTCACGGTCGACCTGAACATGATCCCCACCGCGCTCATCGCGCGCAGCGAGGTGGTGACCGGCGGCGCGTCAGCTGCCTATGGTTCGGACGCTGTCGCAGGCGTGGTTAACCTCATTCTCGACAACGACCTTGTCGGTCTGCGCGCCTCGGCGCAGTACGGCATCAGCGACCGGGGCGATAACGAGCAATATTTCCTGTCCGGCGCGTTCGGCACCGATTTCGACGGCGGTCGCGGGCACTTCATCATCGGTGGCGAATTTGCCGATAGCGACGGATTGGGGGACTGCTATACGCGCGAATGGTGCGCTGAAGGCTATGGCCCGGTCGCCAACCCGATCCCGCAGGTCAACGGCCTGCCACGGCAGAACATCCTGCCGAATGTGCGGCCTTCCACTGCCAGCTACAACGGCCTGTTCAATACCGGACCCTTTGCCGGCAACGAGATACTGCCCGATGGCACGCTCGTACCGCACGATTATGGAACCTATTACGGCGCGCCGATCTTCCAGTCGGGCGGCAGCATAGACCCCACCCATGCGTTCTATGCGGAATTTCCGCTCGTTTCGGCGGTGCAGCGGTACAATGTGCTGGCGCGCGCCAGTTACGAAGTATCGGACGCCATCAAGCCGTTCGTCGAGGCGACATATGCCAAGATCGAGGGGGAGACGACCGGTGCGCAATCGCGCAACCTTGGGCTTAGCCCGACCGATATCGGGATTGCGGCAGACAATGCCTTCCTTCCCGAAAATCTGCGCCAGCAGCTCGACACTGCCGGGGTGGATTCGGTGCGCTTCGGCAGGATCGGCAACGATCTCGGTCATTCCAGGGGCACTGTCGAACGCGAGGCCTATCGCATCGCGGCGGGTGCCGAAGGCGAATTCGGCGGCGGCTTTACCTGGGACATGTACTATCAGTATGGCCAGACCGACTATTCGCAGCGCGGTTACAACACCCGCAAGAACCGCGAGTTCTTCTGGGCAGTGGATGCCGTGGATGAAGGCGAGTTCAACGGGGGGGCGGCCAACGGCAACATTATTTGTCGGCAGGTTGCGCTCGGCAACCCGGCGGCGGCGGGGTGTCTGCCGCTGAACCTGTTCGGCGAGAACAACTTTGATCCCGCCGCGCGCGACTATGCCTATGGCACGGTGATGCAGGACACCAAGTTGAGCCGCCAGGTGCTGGCCGCCAACATCAGCGGCGACCTGTTCGAGCTGCCGGGCGGCCCCCTGGGCTTTGCGGTCGGCGCGGAATACCGGGTGGAGGATGCCGACGGCACTGCCGACCCGGATTCGGTTGCCAACAATTTCTACACCAGCCCGGGCGCCGCTATCTCCGGCCCGGCGGTCAAGGTCAAGGAGGGCTATATCGAACTGGCCGCTCCGCTGCTGTCGGGCGTCGCCGGGGCAGAATTGCTCGAATTGAACGGGGCGGTCCGTGTGACCGATTATTCGACCAGCGGGACCGAGTGGACCTGGAAGATTGGCGGTACGTGGGAGCCGCTGGAAGGTGTTCGCTTCCGCCTCACGCGGTCGCGCGATATCCGCGCGCCCAACTTCTTCGAGCTTAACAACCCGAGCGTGGCGAGCTTCCAGTTCCTTGTCGATCCGGAGAACGAGCAGGCGGGAAGCTCGCTCGTCTCGGTGCGGTTGAGCGGCAATCCCGGGCTCAAGCCCGAAAGCGCCGATACGCTTACCGCAGGCGTTGTGCTGTCGCCGTTCGATCGGTTCAATCTCGCGGTAGACTATTTCGACATCAAGCTGTCCGACGTGATCTCGACGCTGGGTGGGGAGACCATCCTCAGGCGCTGCAGTGAAGGAGCGACAAACCTGTGCGAACTGATCTCACGGGACGGCGGCGGAGCGCTTTTAGCGATCAACAATACGCTGCTGAACCTCAACGAGTTGAATACCCGAGGCATCGATATCGAGGCCGGCTATTCGCTTCCGGTCGGCACTGGCGACCTGAGTTTCCGCGCGCTGGGCACCTATGTATTCGACCTCATCACCGTCGATCAGGCCGGCGAGGTAAACCGTGCGGGGCAAAACGGTTCGCCCGTGTCGCAGGAATCGGGCCTGCCCGATTTCACCGGGCGCTTCATCGCGGAATACGAGACTCCCAAATGGGAAGTCGGCCTTGAGGCCGAGTACATCTCGAGCGGCTTGTACAATACCACCCAGATTGGCCCCGACCAGGTGGGGTACGATCCGACGCTGTCCGGCAGCATCAGCGACAACTCGATCGATGAATATCTGTATGTCGATATGCGCTTTGCCTATCGGCCGATGACCGATCGGCCCGAGCTTGAGCTGTTTGCCCGGATCGATAATCTGTTCGATCGCGATCCGCCCAATAACATCCCCTCCAGCTACGGTGTTACCAACCCCATCCTCTACGATGTGGTCGGTCGCATGTATCGGATGGGGGTGCGGTTCGAATACTGAGGCAGAATGCTATTGAGGTCTATGGGGCCGGGGGCGTTTGGCCCCGGCCCCATATTGCCTGCAGCTTAGGCGGTGAGCCGTCTCGATACCGGCGACCCATTTGTTGGTGGCCGGGGCTGAAGTGACCATCGAGCCGCTGGCTTGGAGTAATGGAGCGGGCAACAGCCGTGATCTATGTTCGCGATGCCTGGTATGTAGCAGGCTGGAGGACGCCAGATGACGGAGCCAGCGCCAGACGCTGCTTGCGGCCCGGCTCACCCGTGGCGGGCGAAGGCCTGGACTGTCGCGTCGTAACTGCTCAGGCTCACTGAAGGATGGGCTACAAGGATGAGGTAGGCAAGCTGGCTGTCGTCCGTCAGCCGCACGAGGCGGCCGTCCTCTTCGGCGGCACGCACGTGCCAGTCGAAGAAGACGCTGATCCCGTCACCGTTTAGCACCTTGTCGAGCGCGAGTTCGATGAACTGCGGGGCGAGCACGCGCCGGGCCTTGCCGAGCGCGGCCCGTTCCAGCAGCCTTGTGCCCCAACTTTCGGCCTCGCCGGTGCGCGCCAGGTGCAGGTAGCTCACCTCCTCTGCGGCGAGTGTGCCCTGTGCCAGTGCTTCGGCCAGCTGTGGGGCGGCATAGAGCGACAGGGGCTCGGTTTTCAGAACTGCCAGCCGGATGCCTTCGGTGCGGGGAAGGGTGCCGCTGCGCAGCACGCCCATGCTCCCTGGCGTCTGCACGACCCGGGCCACGATATCCTCGCGGTCGTCAACCAACATGAACTCGGTGCTGTCCGGGAGGCCCGCCTTCAGCAAGCCCGCGTAGTTGTCCCGGACCCTGCCGCTCATGAAGTTGCGGATGAAGAGGATTGGGGCCTCGTCGACGGCGGGCGGGGTTACCGAGTTGTCCATACGCTCATGCGCGGCGAGGCTCTCGCGCGCGTCGGACAGCAATCGCTGACCGAGCGGCGACAGCGCTACCTTGCGTCCGGGGCGCCGCTCGAACAGTTGCCCGCCCACGTGCCGTTCAAGCGACTTGAGATGTTTGCTCACGGTCGGCTGGCTGACGTCGAGGTGATCGGCGGCGAGTCGCACACTCCCGAGTTCAGCCACCTTGACGAATATATCGAGCTGCCGTGTGGTGGTCATGCTCCAGCCATTACCATAAGGCTATCAGTTTGATAGCCATTGCTTGCATTGCTTCATTCGCCTTTCATCGGGCATCAGTGCTGCCGGAGGGGAGTTGCCATGCGCTATGCCGCATTTGCTACGACTGCGGGATTCTGCTTGTCCGCCCAAGTGCTTGGGGGCTGCTCGGCAGCCGATGCGCCCGTGCCGCTGGCCGAGGCCGAAGCCGCTATGCCTGCCGCTCCCGCAGGCGATCCGGGCGAGCGGCAGGTGTTCTTTGGCGACCTGCACCTGCACACGAGCCTTTCGCTCGATGCCGCCGCCTCGCGCACCGAGACCCTGCCCGAAGACGCCTATCGCTATGCCAGGGGCGAACCGATCGACTATCTCGGCCGCACGATTCAGCGGCGAGCGGCGCTCGACTTCCTCGCCGTCACCGACCATGCCGAATATCTCGGCAACGTGCGGCTGGCGATGCGCGGCGAGCTGGATGTGCCGGGCGAGGGCTGGGCCGAACTGCTGGCCGACCGCCGTCCGGGCGCGACCATGTTCCAGCTGATGACCCGGGTGGTGGCGGGCATTCGCGGCGAGGATACGCGGGGCCTTTCCAACCCCGCGCTGGTCAACGGCGCGTGGAACGGTGTGATTGCGGCGGCCGAGCGATACAACCAGCCGGGCCGGTTTACCGCTTTCGTCGCCTTCGAATATTCGCCTACGCTTCAGGCCGAGGGATCGGCGCACCTGCATCGCAACGTGATCTTTCGTGGGCCGGACTATCCCTCCATGCCCTTTGGCGCGACCGACAGCATGAAGCCCGAGGCGCTGTGGGCCTATGCCGAGGCCAATCGCGAGCGGGGGATCGAATCGCTGATGATCCCGCATAATTCGAACCTGTCGAGCGGCCTCGCCTTCCAGTACGACGATTTCTACGGCAACCCGATGACGCGGGCCTATGCCGCCAACCGGTCGCGCAACGAGCCGCTGGTGGAAATCACGCAGAACAAAGGCACCAGCGAGGCGCTGCCCGAACTTTCCCCCGATGACGAATTCGCCGCCTTCGAACTGCTGCCCGGGGGGCATGGTCCGGGCGGATCCACCCCGGCCGGCGAGGAAGAGCAGCGCGGCAGCTTTGTGCGCTATGGCCTCCAACGCGGGCTTGAGCTGGCCGAAAACCTAGGCGTGAACCCGTTCGAATATGGGTTCGTCGGCGCGAGCGACTTCCATTCGGGCGCTTCGGCGAGCGAAGAGGACAACTTCCCCGGCGGGCTCGGCATGGGCGACGACCATGGCGATCCGCGCGCCGTGTTGCAGACCGATTCGCCGGTGCTGGGGGCGCCGAACTCGATGCTCTCGGCCTCGGGCATCACCGGCGTCTGGGCTGAGGAGAACACCCGCGCGGCGCTTTTTGCAGCCCTGCAACGACGCGAGGTCTATGCCACCTCGGGGCCGCGCATGCGGGTGAGGTTGTTTGCCGGATGGGGTGACAGCATGGCCTTCGAAGACCGTGCCGACTGGGCCAGCCGGGCCTATCGCTGGGGCGTGCCTATGGGCGGCACACTTGCGGCCCGACCGCGCTCTGACAACGCGCCGACACTGCTGGTGCAGGCTGTCAAAGACCCGCTGTCGGGCAATCTCGACCGGGTGCAGATCGTCAAGCTCTGGCGCGAGGGCGGTCAGTCGCATGAGAAGATTTACGACGTGCTGTGGTCGCCCGGACGGCGGATCGTGAACGGGCGGCTTCAGCCCGTCGGCAACACGGTCGATGTCGCCCGCGCCAGCTACACCAATACGATCGGCGAGCCCGAGCTGTTCGGATCGTGGACCGATCCCGATTTCGATCCCGCGCAGTCGGCACTCTACTATGCCCGCGTGCTCGAAATCCCTACCCCGCGCTGGGCGACATACCTGGCCAAACAAACCGGCATTCGCCTGAAGGAAGGAACCCCCGCATGGCTACAGGAACGCGCATGGACCTCGCCTATTTTCTATCGTCCGTGAGCCTGCGCTCCGGCGCTTCGCTGGCCTTGCTTGGCGTGCTGGCGGCCTGTTCGCAAGCCACGCCGAATGCCGCACCCGATGGGACCGTCGCGTCCACTGAGGTTGCTCCCGCGCCGCAGGACGGGGATCGGGAGTTGCTGTGGGGCGATACCCACGTTCACTCGCGCAACTCGGTCGATGCCTATGCCACGGGCCTTGGCAGCGCTGATGTCGATACTGCCTATCGCTTTGCACGCGGTATGCCGGTGGTCTTCCCCAAGACCGGGCAGAAGGTCCAGATCGGGGAGCCGCTCGATTTCATCGTGATGGCCGATCACGCCGAAAATCTCGGCATGAACGTGCGCGTCGAACGCGGTGACGAGGCCGTTCTGGCAACCGATCTCGGGCACAAATGGTGGCAGATACTCAAGGAACAGGGCGGCCGCGCCATGACCTCGGCGATCATGGGCTTCGCCGAACCGGAGGAAGAGCGCCCCGCCTATTTTGCGGAGGTGACCACCGATACCATCCGCCAGACCAGCTGGAACGAGCAGGTCGCCGCCGCCGAGCGGCATAACGTGCCTGGCACCTTCACCGCCATGATCGGCTGGGAATGGAGCTCGACGCCCAACACCCGCAACCTGCACCGGGTGGTGATGACCAATGTCGATGGCCATGTGGCGCGGCAGTTCCTGCCCTTCAGCTACTACATCTCCAACCGGCCCGAAGACCTGTGGAGCTTCTTCGAGCAGACCCACGCGCGCACCGGGGCCGACTTTTTGGGCATGCCGCACAATTCGAACCTCTCCGACGGACTGATGTTCGCCACGAGAGACAGCGACGGCGAGGAATTCTCGGTCGACTATGCCCGCCGCCGCAGCAGGTGGGAGCCTGTCGCCGAGATCACCCAATACAAGGGTACGAGCGAGACCCACCCCGAACTCTCGCCGACCGACGAATTTGCCAATTTCGAACTCCGGAATATGCTCCTTACCGGACAGGCCACGGCGGTCAGTGAAGGCTCCTACTTGCGCAGCGCGCTGTTGAACGGGCTGAAGGAAGAGCAGCGGCTGGGCGTCAATCCCTTTGCCTTCGGCATCGGCGGTGCGAGCGATAGCCACACGGGCCTCTCGTCTCAGCGGGAGGACAACTTCCTGGGCAAGATGGCCGAAGATTTCCTGCCAGCCGAGAGGGTAGGCCCCGAAAAGGTCGCGTCTATCTTTCCCAATGTCGAGATGTCGGCCGGCGGGCTGACCGGGATCTGGGCCGATTACAACGACCGGCAGTCGATCTTCGATGCATTCCGCCGCCGCGAGGTCTTTGCCACGTCCGGGCCGCGCATCAAGCTGCGGATGTTTGCCGGACAGAGCTTTACTGCGGGCGATCTTGCGTCACCCTCTTTCGGTCGGATCGGCTATTCGAAAGGCGTGCCGATGGGCGGCACGTTGCTGCCGATGCGCGCCGGGCAGGCACCGCAATTCGCCATCGTGGCCACCAAGGACCCGCATGAGGCCAATCTCGACCGGGTGCAAGTAGTGAAGGGCTGGATCGATGCCAACGGCATCGCGCGCGAGAAGGTGTTCAACGTCGCCTGGTCGGGCGGGCGCAGGCTGCGGGCAGATGGCAGCCTGCCCGATGTCGGTAACACGGTGAACCTTGCCACCGCGCGATACAGCAACACCATCGGCGCGGCCGAGCTTTCCACCTTGTGGACCGATCCCGAGTTCGATGCCCGCCAGCCCGCGTTCTACTATGTGCGCGTGCTGCAAATCCCCACGCCGCGCCAGCATGTGTTCGATGCGCTGGCCATGGGTGTCGATCCGACGACCATGGATCTGCCGACCACCATTCGTGAGCGGGCCTGGTCATCGCCTGTGTGGTATCGCCCGTGACCCCAAGGCAATGGCTGCGAGAGCCGCTGTTCCACTTCCTGCTTGCCGGGCTGGCGATGTTCCTGCTCGCTGGCTGGTGGCAAAGCGGCGACAGCTCCGGCAAGACGATCCGACTGGGAGAGGACGATCTGCTCACCTTCATGCAAGGCCGGGCACAGGTCTACGACGCGCCGACTTTCAGCGCGCTGCTCGCCGAGATGTCGGACGAGGACCGCAGTGAACTGATACGCGATGCTGCCCTGCAGGAGGTGCTCTATCGCGAGGCTCAGGCGCTCGGACTTTCCGAGGCGGACCCGCTGGTGCGCCAGCGCATGGTCCAGCAGATGCGGCTGATCCTCGCCGAAGAGACGACGGCCGATACCTCGCTTTCGGATGCCGACCTTGCCGCCTTCTACGAGGCGAACAAGGCGCAATATGCCGCCGCGCCGACGATGAGCTTTACCCACGTGTTCCTGCGCTCTCCCGCCACACGCGAAGAAGCGGGAGCCATGCTGGCGAAACTGCGCTCCGGCAATGTCGCAGCCGATCAGGCGGGGCAGCATGGTGAGCGGTTCCTCTATCAGCAGAACTATGCTGCAGCCGACGAAGGGCTGGTGACGAGCCATTTCGGACCCGACTTCGCCGAGGCCCTGTTCGCGCTCGATCCGGGAAGCTGGCAGGGGCCGATCCAGTCGGCGCATGGGTGGCATGTGGTGCTCCCGCTCGCTAAGGAAACGGGAGGCGTCCCCGATCTGGGCGAGGTACGCGATCAGGTGCGCGAGGATGCCATGGCCGAGCGCCGCCGCGTGGCATCGAATGCGGCGCTCGACAAACTTCTGGCAAGCTACACGATCGAGCTGGACGATGGGCTGTGAGGGGCTGGCTGTTCATCTGGCTTGCGGTCGTTTTCGCTGTGGCGCCGCAGGCGGTGCGGGCGGACGATAACCGGCCGCTGTCGCTCAAGATCGAGCAACAGGATGCGGCGAATTTCACGGTGACGTGGAAATTGCCGGTCAATGTCGAGCCACGGCACATGCCGCGAGTCTCGACCGATGGCTGCGAGGAGAGGGGCCGCGCGCGCACCTGGTCCGATCCGCTCGGCTATTGGCGCGAGGAGGCATGGCATTGCGCACAGGGGATCGAGGCTCGGGAAATCGCCATCGTCTATCCGCTGGCTAACCCGAACCTTGCCACGATCGTCCGGGTCTTCCGCGCAGGCGCGGGCGATCCGCAGACGATCCTGCTGCAACCGCAGGACGGCAGCTTCGCCATCGGCACGGAAGAGGAGGCGAGTAGCGGGGGCGGCTTCCTCGAATTCATCAAGCTCGGGGTCGAGCATATCTGGATCGGGATCGACCATCTGCTGTTCGTGGCCGGGCTGGTGCTGATCGCCGCCAAACCGCGCCGCATCCTCGTCACCATCACCGGCTTCACGCTCGCGCATTCGGTCACGCTGGCACTGGCCGCACTCGATCTGGTGCGGCTGCCGATTGCCGCCATCGAGGCGGTGATTGCGCTATCTATCGTGTTCCTCGCGGTCGAGATCGTAAAGGGGCCGCGTGACACGCTAACATGGCGCAAGCCGGTGGTGGTCGCGAGCGCTTTCGGGCTGCTGCACGGGTTCGGTTTTGCCGCAGTCCTGCGCGAGATCGGCTTGCCGCAGGGCAGTCTGGTCAGTTCGCTGCTTGCGTTCAATATCGGGATCGAGATCGGACAGGTCGTTTTTGCCGCGGGCATCTTCGCCCTGCTGTGGTTGCTTGGGCGGACCGGCGAGCGTCTGGCCGGGCAACTGCCGGTGCAGAAGCTGGCGGGTTATGCGGTAGGCTGCCTTGCCAGCATGTGGATGATCGAGCGGCTGTCGGGGATTTAGTTTCCGGGCTGCCCTGCCGTACCCTGCCTGAGGCTAATCCTTGCTGGCTTTGCGTTTCTTGCTGCGATTGCCGAGTAGCCTGCTCACCATGTTGGTCTTGGCAGTGGGCGCATTGCCGATGGTCTCGCCCAGATAGGTGTTCGGCTTGGGCTGCCGGTCTTCGACCGAAACGAGATCGCGCAGCGCCAGCCGGCCGAGGCTCTCGTCCGAAAAGGCGGGAGTGTAATAAATGCAGTCGTCGAAGAAGTAATGCGTGACCTGCGACCAGCGGGTGAGCTTCGGATCGCTCTGGCGGCTCCCGCCGTGGAGGAGGTTGGCGCACCAGATCAGGGCCTGGCCCTTGCGCGCGAGGAACGGTTCCTCGACCTTGCCGTGGGCCTTGCACATGGCAGCCCAAGCGTCGGAATAAGGGGCCTGGGCCGAACCCAATTCGCTGCCGTAGCCGCGTCGGCCGATCATGGCGTTCGAGACGATGGGCCAGCGATGCGATCCGCGTACGTAAAAGAGCGGGCCGGCTTCGGCGGTGATATCCTCCATCGCCAGCCAGACGCCGCACATGAAGCGTTCGGGAAGGCTGGAGAAGTGCACCGAGTCGGCATGGGCGGCCTGCTGCGTTCCGACCGGGAAATTCAGTGTCTGGAATGGAAAGGCGCGGCGCCCATAGAGCTTGGACAGAAGATCGAGAATGGCCGGATTGGAGGCAATGGCATGGACGTCTGCGTCGGTCTGCCAGGCATCCTGAACCCGCCGTTCGCCCTTGGTCTTGTCGGCGGCGGGGTCTTCGAGCGGAATGCCGAAGCCTGGCCCCAGATTGCGCTTTATGCGCTCGATCCGCGCGTCGATGTCAGGGTCGGGGAAATCGAGAACGGCAAAGCCGTCGCTGTTCAGCTGCCGGGCGAGCTGCCTTTCCTTCTCGGTAAAACCCGGCAGGTCCTCGTTATCGAATATCGGCGATTCAATCAAAGGCACTCCGGGAAAGAGCGCAGCCGACTTGGTATCGGATGATCCTGTTGCGTCTGACATTCGCGACTGCCTTGATTCTGCTGCGACCGGTGGGTTTCTTAGGGCTTTAGCACTTCCTTGCGAAGTATCTGCAGCAAGTGCATCAGCACCTCGTGGTGCATAACCGGAATCCCTCCTGAGCGCGGCCATAAGGCGCCGGTGTGACCATGGATATGGTGCCCGGTCAGAGGGCGGCCGAGTTCTTCGAAGCGATCGAGAACGGGTGGGATGGGGTTGTCCGGTCTGGGGGCGTTCACGATCTCTCCATCCACGAACATGTCGGCTACGCATTCATGGCTGAACAGGCTTGCGCGTGGATCGAGGCGGTCGGCAACAACCATCATGTCCTTGGCCGAGACTTCGAGATCGACATCCATCCACAGGCACATGAGCTGTGGCGGGCGATAGTCGCGGAAGGTGTCGGCGTAAAAGCCCTTGTGGAAGGTTACCTGATCGATCGCGCCGAGGCGGCGGACATTGTCGGTCACTTCTTCGAGGCTGCCGGCATAGTCGCCTGCGGTGTAGCCGCTGTGCTTTGCCTCGGGCAGCCCTTCGAACGAATCGAAAATGTGCATCTTCAGACCGAGCTGCTGACAGGCAAAGCTGAGCATCGCGGAACTGAACCCTTTGAAGCAGCCGAACTCCGCAAAGTCACCCTCCACACCATGGGACTTGAGGACGTAGAGCTGGTGCGCGATCGCGGTGATCTCGGCGACCGAATTGGGCTTGCCGTGGAAGTCGGCCGATCCGGGGCGGGCCTGCCGGTTGGCGCTGGGGAAGAAGCGGTCGACAAAGGCGAAGTGGGCGGCAATGGCGCTGAGATAGCGGATGTAGTCGGCCACCGCCGGCGTTTCGCGCAGCATCGGGACCAGCAGAATATCGCGCAGGGCGGCTACGAACTTCCGCTGTCCGGAAGCCGTTAGCAGATCGTCCACTGCCTCGGGCCGAAAGGCAGCAACGACGTCGATCACGCGTGCGGGAAACGGTCCGACGATGTTCGCCGGAGATGCAGACGCCAGCCGTTCCACCAGCCCGTTGCCGGCCAGAGTGACCGTGCCGAGCCACGCCTTGGGCGACCATGATCCTTGGGGGCGCGCTGTTATCTTGACCTCCACCACGCGGTCGTCAGGGATCGCCTTTTCGGGCAATTCGAGTGCGAAGCCGCTGAAGCGGGCGCGCTTGTAACCCGGCAGGAGACGTTCGACGTCTGGGCGTTCGACGCCTGTCTTGGTGGACGCGACGGCCTTGCCATCGATCCACGCCTCGATGAGCACGTCCTTCTCGCTCCGCGCCGCTGCCCAGCCGGAGAAGCGATTGAGCGCGTTGGCATCGAGAGTTCCCCGTGTCCCGGCCATTCGATTAAGGTGCCGCAACAGTCGCTTCGGGCGTCTCATTATGATTCTTTCCTGAAAGGGGGATTCTCTTGGCGGTCAGGGTGCAGCCGACGCGTATCGCTTGGACTTGCCATAAGACCCATCGAAAGCGACGTGATGAAGTCCGTGGACTAGAATATGGCCACCTAACCCGCAACCGATTATAGAACGCACGGAGCAATTCACGAAGGGACGCTTCCAAGAAGCTGAGCGCGCGATAGCCGATCCGCAAGGGCTATCCGGGCGTGCACCCCTGGGGTATCTCCCCGGCATGACTCATGGGTGGCATTGGATCGCAGCATTGGCATTAGTATCGGGCGCAGCGCAGGCGCAGGACAACGAACAGGAAGAGCTCACACTCGACGCGGTTTTCGGCAGCCCCTCGCTGTCCGGCTCCATGCCGCGCAGTCTGCAGCTTTCGCCCGATGGCCGTTACGCCACGCTGCTGAAGCCGCGCGTCGACGATCGCCAGCGTTATGACCTGTGGGCCATCGACACCTCCACCGGCGAGGAGCGGATGCTTGTCGACAGCGAGGCCCTGGGTGGGCGCGAGATTTCCGAGGAGGAGAAGATGCGCCGCGAGCGGATGCGGCTGGCCGGAACGCGCGGGATCGTCTCCTATGACTGGGGGCCGGATGGCAAGGCGCTGCTGGTGCCTATCGACGGCGACCTGTGGCTTGCGCCGCTTGAGGGAGCGCCGCGCCAGCTGACCGACACCGAGGCGGGCGAGCTCGACGCGAAGCTCTCCGAAACGGGCCGCTACGCAAGCTTCGTGCGCGGGGGGGATCTCTATGTCGTCGAGACCGCGACTGGCGCCGAGCATCGAGTGACCGATGGTGCTAGCGACACGATTACATGGGGCTCGGCCGAATTTGTCGCGCAGGAAGAGCTGGACCGTTCGAGCGGCCACTGGTGGAGCCCCGATGACAGCCGCCTCGCCGTGGCGCGGGTGGACGAAAGCGGGGTCGAGGTGGTTCAGCGGCTGGCGATCGGCGCGGAAGGATCGTCGCTGATCGCGCAGCGCTATCCGCGTGCCGGGACGGACAATGCGCTGGTCGATCTGTATGTGATGCGGCCCGATGGCAGCGAGCGGGTGAAGGTCGATCTCGGAGACAATCCCGATGTGTATCTCGCCCGCGTCTATTGGTCGGCGGACGGGCAGGCCTTGTGGGTGGGCCGCCTCAGCCGCGATCAGAAGCGGCTCGATCTGCTAGAAGTCGATCCGGCCACGGGCGCGTCTCAAGTGTTGCTCAGCGAAACGTCGGACACTTTCGTCAACCTCGCGTCGAGCGGGTTCGGGCAGGGCGGCGAGGCGGGCCTGCGCTCGCTCAAGGGCGGCGGCTTCCTGTGGCTGTCGGAGCGCGACGGTTACATGCACCTTTACCGCTGGCAGGACGGCGATCTGACCCAGCTCACCCACGGCGATTGGGTGGTGAGCGGTCTTGCCGGGGTCGATGAGGCGAACGGGCTTGCCTATGTCACTGGCAACCGCGAGACCCCGCTTGAACGGCATATCTATTCGGTGCGGCTCGATGGGACGGGCGAACCGGAGCGGCTGACCGAGAGCGGCTACTGGAACAGCGGCGCGCTCGATCGCACGGGTACGCGGCTGATCATCCAGCGCCAGAGCCCGGTGCAGCCGCCGCAGGTCTATCTGGCCGACAACACGGGCGAGCGGCTCGCCTGGATCGAGCAGAACGCGATTGGACCGGGCCACCCCTTCGCGCCCTACGCCGATCTGCTGCGCGAACCGGACTACGGCACGCTCACCGCATCGGATGGGCAGGTGCTGCACTGGGAAGCAATGAAGCCGGAGGGCGAGGGGCCGTTCCCGGTGATCCTCGAAGTCTATGGCGGCCCCCATGCCCAGCGCGTCGCGCGCTACTGGACCTCGCCGCTGGACCGCTGGTGGGTGGAGCAGGGCTATGCGATCTTCCGGCTCGACAATCGCGGTTCGGGCAACCGAGGCCGCGCGTTCGAGGAGCCGCTCTATCAGGCGTTCGGCACGGTCGAGGTTGAAGACCAGCTCGCGGGGCTGGACTGGCTCAAGCAGCAGGACTGGGCCGATGCCGACCGGATCGTGGGCGAGGGCTGGTCCTATGGCGGCTACATGACGCTGAAGCTGCTGGAGGCCGCGCCGGGAGCCTTTGCCGGCGGCATTTCAGGCGCGCCGGTGACCCAGTGGGGGCTTTACGACACCGCCTATACCGAGCGCTATCTCGGCGATCCGCGCGAAGTGCCCGAGGTCTACGAGGCTGCCGACGTGCTGCCCCGTGCGGGCAACATTGCGGACCCGCTCTTGGTGATCCACGGGATGAGTGACGACAACGTGGTGTTCGACAATGCCGTGCGGCTGCTCGCCGCGCTCCAGCAGGCGCGGGTGCCGTTCGACACCGCCGTTTATCCGGGGCAGGCGCACGGGTTTCAGGGCAAGGACATCCTGATCCACCGCACGCTGGCGATGCAGGCCTTCCTCGACCGGGTTACGGCTGCCGACTGAGATCGCGGATACGTCCGCACGGCGGGATCGTGGCCCCCGGTGCGAGCCAGGCCTCCAGCGCGTCGACATCGATGCCCGCGTCGTCGAGCACGGGAAAGCGGGCGAATGTCGCAAAGCCGTCGCCGCCCTCGGCAAGGAAGTTGTTGATCGCGACGCGGTAGGTCTTCGCCGGATCGAGCGGCTTGCCATTCAGCGTCGCGGACACGATCCGCTCGCCAGCTGGCTGGCTGCGGTCGAAGCTGTAGGCGAAGCCTTGGGACGGCAGCAGCGCCGAATGGCAGGTGGAGACGGTGCCATCAGCCGCTTCGCAGAACTGTTCTTCGAGCACGGCCTTGATCGCGCTGCCCGGCATTTCCACCAGCAGCACCGAATTGGCGAACGGCTGCATGGCAAGGGTGTCGCCGTAGGACATGGTACCGCTGGCGCCCGGTGGCAGATCGGTGCGCACGCCGCCGGAGTTGACGAAAGCGATATCGGCCGGACCGCCCGCGAGATCGCGCGTCGCGGCGAGCTGGGCGTCGGTCACCAGCCGGTCGGCGGGGCTTTCCAGGCAGTTGCCGCTGTCGTCTTCGGCGAGTTGCCAGTTGCCGACCGGGCGCGCGGTAATGGCCTCGCTCGCCGCGAAATAGCGGGCCACCAGCGCGGCGATTGCGGGTTCTTCCCCGGCCTCTTGCGTAACGGGCACGTTGTGCGCGCTGAGCGAGAGCACCTTGTCGCTGGCGGGGTCGAGCATCAAGTCGATCTGCGTGACGAAAGCGCCATAGCGCCCGGCGCTGGTCAGCGTGCGCCCGCCGACCTTGCAGCTATAGGCCTGATGGGTGTGACCCGAAACGACCAGCCCGATCGCCGGATCAAGCCGGTCGAGGATCGGCATGATCGCGCCTGAAAGGCCGGGGCACCCGCTGACGTTGAATGTGGGATCGACCTGCGCGCCCTCGTGGATCAGCAGCACCACGGCATCGGCCCCCTCGGCCTTGAGACCTGCCGCCAGCCGGTTCGCAGCCTCGGCCTCATCACCGAAGCTGTATCCGGCGATGGCCGAGGCGGTGACCAGTTGCGGCGTATCCTTGAGCGTCAGGCCGATGAAGCCGATTGTCGCGCCGCCCACTTCGCGCAGGGCGGTGCCGGGAAACAGCGTCGCGCCGTCCGCGTCGGTGGTGTTGCCCGCAAGATAGCGGAACGAGGCCCCGGTGAAGGGCTCGAGCGCGCAGGGTTTGCGCGCGGTATAGACCTCGCAGCCGCCTTCCTGCATCCGCCGCAGCTCGGCAATGCCCCGGTCGAACTCATGGTTGCCGACCGATGCCACGTCGAGCCCGGCAAGGCTGAGCGCGGCGATGGCGGGCTCGTCGAGGAACTGTTGTGAGATGACCGGGCCGGCCCCGATCAGGTCGCCAGCCGCTACCACGAGGCTGTCGGGCTGCCCGGCGCGCAGGCGAGCGATGGTCGCTCCCAGGCGTGCCGCGCCGCCGAGAACGGCGCTTTGGGGGCCGCCGTTGCCTGCGAAAGGGGTCTCCTGCGTTGGCGGGAGGAGCGCACCGTGGAAGTCGTTCAGGGCGATGATGCGCACGGCCACCGGGGATGGCTGTGATGCGGGCATCGTCGCGCAGGCGGAGAGGGCAAGGGCGGCAATCGAAGCGGATAAGAGGCGCATGGTCATGGCGTCGCCTTCGGGTTCGCGGATGGCACCTTCATGACATGGGCCAGCGCGCGGCGAGCGTAAAGGCATGACCGTCATGCCTCCTGCCGGTAAGCCTCTCGCCCATAACGCGCGGCCAGCACGGCGCAGATCATCAGTTGCAGCTGGTGAAACACCATCAGCGGAAGGATCACCGCGCCCACGGTCGCCGCCGGAAACAGGACGCCCGCCATCGGAACGCCGGTGGCAAGGCTCTTCTTCGTGCCGCAGAACTGCAGCACGATCACGTCCTCGCGGGCGAAGCCGAACCAATGCCCAACCAATGCGGTCAGCATCAGCACGAAAGCAAGCAGCAGCGCTGACAGCGCGAGGATCGTTAGGAGGTCGCCAGCCGAGACTCTTGACCACAGCCCCTCCACCACCGCAGCGGAGAAAGCGGCGTAAACGACCAGGAGCACTGAGCCGCGGTCAACCACCAGCAGCAGCGCCCGTTGCCGCACGATCCAGCTACCGATAAGTGGTTGCAACAGATGGCCAGCCAGAAAAGGCAGCAGCAGTTGCACGATGATGGTGAGCACCGCGTTGCCCGAGATGCCGCCCTGTTCGCCGGTCAGGATCAGCGCTACCAGCACCGGCGTGATCACGATACCTGCGAGGTTCGAAAAGGCCGCGCTGCAAACCGCGCCCGCGACATTGCCGCGCGCCATGGCGGTGAAGGCAATCGAGCTTTGCACGGTGGAGGGCAATAGCGTGAGAAATACCAGCCCGGTGCGCAACCACGGATCAAGGAAGGGCAGCGCGGCGATACCCAGCCCAAGCAGCGGAAACACACCATAGGTTATCGCGCCGACCGTTGCATGCAGCCGCCAGTGCCGGGCGCCGTCGATCACCGCCTGCCGAGACAGCCGCGCGCCATGCAGAAAGAACAGCGCGACGATGCCGATATCGGCGGCCCCGCCGGCAATGTCGGCGCCGACGCCGCGCGCGGGCAGCAGCGATGCAAGGCCCACGGTGCCCAGCAACAGCACGATAAAGGTGTCGATCCTGAGGCGGGCAAGGAGGGCCTTCATTCGGTCGCTTTCGTTGGCAGGGCCAGCAGGCTCGGTAGTGCGGCGGAGGGCTGCGATCAATCGGGCAATCCCGCTTGGCCGCGCGCGGCAAGGGTTTTCTCGCGGCTCCGCCCCAGCTAGCCTTGTGTGTATGAGCCCTCCGCCAAGCGATACCCGCTCCAAACTGCTTGCCGCAGCCGAGCAGATCCTCGTTCAACGTGGTATTACCGGGCTGTCGGTGCGCAAACTGGGCGATACGGCAGGACTGAACCCCACGTTGGTGACCTATCACTTCGGCTCGCTCGGCGCGCTGCTGGAGGAGCTGCGCGACCGCAACATGGAGCCGATCCTCGCTGCCTGGGAGGGGCTGGATCGGCTTGACGGGCTCGATGCGATCCTGCGTGGCTGGATTGCCCCGCTTCTCAGGCCTGCGGCCTTCACCGAGGGCGGGCGGGCGCTGGTGGTGATCGACGAAATTGCCGCCCACGCCGAGGGCGATCTCGGTGCCGGGGTACTTGCCGCCATGCTGGAGTTCACCCGTGGCCTGCACGCGCTCTTGCTGCCCCATTGCCCCGCGCTCGGCGAAGCCGAACTGCGCGTGCGGCTGCGCTTCATTTCCGCTGCAGCGCTTGGCCCCCCGCCGCGCGGCCGCGGTATGGTGGGCGTGGGCGTCGCGGACGAACTTGAGTATCTGGTGCGCTTCGCTCACGCCGCCTTACTCAAGTAGTCCAGCAGGGGATTGCCAGCGCCCAAGCAGCAATTTATACAATCGTATAAATTGCTGTGGGAGGGGAGAGACCTGTGGTTACGCCGAACACCATGACTGAGGCCGATTTTGCCGATGGCTTGGCGCAGATGCGCTCTATCGTGGGGCCGGAATGGGTGTTCGATCAGCCCGCCGATCTCAACACTTACCGCGATTTCTATTCGGTCCTGTGGGGCGAGCCGGAGGAAAAGCAGGCCTCGGCCGCGATCGCCCCGGCGAGCGTGGAGGAGGTGCAGGCGATCGTCCGCGCGGCAGGCGAGCGGAACATGCCGCTTTACCCGATCAGCACCGGGCGCAACCTCGGCTATGGCGGTTCGGCGCCGGTTCTGTCGGGTAGTGTGGTGCTCGATCTGAAGCGGATGAACCGCGTGCTCGAAGTGAACGAGGCGAATTGCTCGTGTCTGGTCGAGCCGGGTGTCTCCTATTTCGACATGTATCGCCACTTGCAGGAAAGCGGCTCGAAGCTGTGGCTCGACGTGCCCGATCCGGGATGGGGCTCGCTGATCGGCAATGCGATGGATTCGGGCGGCGGCTATACGGTGTCGGGCTATCGCGGGCACTGGGAGGCGGTCTGCGGAGTCGAGGCGGTGATGGCCGATGGCGAGGTGCTGCGCACCGGCATGGGCGCGCTGCCCGGAAGCGAGACCTGGCAGCAATATCGTATGGGCATCGGCCCCTGCCTTGATGGACTGTTCCGCCAGTCGACGCTGGGCGTGGTCACCAAGATGGGCTTCTACCTGTTCCCGCAGCCCGAAGCGCACCTGTCGGCAAGCGTCAGCGTCTATCGCTATGAAGACCTCGACGAGCTGGTAGAGATCCTCAACGAGCTGGAATATGGGAATGTCTTCAATGGCATGCCCGGTATTGGCTCGCCAGTGCTCAGTCAGGAAAGCCCGATTGCCATGGCCATCGTGCCCGAGCCGGACGAGATGAACCGGATGGTGCGCGAGACGGGCCTGCCCGCCTGGCGCGCCTCGTTCAATTTCTATGGCCCTGAGAAGGTGATCGCCGCGCAGTGGGAGCACGTTCGCGACCGCTTCGCCCACTTCGAAGGCGTGACCTACCAAGCCGATGAACCGGTGCGCTTTCCGCTCACGCCGGCGCAGCTCGAGAAGGTGCAGAAGCCGCGCTATGGCATTCCCTCGCTCGAGATTTTTACCGTCGGTAGTCAGGGCTTTGGCAAGTTCAACCCGTCGGACGGGCATATCTGGTTTTCCGCCGTCATCCCGCGCTCGGGCAAGGGCGTGATTGCGGCCAACCGGGTGATGCGTCAGGCCTGCAAGGAGCGCGGGCTGGACCTGTTCATGCTCGCCCCCGCCGTCACCTGCTGGACGCGCAGCTTTGTGCTGTTCGCTGCCGTTCCGGTCTACAAGGATGCGGCCAAGAATCAGCATCTGCGCGAATCGATCAAGGAAATCATCAAGATCTGCGGCGATCATGGCTGGGGCGAGTATCGCTGCCCGCCGGCTTTCATGGATGCGGTGATGGATGCCTACAGCTTCTCCGATCACAAGCTGCGCCGGGTGAACGAGCAGATCAAGGATGCGCTCGACCCGAAGGGCATTCTGTCGGCGGGGCGCTATGGCGTCTGGCCGAAACACTTGCGTGAAGGGAGGGGCGCATGAGGATACTGCTCGCTACCGTCGCCGTGGCAGCGTTCGCCTTCGGGGTGGCGCAGGCGCAGGACGCTGGTACGGAACCTGCGCGCACCGGCCCTACTGCGCCCGAACAGGCTGAGGGCAAAGCGGTCTTCGCCAAGTGGTGCGCGCCGTGTCATGCACCCGATCCAGGCCTCGCGGGCACCTTCGCGCTTCAGCACAAGTATGAAGGGAAAGTGCCAGCTGCGCTCGAGGACCGTACCGACATGCAACCGGCGCTGATCGGCTATTTCGTGCGCAACGGTGTCGCCTGGATGCCGCCCTTCCGCCCGACCGAGATTTCCGGAGAGCAGCTTGCGGCGCTCAGCGCCTACCTCACCGCTCCGCTTGACCAGCGCGGTGCTCCGGCCGAGCTTCTCGCCGAGGAAATGGTGCAGCTAAGGGGAGAGAGGCAATGATCCGGCGCGACATGCTCAAGTGGGGCGCGCTTGCCTCGGCTATGGCGGGGGCCCCGGCTGTGGCGCTGGCGAAGGCAGGCGAGGGGCTCGACGTGCTGCTGCTCGACACGCGCTTCGGTGATGGCACGACGGGCGAGATGGGCGCGGCGCGGGTACTGACCTTCGCAGGCGACGTGACGCGCATCTGGTACGATCATCTCGATTGCGCATGGCGTCGGCCCGGCTTCGTGGTGGGCGGCATCACCGGTGCTGACGCACTGTTCGTGCTGGAAACGCTGGCGCATCAGCAGGGGCGCAAGGTGGTGGCGCGCAATCCGCTTGCAGCCGTAGACGGTGTCACACCGGTCCGTTGGGTGATCGCGCCAGTCCATCCGAGCGTACTGGCATGAGCGTGCTTCCGCCCGACCTCGACGCGGCAGGCTTTGCCGCATTCCTCGATGATCTGCGCGCCGTGGTCGGGACCGACTGGGTGTGGTCAAGCGACGAGGACATGCACGCCTACCGCGACAGCTTTTCGCCCGTGTGGAACACCGAGCAGGAGCGCCACGCCAGCGCCGCCGTCGCGCCCGCCGATGTCGAGCAGGTCAGCGCCATTGTCCGCGTGGCGCGCAGGCACCGCGTGCCGCTGTTCCCGATCTCGACCGGCAAGAACTTCGGTTACGGCGGCCCCTCGCCCAATGTGAACGGCTCGGTCGTGATTGACCTGAAGCGCATGAACCGCGTGCTCGATGTGAACGAGACGCGGGCCTTTGCGCTAGTCGAGCCGGGGGTCTCGTACTTCGATCTCTATCGCGAAATCGAAGAGCGCGGGCTCAGGCTGATGGTTGACTGCCCCGATCCGGGCTGGGGCTCGCCGGTAGGCAATTCGCTCGAACGCGGAGTGGGCTATACCATGCCGCACTATCGCGATCATTTCGGCGCCCACTGTGGGATGGAGGTCGTGCTTCCCGATGGCGAGGTGATGCGCACCGGGATGGGCGCGATGCCCGGCGCGCAGACCTGGCAGGAATATCCCTATGGCTTCGGCCCCGATCCTTCCGGCCTGTTTGCGCAAGGCAATTTCGGGATCGTCACCAAGATGGGCTTTCGCCTGCTGCCGCTGCCCGAATACTATCGCACCTGCCTGATTGCCGTGCCCCGGCGGCGCGACTTCGTGAAGCTGGTGACACACGTCAACTACCTCAACGACAGTGGGCTGATCGGCGAGGTGGAATATGGCAGCCCGCTGCGCGCAAAGATGGCTGACCCGTCGTTCATGGCGCTTATCACCAAGACTGGCGGGGTGTCGGATGCCGAACTCGATGCCGCTGCCGAGGCGGCGGGCCTGCCGTGCTGGCAGGTGGAGCTGCAATTCCTCGGGCCGGAAAAGGCGACCTGGGAAAACTGGCTCCATGCCAAGGAGCGCATCCTGTCCGACATTCCTGGCGCGCAGGCAACCGAGGGCGAGCACTTTGCCTTGCCCGCCACCGCGCACCAGCTTGACCATCCCGCGCAACCCTGGCCGAGTGCAATCAAGCGCAAACGCTCGCTTGGGGTGCCGAGCCTGGGCGAATGGAAGATCGTGCGCGACGATGGGCACATCGGTTTCTTCCCCGTGCTGCCGCGCACGGGCGAAGCGGTGTTCGAGATGCAGCAGGTGCTGGGCGACGCGATGAAGGAATTCCCCACGCTTCCGCCATTCTTCAACGCACTGACCACGCCACTGATGTGGCACACGCACACGTTCCAGATGGTCTTTGCACCTTCGATCAAGCACGACGATCCAGCGCACAATGCGATCAGCCATGCGGCGATGAAGAAGTGCGTGGCTGTAGCTGCCGAACACGGCTGGGGCGACTATCGCGCTTCGCCGATCTATCAGGATGCCGTGGCCGACACCTATAGCTTCAATGACCACGCGCTGCGCCGCTTCCACGAGCAGTTGAAGGACGCGATTGACCCTGACGGGATCATCGCCCCGGGACGGGGCGGGATCTGGCCACGGAGGTTCCGCGCATGAGCCGTGCTGCCCTTATCGCTATTGCGATCGCCCCGCTCGGCGCCCTGATGCTGACAGCTGCGGCCGCGCCCGCAGACATCGTGCGGCCGGACATGCCGGGGCGGCAGGTGTTCGAGCGCCAGTGCGCCCCCTGTCACGGAACCGGACCGGGTGCCGATGGCGCGCCGATGCTGCCGGGCACCGCCGCGCTCGCCGCCAAGTACGATGGCGCCAAGCCCGGCGCGCTCGAACTGCGCAGCGATCTTCCCGCACCGGTGCTGCGGCTGTTCGTTCGCCGCGGGGTGAGCGAGATGCCACCCTTCCGCAAAAGCGAGATCACCGATGCGCAGATCGACGAGGTGGCCGCCTATCTTGCCGCAACGGCGGCGGCGAACTAGCCCGACCCTGCCTGTTTCGCGGCGCTGGCGCGCCCTCAGGCCATGTCTCACCTCCATTTCCGTGACGTGCAAATGGCAGTGTTGCGGTTGCAAGACGTGACCGGATTCCCACAGCTACAACCGAACTTCAGTCTCTATTACTGCGGTGCAACAATCGGCGAAGCCTCGTCATAAAAGTTCCACGTCCCGACCCTAGCGGCGCGCTGATCACAGCAACCAAGGGGTCTCCCAGTGTACACCATCCAAAAGTTCACCCGTGTAGCGCTGCTCGCCAGCACTGCGGCTTTCGCTGGCTTTGCCGCTCCGGCCATGGCGCAGGATGTCGAGGCTTCCGCCGAAGACTTCATCATCGTCACCGGCTCGATCCGCCAGTCGCAGCAGGCCGCCATCGAGGAAAAGCGCGAAGCTTTGAACCTGATCGACGTGGCCTCGGCTGACTCGGTCGGTCGCTTCCCCGACGAGAATATCGCTGCTGCGCTCACCCGCCTGCCGGGCGTCGCCGTGCAGCGCGACCAGGGGCAGGCCCGCTATATCCAGGTGCGCGGCGCGCCTAACCGCTGGACCTCGGTTTCGATCAACGGCATTCCGCAGACCGGCACCGACGAAGGCGGCTCGGGCCGTGCCTTCCGCTTCGATGCGGTTCCGGCCGTGATCCTCGAACAGTTGGTCATCAACAAGTCGCTCACCCCCGACATTACCGCCGAAGCGGTGACCGCCAATGTCGACCTCGTGACCTATTCCGCGCTTGACCGCGCTGGCCTGCACGTCAGCGGCGATCTCGGCTACGGCTGGATGGAGCTGGGCGATGGCGACCAGCGGCAGGGATCGCTGCGCGCGAGCTACGGCGGCGACACCTGGGGCGTCGTGGTCGGTGGTTCGCATTACATTCGCGAACAGATCACCGATAACCGCGAATATGGCTACTCGACCGGCAGCGACGGCGAACTGGCCCCGCGCGACTACGACGTGCGCAACTACAAGCTCGACCGCACCACCAACGGCCTGTTCGCCGGGATCGAGGTGGAGCCGTCGGCGGACCTGCGCGTCTACCTCAACGGCATCTACACCGAGTTCATGGACGACGAGCAGCGCAACGCCTACGAATTCGAAATCCAGCAGGGCGTGGGCACCCGCACCAAGACCGGCGGCGACCTTGTCAACGTTCCGGTTTCGGGCACCTTCAACGATGGCAAGTACCGCACCCGCAATTATGTGGTCGGTGCCGGCGTCGACTATTCGGGCGATAACTTCGGCATCGACGTGGCTGCGGGCTACACCCGCAACGAGAACAGCACCTATCTGCCGCTGACTCTGACTGGCACGACCCCCGAGAATGCCGTCTCGCTAACCTACGATGCGACCGACCCGCAGTTCGTCACCATCACCGGGTTTTATGGCACGCTATTCGATGCCGGTCCCGGCGGCACACTCATCAACCCGCGTCGCGGCGCACCGATCACCACCTTCGATTCGACCAGCTTCGATGCGCCGGGCACCTTCATCTATCCGATCGTCACCACCACGGACTCGGATAGCTACACCGGCAAGGCCGACGCCTATTACGATTTCGACGGCGACTGGACGCTGCGCTTCGGTGCTCAGTTCCAGAAGCGGGACATCGCGGGCAATGTCGCCAACTTCACCTACTTCCCGATTGCGCCCTACGGCTTCGACGTGAATGCCTATGCCACGAACACCCCGTGGAACACGGGCTTCCCGCTTGGCGTGACGATCAACTACCTCGACAACGAGCAGCTTAACCTCGACCAGCAGGCAATCCTCGAAGCGCAGGGGCTCGACTACAACGACACCAACGCGCCGTCCGACTTCTTCTCGCAGTCGGAAGATATCTGGGCCGGTTATGTCTCTGGCGAGTGGGAGTTCGGTGATCTCAACATCGTCGCCGGTGCCCGAGCCGAATATTACGAGATCACCAGCGAAGGCACGGCCGATATCGACGGCACGCTGACCCCGCTGACCGTAAGCCAGGATTTCTTCGACATCTTTCCCAGTGTGAACCTGCGCTACAATGTCACGAACGATCTTGTTTTCCGTCTCGCCGGCCTGCGGGGCACGGCGCGTCCGGCCTATGCGGCGCTGCGGGTCGGTTCGTCGATCGACGATACCAACGACACGATCTCGGCCGGTAATCCGGGCCTGCGTCCGGAGTACACTTGGGGTGCCGACGCCAGCCTCGAATACTACCTGCCGAGCAACGGCATCGTCTCGGTATCGGCCTTCTACCGCTATGTCGAAGACGTGCTTTATGGCGATTCGCGTCCGGTCGGCACCGACGTGTTCAATTCGGGCGGCGTCGATCGTTCGGGCTACATGCTCAGCGCCCAGTTCAACGGCCTCGACGGCAAGGTCATGGGCGTGGAGCTTAACCTCGAGCATCAGTTCGATTTCCTGCCCGGCGCGCTCAGCGGCTTCGGTGTGCAGGGCAATGTAACCTTGCTCGACGGTGACTTCGAGGCGGCGGACACCTCGGGCGTGGTTTCAACCCTGCCGTTCCCCGGCCTGTCCGACACCATCGTCAACACGGCGGTGTTCTACGAGAAGTTCGGCCTGTCGGCGCGTGTCTCCTACCAGTGGCGCTCGGACTACATCGACACTATTGGCGGCCTCGGTATCGGTGATGGCGAATTCCGCGGTGCCTACGAGAACCTCGATGTGACGCTGCGCTATGCGGTGAACGAGCACCTCACCGTCTATGCCGATCTCGCGAACCTCACCGACGAGATTTACACCGCCTACGATGGCGACCCGATCTATCCGACCGAGGTCGAGCAGATCGGCTCGCGCTACATGTTCGGCATCCGCTTCGACTTCTAAGCGCCGTTTGCACGGTCTGGCGGCTCCGCTTCGCGCGGAGCCGCCGAGTACCTCAGTCTATTTGGAGATACCGATGCGCATTGCTTCGTTTCTTGTCGCTGCTGCCCTCGTGGCGGCTCCTGCCGCCGCCGAGGCACGCAATATCGTCGTCTCGAACGACGATGGCCTGACCAGCAACGTGCTGGCGCTCTATCACGCGCTGAAGGAGGCCGGGCACGATGTGATCGTATCGGTGCCGTGCCGCAATCAGAGCGGGCAGGGTGCCGCGCTGCAGATCGGCACCCCGCTCACGCCGTTGGTCGAGCCGTGCCTCAACGATGCCGCCAAGGCGGGCGATCCCGCCGCTGGGCCGATGACCCGCGAAGGGCTGCCCGCAGGCGATTTCTTCTATGTCGACGGCACGCCGATCATGGCGCTGGCCTATGGCCTCGACGTGGCAGGGAAGTCGCGCTGGAACGGGGCACCCGATCTCGTCCTGTCCGGCCCCAACGAGGGCCAGAACGTCGGTGCGATCGCCATTTCCTCGGGCACGGTCAGCAACGCGCAGTTCGCCGCGTTGCGCGGTCTGCCTGCCATTGCGCTGTCTGCTGGGAGCAATACGGAGGGTGCCGATCTCGCCAATCCAATCTCGCCCGAAGTGGCCGCTCTGTCGGTCGAACTGGTCGCCGCGTTGGCGGAAAAGGCTGGCGATGGTCCGCTGCTGCCCCAGAACATCGCGCTGAACGTGAACTTCCCCGACCAGCCCGCAGGTGCCGCCTGGCGCGCGACCAGAATGGGCACTTACAACACCTATGCCATTGGTTTCACCGCCAATATGGCCGAGGATGCCACGCCAGCGATGCGTGCGATGGCCGAAGCGCGTGGCTTGCAACTGCCGCAGCTTCCGGGCCTGAGCTTCGATATCACCGCCGCCACGCCTACCCCCGGCGAGGAGAGCGACGAGGCCTACGTCTATCGCACTGCCATCGCGGTTAGTCCGATGCAGGCAGGCTATGCTGGCGACGCAGGTGCCGAGGCGATGACCGCCTGGCAGATCGGTGATCTGACCGCCGACTGAGGCTGGACGCTGCGGAACAGTTCCTTGGTTGCTCCGAAGCCGGGCAAAGTGTGCGATCCGGCTTGGCTATGGCAGTTGTTATAGCTAATAACATTATGACGGGCGCAAAACGGCGCGCCGCACTGAACTGCCGCAGGCGCGACAAAAGCCAATGCGCGCGCAAACCGGAGGAATGCCATGTCAAAGTTCGAACGTCTTAACCCCATGACCGGTGCCACCGCCTCTTCGGCGGAGGCCATGAAGGCAGACGATGTCCCCGCAATTGCAGCCAAGGCGCAGACCGGTTTTGAGGAATGGTCGCAGCAGGGGCCGAACGCGCGGCGCGCGGTGCTCAACAAGGCCGCCGATGCGCTGATGGCGAAGAAGGACGATTTCGTCGCCGCGATGATGGGCGAGATCGGCGCGACTGCCGGTTGGGCCATGTTCAACCTTGGCCTTGCCGCCAGCATGATCCGCGAGGCAGGCGCCATCACCACCCAGATTTCGGGCGAGGTGATCCCGTCGGACTATCCGGGCAAGCTGTGCATGGCCCTGCGCGAGCCCGTGGGCGTGATCCTCGGCATTGCGCCGTGGAATGCGCCGATCATCCTCGGCGTGCGCGCCATCGCCGTGCCGCTGGCCTGCGGCAACGCGGTGATCCTGAAGGCGAGCGAAAGCTGCCCGCGCACCCATGCGCTGATCATCGAAGCATTCGCCGAGGCCGGTTTCCCTGAAGGCGTGGTCAACGTCGTCACCAATGCGCCCGAGGATGCCGCCGAGGTTGTGGGCGCGCTGATCGATGCGCCCGAAGTGCGCCGCATCAACTTCACCGGCTCGACCGCCGTGGGCAAGATCATCGCCAAGCGCGCTGCCGAGCACCTCAAGCCCTGCTTGCTCGAACTGGGCGGCAAGGCTCCGATGGTTATTCTTGCCGATGCCGATCTCGATGAAGCGGTGAAGGCGGCGGCCTTCGGTGCCTATATGAACCAGGGCCAGATCTGCATGAGCACCGAGCGGATCATCGTCGAAGAAGCGGTGGCCGACGAGTTCGCCGCCAAGTTCAAGGCGAAGGTCGAATCGATGCCGGTGGGCGATCCGACCGAGGGCACCACGCCGCTCGGCGCGGTGGTCGATGCGAAGACTGTCAATCACTGTAAGAGCCTGATCGACGACGCGCTTTCGCATGGGGCCGAGTTGCTGACCGGCGGCGAGACGACGCAGAATGTGCTGATGCCCGCGCACCTCGTCGACAAGGTGACGCCCGACATGAAACTGTTCCGTGACGAGAGCTTCGGCCCGGTAGTCGGCATGATCCGCGCGCGTGACGAGGCGCACGCGATCGAGCTGGCCAACGATACGCAATATGGCCTGAGCTCGGCGATCTTCACGAAGGACGTGGCCAAGGGTCTGCGTCTGGCCAAGCAGATCCAGGCGGGCATCTGCCACATCAACTCGTCGACCGTGTCGGACGAGGCGCAGATGCCGTTCGGCGGCGTCAAGGCTTCGGGCTATGGCCGGTTCGGCGGCAAGGCCGGGATCGACAGCTTCACAGAGCTGCGCTGGGTCACCGTCTCGACCGAGGGCGGCCACTACCCGATCTGATTGGAGTGCAGGGTCGCCGGTGTTACTCCGGCGACCCACACTCAAAAGGTCAGGCGGCTTTCCGGCCCTTGGCGGTCGCGCCCAGCAGCCAGTCGGGCACTTCGCTCGTCGGCACTTCGTCGAACTTGTCGAGCAGGCCCGCAGCCGTGCCGTTGGACCCTGATTCGAGGAACACCTGTGCGCCCGCCTTGCCGAGCGCCATCAGGCCCTTGGCGCCATCGTCGCTGCCTTTTTCGAGCATTCCGGCCAGCGTCGGACACCCGGCGCGCGCGGCGCTGGCAAACATAAGGTCGGCCGAGGGGCGGAAGCCAGCCACCGGATCACGGTCGACCAGCTTGAGCATCAGGGCAAAGTCGTCTTCGATGGCAACATGCTTGCCCTTGTCATAGGCAAGATAGACCGTGCCGGGCATCAGCATTGCGCCATCTTCGGCATTCTCGATCTTGCAGGCAACCGAGGGGCGAAGGCGATCGACTGCACGTTCGATCGTGTCCTCGTCGGCGTCGAGCAGGATGACCGTCGGAGGGCAATTGCCGGGCATGGCCGCAATCACCGAACGCACTGTTTCGAGGCTTTCGGAACCTGCCGAAAGCAGCACCAGCCGGCCATCGTTGTCGTAGTCGTCTCCGCCGGACGCACCGCCGCCGAGCGAGGCCTTGTGCGCCTCCATGTCGGTGTTGGCGGCCTTCTGGACGATGGTGCCGAGCTTGGCGACGGTCTTGGCGAATTCTTCGGGCGAGGTGTGGAGCGGCTTGGGAAAGCAGTCTACTGCGCCGAGTGCGAGCGCCTTGGCTGCGGTTCCCGAACCGTCCTGCGCCACGCTTGAAAGCATGACCACGGCGATCGGGTCCTCTTCCATCAGTTCGGCGAGGAATTCCATCCCGGTCATCCCCGGCATCTCCACGTCGAGCGTGAGGACATTGGGACGACAGTCGGGAATCTTGTCACGCGCTTCGGCGGCGCTGGAGGCGGTGCCGACCACTTCGACGCCCTTCGCCTGGTCGAGAATGTCGCAGAACAGCGCGCGCATAGCGGCTGAGTCATCGACGACGAGTACTCGGGCTGGCTTCATGATCTCAATCCTGTTCGTGTTGTAGGCAATCGTGCGATGCGCGCCGGGCGCAGCGTCAATGAAACAACATTAACTGCAAGCGAGCGAACAAAGCCCAAGCGTCAACTAAGTGTTCGCCCATAGGACGCTGGATCGAAGGGATAAGCGCCTTGGAGGTAGTGCTTTCCAATCGGATCAGGAACTTCCAGCAACTGGGGGAGAGCGCGTACCATGTTGAATACCCAAGGAAGCATGGCAGCTCAGGTTGTCATGGCTGGTTGTTTCATGAGCCCCGCGCAGACCTCTTGGCCGCTGGAAAACCGTCGCGCGCGCCGCGCGCCGACGGGCGTTGCCGGCCCCAATTGCCAGTATTGATAGACAGGAGATTAGCTAGTGGCTGTCATCGAATTGCCGCGGCTGTGCGATCGCGCCGCCGCTCTCGCGCTGAAAGGCGATCTGGCCGATACCACCGGCAGCGAGGCCTTGCAGGTCCATGCTGGCAAGGTCGAACGCATGAGCATGGCGATGCTGCAGGTGCTGCTGGCAGCGCATCGCAACGAGCCAGGTATCGTCCTTACCGAGCGGTCGTCCGAATTCGACCGTTCGCTGGCGGTATCGGGCCTTACTGAAACCTTCAACACCGGAGCCGCCGCATGAACGGCATCGACATTCAGGCCATCTTCTTCGACGAGTGCGAGGAATCGCTTCAGGCCGCCGAGGCCGGTCTCGACGCGTGCAAGGCCGGCACCCAGGACGGCGAGACGATCAATGCGATTTTCCGCGCGGTTCATTCGATCAAGGGCGGGGCCGGGGCCTTCGGCTACGAAGCGCTTGCCTCTTACACGCACGTGTTCGAAAACCTGCTCGGCGATGTGCGCGAAGGCACGGTGCCGGTAACGAGCGACCTGGTGGACATGCTGCTGCTGGCGCTCGATTGCCTGCGCGATCATGTCGAATCGGTGCGCGCTGGCACGCCTGCGCCCGACGATGAAGCGATCAAGGTGCGGCTCACCGAGGCACGCGAGAACGTTGGCAAGGATGGCGGGGCGGCTACCGAAGCGGCTGCGCCCGAACCGGCCGCTCCAGAACCTGCCGCAGCGTCGGCATCGGCGGACACGGACGATCTCGACGCCCTGCTCGACGACCTGCTCGGCTCCTATCCTGCGCCTGCTGCCGAAATCCCGGCAGAAGAGACTGCCGACGAGAGCGCGTCGGCTGAAGAGGACGGGGATGAAGACTGGGCGCTTTACGTCTGTCCGCAGGCGGGCGCGATGGAGAACGGCTCGGAACCGCTGTTGTGGCTGCGCGAACTGGTTGAGCTGGGCGGTGCATGCGTCAAGTGCGATGAATCGATTCTGCCGCAGATCGACGAGATGGATCCGAAGGAAGGCTATCTGGCCTGGACCTTCGCCATGCCTGCCTCTGTCGAGCGCGACAAGGTTGCCGACATTTTCGATTTTGTAGGCGAGCAATGCCTTGTCCTCTATGGGGACGAGGCGCTTACCCCGCCCGCGCGTGAGCGCAAGGTTACCGCGCTGGAAGCGAAGGCTCCGCCAGTCGCTACTGCCGTTGCTGCTGCCAAACCCGAGGCTACTGCCGCTCCGGCTCAGACACCGCCCCCTGCGGCGCAAGCCAGCCAGTCGATTCGCATCGATCTCGGCAAGCTCGACCAGCTGATCGACGGCGTGGGCGAACTGGTGATTGCGCAGGCCATGCTTGCGCAGCGTCTCAGCAATGAAGGGCTCGCTCACTTCGAGGAACTGGCCATGCTCGAAGGCCTTGTGCGCGACATTCAGGAACGCGCCATGGCCTTCCGCGCCCAGCCGATCAGCTCGGTGTTCAGCCGTGTGCCACGCCTGCTACGCGAGCTGGCCAGCTCCACTGGCAAGCATGTGAAGCTGGTGGTTGCGGGTGAGACAACCGAACTCGACAAGACCGTGATCGAGCGGCTGAGCGAGCCGCTCACGCACCTCATCCGCAACGCGGTCGACCACGGCATCGAATCGGCGGAGGACCGTCAGGCCGTGGGTAAGGACCCGGAAGGCACGCTGACGCTCTCGGCCGAGCAGAAGGCCGGGCGCATCGTGATCCGCATCGGCGACGACGGTGGCGGCATCAACCGCGAGAAGGTGCTGGCCAAGGCGATCGAGAAGGGCATCGTCGATTCCGAGATGCACAACCTCAGCGATGAGGAAATCGACAACCTCATCTTCGCTCCAGGTTTCTCCACCGCGGCGCAGGTCTCCAGCATCTCGGGGCGCGGCGTCGGCATGGACGTGGTGCGCCAGAATGTGAAGGAACTGGGCGGCCGTATCACGATCGAATCGCGGCCCGGACAGGGCACCGACTTCGTCCTCGCCCTGCCGCTGACGCTGGCCATTTCCGACGGCATGATCGTGCAGGTCGGCGATCAGTCACTGGTGATCCCGCTCACGCACGTGGTCGAAAGCCTCAGCCCGGCGGAAACTGAGATCAAGGGCTTGGGCCGCAAAATACGGATGCTCAATGTGCGCGGGCAGTTCCTGCCTATCGTGCCCTTGCGCCAGCTCACCGGTGGACCGCGCGCCGAGACCAATGCCGAAACCAACATGGAAAATGGTGTCCTGGTGGTCGTCGAGACGGAGCGTTGCGGACAGGCTGCGCTACTAGTCGATGCGATCATCGATCAGCGCCAGTTCGTCATCAAGAGCCTCGACACGCACTATCGTTCCGTCGACGGCGTGGCGGGCGCCACCATTCTCGGTAACGGCCGGGTGGCGCTTATCGTCGATGTCGACCGGTTGGTCCTTGACATGGCGAACCGTCCCCAGGCTCCGGCAGAGGCGGCCTGATCATGGGTGCTGCAGCTGCTCTCCACACCGGCGAGGCCCTGGTTCCGGGCATCAGCCCGCAGGTATACGGGCTGGCCGATTTCCAGCGGATCTCGGCCAAGGTACATGAACAAGCGGGAATCGTGCTTTCGGACAAGAAACGGATGCTGGTCTATTCCCGGTTGGCACCGCTGCTGCGCGTGACCAACAGCCAGAGCTTCAGCGATTTTCTCGACCAAGTGGAGAATGATGCGGCGCTGTTGACCCGGATGATCGAGGCGCTGACCACCAACCACACCTATTTCAACCGCGAATCGCACCATTTCGATCACTTCACCCAGACCTTGCGGCCAGAGCTGCTGCACCGCGCGAATCAGGGCCAGCCAGTGCGGATCTGGTCGGCAGGCTGTTCGAGCGGTGAGGAAATCTGGACGCTGATGATGGTGCTGCTGGGCACCTCGCAGCAAGAAGGCAAACGGATCGCCAAGCAGGATATCCTTGCGTTGGCGAGCGATCTGGCCAGCCACGCGGTCAATGCCGGAATGGCCGCAACCTACGAGGCCGATGCGCTCGAAGCGGTTCCGGAAGCCCTGCGCAAGGCCTGGACCGCCACCGAGGGCGGCAAGGTCAGGATCGGCCCGGAACCACGTAGCCTCGTGCGGTTTCGCCAGCTCAACCTGCTTGGGCCATGGCCCATCAAGGGCGAGTTCGACGTGATCTTCTGCCGCAACGTGATGATCTATTTTGATACCCCGACGAAAGAGAAGCTGGTCTGGCGCTTTGCCAAGCAGCTCAAGCCCGGCGGCTACCTCTACATCGGTCATTCCGAACGTGTTTCGGGCCGGGCGGAAGAGCTGCTCGAACTTGTCGGACCCACCGTCTACCGTAGGAGGGCTTGATGGCTATCAGGGTTCTGATCGTCGATGATTCCGCGCTGATGCGTAAGTTGCTGCAGGCGCGGTTAGGGCGCGAGGACGACATCGAGGTGGTCGGCCTTGCCTGCGATGCGCAGGAAGCGCGCAGCCTGATCAAGGCGCTCAATCCCGATGTGGTGACGCTCGATATCGAGATGCCGGGGATGGATGGCCTGTCATTCCTGCAGAAGATCATGCAGCTGCGGCCGACCCCGGTCATCATCGTTTCGGGCACCACGCGCGAAGGCGATCGCAACACCGTGCGTGCTTTGCAGCTCGGAGCGATCAGCTGTTATGCCAAGAGCGAGCACCACAGCGGCGGCCCGGGCGACGACGGCGGCGCGCTTGCCGCGCTGGTGCGCGAGGCGGCCCAGGTGTCGTTCGGCAAGACCGCATCGATTGCGCCGTCCACGCCGGCTGCCAATGCCAACCCGCAGCCTGCCGCACGCCGCGAACCGGCGCGGCTGGTTGCGCTCGGCGCCTCTACCGGCGGGGTGGAGGCCTTGTGCAAGCTGCTGGCGCAATTCCCGCGTTCCTGCCCGCCGACCGTGATCGTGCAGCACGTCAATGCCCGCTTTGCCCCAGCGATCGCGCATTCGCTCGATTCCTCGTGCCCGGCGCGCGTGGTGCTCGCCGAAAGCGACATGCCGTTGGAACAGGGCACGGTTTATCTCGCTCCCGGCGGCGATCGCCATATGCTGGTAGCGACTGCCGGGACGCTCGGCCATCGGGTGGTGCTGCGACAAGGGCCCGAAGTGTCGGGCCACAAGCCCAGCGTCGATGTTTTGTTCGGCTCGGTTGCCGAGGTCTTCGGCGCAGAGGCCGTTGGCGCTCTGCTTACCGGCATGGGCCAGGACGGGGCCCGTGGCCTGCTGAAGATGCAGCAGAAAGGCGCACATACGATTGCGCAGGATGCCGATAGCTGCGTCGTTTACGGGATGCCGCGCGCAGCCGTGGAGATGGGGGCGGCGCGCAAGATTGTGCCGCTTGAACGGATCGCGGGCAACATCTTCGCGCATAGCGAAGTTGCGCGAGAGGCGGTGGCGTCATGAGTGACATGTCAGCCAATATCGGCGGTGCGGGGCTCGATCGCCTGACCGTCATGCAGGGCGAGGCCCATGCCAGCGCCGATCCCAAAGTGGAGATGTCCACCGTACTGGGTAGCTGCGTGGCGACCTGCCTGTTCGACCCGCTCGCGCGGATCGGGGGAATGAATCACTTTCTGCTGGCCGAACCGCCGAGCAACAGGTCGCGCGAAAGTTTCGACGAGCACTACGGCCTGTTCCTCATGGAGCTGCTCATAAACAAAATGCTCGGCCTTGGCGCAATCAAGTCGCGGCTAAAGGCGCGGGTCTATGGGGGGGCGAACCTCAACCCGGCCATGCGCCCGATTGGCACGGCTAATGCCGAATTTGCCCGTAAGTTCCTGGAAAACGAGGGTATTCCTGTCGGGTTTGAGGATCTTGGCGGGCGCGCGGCGCGCCGCGTCCACTTTATGCCTGCGAGCGGAATGGTCCGGTGCCGGACCGCTCCGACTGAATCTGTGCCTATGGATAAACCGCTAGTCCGACCGCAATCGGCCAGTGGTGATGTTGAACTATTCTAGAGTCGAGGGAAGACATGAAAACAACACGCATCCTGACCGTAGACGACAGCGCAAGTATGCGCGCGCTGTTACTGCACGCGCTGACCACGCAAGGCTTCGAGGTGGAGCAAGCCGAAGATGGCCAGCAGGCTTTCGAATGGCTGGCGACCAACGAGGTCGATGTCGTCATTACCGATATCAACATGCCGCGCCTCGACGGGTTCGGCCTGATCGAACAACTGCGTGATACGGCCAGGCATGCTGATCGTCCGATCCTGGTCCTGACGACCGAGAGTTCGGACGAGAAGAAGCGCCGTGCCCGCGATGCCGGGGCAACGGGCTGGATCGTCAAACCGTTCGATGCGGAAAAGCTTGCTACCGCGGTGCGCCGCGTGGCGCACTGAGTGAATTAGGAAAGGGAAGCACCATGCTTGCTGAAATGATCACCTTCGAGATTTCGGGTCAGCTGTTCGGTATCGACATCATGTCGATCCGCGAGATCCGGGCATGGTCGCCCGTGACCGTTCTGCCGGGGGTGCCGCGCTATGTCTCCGGTGTTGTGAACCTTCGCGGCGCGGTGCTGCCGGTGCTCGACCTGTCGGTCCGTCTGGGCTGGGAAACCACCGATGCGACCCCGCGCAACCCGATCATCGTGATCGAGCACGAAGGGCAGTCGCGCGGGCTGATCGTCCACGCGGTGAACGACATCGTCTCGATAGACACCGATACCATCCAGCAGCCCGAAGCGGCGGCGAATGATGGGATCACCAGCTTCATCGCCGGCCTCGCGCCGATGGGCGAAGACATGGTCATGGTGCTCGACCTCAAGAGCCTGATGGCCGACGAGCGGCTGGAACTGGCAGCATGACCAAAACCTCGGAAGCCTCCTTGCGCTTGCTTGGCGGGGTGGCTGAGATACTTGAAGAACTGGCGGGCGAGGTTGAGTGCCTCGGGGAGAACCTCTGTGCCGATCCCGATGTCATCGGGCGGCATTTCGACAAGTTGCAGGGTATCGACCTCATCGCCCAGACCGCGCGTCAGCTCGGAATGCTGGTCGGTTCGGACAATCCGACCGCCGCGCTGGGCGATGTCCGGCTCGAGGCGCTGCGCCATCGTCTTCATGACATCGTAGCGCCGAGCAGCAGCGGCGACATGGTGTCGTTCGACGCCTGACACCAAACGCCCCATTCTCACGCGCGTTACAATGCGCTAGTCCTGCCCGCCTGAGAGGCTGACCAGGCGGCAGGAAACGTGGAACAGTTCGATTACATTATCGTGGGCGCAGGCAGTGCTGGCTGCGTGCTGGCCAATCGGCTGAGCGCCGATCCGGCCTGCCGGGTGGCGCTGATCGAGGCGGGTGACGACACGCGCGACCTGCTGATCGAAAGCCCGCTCACCTGGATGCAGGCGGCGGCCGACCCTCGCTTTGGCTGGGGGTTCGAGGCCGAGCCAGATCCTGGCCTCGATGGCCGCACTCAGCCGATTCCGCGTGGCCGGGTGATGGGTGGCTGCTCCTCGATAAATGGCACCATGTATATTCGCGGCGCCGCCGCCGACTACAACCAGTGGCGTGACGCGGGCAATCCCGGCTGGGGCTATGACGAGCTTCTGCCGCTGTTCCGGCGCTCCGAAGCGAGCTGGCGTGGAGAAAGCGAGATACACGGGGACGAGGGCGAGATGGCGATCTCGCCGATGCGGCCCGATCCCACGCTGACTCCGGCCTTCCTAGGGGCGGCGCGCGAGCTCGGGCTGGCCGAGTGCCCCGATTTCAACGTGCCCGCGCCCGAGGGCTTCGGCATGCCCGACTGCACGATCCGCAAGGGTCGCCGCGACAGCACGGTGCGCGCCTTTATCGACCCGGTCGCCGGGCGAGCGAACCTCAGCATAATTTCTGGCTGTCCGGCCCGCCGTGTGGTGATCGAGGAAGGCCGCGTAACCGGGTTGGAGGTGACGCGCGGAGGCGAGGTCGTCCGCATCGGCGCGCGGCGCGAGGTGATCCTTAGCGCGGGCGCTTTCGGCAGTCCGCAGTTGCTCATGCTCTCCGGAATCGGACCCGCTGCCGCCTTGCAGGCGCAGGGCATTGCCGTGGCGTGCGATCTTCCGGAGGTGGGCCGGAACCTGCAGGACCATCCAATTGCGATGGCGCTCTACAAGGCTTCCGTCGATATCGACTTCAACCGCCAGATCCGGCTCGACCGGCTGGTGCTTAACTACCTCAAGTGGGAACTCGGCGGTTCCGGCCAGCTCAGCCAGAGCCCGATGTCGGTGCAGGGGTTCGTACGTTCGGGCGAAGATCAGGCGCGGCCCGATATCCAGTTCCAGATTGTCCATTCGGGCTATGACGCGCGGCCGTGGTTTCCGCTGTGGCGCCAGCCGCCGACGCCGATGTTCAGCTGCGGAGCGATCCTGCTCAACCCCGAGAGCCGGGGCGAAGTCACGTTGGCAAGCGGCGATCCGGCAGCGCTGCCCAAAGTCCAGTTCAACTTCATGACCGCAAAAGGCGACCGCGAACGGCTGTTACGCGGCTTCCGCTTCATTAGGCGCTTCTTCGCGACCGAGGCGGCGCGCAAGGTCACTGCGTTCGAGCTGGCGCCTGGCCCGGATGCCGAAAGCGACGAAGCGATCGAAGGCTGGATCAAGTCGTCGCTGATCAGCGCTGGCCACCCTGTCGGCACCTGCGCCATGGGCACGGTGGTCGATAGCGAACTGCGGGTGAAGGGTGTGACTGGCCTGCGCGTGGCGGATGCCTCGATCATGCCCACCATCGTGCGCGGAAATACCCATGCTCCCGCCGTGGTGATCGCGGAGAAGGCCGCCGAGCTGATTGCCGGTTAACCAGATTCGCCGCGCGCGGCCTTGCGGTCGAGCTGCGGCATCGGTTCGATCTCCACTTCGTCGCCATAGGGCAGGTCGAGGCGGCCGATCATGGTCTCGATCAAGGCGGTCATCTCGTCGATCTGTTCGGCGGACATGCCTTCGAGCAGATGCCCGCGCACGCGGTCGTAGATGGTGAAGATACGCTCCACCGTGTCCACGCCCGCCGGGGTCAGCGATAGCAGGTTGACCCGGCGATCGCGCGGGTCAGGTGCGCGCTCGACCAGGCCTTCCTTGCTCAGGATGTCGATCATCCGGGTGACAGTGGCCCCTTCGATCCGCAGCCGGCGGGCAACGTCGCTTTGCGACTTGTCGCCCTGCATGTTGAGGATCGCGGCGAGCGTCTCCATCCGCGCGGCGCTCTGCCCGATCTTGCGCAGCTCCTCGTCGACCTTGCTGCGGAAGCCGCGCACCAGCAGAACCATGTCGACCAGCATGCGGATTTCGCGGGTAGTACCACCCTGCTTGTAGACTTCGAACGACGTGCTGGCTTTGCGGTGGGGCACTGGGATTCCTCGAACTGACCGGCAACGTAGGCTTGGGGCACAAGCACGGCGCATGGTTCGCCAATGGCCGCCGGAACCCTGCGCTTACCGTGCCGCCGGTTTGCCCGCAAGAGCATGTGCCTGCGGGCAAAGAAATATCACCCGATAACTGATTTGCAGACTAATCATTATTTGACACAGTTATATTTAGATATATGGTTTGCATACTAATTGATTCTCATCAATTAGGCGGTCTCCCGCCTGAACGGCGCATTTCACGCAGGTGGAGGCTGACAAACAATGAACAGCACCGGCGCAAGGACCGGGATCATTGGGGGAGAGCACATGAGGAAGATGAACATGGAGCGCTTGCGGCAGGTCATGCTCGCGAGCACCGCAGGAATCGCCATGCTTTCGGCACCGGCCATGGGCCAGTCGAACGATGCGGACGAGGAGCAGGGCGAACCCGCCAGCGAACCGTCGCGCATCGTGGTAACGGGCTCGCGCATCGCCCGGCCCGACTACACCGCGACCAGCCCGATCGTTTCGGTCGATGCCGACGTTATCGAGCAAAGTTCTGCGGTGAATCTGGAGGCAAACCTCAACAAGCTGCCGCAGTTCAGTCCGGCGCTGACCCAGTTCGACACCGCCGGCATCCAGCCCAACGCTAACGATACGCCAGGCATTTCGACAGTCAGTCTGCGCCAGCTTGGCGCCAACCGGAACCTTGTGATGCTGAACGGACGCCGGGCCACGCCGATCAACGGGACGGGCGTGATCGACATCAATTCGATCCCCTCGGCGGCGATCAGCCGGGTGGAAGTCATCACTGGCGGTGCCTCTTCGACCTATGGCGCGGACGCGGTCGGCGGTGTGGTGAACTTCATCCTCAAGGAAGACTTTACCGGGATCGATATGGATGCGCAGGTGTCGTTCTCGCCGCAGGGTGGGGGCGAAGAATATCGCATCTCGACGCTGGTCGGAGCCGCGCTTGATGGCGGTCGCGGCTCGGTGATGCTGGGCGCGGAGTACTACAAGCGCGAGCAGTTGCTGCGTCAGGAACGCGACTCCTACAATACCGCGCGCGCCGATCCGACCGTGCGCGGCGAGGAGTTCTTCCTCTCCGAAAACTACATCACTTCGAACAGTTCGTCGAACGGGTTCGACCAGGCGCTGCTCAATTCCTATTTCGCCGGTCTGCCCGCCGGAGTAAACATCGGCACCAACAGCCCGCTCTATTTCAACGATGATGGCTCGCTGTGGGTGAACACCTCGACCACGCAGGGCGGCACCTACTATCCGTTGTTACTTAACTATCAGGGCACCTTCGATCCCAACGGCCAGAAGTTGCTCGACACCGGACTGCTGGAACAGAACAACCCTGACCGCATCCTCTCTTCACCGCAGGAACGCTATTCGTTCTTTGCGCAAGGCGATTACGAGATCAGCGACTGGATCAACTTCACCAGTCAGGCCTACTTCGCGCGGACCGAGACCCGCTCGGTTTCTTTCAACACCGTGCTGCTGGGTTCGACCGGCACGCAGATTCCATATGACGATGAAATCTACACCGGTTCGCCCCATGCGCCCGATACGGCCAACTTCAAGATTTCGTCGGTGCTACCCAACGGGAACACCAATCCCGACTTCATGGCGGGTGGCCGCTATGGCCTGAACTGCGGCCCGGTGGGCGGTTGCACCAACAAGGAGGTTTTTCCGGTTCCGGCCAATGTCGCTGCGCTGCTTGACAGCCGCGACGATCCCAATGCGCCGTGGATCGCCAACTATTCGCTCGACAGCTTCGGGCGGCGTGGGGTCAATGCCTTCAACAACACGTTCCAGATCCAGCTCGGCTTTGAGGGCGAGGTTCCCGGTACTGACTGGACCTGGGATGTCATTGGATCACATGGCGAAACCGTGGCCAAGACGAACCTCGTCGGGCTGGTCTCGCTCGAACGTTTCCGCACCGTCCTCACCTCGCCCAACTATGGCCTGAACTTCTTTGCGCTGGGCAACAACGGCGCGCGCTATGGTTCGACCGCAGCCTGTGAGACGGGCCTCAGTCCCTACATCACCAACTCGGCCTTCAGCTCCGATTGCGACGCGGCCACCAGCACCGACACCCAGTTCGAGAACCGGATCGGGCAGGATCTGGTGGAAGCGAACCTGCAAGGCGGGCTGTTCGAGCTGCCGGGCGGACAGCTCCGGTTCGCGGTCGGCGCGACCTATCGTAAGAACAGCATCGAGTTCACCTCCGACAGTTCGGCCTTCGAAGGCTCGTCGTTCTACGAGACCTCGACCACCTTCCCGCAGGCCAGCAGTTCGGGCTCCACCGCCGTGCGTGAGATTTACGGCGAGCTGTTCGTGCCGATCCTTTCGAGCGTGCCGTTCTTCGAGGAGTTGAACCTCGATCTCGGCTATCGCTACTCGGACTACGATTCGGTGGGCGGGATCAGCACCTACAAGATCAATGGCGAATGGGCGCCGGTCGACTTCCTGCGCTTCCGGGGCGGCTATCAGCGGGCCAGCCGCGCGCCGAACCTGGGCGAGCTGTTCACTGCGCGCACCAATACGCTGGCCAATGCGTCCGATGGCGATCCGTGTTCGATCACCAACAACACCAGCCCTGCCATCGTGGGCAACTATTCAGCCAATCCCGCCCTCAACACCAATGGCACGGCCTCGCAGGTGCGCTCGCTGTGCGAGCAGCTGATGGGCACCGATGGCGCAGCTACCTACTACGATCCGGCCCGGCCCGATGCGGAATATCCGCTTGGCAGCCAGCTGTTCACTTCGTTGCTCGCGGGGGCCAACGGACTGCAGGAGGAAACGGCCACGACCTACACCATCGGCGCCGTGTTCGAGGCGCCGACCGACAACCCGTGGCTCGCGGGCCTGCGGCTCGCGGTCGACTACTACAATATCAGCCTTGTCGACGGCATTTCGCAGCAGGGCATCGATTCGGTGTTCCGCCAGTGCTTCACTACCGAATTCAACCCCAACTTCTCGTTCAATGACGCTTGCCAGCGGATCGAGCGAGATCAGGTCGATGGCAGCGTACAGGTGGTGACCATCAACTACGCCAACCTCGGCGCGGTCGAGACGGCGGGTGTCGATGTGCAGCTGGACTGGGCCCTGCGCTTTGCCGATGTCGATATCGGCATCCCGGGCAGTTTCGCGCTAAACGTGAACTTCAACTATCTCGACAAGTTCGCGACCACCACCGATCAGGAGGTGCTGCCCCTGATCGACTATGCTGGCACGCTTGGCGGCGGGCAGGTGGGCACCAATTCGGGCTCCTATCGCTGGAAGCTGTTCACCCGCGCCAGCTATAACTTCGGGGTCGGCTCGATCGGGCTGCAGTGGCAACACAAACCTGCGGTCGACGCGGCGCAATCTGCTACCGACTCCAATACCACGGTGGCGGGGGCTCCGGCTTACGACCTGTTCAACCTCAATGCCCGGCTCGACGTGCTCGACAATGTCACCCTGCGCGGCGGCATCGACAACCTGTTCGACAAGAGCCCTCCCTATGTCGGCTACTATCTCGACGACGTGGTGGGCGATGGCACGCCGCGCTTCGGCCGTGCCGCCAACCCTTATGCCGCCAGCCAGTACGACGTGCTCGGACGGCGCTACTATGTCGGGGTGAACGTCAACTTCTGAGCGGAGGCGGCGGACCGGGTTGTGGCGGCCCGGTCCGCCCTTTTCGGCCAGATCGGCGGCGGAGAATCCTCCCTGGCCTCCGCCGCCAACTTCTTTGCCCTGCGGGGCTGGCGCCAGGAAGGATAGACATGATGAAAACACTGGAGGCAGCGGCGGCAATGGTCGCGGTGATGGCTGCGGCAGGCTCGCCAGCGCGGGCGCAGGACGAGGACTATCGCGCGATCGTCATCATCATGCGGGCCTGCTCGCAGATCGAGGACGTGGCCGCGCGCGTCACTTGCTATGACAACAACATTGCGGCGCGCACGGCTCCCGCTGCAAGGTCGGCGCCGCGCCCGGCGCCGGTTCCGGCTCCCGCGCCCGCAGCCGCTGTCGCCAGCGACTTCGGCGCGGAAAACCTGCCCGAAGTCCGGCAGGCGGCGCGGGAAAGCCGGGGTGACGACGAGATCGTGCGGCGCGTCCGCCGCGCGGACGAGATCGAGCCGGGGCTCTATCTGCTGACGCTCGACGACAACAGCAAGTGGCGCTTTTCGGAGAGCATGGGGCTGTCCTACTTTCCGCCCGGCGCGCGCTCCGAGGTGCGGATCGAGCGCGGTGCTCTGGGCAGCTATCGCCTCTATGCCGATGGCCAGCGCGCGGTGCGGGTGATGCGCGTCCGCTAGGGCCGCGCACCCTCGCGCTCATTCGCTCTCTTCGCCCCTTTCACGCGCCGCCAGATCGGCGGTGATGTAGTTGCGGATCTGCACATTTCCTTCATGGCAGGCATATTCGAACTGCTCGTAGTCGTCGTCGCGCACCCAGTCGGTCCGCGCTCCCCACGGAGCGGTGTAGTTGACCGGATCGGTGAACAGCATTTCGTAGACGATTGAATTCTCGTCGGTCATTGTGAGCGTCTCGACCAGCCGCGCCTCGGTGCTGATCGGGCTGTCGTTGAAGCGGGGCGAGCCGCGGGTCACGATGCTGGTGGCCGAGGGGCCGGGGCGGAAGTTGGTGGTCTCGATCACCAGCCGATTGCCGCCTTCCCAGTGCCCCCGGCTTTCGCCCATCCAGTTGCCGATCTGCGCCGGAATGGGATCGCGGCCGTCGGTGGGGATCAGGCGCACCTCGTGGATCATTTCGAGCTGCATCGCGACCATGCCGGGCGACTGGAAGATGCGAATCCCGTTGTTGTACATGCCGGGGAACATCGAGGTCGGCAGACCGCGCGTGATGCAGCGGTCCCAGCTGTCGAAGTCGGTCCAGCTACGGAAGCTCTGTCCGGTGCGCCAGCTCGAACGCATGGCATCGGCATTGCGCTGGCCCACCTCGGTCTTGGCCGGGACGCGGCCGTTTGCGGGCACGGTCAGGAACGAGGTACGACGGTTGGCATCGCCCATCTCGGTCCAGTGGCCCTGGCCCATGGTGCCACCTTCGTCTTCGGCCTCATACCGGTCGCGCAAGGTCTGGAGCTGGTCGACCTTGGCCCGATATTCCTCCTCGGTGAGGAACACGCGGTTGCCCTGTTCTTCAGGCCGCTCGTAGGGCGTACCGTTGAGGTGGTCGATCGGCCAGCCGCCGCGAAAGTCGGGCTCGCCCCAACTGGTCTGCATCGGCTGAAAGTCGCGCGGGATCGGCGGAAGCTGGGTTAGCGAAGCCTCCTCTCGCGCTTGTGCGGTACGGCTTGAGGGGCCGACCTGCGCGAAATAGTTGGTCACATGATCGGGATCATAGAGCCAGACGGTGACGAGATCGAACCCGCGCAGCCGATTGAGCGGGTTCAGCACCTCGATTCCCCGGTGTGCAGCCTTGGCATCGACGAAGGGCGCATCGCTAACCACATACTGGATGCCCGCGCTGCCGGTGTTGGCGGGGAGCCCCGGCCCGACCTCATAGAGATAAAGCGTGGTTTCGCCGTGGCGGTAGGGATACATGGTCAGGCCGAGCAGCGCGTCCTCGACCGGCGGCAGTTCATCGAGCCCGACGAACTCGCGATAGAAGGCGCGGCTTTCCTCCAGGTTGGAGACGGCGATACCCACGCCGACCCCGTCATTGGCATTATCCTTGGCCCCTGGCCGGATCACGATTTCGATCGGGAACCCGCCCGGATCGGTGGCCAGCGCGGCCTCAGTTCCGTCACCCTGATCGACGAAGACAGGCAGGGCGAAACCAGCCGCTTCGAAGCGGCTGCGCACGGTGTCAGCATCCGGGTAGGTGAGGGTGAAGAAGCGGATGCCGGTACCGCCGGTAACTCCACCCGACAGGTCGTAGCTTTGCCCGCCCTGTTCGCCTGCCGCCAACTTGATCTGGCCGCTGCCCACGCCGGTGAGGATCATCTGCTGGTTTGCGGTGAGCTGGATCGGCTGGAGCGACCGCACCGCCAGAGCCTCGGTGTAGAACTTGACCATGTCGGCGGTCTTGTGGCGCGCGAAGCGGCGGAACACGTTCATGGAATCCTGCACGAACAGGTCGCGCGTGGAAGCCCGCAACTGCGCCTCGGTCAGCGCACCCGGCGCATACCGCAGGTCTTGTGCGACCTGCAGTTGCGCGCCTTCGGGCGTGGTGACGGTCTGGTTCTGGGCCAGTGCGCTCGAAGCAAGCAAGGCGGCGGCGCTGGCCAGGATCAATCTGTGCAATGGTCCTTCCTCGATGACGGGCGGCAGACGGAATAGCCCTCGCTGGCGCCATCGAGTTTGTTAGCACACGAATGATTATTTAAACAAACGAATTATCGAGGGCGGGTCGCCCGAAATTTCAGCCTTCGCCGAGCGCCTTGAGCACGCGGTCGATCAGGCTGATCAGTTGTTCCAGCTCTTGCGGGCTCAGTTCTTCGCGGATCGGCGCTTCGATCTGCGATACGACCTTGAACATCTCCGCGACGGTCTCTTCGCCCTTCTCGGTCAGCACCAGCATATTGCGGCGGCGGTCGGTGGTCGAACGATCACGCCTTACCAGCTCTCGCTTTTCCAACTCGTCGACAAGGCTGACCAGGCCAGGGCCGGTAATGCCCGCTTTGTCGGCCAGCTCTTTCTGCGAACTGCCAGGGTTCTGGGCGATGAGCGACATGAGCGTGAGCGATCCCGTCGGCAGGCCGAAGGGGTCCGATGCGGCGATCGACCGCGCGTTCAGATTGTTGCGTAGCAGCCGGACTCGCGGCCCGACCGAGTTCGAGAGAAGACCCCAGTCCAGATCACCCACTCCAATTAGCTTTACCTTCGCCGCGACCGTTCCACGGGAAAATGCAATTTGCAACAAGTGAAATTAACAATACTGCGAGCTAAGCAGTCTCAGGCCGCCGAGGGCGGGGAAGCGGTCGGACTTCTCCGATCGTCGAAAATTTCGCTTTCGAGCGACCGACGGAACCTGCGAGAAAACACGAAGGCTGGTGGCTGGGCCGGGCTGGCGGGACCGCCGTTGAACAGGAAACTGAGCCAGACCGAGCGCCGGATCGCCTCGAACGTTAGCACCGTCCCCGCCAACGTGGCACCGGCGATCGCCAGCATTTCGATCTCGGCAGGCCAGTCAACGCCGCGAAAGGCTACGCCGAGCGGCAGCAGGAATACCTCGTGAAACAGGTAGATCACCAGCGAGGCGGCGACGAAATAGCGCACCGTTGCGCGCCCCGTCGCGAATACCTTGCCGACATAGTAGTAAAACAGCGCCGAGACGAACACGCCGGACAGCGCCGTGACCGAGAAGGCAAGCGGGCGGGTGAGCGCGCGCGGAAAGCCGGTGATGGTGAGGAAATCGCCAAAGGCCAGCGTCAGAACGCAATATGTCAGCAGCAGCAAGGCACCGGCGATCCTGATGGCGAGGCCGGGACGGAAAACGATCTGCGCCAGTCGGCTGTCGCCAAAGGCAAGCGCGCCGATGAGGAAATAAGGAGCAAACATCAAGGTTCGTTGCAGGTTCACCCGGGTCTCCCCGCGCGGCATGAGCGTATTGAGTTCGGCAGTAAGAAACTGCGCGGCAATCGGGAAGGCGATCAGCAACACAAGCAGCCGGGCGAAGCCAAGCCGCCGCCAGGCCGCCTGCAAGCACCGTCTTACCAGGGGTGTCGCATGGAGTGCAGCGATGAAGGCACAGTAGACGAACAGTACGATCAGGAACCAGCGATGGTTGACCCAGCGCCCCGGAAACCGTTCCAGCGTCCAGCCTGCGGCCGCTGCAGGTTCCAGGCCTGCGCTCACGCCCATCCAGTAGACTTCCCAACCGCCGAGCAGTAGCAGCGATGTGGCGAAGGGTATGAGCAGGCGCTTGACCCGGCTGGATAGCCATTGCCAGGGTGAGCGTCGAGCCAGCAACATGGCGGCGAAAAACCCCGCCAGAATAAAGAAGCCCGGCATCCGGAATCCGTGCACGAGGGCGGAAATCAGGCTGGCGAGGAAGGATGGCTGATGCGCGTCGACGAGCCAGCCACCCTTCAGCGTATACATCGCGGCGGTGTGGAACGGGATGCCGAGGAGCAGCATGATCGCCCGCGCGCCATCGAGCGCGTGAAAACGTTCTCGCGACGGTGGAGAGGAGGGGGCAGTCGGCGCTGGCATCGGTCCGTCTCAGCAATCCTGATTGCGCCGCAGCTTCAATCCGACATCGGCTGCGCGATCAGGCAGGTGCCGGTCTCGGCGAACTGCACCGCGTCTATTTCCATCGCCAGCGCACATTGACCGGGGCTGACGGTCTCGCCCTCGACGATGACCGAGCCTTCGCGCGGTATCACCAATAGCGGCCCGCGATAGCGCGCCGAAATGGCCGCATCGGGCCCACCTGCGAGCTGGTCGAGCCGGAAGAACGGACCGTCTACGAGGTTTATGTCTGATTCGTGTCCTACATATGTGCTGTTCGCGGCAAGGTCGTAACGTTCGCCGAGCGCGATCCGGGCGGCCTCTTCACGATGCAGCTCGCGTGGACGGCCATAGTCGTAGAGGCGATAGGTGATGTCCGAATTTTGCTGGATCTCGATGATTGTGCAGCCCGGCCCGATCACGTGGACGGTGTTGGCGGGGATATAGAAGAAGTCACCCGCCTTTACCTGATGCCAGGTCAGCAGTTCCTCGATGCTCCCGTCCTCAGCTGCCTCGCGTAAGGCATCGTGGTCGAGCGGTGAGTCGAATCCGATCCCGAGTGCGGCCTCTGGCTCAGCATCGACGACCAGCCAGCACTCTTCCTTGCCCCGCTGGCCGAGTCCCATCGCGCGCGTTTGTTCGTCGGACGGATGGCACTGCACCGAGAGCTTCTCGGAGGTGAAGATGTATTTGACCAGCAACCCGTCGAGCGCGGCGGGCGGCTCGAACCAGACCTCGCCGATCCGCTGCCCGTCTGGCGTTGAGAACGGCGCGGGCAGGCGATCGCGGCCCCAGACCTTTTCGACCGTGCGGGTTTCAAGGATCATCGGCATCTTTCTCCTTCGATTGCCCTGCCGGGGCGCACCGGATCAGCTGGCCCGCTGCGCTCGCGCTATGCGCGAGAAAGCGGGAGCGATGCAATGGTCTGGTCACAAGCAAGGTTTGAAATCGCAAGTCCAGTTGCTGCTTCGACCGCTGCTGGCAGTGAAATTTGACGCCATATGTAGAGAGGAAGGGAATATACGGCAAACTGTAGTGGTTTCGTTTGAATAATTCACTTTTTCCTCTGCTCTGTTGGCGAAAATGCTATAGAGGCCTTCGTGACCTTCTCAGCCGACCTTCTTCTGCCGCTCCTCGCTTTGCTCGGGGCCGGAGCCGGGGCGGGCTTTGCCGGGGGGCTGTTCGGAATTGGCGGCGGGTTCGTGGTGGTTCCGGCATTGGTGCTGATTCTGCCGCTGCTGGGGGCACAGCCCGACCAACTGACACATGTTGCCGTGGGCACTTCGCTGGCGACCATTATCTTCACATCACTGCGGGCAGTCAAAAGCCATGCTGCGCGCGGGGCGGTCGATGTCGATGTGCTCAAGACCTGGGCGCCATGGGTGGTCGGCGGGACAGCTCTGGGCGCTTTGATCGCCGGGCGTGTTACGTCCGAGACGCTGGCGTTGATCTTCGCCATCGGGGTGTTTGCCTTCGCAATCTACTTCCTCGCGCCAAAAATCCGCGCCAGCGCGATGGTGCTGGCCATGCCGCAGGGCGCAGCGCGGGCTGGTCTGGCCGGCTCGCTGGGGCTGGTCTCGGCGCTGCTCGGGATCGGCGGGGGCACGATTACCACCGTGGTGATGAGCGTGTGCGGTAACGGCATTCACCGCGCCATCGGCACCGCGTCGGGCATGGGCGCGATCATCGCCATTCCCGGCACGATTGGCTTCATGATTATCGGCTGGGGCGAGGCAGGGCTGCCCTGGGGCTCGGTCGGCTACGTAAACTGGGCGGCGGCCGGGGTGGTTATTCTCACATCGGTGCTGTGCGCGCCGCTGGGCGTGGCCATGGCGCACAAGCTGAGCGAGGGGCTGCTGCGGCGGGTCTTCGGCATCTACCTGATTTTCGTGGGCGTAACGATGATAACACACGCCTGAGTGTCCGCAGGAGGCAAGGAGTAAACGCGCTAACAGGAGACATACCATGCACGCATCACGCCGAGGATTTCTGGCCGGATCGGCCGCGCTGACGGGGCTCGCCGGGGCAGCGCCGGCTCAGGCCGTTCTACCGATGAGCGCAGCCGGGGTGGTCAGCCACTTTGGACCCAAGCCCGATACCGCGCTGCTGGCGCGCAACGAAAACCCCTATGGACCGGCGCCGAGCGCCTTGGCGGCGATCACCGACACATCGGTGAAGGGCTGCTACTACGCCGACGGGGGTGTCTCCTACATCACCGACATGATCGCCGAACGCCATGGCGTGAACCCGAAGCAGGTGGTGATGGGCAGCGGCTCGACCGAGCTGCTCTGCGCGATCGCGCTCGCCTGGGGCAGCACAGGCAAGATCGTCTGTCCCGGCCTGTTCTGGGATACGACGGTGAAATATGGCGAGAAGAAAGGCGCTACGGCCACCCGCATCGCGCTGACGCCCGACATGCAGGTCGACGTGGCCGGGATCGCGGCAGCCTTTGGCGACGATGTGTCGCTGGTGCAGATCTGTAACCCCAACAACCCCACCGGCATGGTGGTGCCCCAGCCCGAACTGCGCGCGCTGGCGGCTCAGGTTACGCCGCACGCCACGCTGCTGATCGACGAGGCCTACAACGAACTGACCGACGATCCCGAAGGTAACTCGGTGATCGACCTTGTGCGCGAAGGGCATGACGTGATCGTCTGCCGCACCTTCTCGAAAATCTACGGCATGGCCGGCATGCGCGTGGGCTATGCGATCACCAGCGAAGCCAATGCCGAACGCATCTCGGGTTACCTGATGAGTTTCGGCGGCAATGTTTCGGGTCTCGCCGCCGCCATCGCCAGCTATGACGACTTCGGCTTCCTCGAACGCAGCAAGGCGATGATCCTCGAAGGCCGCGAAATGATCCTCGATGCGGTCGCCAAGGCAGGGTTGACGGCCTTGCCAAGCCAGACCAACTTCGTCTTCGTCGAAGTGCCCGATGCGGAAAAGGTGCGTGCAGCCATGGCCGAACGCGGTATCCTCATCCGCGGTGCCTATGGCGAGTGGACGCAATATTCGCGCGTAAGCACCGGGCTGCTGCCCGATGTGCAACGCTATGGGGCGGCATTGCCGGAGGTGATCGACAGCCTCGCCTGAGGCATGAAATGGGAGACACATGATGCGTCGATTAACGATCCTGCTTTGCGCCGGGGCCGCAGCCTCGTTGGCAACCCCGGCGGCAGCCGAAACGCTGGTCGATGTCACCAGCTCACGGGTTAGCGGGGCGCATCCTGTCCCCGTGTTCAAGGCCGATGTCACATGGCCGCGACTGCCCGAAGACCAGATGCTCGGCCAGGTCTCGGGCCTCGCGGTGGCGCCGGACGGCCACATCTGGCTCACGCAGCGCCCGCATTCGCTGGGGGCGACCGACCTCGGGCTCGATAGCGGGCAGGCAGTGGCCTGTTGTCGTACGCCATCGCCAGTGCTGCGGCTCGATACCGAGGGGCGCATAGTCGCCGAATGGGGCGGGCCGGAGAGCGCGCCCACCATCGACGGGGTCAATCAGTGGCCGGCCAACACGCACGGCCTGTTCGTCGACGACGATGGCAACGTGTGGATCGGCGGCAACGGTGCGGGCGATCATGCCGCGCTCAAGTTCTCGCCAGAGGGAGACTACCTCGGCCAGATCGGCCTGCGCGAACAGACCGACGGCAACTTCTCCGAAAGCCTGCTCGGCCTGCCTGCCGATATCAGCTCTGTGGAAGGTTCGGTGCTGCTCGCCGATGGCTATGCCAACAAGCGGGTGGTCGAATTCCTCGACGGCGGCGAGGGCGCCTTCGCCTTTGAGCATGTTTTCGGTGCTTGGGGCGAGCCGCCGATGGCGCCAGTGCGCGAGGGCGACTTCGACCAGAGCCAGGCCACCAGCACCGGTGACGGCGGCCCGCAGACGGAGGGTGAGAACTTCGGCGATATTGTCCACTGCGTGGTGCGAGGGCCGGACGCGACGATCTACGTCTGCGACCGGCGCAACAACCGCGTGCAGATTTTCCGCGAAACGGCCGATGGTGTCGACTTCGTGCAGAACCTCGTGATCGCTGGCGAAACCGGCGGTACGCGCACCGCCACCGATGTCGGCTTCAGCCCCGATGGCAAATATGTCTACGTTGCCGACATGATGAACGGGCGCGTGTGGATCCTGCTGCGCGAAACGCACGAGGTGCTCGGCAGCTTCGGCAAGAACGGGCGCTATCCCGGCGAGTTCATCTGGCTGCACTCGCTCGATGTCGACAGCGAGGGCAATATCTACACCAGCGAGGTCAACACCGGCCGCCGCGTGCAGAAGTTCGTGATGACCGGCTTTATGGATTAATCGCGCAGGAATATCTGCTCAATCGGCAGCGCGAAGACATCCGCGATGCGGAATGCGAGCGGCAGCGAGGGATCGTATTTGCCGGTCTCGATCGCGTTTACGCTTTGGCGGGAGACGCCCAGAGCGTCGGCGAGCGTTTGCTGGCTCCACTTTCTTTCGGCGCGCAGCGCGCGGAGCCGGTTGTTCACGCCCGTCACCGCACTACTGGAGACGCAAAGCCGAACATCGCCAGCCACATGACTCCGAACCAGCGAGGACCTTCGGCCAACACTTCAAACACAGCCAGGAATTGCCAGCACGTGCTGATCGCGAGGGTAGCGGCGGTGGCGAGCAGCACCTGCTTGACCCACAGCATACGCTGATACTCGTCATCGCATTCGGCCAGCAGACGGAAGATGGTCCAGAACACCCCGCAGATCATGCCTGCGCTAAGCAGTGCCATGGCAACGCGCACTTCCGGACCGGCGCCGCCATCACGCAACACGATGCCACCGACCAGCACCACGCAATAGCCGGACATGAACAGGATAATGCGCGAGAGATAGCGCTTCATGTATGTGGGCACTCGCATTTCAGCCTCCTAAAATGTCAATGTTGCTTTACATAAACACGAATGCGGGTGTCAAGTAACATTGACATTGGGAGAGCCAGTCTGCCTGCCTATGTAAAAGACCCGCCCGTCCTTTTTTGGGGGGAGGGAAGGACGGGCGGGGGTTGGGTGGCGAGGCTCCCACCGCAATCGGGAGCCTCGCCGCGGGGACTGGTCAGAACCGCTTGGTAAAACCGACGCGGATCTGGCGCGGTTCCACAATGCGGCTGTTTATGCCTTCGACGCCTGCGTTCTCGCCGGGCAGGCGCGTCTCGTAGAAATAGGTGATGTCCTTGTCCTCGGAGTCGAGCGCGTTCAGCAGCTCAAGATGGATCTCCACGCCTTCAAGGACGCCGCGGCTTTGCGGGGTCCAGGCGGTGCGCAGGTTCACCAGCACGGTTTCGTCGCTGCGCACCGAATTGTCCTCGATCAGCGCCGCCGGGCCGAGATAGCGCAGCCGCGCCGAGGCGTTCCAGTTCGGGAACGCCGCCGAAATGCCCAGCTCGCCCGAGGAATCGAGCGCGCCCGGAACATAGTCCTCGCCCGCCGGAAGGCCCGCATAGCGCGAGGTGGTGCCGGTCCAGACCGCGTCTATCGCCAGCCAGTTGTTCGGCTTGTAGAAGGCGGTCAGCTCATAGCCGTGGCGCTCGCCTGCGTCAGACGGCTCGACCGCGCCCGCGTCGCCAACGTAAATCAGCTCGCTTTCGATGTTCGACCACCAGTAAACACCCGTGAAGATCAGTCCGCCGCGCTCCAAGCGCAGGCCCACTTCTTCGAAACCTCCTTCGACCAGACCGGGTGCGGGATCTGTCGGTGCGGTCACGCCGCGTGCGTCGTTCGAATGGAAGCCCTCGCCATAGTTGGCGTAGAAGGCGAGGCCGTCGAGCAGCTCGTAATTGGCACCGATCTTGAAGCCGAGCGTTTCGTCGGAGAGGTCGCCGCTCCAGCTTCCAGCCCCTTCGAGGGAGCGCGTTTCGAAGCCATACCAATCCTGCCGCAGTCCGGCGATGATCATCAGCCGGTCCACGGGTTGCCAAATGGCCTCGCCGTAAAGGCCGAGCGATTTCTCATCGACGGCGAAGGCACCAACGGTGAATTCCTTCACCCCGTCGATGGTCTCGTCGAGTCCGACGCGGGCAATGTCGTCGTAGCGGCCCTCGGCACCGACACGCAGGGTGAGGGTGTCGTCGATCTCGGCGGTGTGCTCGATCCGCCCGCCGTAGGACCACTGGTTCGAGTACTGGCGCAACTGGTCGCCGTTCACCGGGTCTTCGAGGAAGAAGGTGAAGTTGGAAAGGAGCTGCCAGTCGTAATGCTGGGCCCAGGCGGTGACGCGCCAGCTGTCGCTGGTGTAGTTCGCGGTCAGGATCTGGCGTTCGGTATAGCCGTCCTGCGTGGTGTCGATCGCGCAGTAGACATCCTCGCAGAGCGGGGTGCCGATGGCGCGCTCGGGCAGTTGCTCCGTCGGGTTCCAGCTCGCATCGTAAATCGTGGCCGAAAGCTGGAGATCGCCGTCGCCGACCGGCAGTGAATATTTGAGCAGGCCCGAATAGCCCTCGAAATCCTCGGGCAGCTCCCACGGCCCGTCGTTGAATTTGGCCTGGCCAACCGCGAGCAGGGTGCCGCTGCCAAGATCGACCGAGCCGCCCGCCACGAATCTGCGATAGCCGTAGCCACCGATTTCTGCCGTGGCGAAAGGCTGAATGCGATCCTTGGTGGTGATCTGGGCGCTGCCGACGAAGGCAAAGTCGCCGGTGTCGGCGCGATAGGGGCCTTTGCGATAGTCGACCCGCTCGACCGTTTCGGGGATCAGGCCATTGACATCGAGATAGCCCTGTCCGTGCCCGTGGGTGCGGAAATTGTACGGCATGTCATCGACATAGAGCGCGAAGTCGGTGCCGTGATCGAGATTGAACCCGCGCAGGAAGAACTGGTTGGCCTTGCCGCCGCCGGAATGTTGGGTGGCGATCAAGCCGGGTGTAGCTTCGAGCAGTTCGCCGGGGCGTAGCAGGGGGCGCAGTTCCAGGTCAGCCCCGGCCACGCCGCCTTCGCTGGCAGCGCCAGCCGTGCCGATGCGCCGCTCGCCCCGGCCATATACATAGATAATATCGCCGGTGACAGTGTCGCGAACGACATTGCCATCATTGACGTCGACCTGGCCGTCAGGCGCGGGTTGGCTTTGCTCCTCTGCTTGGGCTGCCAGCGGAAGGCCGAGCGCGATGATGGAAACGGTCGCGGCAAGCGCGCGGGTGATCTGGGGAATGTCCTCTCTTCTCATTCGCCATGGCTTGGTGAGCCCCTCTTGCTGTGACCAGTTGAATTACGGTAATCGGCTCGTAACAGGTGCGTAACAGCACCCGATCTGAACGAGGAGCCGCTCATGACCGACGCCGTGTCGGACTGTAACGTGGGTTACAAGAAAGAGGTTGAGCGCCTGCGGGCAGCCGGTGTTGCGGGACGTAACGGACGCCTGCGCGACCTGTTCGACTACCTTGCCGAACGCGGCCCCGATGCCGAATCGGCTAGCCAGTCAGACATTGCCGTGGCGGTGTTCGGCGAGGCGCAAAACGATGCCGACGATGCCACGGTGCGCGTTTATGTGCACCGGCTTCGCAAGAAAATCGACGATTACTATTCGCGGCACGAACCTTCGTCCGATGCCTTGAGGCTTGAGATTCCCTCGGGCATCTACGGTCTGCGCCCCATGCGCCGGGCCGGTGCCAGCGACGTGTCCAGCCTTTCGCAAGGGGCGGTCGTTCCGCGCCGACTTGTCGCGATCGCCTTGGTGGCGCTGGCGATATTGTGTGCCGGGGCCTTCGGGCTCGGGCGGTCGCTCGAGCGACCTGGGGCGGCGAGTGCCTTGTGGCAACCCCTGCTAGAGTCAGAGCGGCCGGTACTCTTTGTGCTTGGAGACTACTACCTGTTCGGCGAAATCGATCCGCTCATCCCCGATGAGGGGCGGCTGATCCGCGATTTCCGCGTCAACAGCTCGGAAGACTTGCTGCGCCTGCAGGAAGCCGAACCCGATCGCTATGCCGTGGCCGAGGATTTCGGGCTAAATTACCTCCCCTTTTCCACTTCCTATGCGCTATCCGCGATTGCTCCGGTGCTTGAAGGCAATGGCAAGACCGCGACGGTGATTGCTGCGTCCGACCTGCGGCCCGACATGCTCAACCGGTTCGACATCGTCTATGTTGGTCTGCTCAGCGGGTTGGGACCGCTCGAACAGCAGGTCTTTGCCGGCTCCGGCTTTCGCCTGGGCGAGACTTACGACGAGCTGATCGATCGCGAATCGCGCCAGATTTACGCTAGCGATGAGGCGCGCCGCATCGCGGCCCCCGTGTTCTATCGTGACTATGCCTATCTTGCGCGGTTCATCGCGCCGGGCGGGGCAAAGGTGATCGTCGTCGCCAGCGAGCGCGAAACGGGGCTGCGTTCGCTGGGGCCGATCGTGGCGAGCGCGGAGCTGCCCGAGAAGGTGGCCGAGGTGGTGGCGGACGGCGCGCCGTTCGAGGCATTATGGCAAGTGACCGGACAGCAGGGGGCCGACCTTTCGGACCGCCTGATCCTCGCCCGCACGCGTCGCTGAGGCGAGCCATCGCAGGGAGAGGCCCGTTATCTTGCCATTCACCCGCGCACGCCTACATTGGGTTCCGAAAGGACTCTTAAGCACATGAGCGACAATCGCGAGCCCGAAGGCGGCGGCAACCCCTGGATGAAGAGCCTCATGATCTGGGGCGGCATCTTCGTGGCGCTGCTGCTCGTTATCTCGATGTTCTCCGGCCCGCGCGAGGCGGGCGGGGCGCAGATCCTCTATTCGGACTTCAAGCAGAAGGTCGCCGAAGGCAGCGTGAAGAGCGTCGAAATCTCGCCCGATCTGATCGTTGGCCAGATGAAGAACGACGAGCGCTTCTCCACCATTCCCGTGCAGGGCGATGTCGAGCTGACCGGCCAGCTGGAGCGGGCTGATGTGCAGTTTACCGGCGCCGCGCCCGAGCAGATGAATGTCCTGTGGGTGATCCTGATCCAGGCGCTGCCGTTCCTGCTGATTCTCGGCGTGGCCTTCTTTGCGCTGCGGCAGGTGCAAAAGGGCGGCGGTTCGGGCGCAATGGGTTTTGGCAAGTCGAAGGCCAAGCTGCTCACCGAAAAGCAGGGTCGCGTCACTTTTGACGATGTCGCCGGCATCGACGAGGCACGCGAGGAGTTGCAGGAAATCGTCGAGTTCCTGAAAGACCCGGCGCGCTTTTCGAAGCTCGGCGGGCAGATTCCCAAGGGTGCGCTGCTGGTCGGCTCGCCGGGTACCGGTAAGACGCTGCTGGCCCGCGCCATCGCAGGTGAAGCGCGCGTGCCGTTCTTCACCATTTCGGGCTCGGACTTCGTCGAGATGTTCGTCGGCGTCGGCGCGAGCCGCGTGCGCGACATGTTCGAACAGGCGAAGAAGAACGCGCCGTGTATCGTCTTCATCGACGAAATCGACGCTGTGGGCCGCCATCGCGGCAATGGCATCGGCAATTCGAACGACGAGCGCGAGCAGACGCTGAACCAGCTCCTCGTGGAGATGGACGGTTTCGAAGCCAACGAAGGCATCATCATCATCGCCGCTACCAACCGGCCCGACGTGCTCGACCCGGCGCTGCTGCGCCCGGGCCGGTTTGACCGTCAGGTGGTGGTGCCGATCCCCGATATCGACGGGCGCGAGAAGATCCTCTCGGTGCACATGAAGAAGGTGCCGCTGGCTCCCGATGTGAACGCGCGCACCATCGCGCGCGGTACTCCCGGCTTCTCGGGTGCGGACCTTGCCAACCTCGTCAACGAGGCGGCGCTGTTGGCTGCCCGGCGCAACAAGCGTCTGGTCGCCATGCAGGAGTTCGAAGACGCCAAGGACAAGGTCATGATGGGCACCGAAAGGAAGTCCATGGTCATGACCGAGGACGAGAAGAAGATGACTGCCTATCACGAGGCCGGCCACGCGCTCGTCTCGCTGAACGAGCCGGCGTCTGACCCGATCCACAAGGCCACGATCATCCCGCGCGGGCGTGCGCTGGGCATGGTGATGCGCCTGCCCGAGCGTGACAACTATTCGTACCATCGTGACAAGATGCACGCGAACCTTGCCGTCGCCATGGGCGGCCGCGTGGCCGAGGAAATTATCTTCGGGCACGACAAGGTCAGCTCGGGCGCATCGGGCGACATCCAGTACGCGACCGATCTGGCGCGGAACATGGTGACCAAGTGGGGCATGAGCGACAAGCTCGGTCCGCTCCAGTACGAGGCGAGCCAGGAAGGCTATCTCGGCATGGGCCAGACCACGCGCACCATGGCCGGCTCGGAAACGAACAAGCTGATCGACGCCGAGATCAAGGATCTGGTCGAAGCAGGCCTCAAGCGCGCGACCGATGTCCTGACAGAGCAGGAGGACAAGCTCCACTTGCTGGCGCAGGCGTTGCTCGAATACGAGACGCTGAGCGGCGAGGAGATCAACCGGCTGATGGAGGACGGCAAGATCGACCGGCCCGACCAGCCCGCTGGTCCGACCATTCTGCCGCCGTCGCAAGGCTCCTCGGTGCCCAAGGCTGGCAAGCGGTTCGGCGGTTCGGGCGAGGCACCGCAGGGCGCTTGAGCCGGTCCGGCAAGCCTGCTCGCTCTGAGCCCGTCGAAGGACGGGCAGGAGGTAAAGCCTTCGACACAAGGCTCAGGCTGAGAAAGGCGCTTCTAACCCCGCGCCAGCCTGCGCTCGATCGCGGTCCAGAGCTGGCGGAAGCCGCGCGCGGCCGGCGAGTTGGGGGCGAAGGCACCCACCGGCGCCTGCCGCACCGCGCATTGTTCGACCGCGCTTGCCTGCGGGATGACCGGCCAGTTCGGATTGGCCTCCAGCGCCTCGCGGTGGAGTGCGCGGCGGCGGTCGACCATCGATAGCACCGGCAGGATTGGCGGGTGGTTCTTGGTGTTGGCGCGGATTTCCTTTGCCACGATCTCGAAGGCCCGGGCCGATAGCGGAGAGGGCGGCAGCGGCACGATCACGCAGGTCGCCGCGCGCACCACCTGAGCGCTGATCTCGTTGAGCACCGGCGGGCAATCGAGCACGATCCGCTCGTAGTCGCGCCCCAGGGTGTCGGCGAGCTTGGCCAGTCGCTTCTTTTTGCCGATCCGCGCGAGCAGACTGTCGAGGTCGCGCAGGCTGTCGTCGGCGGGCAGCAGGTCTAGCCGGTCATAACCGCTCTGCCAGATCAGGCTGGCGGGCTCGGCATCGCGGTCGAAGATGGCGCCGGCGGCGGCGCGTTTCTGCGCATCGATTCCGAACAGAAAGCCCGATCCGCCCGCAGCATCGAGATCCCACAACAGCGTGCGCCGACGCGAGACCATGGCCGAGAACCACGCGAGGTTCGCCGCAATAGTGGTTTTCCCGACGCCGCCTTTCACGCTGTAGACTGCTATGACCGCCATCGAAGCTCCCTTCGACGATTCTTAGAGCCTCAATACGGCTGCCGATCAATCGCCAGCCTCGCATCTGTGTCGCTGCCGGACACCGGACAGAAGAAAAGGGCCGCAGCTTGCGCCGCAGCCCCTTCTTGGTCTTGCCTTAGCGAGCAATCAGTCGTCCCAGGATCAGCCTTCGTAGTCACCGCCGACCGAGGTCGAGCGGGCCGGGGCCGCAGCCGAAAGGCGCATGGCTTCGGCCGACTGGCTCAGCGAACCGATGTCGTCCGCTTCGTCTTCCTCATCGGGCAGCACGCGCTGGAGCGACTGGGTCAGCGATTCCTGCAGGTGCTTGGGCTTCACGGTCTGCTCGGCGATTTCGCGCAGGGCCACGACCGGGTTCTTGTCACGGTCGCGGTCGACGGTGAGTTCGGCACCGCCCGAGATCTCGCGCGCGCGCTGGGCGGCGAGCAGGACGAGGTCGAAACGGTTGGGAACTTTGTCGACGCAATCTTCGACGGTAACGCGCGCCATAGGGCACTCCAATCAAGCGGGTTGTCCGGAAAGTTGACCAGATACGGGCGCAAGCGCCGAGAGTCAAGAATTCGCATGTGTGAGGCGGGCGTGCTAGCGCGGGAACCTGGCCCCAACCAAGCTATTGGAACAGCATGACCCGCACCCTCCCGCTTCTGCTTGCTCCCCTGATACTCGCAGCCTGCAACGAGGGCGCCCCCGAGCCGCCCGTTGCCAGCGATGAGCCAGCCGCGCCCGTTGCGTCTGGCGTGAGCATGGCCGAGGGGCAGAGCGCGCCGATCATGCTGGATGTGATCATGCCCGAGGATATTGCTGCCGAACCGCTGGACGGCGAACTTGGTTGCTCGTTCAGCTTCAGCCGCAACGACGACCCGCTGCTGGTCGCCAAGGGTTTTGTTGATAGTCAGAGGCAGGCGATGGGGGCGGTGAAGATCGACGGGACGGTGATGCGCCTCGCGAAGGACGGCAAGGGCGGCTTCGGCGACATGCCCGATGGTGCCTCGTTCACCAACGGCACGGTCAGCGCGCGGGTCGAAGTGACGGGCGAGGCCGATCCCGGCGCAGCGCCGAGCGAGAGCCCACTCAAGACGGCGCGGCTGACTATCGCGCGCGGAACGCGGCAGATCGTGATCGACGGGTTTTATGCCTGTGGGCCGTGAGGGCACAATGTCGGCCTATGGGGAGAGGCTGCGTCTGCTTTCGGGAACTGCGGAATGCGAAGTGAACGGCGGGGAATGGGTGGGAAGCTGACATTTTGTTTGGAAACCCAATAGTCGTCTCGTAGCCTTAGGGCGAGAGGAAAGCTGATGGTGAAGCTCATCTATTCATTCGTAGCGCTATTCCTATTGACAAGCTGTAGTGCGTACGCCGAGCCATTCCCTGAGGTAATCGATGACGAAGTGAAGATAACTCTTCAGCGGACTGCGTGCTTTGGTAGCTGCCCAGACTACACGGTAACGATCGACGGTCAGGGAAATGTAGAATTCCGCACACGGGGAGAGATCTTCCCAGGCGAATTTGAAGTGCACCGTTCATTCTCTCGGAACGACGGGATTTTGCTTTCTGGCGTTCACACCGACGAAATTGATCCGGGTGTGGTCGCGAGCCTGTTGGAGCAGTTTCGTGACGCTAAATTTTTTAGTCTGAATGACGAGTATCGAGCCCAGATAACGGATAGCCCGGCATACATTTTGACAATCGACACAGGCACCGCCTCAAAAACTGTTGTTGACTATGTTGGCGAAGAAGTTGGGATGCCTCCGGTCGTAACCCAGCTTCAGGAAGCGGTTGATCAAGCGGCTGGATCAGCACGATGGGTCGATGGCGCAGAAGGTTTGGTTGAATGGCTGGAAGAGAACAACTTCAATTTTAACTCTGATGCCGCCCGCAGTCTTGCTCTTGAGGGTGCCCTCGAAGACGCAGATGACCGAACAATAATGGGCATTATTGATCGGGGCGCAAACTTGAATGCGATGACTACGCATCCATGGAGTGGTGACGAAGTAGTGCTAGGAGAGGAGCTATTGATGGCAGCAATCGAGCGAGGGCGCGCCGATCTCTTTACATATCTAGCCAGGAACGGGTGGGTTGAGCGTTCTGATAGGCGGAGCCTTGAAGCAATCTTTGCGGACAACGCTGCCGGTTGTAGTGCTTCATTGGCTCGGGCATTTGCGGCTCAAGGGCTATCGATCGACTCTATTGGTGAAGAGGGGCAACCGGCTTTGGCGGCGCTTTCGAGCGTCTATCTCTGCAATCGAGATGATGAGGAGCTGGTCGCGACCGCTAAGGCGCTTTTGGATCTTGGTGCAGATCCAAACAAACGGGACGCAGATGGCGAAACGGCGATCTTCGATGTCGAATATCTCCCCCTCCTAGATCTGCTTTACTCTCATGGTGCGGTCGCTGATGTAATTGACAAAGCGGGCAATAGCCCGGCGCTTTCGTCATGGACTGACGAAATCGTATTGCGACATTTGATGGCAGGTGCCCGACCGGTCGGACGCTATTATGATGGTCGAACACTTTGGGAGCAGATGGAGCACAGGCCAATGCCAAAGGTAGAGGTGTGGCTGGATTCGAATGATTCTGATTAGAAGTAGGTCCGCAATAGGGTCGTTTCCAGATAGTCCGCTTTGCTAAACATCCCGCGCGCAGCGGACATTCTTTCCGGCGCTCGGTCTGAGCAAGCTGGGCCCCGGGGTCAGGTAGAGGTAAGGCTACCCCGCCTACTCGTACCCGTAGTCCGAATAGTCCTTCATCACGGGCGAGGTGAACTTCGTGATCTCGGCCTGGAAGTGCAGCGGCACGTTGCCGGTCGAGCCGTGGCGCTGTTTGGCCACGATCAGCGTCGCCTTGTTGCGCAGCTCCAGATAGCGTTCCTCCCACAACCGGTACTTTTCCTGAATGTCGGCGGAGCTGGTCTCGGTCGGCACCTCGGGGCGGATCGCCTCGTGATAGTAGTCGCCGCGGAAAATGAACCAGACCATGTCGGCGTCCTGCTCGATCGAGCCCGATTCGCGCAGGTCCGACAGCATCGGCTTCTTGTCTTCGCGCTGCTCCACCGCACGGCTGAGCTGCGACAGCGCGATCACCGGGACGCCCAGCTCTTTCGCCAGCGTTTTCAGCCCGCGCGAAATCTCGGAAATCTCGTTCACGCGGTTGTCGCTGGCGCGGCCCGAGCCTTGCAGAAGTTGCAGGTAATCGACCACGATCAGCCCGATATCGTGCCGCCGCTTCAGCCGCCGCGCGCGGGTGCGCAAGGCGCCGATGGTGAGGCCGGGGGTGTCGTCAATATAGAGCGGCAATTCTGACAGTCGGCGGCTGGCATTGGCGAGCCGCTGGAAATCGTCGCGGTTCAATTTACCCGAACGCAGCGCTTCGGAGGAAATTTCGGCCTGTTCGGCAAGGATACGCGTTGCGAGCTGGTCGGCGCTCATTTCGAGGCTGAAGAAGGCGACGGGCCCGCCGAAATTGTGCTCGCCGCCCTCGGCCTGCCAGCGCAGGTGCTCTTCGGCGCAGTTGAAGGCGATGTTGGTGGCGAGCGAGGTCTTGCCCATGCCGGGGCGACCGGCAAGGATGATAAGGTCGGAATTGTGCAGGCCGGCGGTCTTGCGGTCGACCGAATCGAGGCCGGTGGTCTTGCCAGAAAGCCCGCCGCCAGAGTTCATCGCCGCCTCGGCCATCTTGATCGCGGTGAGCGCGGCGGCCTTGAAACTGGTCGCTTCCGAGCCGCTGGCCGCGCCTTCGGCGACCTCGAACAGGCGCGCTTCGGCCTGCGAGATCTGGTTGAGCGGCTCGACCTCCTCGCTGGTATCGAGCGCGCCCTCCACCAGATCGCGGCCCACGCTCACCAGCTCGCGCAGCAGCGCGAGGTCGTAAATCTGCTGGGCCAGTTCGCGCGGGGCGAGCAGGCCCTGCCCATCGGCGGTGAGCTGCGCGAGATAGGCGGTGCCGCCCAGCTCGGCGAGCGCGGGGTCGTTCTCGAACAAGGGTTTGAGCGTCACCGGCGTCACCACCATCTGGCGGTCGAGCTGGTTCTGGATCCGGTCCATGATCTTGCCATGGACAGGGATGAAGAAATGCTCGGGCCGGATCGGCACGGTCATTTCTTCGAGCAGACGGTTGTCGATCAGCAGCGCGCCGAGGAAGGCGGCCTCCGCCTCCGGGTTGGCCGGAAGCGCGCGGCCGGCCGGCGTCTGGGCACTGGTGGCGCCAAGGCCGGCGGAGCGGATAAGCAGGTCTTCGTCGGACATGGCCCCCTCATGCGACCTCATGGCCGCTGCGGCAAGAGGAGCCCCCTTGTGGATAGCGGGGATGAATCCCTCCCGCGCCCTTTCGCAATTGCCATAAAGGCTTGAGATAGGCACAGAGACGCGACCATGCTCGACCCTGCCATCAACCGTATTGCCAGCATCTCGCTTGACGAGGCCTCGGTGATCGCGCGTAGCGAGGATGTCGAGCGGGAGCGGCAGGTGGCGCTGCGCGATCTGGTGGAAGATAACCTGTTTCGCCCCTTGCGCGCCAGCGAGGCCGGTCAGCAGGGGCCGTGGCAGGTGCACCTGTCGGTGGTGGACGGGATGCTGGCCTGGAACCTCACCGATGGCGCGAACGAAGCAGCGGGCACGATTGGGTTGGGCCTCGCGCGGATGAAGCGCCACGTGCGCGATTACTTTGCGATCTGCGACAGCTATTTTAAGGCGCTCAGGCGCAACTCGGCGCAGGAGATCGAGACCATCGACATGGCGCGGCGGGCAATCCACGATCGTGGCACGCGCCAGCTGCTCGAATCGCTCGAAGGCAAGGTGGAGACCGACTTCGCCACCGCACGCCGCCTTTTCACGTTGATCTGCGTGCTGCATATCAGGGCCTGAGACGAGCAAGAGGGGGCCGACTTGGCCAGAAAGCGGAAAAGACCCTGGCGCCTGCGCGCACTGGCTGCGCTGTTGCTGGTCGCGCTGGTGGCGGGCAGCTGGCTCTGGTGGCAATCGCGCACCTGGCGGCCTGAACGCAGTGAGTTCCCGGTGCAGGGCGCGCTGATCGGCGAACGTGACGGCGTGGTCGATTTCGGCGCGCTCGATGCTGCGGGGGCGGACTTCGTCTATCTTGAGGCGAGCGTGGGCGAGAACGGGCGCGATGCGCAATTCAGCCGCAACCTCGAGGCGCTGGCGGGCAAGGACATGCCGCATGGCGCGGTCCATGCCTACGATCCGTGCATTCCGGCCGAGCGGCAATCGGCCAATTTCGTCACCATCGTGCCGCGCGATGCACGGATGCTGCCGCCGGTGATCGCGCTGGAGAAGATGCCGAGCGCCTGTGGCAACCCGGCGATCGAGGCGGCGCTCGAAAGCGAGTTGACCACCTTCATCAATCAGGTGGAAAATCATACCGGCCAGCCAGTGGTGCTACAGGTGCCGCCCGAGTTCGAGGCGAAATACGGAATATCCAAGCGGATCGAACGCAACCTGTGGCTGACCCGCGACTGGTTCCAGCCCGACTATGCCGGGAGGCCGTGGACCTTGTGGACCGCCAACGCCCATCTCCACAGCGCGCTGGCGAACGAGCCGCTGCGCTGGGTGGTGGTGCAGCCATGACCGTCTCGCGCGAGGCATTGATGGCGGCGGCGCGCACGGCGGCGGAGCAGGCCTATGCGCCCTATTCGAATTTTGCCGTAGGTGCGGCGCTGGCCTTTGCCGATGGTAGCGTGGTGAGCGGGGCCAATGTCGAGAACGTGAGCTATGGCCTGTCGCTCTGCGCCGAGACGGTGGCGGCGGGCAAAGCGATGAACGAGGGGCGGCGCGGCGGGTTGGTGGCCGTGGCGGTCAGCGGGCCGGTGACCCACGCGATCACGCCATGCGGACGCTGCCGACAGGTGTTGGCCGAGCTGGCCGTACTTGATGGGAGCGACCCGCTGGTCTGGTGCGACGGGCCGGAAGGTGTGCGCGAGTTTCGCTTGTCGCAGCTTTTGCCCGAAGCTTTTAGCGGGCTTTAGGAGCGATAGCCTTTCCCGTTCGTGGTGAGGAGGAAACGAGGCCGCAGGCCGAGCATCCGTTTCGAACCACCCGGGTCTGTTCTTCGAGATGGACGCTCAGCCTTCGGCTTCGTACCCTCCTCAGGACGAACGGGCTATTTTGAGACTGGCGTGTTATCGCTGGCATAGCGCTCGGTGCGCGACACCGGCTCGGCCTTGCCCCACTCTGCCACCAGCGCATCGGCGGCCAGCAACTGCCCCATGAAGCGCTGATACGACGCATCGCGGCAGCCTTGGTTGTAGGCCAACTCCTCGGTGGTCGCGCCATGGGTCAGGCGCAGCGTGCCATAGAGATCGTCGGTGCGAAACATCTCGCAATCGAGCGGGTTCGGGGCCGAATCGGGCAGGTTTGCCAGCACGGCTTCAAGCTCGGCCATTTGCGCAGGGCCGACATCGAATTCGTGATAGCGCAGTTCGTAAGGGCCGACCGGTCCCGGCTGTCCGCTGTCGTTCACGCGCTCGTACCAGGTCCCTGCGCCGTCCCTTCCGACGATCCAACCTGAAACCACGCGCCCCCAGCTGTTGGTGTCGTAGGCAATGCGTTCGGCCGGAGCGTCGGCGGCGGGCGGGGTGGTCGCGCAGGCGCTCAGCATAAGCGCAGCCAGCAGGGCGAGCCGCATCACGCGCGATCTTCCAGCCATTGCAGCAGCGCGCCGAGACAATCGCGCGCCAGCAGGCGGCACCGCTCGGGGCTCCAGCCCTGCGCGGGATCGGGCAGGTCGTCGTTGTCCTTGAACGGCATTTCGAGCGTCATCGACACCGCGCCGAATCGCTCGGCGACCTGATTGGTGCTCATCGACAGGTTGGCGCGACCGGGGCGGGCCGCCGGATAGCCGAGCCGGCGCTGGAAATCGGGCGTGCGCCGGTCGAGCAACTCGCGATAACGCTCGTAGTCGGCGCCGAGCTTGTCGGTCCACGAGGGGATGCCCTCGAACCCGGCGATGAAGTTGGCGGGTATCGCCTCATCGCCGTGGACGTCCATCGCGAAGTCCACCCCGCTGGCGTCCATTGCATTGCGGATCGCGAGCACTTCGGGTGCGCGGTCGGCGGTCGGGTTCTCCCACTCGCGGTTGAGGTTCACGCCTGCCGCATTGGTGCGCAGGTGTCCGCGCGTGCTGCCATCGGGGTTGCAGTTGGGAACGACATGGAAGCGGCAAAGCTGGTGCAGCTTGCGCGCGATCGGGTCGGCCGGATCGGTCAGCAGGTCGAGCGCGCCTTCCATCCACCACTCGGCCATCGATTCGCCCGGGTGCTGGCGCGCATAAAGCCATACCTGAAAATCACCTTCGCCCATTTCGAGGCAATCGAGCGGACGCCCGTCAAGCGTGGTGCCGAGACGGACATGGCTCACGCCCTCGCTGGCGGCGGCTTCGGCCACGAGGTCGAAATGGCGTTCCAGTGAATAGGGCGCGAAATAGGCGAACCACACGAGATCGCTGGCAGGTGTATAGCGGATCGTCAGCGTGCCGTTCGCGGTGTCCTTGTCATAGGACGTGTCGGCCCGCCCCCAGAGCAGCCGATCTTCAGAAACGCAGGCGCGGTATCCGGGCCAGCCATCGGGATAGGCGCTTTCCTCGAGGTTTTCGATTCGCAGCACCAGCTCGCGCCCGGCGCAGCCCGAGACGCGAAAGTGGAACCACTGCGCAAACTCGCTTTGGTGGTCGCGCTTGATCGCGAGACGGGCCTCGGCGCTGTCGATGGCGAGCACCTCGATGTTGCCGCTGTCGAAGGCGGCATCAATATGAATGGTGGTCATGCTTATTCTACCTGGATGGTTTCGCTGGACGTTCCGGGGAAGTTGCTGAACAGCGCCGCGGCCAACCGAGCGGCGGCGGAATTCTGGTCAGCATAGTCGCTGTTGGCGCTGGCGGTCATCTGGGCGCGGCCTTCCCACAGGTTTTCGCCGCCAGCGGCCGGGCGAATCGCCACCGAAAGCTGGGTGTCGAGCCGTTCTGCCGCGCGTGGGGTGAGGTCGAGCCCGATGCCAAGCCCGACGCCTGAACCATAGCTGCCGACTGATGCGCCGCCGCCGACGCTCACCGGGCGGCGGCCCGCATCAGGATCGTTGACGAACTGGTCGAGCGAAACCTGTGCCACCTGTGCGCCGCCGGTGGCGCGGATGGTATAACCAAGGCCCGCCAGTTCGCGCTCCACCGCCGTGCGATAGACGGCCTCGTTGGGCGAGCGCTGAAGGCCCGGTCCGAAGTCCACCGAGATGGTGCCAGTGCCAAGTTGCGAAGGGGCCGAGCCGACGAACCGCGTCACCTCGACCGGCGACACATAGGCGGGCGCCGCGCAGGCTGCGAGCCCGGCGCAGGCGAGGAGGATTGTGTAACTTCTGCGGATCATGCTACATAAACCCTTCGTGCGAGCCCTTGTTCCGCTACTCGCTAGCAGGCTTGGGCTTGACTTTCACCGCTGTCGACCATATTTCGCGCGCCATAGATTTTGCGGCACCGGATCTCTGGTTTCCGGTGCCTTTTCATTTGGAAAGATCGCCATGAAGATTCGTAACAGCCTCAAGTCGCTGAAGGGCCGCCATCGCGATAACCGCGTGATTCGTCGCCGTGGCCGCACCTATGTGATCAACAAGACCAACCGTCGCTTCAAGGCCCGCCAAGGCTGATGCACGCCGAGCCGCGATTCGTTCGCGGTCGGCTGGTCCTCGATCGACCTGCAAGAGATGGCCTCCGCGCGAGCGGGGGCTTTTTCTATGTCTGATTCCCTGTCTCATTTGCCGGTTGCCCCTCCCGTCGCGGTCGTCTGGGACGTGGGCCGCGTGCTCTACCAGTGGGAGCTGCGGCATCTGTTCGCGCGCCTGATCGACGATCCCGAGGAACTGGACTGGTTTCTCGATCATGTCGTGACCGAGGAATGGCACTTCGAACACGATGCCGGGCGGCCACTGGCCGAGATGGTGCCCGAGCGGCAGGCGCAGTTTCCACGCCATGCCCCGCTGATTGCGGCCTATGCCGAGCGCTTTCTCGAATCGATTCCCGGCCCGGTTGAAGGCACCCATGCGCTGGTCGAGACGCTGGCGGCGCGTGGGGTCCCACAGTATGGCCTCACGAACTTCGGGGCCGAGTTCTGGGGCATGTTCCGTCCCACCGCGCCGATCTTCGATCTGATGCAGGATGTGGTGGTCTCTGGCCGAGAGCGCAGCGTAAAGCCCGATCCCGAGATCTATGCCTTGCTCGAAGGCCGCAGCGGGCACGCGGGGAGCGACCTCTTCTTCATCGACGACCGCGCCGATAACGTGGCTGCAGCCCGCGCACGAGGCTGGCACGCGCACCAGTTTGGCAATGCCGGCGCGCTCGAAGCCGAGCTGTCGGCGCACGGGCTGCTCTAGCGCCTCAGGCGTTACAGCGGGCCAGTTGCTCGTCCGCCAGCGGCTCTCCATCGACAGTGAAGCGGGTGATCGCGCCAGCCTTGCGCTTGAGCTCGTGGCAGATGCGCAAGGGGCGCGCTGTGCCGCGCGAGGCGACGCAGCTGGTGCCTTCGCAAGCCCAGGCCACACCGCCGGCGGCCATGCGCGTTGCGTCCATCGGGGTGGCTATCTCGGCCACGTAGAATGCGCCGGAGCCCTGCGGCTGCGCCATCAGCGCGGTCTGCGGCGCGGCGGCGAAGGCCAGGGTGAGGGCGGAAAGGGCGATCAGGTGGGCGCGACGTGTCATGACAGCTCCTGCTACTAAGTTGCGAATCGCTACCTATTGCAAAAGGTTGCATTACACAACGCAGTTATGACACAATTTGGGGTGCCTTAGCGATTGTGCTTATTTTGCAACGCGGCGGCGGATATAGGAGCCTCATGACACAGCTACGCGAACCCTTGAGCCTGATCAGTGAATGCGGGCTGCCCGCTGCGCTCGAGGTGATGGGGGAGCGCTGGTCGTTCCTGATCCTGCGCGCGGCCTTCAACGGCTTCGTTCACTTCGAGGACTTTTCAAGCGAGCTGGGCATTGCCCGCAATATCCTGTCGAACCGGCTGGCGCGGCTGGTCGATCACGGGGTGCTGGCGCGTGAGCGGTGCGAGCACGACAAGCGCAAGGTCGAATACCGGATGACCGACAAGGGGCGCGAGCTGCTCCCGGCTATGCTGGCGCTGCGAGACTGGGGGCTACGCCATAGCGAGAAGGTGGCGCCCAATCTGGTGCTGGTCGATGCGCGCGACCAGCAGCCGATCGCGCCGATCACGATCCGCGCGCACGATGATCGCGTGCTCGAATGGGGCGATCTGGCTTGGGCCGAGCCGGAGGATGTCGGCAAGCCCGCGGCAGAGGAATGCTGCTCCGAAAAGGCCTGAGAGGCTTGTCCCTGCTTTATACCAGGGCAGGCGTTTCGCGGGATGCAGCGGGCATCGGTAATGCGTTCGTCAGTTCCGGTTCCTCTCGGACCGAATGGCGATCCAGGCAATAAGTCCACTAACCACTGCTGCAAAGCCCATCCCGATCGCAATATGTGGCAGGAGCATTCCCATTACGTCGTTGGCGCTGCCTTCAGTCATCATGAGTATCAGGGGGCTGACAATAGCGAGCCATATGGGAGCCACAAACGCCTCGAATACCGTACCGCCCTGCCACAGTATCAAGATGATCAGCTGGAGGTAAACGCCTAGGATCGTCAGTGGTATGAAGGTGAGGCAAACAGGCAGACATCCGGCTCTCATTATTGGTGAGTCCTTGGGAGTTCGCGATGGTTCACGGCTAGGCGGCAAACCTTAACAGGCAGTGGTGGAAGGGGGCGTGGTTATGCCCGCGGGGCCGCGCGGCGATAGCTGAGCGCCTCGGCCACATGCACCCGCCCGACCTCTTCCGCTCGGGCAAGGTCGGCTACGGTGCGCGCCACGCGCAGCATCCGGGTATAGCCGCGCGCCGATAGCCGCATTGTTTCCGCGGCCTGCATCAAGAGCGCGCGCCCGGCCTCGTCGGGCGTGGCATGGCGTTCGAGCAGGTCGCCCTCCAACTCGGCATTGGCGCGGATCCCGCGTGCGAGCTGCACCTCGCGCGCCCGCGCCACCCGTGCGGCGACCTCGGCGCTGCCCTCGGCGGGCGGGGGCAGGGCGAGGTCCATCGCGCTCACCGCTTGCACCTCCACATGCAGGTCGATCCGGTCGAGCATCGGGCCGGACACCTTCGACTGATAGTCGGCCGCGCATTTCGGCGCGCGCGAGCAGGCCAGCGCCGGGTCGCCCAGATGGCCGCATCGACAAGGGTTCATCGCCGCGACCAGCTGCACCCGCGCCGGATAGCTGACATGGGCATTTGCCCGTGCGACATCGACCTTGCCGGTCTCCAGCGGCTGGCGCAGCGAATCGAGCACCGCGCGCTGGAATTCCGGCAGTTCGTCGAGGAACAGCACGCCAAGGTGCGCGAGGCTGACCTCGCCCGGCCGAACACGCAACCCGCCGCCGGTGAGGGCAGCCATCGAGGCCGAATGGTGCGGCGCGCGGAACGGGCGGGCGCGGCTGATGCGCCCGCCTTCGAGCAATCCGGCGACCGAGGCGACCATGCTCACCTCCAGCGCCTCGGTCGGGCTCAGCGGTGGAAGGATGCCGGGAAGGCACGAGGCAAGCAGGCTTTTGCCCGCACCGGGTGGCCCGTTCATCAGCAGGTTGTGCCCGCCCGCCGCCGCGATTTCGAGCGCGCGCTTGGCGCTTTCCTGGCCCTTCACTTGCCGTAGGTCAGGCCCGTGGTCGGGCTCTGCAATTTCGCCGACGGCGGGCTCTGGCAAGCGTTTGTCGCCGCGAAAATGGGCGAGCAGGCTCACCAGATCGGGCGCGGCGCAGATGTCGATCCCGCTTGCCCAGCGCGCTTCGGCCCCTTGCGCAGCGGGGCAGATTAGCCCCTTGTCCTGTTCGCTGGCATGAAGCGCGGCCAGCAGCACACCCGGCGAGGCGATAATCCGCCCGTCGAGCGCCAGTTCGCCCACGGCCACCCATTCGGCCAGATCCTCGGCATCGAGCACGCCCATTGCGCCGAGCAGGGCGAGTGCGATCGGCAGGTCGTAGTGGCTGCCTTCCTTGGGCAGGTCGGCGGGCGAGAGGTTAATGGTGATGCGTTTGGGCGGCAGCGACAGGCCCATCGCCGCCAGCGCGGACTGCACCCGTTCGCGGCTTTCGCCGACGGCCTTGTCCGCCAACCCGACAATTGAAAAACGCGGCAACCCGGCAGCAAGCTGGCATTGCACCTCGACGCTACGCGCCTCCAGCCCGAGATAGGCCACCGTCGATACCAGTGCGACCATTGTACCCCCTGTCCTCAGAGTGATAACGACAGATTCCGCGCTGTCGAGCCGATCATCGTTAACTCTCCGGTAACCTTTTCCTTTCGCAATGGGTAAGGATCATTGGAGGGAAACTGCGTAGCATGACTCGCTCGCTCCTTTCCGCGATCCTTGCCTTGGCAGCGCTATTTGGCGCATTGCCCGCGCGGGCTGAGAGCTGGACCGTGGTCTATGAGGAGGAATGGGTAGAACAGGTGCCCGCCAGCGCCTCGCGCTTCGTCTCGCCGTTGCAAGCGCAGGTCGAGCATGAGGCCGTGGCGTCCTATGGCCCGTTCCGCGTTATCGACGAGCATACCGCCGCGCTGGTCGGCACCACCGACAGCCGCTCGCCCGCCCAGCTGGCCGCGATGCTGGCCGCCTGGCCGCAGATCGAACGGCTCGATTTTGTCGAAGCGCCGGGCACAGTTGACGATCTTGCCAACTTGAAGATGGGCCGCCTGCTGCGAGCGCGCGGCATCTCCACCAGTGTGAGCTCAGGAGGCTCTGTGCGCTCGGGCGCGGTGGAGCTGTTTCTTGCCGGAGCCCGCCGCACGATTGCGCCGGGGGCCGAGTTCGCCGTCCACGGCTGGCTCGACTACGATGGACGCGGCGCAGAGGACTATCCGCCGGGCTCGCCCGAACACCAGCGCTACCTCGACTATTACACCGACATGGGCATGACCCGCGAAGAGGCCTCACGCTTCTATGCCATGACCAACTCGGTGCCGTTCGAGGATGCGCTGTGGCTCGACGGGGTGGAAATGGCGCGCTGGATGGGGCAGGAGGTCGTCGATCGTCCGGCAACGATGCTGGCCTCGGGTGATGTCCCGCATATTGTCTATCTTGACTTGGGGGCACTCGTTCAGTAAGCGCCCTTTCCATTGAGTGGCCGCCCCCGGAGCAATCAGGGCTTGGCGGCCCTTTTCTTTTCGTTTTTCGAGGTAAGTTACGATGAAGCGCACTTTCCAGCCGAGCAACCTAGTGCGTGCTCGCCGCCACGGTTTCTTCGCTCGCAAGGCCACTGTTGGTGGTCGCAAGGTTCTGCGCGCCCGCCGTCGTCGCGGTCGCAACAAGCTTAGCGCCTGATTCTTTTCGATCGCCCATCCGGGCGATCGTCCTCGGCGCCGCTCCCTTCGCTCCGCTTCGGGGCGCCTGCGGGCGGTCGGTCGACCTTGCGGGCCCGTTTGGGCCCGTTTTGGTTTGCGCTACCGATTCGTGACTCTTGATCGGGCGCACTCTATCTTTTCTGCCATGACCATTTCGGTCCTCACCCGCCGGGCGGATTTTCTTGCTGCCAACAGGGGGCTGCGCGTGGCGCGGCCCGGCTTTGTGCTGCTTGTCCGGCCCAATGGCGGCCCAGATGGCGGAAAGGGCAAGCGTTATGGCATCACCGTCACCAAGAAGATCGGTAATGCGGTGGTGCGGAATCGGATGAAGCGCCGCTTTCGCGAGCTGTTGCGCGCGGCTCTGCCCGAGCATGGACTGGCCGATCACGACCACGTGCTAATCGGCCGCGACGGCGGCGTGGAGCGCGATTTTGCGCAGCTTGGCGAGGAACTGGAGCAGGCGCTGGCGCGTGCCGCTGTGGGCAGGGGCGATCCGCCGCGCAGGCCGAGACAGGGCAATCGCGGCGGTGGCCGAGGGGGCCGCAAGTGAAGCGCTTCTTCATCCTTATCGCGCGTGGCTGGCAGCTCGGGCCCAGCCGGATTTTGCCGCCCAGCTGCCGCTTTCAGCCCTCGTGCAGCCAGTACGCGATCGAGGCGCTGGAGAAGCATGGTGCCTTGAGGGGTGGATGGCTGACGATTTCGCGGCTAATGCGCTGCCATCCCTGGGGTGGGCACGGCCACGATCCTGTGCCGTAATCCAGACATAGTGACGGAATTGACGAGACCTTGGACAATCAACGTAACCTAATTCTCGCCGTGGTGCTGAGCGCGGTCCTGCTGTTCGGCTGGGACTTCGCCATGCGCACCTACTCCCCCGAGCCGGTGGAAGATGTGCCCGCCAACATGGCTTCGCGCGAGGATGCGCCGCAGGCGCGGCTCGACGGCACGCCGGTGAGCGAGGTGGCCGTGCCCGTGAATCTGGACGAGGCGATTGCGGCACCTGACCGGATCGAAATCGAAGCGCCCGAGGTGGTCGGCTCGATCAACCCGGTCGGCGCGCGGATCGACGATATCGACCTCACCACCCACCGGCAGACGGTGGACAAGGATTCGGGCCCCGTCCGCCTGTTCGCGCCCGCCGGCACGCCGGGGCAGCAATATGCGCAGTTCCGCTGGCTGGGCGACGGGGTGAGCCTGCCCGATGCCGAAACTCGCTGGCAGGTGATCGAAGGCAACAAGCTGACGCAGGGCAGCCCGGTCACGCTCGGCTGGAACAACGGCGCCGGCCTCACTTTCCGCCAGAAGTTTGCGATCGACGATCATTACATGATCACCGTCACCCAGACGGTCGCCAACACCAGCGGCAGCACGCTTGCCCTGCGCCCCTATGCGATGATCGTGCGCACCGATGCCAATGCCAGCAAGGACACCTTCAACGTCCATTCCGGCCCGATCAGTGCGCATGACGATACGGTCGATTTCGGCACCAACTATGACGATGTGACCGAGGATGGCACCGTCTCGGTGGAAGGACGGAGCAACTGGGTCGGTTTCACCGACATCTACTGGATGAGCGCACTGATCCCCGATTCGGCACAGGCTGCGTCCAGCACTTTCCGCGCGCAAGGGACCGACCTGTTCCGCGCAGAGCTGCTCTATGCACCGGTCAACTTGCCCGCCGGTCAGCAGCTCTCGCGCACCACACGCCTGTTTGCCGGCGCCAAGGAAAGCGCCGTGCTCGACATGTATCAGGACCAGGGCGTGACCAAGTTCGGCCTCGCGATCGACTGGGGCTGGTTCCGTTTCATTGCCTGGCCGATCTGGCAGGTGCTGATCGCGCTGTTCGACCTCACCAAGAACTTCGGCGTGGCGATCATTTTCCTCACCGTGATCGTGCGCGGGATCATGTTCCCGATTGCGCAGAAGCAGTTCAAGTCGATGGCGCAGATGCGCGTCGTCCAGCCCAAGATGAAGGCGCTGCAGGAACGCTACAAGGATGACAAGGCCAAGCTGCAGGAGGAGATGGCCAAGCTCTACAAGGAGGAGAAGGTCAATCCGCTGGCCGGTTGTCTGCCAATCTTCCTGCAGATCCCGATCTTTTTTGCTCTGTACAAGACGCTGCTGCTCTCGATCGAAATGCGGCACGAGCCGTTTATGCTCTGGATCAAGGACTTGTCGGCGCCCGACCCGCTGCACTTCCTGAACCTGTTCGGGCTGCTCGACTTCACCCCGCCGGGCTTCCTCGCAATTGGCCCGCTGGCGCTGTTGCTTGGCTGCACGATGTACTTCCAGTTCAAGCTCAATCCGACTGCGATGGACCCGACGCAGCAGCAGATTTTCGCCTTCATGCCGTGGATCATGATGTTCGTGATGGCGCCGTTTGCGGCCGGCTTGCTGCTGTACTGGTGTACCTCGAACATCCTTACCATCGCGCAGCAGAAGTATCTCTATGCGAAGAACCCGCAGATGCGGGAAATGGCGGAAAGGGAAGCGGCAGCCAAGGCGGCCGAGCGCGAAAAGGCCAAAGGGTGACCCCGGAAGAACAAGACCTTGCCCGCGAGGCATCGAAGCTGTTTTCAGGCCGGGTGGATTTTCTGCTCAGCGCCCCGCAACTCAAGTTCCTGCCTGATGGCGATTTTCCCGAGATCGCCTTTTGCGGGCGTTCGAACGTGGGCAAGTCGTCGCTGCTGAACGCGTTGACGGGGCGGCGGGCGATTGCGCGCACCTCGGTGACGCCGGGGCGCACGCAGGAGCTGAACTTCTTCGAAGTGGGCGAGCCGACCCAGTTCCGACTGGTCGACATGCCCGGCTATGGCTTTGCCAAGGCCCCGGTGAAGGTGGTCGAGAAGTGGCGCGCGCTGGTGCGGACTTTTCTCAAGGGGCGTGCGGTGTTGAAGCGCACACTGGTGCTGGTCGACAGCCGCCACGGGCTGAAGGATGTCGACCGTGAGATGATGCGGATGCTCGACGAGACGGCGGTAGGCTATCGCATCGTGCTGACCAAGGCCGACAAGATCAAGGCGAGCGAGCTGGAAGCGGTGGCGAGCAAGGTTTCGGACGAGATGCGGCGGCATCCGGCCGCGCATCCACAGCTGCATCTGACGAGTTCGGAAAAAGGCTTGGGTCTGGACGAACTGCGCGCTGCCGTATTGGCGGACGTGCGCAGCTAAGAGGATTTGCGGGTCGTCAGGCACTGCGGGGCAGGTGCGCGTGCAAAAAAAAGGGGCGCCGAAGCGCCCCTTTTTCGAAACTTGAAACAAACCTTGGATTAGCCGGCTGCCCGGCCACCAAGGATGCGATCCCAAATGCTAGCGCCCATGATTAACTCCTTCGTTTAGCGAAGGCCTATATATCGTTAACCATAGGTGTTTGTAAAGTATTAACTATATTTACGCCGCTGACTGGGGTGCAAGTTTCTGGAATCGAATGACTTCCTGAAGGGGGGAAGGGCGCGCGATTCCGTAGCCCTGCGCCACCGGGCAGGCCGAATCGCGCAGCAGTTGCAAGGTCTGCTGGTCCTCGACTCCTTCGGCGACGACGGTGATTCCCAGCTCCTGGCCCAGACGAAGAATATGGACCACGATGCCCATTGCCTTGGGATCGCTTCCCATCCGGCTGATGAACAGGCGGTCGATCTTCAGTTCTGAGAAGGGCAGGTACATCAGCGCCTCGAGACTCGCTGCGCCCACGCCGAAATCGTCCATTGAGATCTTGGTGCCAAGCGCCTTGAGTTCGGCCAGGATCGCGGCTGCCCGACCGAGGTCGGCGATGCGATAGGTTTCGGTGATCTCCAGCACGAGCAGACGGGGATCGTAGCCGGTTTCGGCAAGTACATCGCGCACCATCCGCACAATCGAGCGTTCGTGCAGCAGCGTCGCGGAAATGTTCACCGCCACAGGAATCGGTCCGCAGTTACGGTGCAACTCCTGCCCCGCGCGGCAGCCCTCGATAAGGACATGTCGGGTGAGCTGGCTCATGCGGCCTGCGTTTTCGCACTGGCGAATGAACTGGTCCGGCGCAATGTGGCCGCGCGCCGGATCGTTCCAGCGCACCAGAGCCTCCACGCCTACCAACGCGCCAGACATCACACCGACCTTCGGCTGGAAGGCAAGATAGATTTCGCCGTTAGCCAAGGCCGTATCGATCCGGGCCTGGAGCGAGATGTTCCATATCAGATCGTCGTCGCTCGCAGCGTCAGATATGGCGATGGGCTCGAAGGTCTCGTTGGTCTTCTCGACCGCCGCAATCGCCGAAGCCAAGCGCCGCGCCACATTGGGGCTGGCCGTAACATCGACGCCGAAGGTGATGCCGACGTCGATCGCGTTGTCGCCGACCATCAACGGCGAGGCAAACAACGCGCGCAAGCCGTCGAGGTGATCGCGCAGCAGCGTGGGCTCTTTCTCCGCCATCGTCCACGCGATGAGGTTGCCTTGGCCGAGATAGAGCGTTGTATCCTGTGTTGCGGCCTTGAGCCGGGCGATGATGCGCAGGATATATTCGGCATGCAGTTCGCTCGGGAGCGTGCGCCGCACTTCGTCGAAACGGTGGACTTTGGCGACCACGATGGCGGGGACCGATTCCGAAACCGACTTGTCCGCCTCCAGAGCCGCAAAGGTGGGCAGGTTCGTGTCGGCATCGACCAATGTGAAGCTCTGCTTCCAGAGGGCGCGCGCGCGGAATGTCGCAAAGACTACAAGAAGGGTGAGGACGCTTGCTCCGCTCATACGAATGGCAAACTGTGCGGCTATCAGGAAAGCTAGCGGCAAGGCTAGAACCGCTGCTCCGTAGCCGATGTAGCGCCACCGTCTCGGGGTGATCAGTACCAAGATTGCCAGCAGCAGGGCAAACACGAGCAAAGTTTCCAAGCCATCGACCTGAACGGTGTGCCCAGCCAAAAGGGTTTCCGCCGCGTAGATGTCGACCAGAGAGGGAGGCACCACTAGCGAACCTGGCAAGTTCACCGGTACGTTGTCGGTCGGGTTGATGGCTCCAATTATGACTTTTTTGCCAGCGAGGAGATCGAGTTTTTCCGGTTGGTCGAGCAGTGTCTCAAAACGATAGTTCGGGATCGTGCGCTGGTCGAAAAAATAGCTGATCCAGAACTTATCGGGAAGGAACTTTCCCTTGTCGGCAAGGCGCGCGGCAAGGTCTCCTCCGGCAGGTATGCTAACTTGTTCTTCCGGAGCTGCCTGCTGCTCGAGCAAGTACTTGATCGGATAGGATATCCACACGACATCGAAGATGAAATCGGTCCAGGCGACCGTGCCCACTTCGTCCACACCGTAAGCGACAGCGGATACGCTCGAAGTCAGGCCGGTGGATCCGTCGATTTTCGGTTTTGCTTTGCTCACCAGAGCAGCTCGCCCATTGGTGGCGAGCAGCGCTTCGCGCAAGGCGGCATCGCTGCCGGCCGCAGAGGCCCGGTCGAACACCATGTCGACGTAAATTTCCTTGGCTCCGGCGCGATCGACCGCCCTGATGAAACGAGCGAGGTCTTCGCGTCGTCGTGGGGAGGCCGGATCGGTCAGATCCTGTTGGGCCCCGACAAAGGCAATGTCTCCGGAAACCTGTTCCTTGGAAAAGCTGTCGAGCCGATATTGCGCGATCTGGCCGAATTGATCCAGCGGAACCAGCAGGGTGGAAAATTGCAGGATCAACGCGATCAGTCCGGCCCAGACAAGATGTCTCAGCCGCTCTCTGTACCCTTGTTTGGGCTTTGTTCTCGCGTTCGTTCTGACCACCCGTTTACCTTCTGGCGTGCACACCTTCGGTTTTCCGGGCTCTGTCATGACAGGCTGTGGTTAAGAATGTCTGATGGTAAGCTTCGAGTAACTATGGGGCTTCCCGTATTTGCGCGGTTTTTCCATTCTTCGTTCATGCTCGACAGCTCGATTCTGAACGACTAGCAGGGCGCAAGGCAACAGGGGCCACGTGCGACAGATGAAGCTCATTATCGGCAACAAGAACTATTCGAGCTGGTCGCTGCGCGGCTGGCTCGCGGCCAAGCAAAGCGGGCTCGCCTTCGATGAGCTTACCGTGGCGCTTTATGGCGAGGAGTGGGAGGCGACCAAGCGCGAGCAGGGCGAGTTCCAGCCTTCTGGCGGGAAGGTGCCGCTGCTGTGGGATGGCGATGTCGTGGTGTGGGACAGCCTCGCCATCCTCGAATACCTCGCCGACAAGGTCGGGCGCGACCGTTTCTGGCCAAAGGCCGATGAGCCGCGCGCCATGGCCCGCGCAACGGTGGCCGAGATGCACAGCTCCTACTTCGCGCTGCGCCACCAGTGCCCGATGAACCTGCGCGCGCGGGCGAAGGTCAAGCTGACCGAAGACCTGCAGCGCGACATCGTGCGCATTCTGAGCCTTTGGGCGGAGGCGCGCGCCCGGTTCGGCAGGGGCGGGCCGTTCCTGTTCGGTACCTTCAGCGCCGCCGATATCTTCTATGCCCCGGTTGTCTGCCGTTTCCGGACCTACGGCATCACGGTCCCCGGCTTTGCAAAGGCCTATATGGATGCGATCTGGGAGCATGCCTGGATGCAGGAATGGGTGGCCGCCGCCGAAGCCGAGGAGTGGACCATCTCCGCCTTCGATGTGGGTGCCACCGCATGACCTCAGATCCCGTAGTCCTGACGCGAGCGCTGCTCGCCGCCCCCAGTGTGACCCCTGCGCGTGGGGAAGTGTTCGACGTGCTGGAGGCGATGCTCGTGCCGCTCGGCTTCACGGTCGAGCGGTTCCTCCGCGGTGAAGGCGAGGAGGGCAGCGACGAGGAGCCGGTCGAGAACCTGTTCGCGATCCGCCAAGGCCCCGTGGGAAGCAAGCATTTCGCCTTTGCGGGGCATGTCGACGTGGTGCCGCCGGGTGAGGGCTGGAGCTGCGATCCGTTCGAACCCGAGCTGCGGCAGGTTCCGGGCGGCGAGCTGCTGTATGGGCGCGGCGCGGTCGACATGAAGGGCGCGGTCGCCTGTTTCATCGCCGCGCTGGCGGAGATTCCCGCCGAGGCGGGCACGGTGAGCCTCATCATCACCGGCGACGAGGAAGGCCCTGCGCTCCACGGCACTCGCGCGCTGATCGACCACATGCGCGCCCGCGACACGATCCCAGACCTGATCCTCGTCGGCGAGCCGACCAGCGTGAACCGGCTCGGCGACATGATGAAGATCGGTCGGCGCGGATCGGTCAACATCTGGCTCGAGGTCGAGGGCGCGCAGGGGCACGTCGCCTATCCGCATCTGGCCGACAACCCGCTGCCGAAACTCGTCGCCATGCTGACGGACCTCGATGCGCTCAAGCTCGACGAGGGGACCGACTGGTTCCAGCCAAGCAACCTCGAGATCACCGAGATCAACGTGCCCAACAAGGCGCACAACGTGATCCCCGGCAAGGCCTCAGCACGCATCTCGATCCGCTTCAACGACCTGCACACGGGCGCGTCGCTCAGCGAAAAGGTCTGCGCCATCGCCGATCGGCACGGCGGCACGGTGCGCCCCGTGATCTCGGGCGAGAGCTTCCTCACCCCGCCGGGAGCTTTCTCCGAGCTGATGGCTAAGGCAATCGAGGCCGAGACCGGAATCGTGCCCGAAGCCTCCACCAGCGGGGGAACGTCCGACGCGCGCTTCCTCAAGGACCTGGCGCCAGTGATCGAATTCGGCCTCGTCAACGCGACGATGCACAAAACAGATGAGGCAGTAGCGGTTGACGACCTGCACACATTGACCGCAATCTACCGCAGAATTCTCACCTCCGCCCTCAATTCCTAGGAGATTCGTGCATGCGCTTCTGGTTCGCCACCCCGCTCTGGCAGCGCGTGATTGCCGCCCTCGTGCTCGGCATTCTCGTCGGCTACTTGTGGGGACCGGGGGCGGAAGCCATCAAATGGATCGGTGATCTGTTTATCGCCGCAATCAAAATGCTGGTGGTGCCGCTGATCTTCTTCAGTCTGGTTTCCGGCGTTGCCTCGATTGGCGATCTGAGGAAGCTGGGAGCAGTCGGCGGGCGCGCGGTGCTGCTGTTCGTCATTACCGGGCAGATCGCGGTTTGGCTGGGGCTGGGCCTCGGCACACTCTTTCAGCCGGGCGCGGGGCTCGACACCTCGACCATCGATGTTGGCGAGGTGCCGCAAAGCAATTTCACCGGCTGGACCGACATGATCGTGGCCACCGTACCCGCCAGCCCGGTGCAGGTCATGGCCGATGGTGCGGTCTTGCCGCTGATCGTGTTCTCGCTGTTGATCGGCATCGGTATCCTTATGGCGAAGGACGAGGGCACGCCGGTCGCGCGGGTGTTCGATTCGGGCTCGGTGGTCATGCAGAAGGTGACCGCCATCGTGATGGAGCTGACCCCGTTCGGCGTTTTCGCGCTGATCGCCTGGGTGACCGGTACGCTCGGCATTCCGGCGCTGCTGGCGTTGGGGCAGGTGGTCGCGCTCAATTATCTCGGCTGCTTCCTGATGATCGGCCTCGTCTATGTCGCCATGCTCAAGTTCCTGGCGCGGGTGCCGGTGGTCGCGTTCTTCCGCGGCATGGTTGATGCCTTGGCCGTGTCGTTCTCCACCGCCTCGTCGAGTGCGACGCTGCCCGTCACCCTGCGCTGCCTCGAGCGAAACATCGGAGTGGGGCGCAGCGTATCGAGCTTCACTGCCTCACTGGGCGCGACGATCAACATGGACGGCACGGCGATGTATCTGGGCCTTGCGACTCTGTTTGGCGCGCAGATTTTCGGGATCGAGCTTGGCTTCAGCGACTACATCATCATCGCGGTGACTGCGACGCTTGGCTCAATCGGCGCGGCGGGCATTCCAGGCACCGGGCTGATAATGATGACGCTGGTGATGGGCAGCGTGGGCGTGCCGCTCGAAACCATTGCCTTCGTGGCGGGCGCGGACCGGATCATGGACATGATGCGCACCACCACCAACGTCACATCCGATGCGACCATCGCCACCACGGTGGCCGCAATGACCGGCGCGCTCGATCGCGAGGAGCTGGTGAGCGCGGACGATGTCTAGCGACTTGTGCGAGGGCTACGAAGTTCTGGTGTTTTTCTAAAGCAATCATTGTAGGTCACTAGGAAAACCCGGCTGGCGTCCGTAAAGCCGTGCGACTTACTTACGAACACTTAGGGTCTGCGAATGGTAAATAACGTTGATAGCTGCAAGGACGCGGCACTTTACACTCTGCCGCGAGATATATCCTCGCTCGACGAATGTTATTTCTATCATACGATTGATATTCCCGGCCACGGCACGGTGGAGGGCGAATGGGATTTGCGCAACAGCCTTGAGCCCTATCTCGGGCATTACAATTTCGCCGGCAAGCGCGTGCTTGATGTGGGTGCTGCCTCGGGCATCTTGTCCTTTCATATCGAGCGGCAGGGCGCTGACGTCGTGTCTTTCGACCTGTCGGAAGACTACGACTGGGACATTGTTCCATTCGACGCGAACGACAATGCATCAGCCCGCAAGGACCGCCGCGGCCACCTTCGGCGGATCAACAACGGCTACTGGCTTTGCCACAAGGCGTTCGGGTCGCAGGCGAAGATGGTCAACGGGGTGGTCTACAACATTCCCGCGCAGATCGGCGCGGTGGATGTGGCCGTCTTCGGCAGCATCCTGCTGCACTTGCGCGACCCGTTCCTGGCCCTGGAAAACGGCGCGCGCCTGGCGCAGAAGACCATGATCGTCGCTGATGTTTCGCCTTACGGTCGCCTCGCCAGCCGGTTTCTCAAACGGCCGCGTTTCATGCCGAGAGCTGATCGTCCGGAGTGGGTGACCGATGGCTGGTTTCGCCTGCCGCCTCTTCTGGTTGAAGAGTACCTGCGAATTCTGGGCTTTTCCAATACGAGGATTACCTGGGGCGACTATCGCTACAAGGATAGAGCAGTGCCGATTTACACGATTGTCGCGGAGAAGTGATGTGGTAGCTGGTGGAGCGCAGGGCTTGCGATAAGCGTGCTCGCCGGAGGCTTACTCACCGCCCCTTCGGCTTCTCCAGCACCTTCTTCCTAAAGCTGCACAGGTCCTCCACCTTGCAGCGCCAGCACTCGGGCGTCCTCGCCTTGCAGACATAGCGTCCGTGCAGGATCAGCCAGTGATGCGCGCCCAAGCGAAACGGCTGCGGCACGCGCTTTTCCAGCTTCGCCTCGACCTGTTCGGGCGTCTTGCCCTTGGCGAGGCCGGTTCGGTTGCCGACCCGGAAGATATGGGTATCGACCGCAAAGGTCTCCTGCCCGAACCAGCAGTTGAGGACCACATTCGCCGTCTTGCGGCCCACGCCGGGCAGGCGCACCAGATCCTCGCGGGTGTCGGGCACCTCGCCGCCATATTCGTCGACCAGAAGCTGCGAGAGCGCGATCACGTTCTTGGCCTTGGAGTTGAACAGGCCGATGGTCTTGATGTGCTCTTTCAGTCCTTCTTCGCCCAGATCGAGCATCGCTTGCGGTGTCTCCACCTTGGCAAATAGCGCGCGGGTGGCCTTGTTCACCCCCACGTCGGTCGCCTGCGCCGAGAGCGCCACGGCCACCACCAACTGGTAGGCATTGCCATATTCCAGCTCGGTTTCGGGATCGGGGTTGTCTTCGGCGAGGCGGCGGAAGAACTCGAAAATCTGGTCCTTGGTCATCAGATCCCAAGCACATCCTTCATGGAGTAGCGTCCCGGTGCCTTGCCGATCAGCCAGCTTGCGCCCTTCACCGCGCCATGGGCGAAGATCGCGCGGTCTTCGGCGAGGTGGGTGAGGGTGAGCCGTTCCTTCTCGCCCGCGAGATAGACCATGTGTTCGCCCGCCACGGTGCCCCCGCGCAGCGCGGCAAAGCCGATGGCGCCCTCGGCGCGCTTGCCGGTGTGGCCGTGGCGGCCGCTCTCCATGTTGTCCGCAAGCTCGATCCCGCGCCCTTTCGCTGCGGCTTCGCCCAGCAGCAGCGCGGTGCCCGAAGGCGCATCGACCTTCATCCGGTGGTGCATCTCGACGATCTCGATGTCCCAGTCCGGCCCGAGCTTGCAGGCGGCCTCCTCGACCAGGTGCGCGAGCAGGGTGACGCCCAAGGAGGTGTTGCCCGTTTGCAGGACGGGAATGGCGCGGGCGGCGTTGTCGATGGCGGTCATCTCCCCCTCGCCGAGGCCGGTGGTGCCGATCAGCAGCGGAATGCCTGCGCCGATGGCGGCGTGGAGATTGGCCTCCAGCGCGCCGGGGGCGGAGAAGTCGACCAGTGTATCGCTCGCATCGGCCAGCGCGGCGACATCGCCGCCATGGTCCGCGCCGCCTGCGCATTCGTGCTCCGTGCTCGCCGCCAGCGCGGCGGCAATCGCCTGACCCATGCGCCCGGCGCTGCCGATGATTCCTATTCTTGCCACATGCACCCCGATTGTCCTGAGCTTGTCGAAGGACTGCTTGCCTTCACCGCCCGTCTAGAAGGAAGGATACCCCTTCAACAAGGCTCTCCTGAGCTTGTCGAAGGACTCAGGGCGTACGGTGGTGAGTGAAATGGCAGTATTTTCGAACGCCAATGTGATCCTCATCGGCGCAAGTCAGAACGCCTTGCGCATCCGCACCAAGGGCAGCGAGACCTCGCCCGCCATGACCTCGACCCGCTCGACCGCGCGATAGCCCGCCACCGCATAGAGCCGCTCGCCCGCCAGCGTGGCCATCATCTCGACGCTGGTGAACCCGGCCGCGGCGGCGGCTTCTTCGCAGGTCTTGAGGATCAGGCGGCCCACGCCTTGGCGCACGTGTGCGGGGGCGGTGTACATGGCCCTGATCTTGGCCGGATCGCGCGCCGGGTCGAGCAGCTCCGGGTTGCGCAGGTCGGTGCTGTGATCGCCGCCGAACAGCGTGGCGCGGTTGCTCCAGCCGCCGCAGCCGGCGATCTCGCCATCGCGTTCAGCGATAAGATAGGTGCCGTCCCGGATCAGCTGCGTATCGAGCCCCATCACCGCATGGCTGGCGACGACCTGCTCGGGCGTGAGCACATCAGCCTGAAGTGTGTCGATGGCGAGCTGCATCACCGCCTTGAACGCGGGAAGGTCGTCCATCGTGGCCCATCGGGTCGTGAGCTGTTGGTTTTGCGAATCTGTCATTGTGGGTCCCGTTCTTGTCGCGCCGCCTTGCCCGCGCGGGGCGATGCTTCATAGTGGGCGGATGGCAGTCTATCGCAGCATCGTGATCCTCACCGGCGCCGGGATCAGCGCCGAATCGGGCCTGCGCACTTTCCGCGCCGAGGATGGCCTATGGGAAGACCACCCGGTGGAGCAGGTCGCCACGCCCGAAGGCTTTGCGCGTGATCCCGATCTTGTGCAGCGCTTCTACGACGAACGCCGCGCGCAGGTGCTGGCCGCCGAGCCCAATGCCGCGCATCAGGCGCTCGGGCGGCTGGACCGCGAGTTCGATGGCGACCTGTTGCTCGTCACGCAGAACATCGACGACCTGCACGAGCGGGGCGGGGCCGAGCGCGTGCTGCACATGCACGGTGAGGCTCTGAGCGCATGGTGTCGGGCCTGCGATGCACGCCACCCCTGGCAGGGCAGCTTGCGTGACGGGCCAGCCTGCCCCTCCTGCGGTGCGGTGGCCATGCGTCCCGACATCGTCTGGTTCGGCGAAATGCCCTATCAGATGGAGCGCATTTTCTCAGCGCTCGCCGGGGCTGACCTGTTCGTGAGCATCGGCACCAGCGGCGCGGTCTATCCGGCGGCGGGCTTCGTGCAGCAAGCAGCCGATCACGGTGCGCGAACGCTCGAACTCAATCTGGAGCGCAGCGCCGGATCGCACTGGTTCGACGAAACGCGGCTGGGCGCGGCCAGCGAACTGGTGCCGCAGTGGGTGGACGAGGTGCTCAGGGCCTGATCGAGCAAGCCGGTCCTTCGAGACGGGCGCTCAGCCTGCGGCTTCATGCCCTCCTCAGGACGAACGGATTGGGGGCGGTGGCACAAGACCCGCTCAGGCTGAGCCTGTCGAAGCCCAGACACTGACATACCCGCCGCCCTAACGCCCCTTCTTCGCCGGTGCCGCGTGAAAGTCGGGGTCTTTCTTGGCCACCCATTTCACGAACTTGTCGATCACCGGCTCGGCCAATAGCTGGTCGACGTCCATCCCGATCCGCTCAAGCTGCGAGTTGGTGAAGTTCGTCATAAGCGCATCCTGGCAGATCGCGTGCATCGGCACGGTCTCGCGTCCGCCGCGGCTCTTGGGCACGGGGTGGTGCCAGACCAGCGTCGCCCCGGTTGGCCTGCCGCAGAGCCAGCACGTTGGCGGCGGAGCCTGCTCTTCGGGTTCGTCGATGTCCCAGTCATCGCGGCGTTTGCGTGCCATCTCGTGCTCCTATTCGTCGCCGTACATCGCCACCACCGGCTCTGCCCCGGCAGCGGCCACGCCGCGATACATGCCTTCGGTGTTGAAGCTCCAGGCCGGTGTGCCGTCTACCCCGACCACGATCACGCCGCCCGTGCCGCCCAGCGCCAGCGTTTCGGCCTGCACCGTGTCGGCGGCTTCCTGCGCGCTCTCGCCGAGGAAGCGCATTCTTGCGGCGATCTCGTGCGCCAGCCCTTCGCGGATATAGAATTCGCCCGCGCCGGTGGCCGAGACGGCGCAGGCGCGGTTGTCGGCATAGGTGCCCGCGCCGATCAGCGGGCTGTCGCCCACGCGGCCATAGCGCTTGCCCGTGTGGCCGCCGGTCGAGGTGGCGGCAGCGAGCGCGCCGCTCCTGTCGCGCGCCACCGCGCCCACCGTGCCGTGCTTTTCGTCGTTGATGTGAGGCAGACCTGTCGCTTCGCGCTCGTGCCAGCGGGCGAGCTGTGCCCGCGCGCGGTCGGTGCCGAAGTAGTCGGGCTCGGCCTGTTCAAGGCCCTGTTCGAGCGAGAACTTGTCCGCCCCGGCGCTTGCCAGCAGCACATAGCGCCCATCGTCGAGCACCTTGCGCGCGAGCGATACCGGGCTGCGGGTGCGGGTCACGCCGCAGACAGCCCCGGCGCGTCGCTCGGTGCCCTCCATGATCGCCGAATCGAGTTCGATCGTGCCCTCGGCGGTGAACACCGCGCCGTGTCCGGCGTTGAAGGCGGGGTCGTTCTCCAGAACCTGCACGGCGGCCTGCACCGCATCGAGCGCGCTACCGCCTGCCTCCAGAATGGCGCTGCCATCGACCAGCGCGCGGGCGAGCGCGGCGCGAGTGCGTTCCTCGCGCTCGGGCGAGAGGTCGGGGCGGAGAATCGTTCCCGCGCCGCCGTGGATCACAAGCGTCCATTCAGGGGCGGGTGGGGTGTGCCTGGCGGGAAGGGTGGGCATGGTCATCAGGCGTGCGAACAGCCCTTGCAGGCCGGGTCCTTGGCGATGTTCAATGTGCGCAGCGAGGGGGCAAGGCCGTCCATCAGGTGCAGCTTGCTCCACAGCGGCTCGCCCATCTGTGGGGCGACCAGCACGCGGATGGCCTGCATGGCGGCGAAGGTGCCGGCCCAGCCCGCCATCGCGCCGAGCATGCCGTCCTCGGCGCAGGTGTCGCAGTCCTCGGCGTCGAAGGCATCGCCGACGAAACAGCGGTAGCAGGCCTCGCCTTCGAGGTGCCCGGCAAAGGCCCCGACCTGACCCTGAAACCGGCCCACAGCAGCGGCGAGCAGCGGCACCCCCGCGGCAACGCAGGCGTCGGACACGGCGAGGCGGGTGGCGAAGTTGTCGGTTCCGTCAAGCACCAGATCGACGCCTTCGAGCACGGCGGGGGCATTCTCGGGCGTGATCCGGCGGTCGGAGATGTTGACCGCCAGCTCCTTGTCGAAATTCGCCACCCAGCGCCGCGCGGAGACCGCCTTGCCGTGGCCCACGTCGCGTTCGGTGTAGATGGTCTGGCGCTGGAGGTTCGACATGTCGACATCGTCGTCGTCAACCAACGTTAGCGTGCCGATCCCGGCTCCGGCGAGATATTGCAGCGCGGGCGAGCCGATCCCGCCGAGCCCCATCACCAGCACATGCGCCTGATTGAGCAGCACCTGCCCGGTGCCGCCCAGTTCGGGCAGGACGATGTGGCGGGCAAACCGGTCGAGACGGGCGGTGTCGAAGTTCATGGCCGCTTCCCTAGGTCGCCGGGAGAAGGCGGGGAAGAGCTTTCCTACAGCCGGTGGATAATGGCAGGGGCAGGGATGGCTCTTTGATAGTGTGGATAGCGGTGGTCGCGGCGCGGGAATGCGCGCGAGTGTCAACTTTGCAGGTGTGCCTGAAAGGCGCGCATTTCTGCGGGGTTGCGTTAGGCTGGTGCGCATGTCGGAGTGTCAACTTCGTCACCTTTGCACGTTGTGGGCAGGGCTGTGGAGAGGCGGTGCATAAGCCTGTGCACCGCGCCGGGAAAACCGGGGCGGCGGGGTAGGGGACAAGTTTGTCGAAAAGCGAGGGAAAGGCGGTTGGTCCTTCGAGACGCTCTGCTTTCAGCTTCGCTCCTCAGGACGAACGGGAATTAATATCATCCGTTCGTCCTGAGGCCGTTTCGAAGGACCGGGCCTTAGTGGGGCCTCAGCTCTCAAGCTGGCGCAGCAGGCTGCGCACGTCGCCGTCCATATCGGCGTCGCGGGTGCGCAGGTCTTCGATCAGACGCACGGCGTGAATCACGGTCGAGTGATCGCGGCCGCCGAACTTCCGTCCGATCTCGGGGTAGCTGCGCGGGGTCAGCACCTTGGAAAGGTACATCGCCACCTGTCGCGGACGCACCACGGCGCGGGCGCGGCGCTTGCTGCTCATCTCCGCACGGTCGATGCGGTAGAACTGGCAGACGGTGCGCTGGATCTCGTCAATCGTGATGCGCTTGCGGTTGGCCGAGAGAATGTCGGTCAGCTGCTCTTCGGCAAGCTGGAGCGACACTTCCTGACCCGTCAGCTGGGCATAGGCTATCAGCTTGTTCAGCCCGCCGACCAGCTCGCGCACATTGCGGCTGACGGTGCGGGCGAGGAAGTCGATCACATCCTCGGGCACGGCGAGCGGGGCGAACTTGGTCAGCTTCGATTCGAGAATCGCGCGCCGCAGTTCGATATCGGCAGGCTGGATGTCGGCGACCAGACCCATCGACAGGCGGCTGAGCAAACGCGGCTCGACCCCGTCGAGCGCCTGCGGCGCACGGTCGGCGGCGAAGACCAGCCGCTTGCCTTCGTTGAGCAGCGCGTCGATCGTGTAAAGCAGCTCTTCCTGGGCGCTGGCCTTGCCGATGATGAACTGGATGTCGTCCACCAGCAGCAGGTCGAAGCCCCGCAGACGGCCCTTGAACTCGATCATCTCGTTCGACTTCAGCGCCTGCACGAACTCGACCATGAAGCGCTCGGCCGAGCAGTAGAAGATGCGGGCGCGCGGGAAGGTGCGCAGATACTGGTGGCCGATGGCATGCAGCAGGTGCGTCTTGCCCTGGCCGGTGGCGGCCTTGAGATAGAGCGGCGAGAACTGCGGCTTTTCGGCCTGAGCCATGCGCTCGGCAGCGTTCTTCGCCAGCACGTTGCCGGTGCCGGTAACGAAGGCGGCGAAGGTCTGCGTCGGGTCGAGGCCGACCGAAGAGGTAAAGCCATCGTCGCCGATCGATTCCATCGCCAGCGACGGATCGTTGGCGGCGACATTGCCGAAGTGGTCCTGGCTCTTGAGGCTGATGTCCGACATCCGCCGACGACCGGGATGCACCTTCACATCGACCTGACGCACGCCATTGCGGATGATCTTCCACGCCAGCGACAGACGGTCGAGATAGTTCTTGCGCACCCAGTTGGCGAGAAACTCGCTCGGCAGAAACAGCTCGAGCGTGCCGGTGGCCTTGTCGAGCTTGCCGAGCTGGATCGGCTTGATCCACTGCTGGTGCAGCTGGTGGCCGAGGTCCTTGCGCAGGCCCTGGCTGATGTCCGCCCAGTCCGCTGCCAGGTCCAGGGCTTCGCTCTCCTCGATATTTTCCACGCTGTTCCCGTTCTTGTCTTTGCGTACGCGTCCTGCTTGTGGCCCCATCCGTATCATTGTCTTGTCATTCCTGCTCAAAATGCCCAACCGACAGATGCTGCCCCTCTCGCAGACACGACCTCCCCGCACGGCGCGGCTATATGCGGCGCCGCCGGTCGTGTTGCATTTGGATCTGTAAGCGGCCCGGGATGACCTCCCGTTGACCGCGAGGAGGACTATTGGACGACTTGGCTGGAGGGGCAAGGCCGAGCCTGTAAAAAATCTTAAATATACCGGCTTGACACCTTGGGGTGCCGCAGCCCTCCGTTCAAGTTTTTGAAATTAAAGAATAGTTATGTGACAGGATCGCGAATCGTTGGATTCATGGCCTTTTGTCGGATGCCAATGAGCGGAAAGACCTAGGTACGAAAAAAGGCCGGTGAAAGGATCACCGGCCCGTTCCAAATCTGTTCCGATTATTGTGCATTGCGGCAGCGAATCACCGCCGCCGAGACGCGAATCAGAGAGCGGCGACGCGCTTGGTCAGCCGGCTCAGCTTGCGCGAGGCGGTGTTCTTGTGGAGCACGCCGCGAGCGACACCGCGCGCCAGTTCGGGCTGGGCGGCCTTGAGGGCGGTCGACGCGGCTTCCTTGTTGCCTTCGGTGCAGGCCAGCTCGACCCTCTTCACGAAGCTGCGGATGCGGCTCATGCGCGCGCCGTTGATCTCGGCGCGCTTGTTGTTGCGACGGATGCGCTTCTTGGCTTGCGGCGTATTGGCCATGTCTGTCCTTCGTCTCCACGAACGCTGGAGAGCGCCCGGATGTCTCTGTTGTAAACGTGCGGAAGCAGGCGGGAGCCCGCTGGAAAGCGCGGCCCATAGCTCCATGCAGAGATTCGGTCAAGCAAAGGCGCATATAGCCCCTAACGCTGACAGCGCGGGCAATACCAGGTGCTGCGCCCGCCCTGAGCCAGCCGCTGGATTACGCCGCCGTCCTCGCGCAGGCAAGGCTCGCCCGTGCGGCCATAGACGGCAAAGCGGGTGGCGAAATAGCCCAGTTCTCCGCTCGGCGCGGCATAGTCGCGCAAGGAAGAGCCGCCGTCGGCAATGCTCTGTTCGAGCACCTCGCGGATCGCCGGGACCAGCCTTTCGAGCGCGGGCCGCGAGACCTTGCCGCCCGCCTTGCGCGGATCGATCCGTGCCCGGAACAGCGCCTCGCACACGTAAATATTGCCGAGCCCCGCGACGATGGCCTGATCGAGGAGGCACAGCTTGATCGCCTGCTTGCGCCCCGCCAGCGCGGCCTTGAGGTGGGCGGCGGTCAGCTCGCTGCCGAGCGGTTCGGGCCCCATCGCGGCAAAGGCGCGCCACGCATCGAGCCGGTCGGTGGGGACGAGATCGACAAAGCCGAACCGGCGCGGATCGTTAAGCGCAAAGCGGTGCTGCGCCGTTTCGAGCACGAGGTGATCGTGCTTCTCGTCGCTCTCGGGATCGATCCGCCAGCGTCCGCTCATGCCGAGGTGGAAGATCAGCGTGGCGGCGCGGTCGGTGTGGAGCAGGCCATACTTCGCCCTCCGCCCCAGCGAGGAAATCGTCGCTCCGGTCAGCACCTGCACGAGGTCGGGCGGGAAGGCGAAGCGCATGTCGGGCCGGTTCACTTGCACCCGCGCGATTCGCTCGCCTTCGAGGAAGCGGGCAAGGCCGCGTACGGTGGTTTCGACTTCGGGCAGTTCGGGCATGGCGCTGATTTAGGGCGGGCAAGGCTTTCTGTCATCGCCAAGCCTGCCGGGCGCCATTAACAGGCCTGCGATGACAAACAATTCGAACTATCGCGCGATGGCGCTGCTCGCGCTGGTCATGATTTTCTGGGCGGGCAATTCTATTGTCGGGCGCGCGGTGGCTGGGCAGATCCCTCCGCTGACCTTGGCCTTCATCCGCTGGACCGGCGCGCTGGCGTTGCTTGCCCCGTTTGCCATTACGCCGTTGCGGCGCGATTGGCCCGAATTGAAGCGCGCCTGGATGCCGGTGCTGGTGCTGGGTGTGCTCGGCATCGGCGCTTTCAATTCGCTGCTGTATTCGGGCCTCCAGTTCACCACCGCAACCAATGCGCTACTGTTGCAGGCGGCCGTGCCGGGCGTGGTCCTGCTGCTCGATCGGGTGTTCTTCCGCTTGCGCAGCGGAACGGTGCAGATCGCCGGAACACTGGCAACCATGATGGGCGTGGTGTTCATCGTGTTCGAGGGCGATCCGGCGCGCGCACTGGCGCTGCATCTCGGCAGGGGCGATGCGCTGGTGCTCGTGTCGGTGCTGGTCTGGTCGCTTTACACTGTCTTCCTGAAGTTGCGCCCTGAGGTTGCCCCGATCAGCTTCGTGGCGGTCACCTTTGCCATTGGTGTGCTGGCGAATGCCCCGCTGGCGCTGTGGGAATGGAGCGCGGGCCTGCGCATCGTGTGGAGCACGGGCACCGCTCTGGCGCTGGTCTATGTGGCGTTGTTCCCGTCGCTGGTGAGCTACTTCATCTACAACTATGCGGCCGGGCAACTGGGCGCGGCGCGGGCGGGGCAGTCGATCACCTTGCTGCCGGTGTTCGGCGCGCTGCTTTCGGCGCTGTTGCTGGGCGAGGTGCTGCACTGGTATCACGCAGTGGGCATCATGCTGATCGGCCTGGGTATTGCGCTGGGCCTGTGGGCGCTGCGGCAGCAACAAGCCGGTGGCGCACCGCGCCCTACGCCGCTAGAGGGCAAACGATGAGCGAGCAGGTATCCTTCGGCTACGAAGACGTCGATCCCGCCGAGAAGACCAAGCGCGTCGGCGCGGTGTTCTCCGGCGTGGCCAGCAAATACGACATCATGAACGATGCGATGTCGGGCGGGTTGCACCGCTTGTGGAAGGACCAGTTCGTGCGCCGGGTGAAACCGCAGGCGAACGAGCAGATCCTCGATATGGCGGGCGGCACCGGCGACATCGCATTCCGCATGGCCGACGAGGGCGCGAGCGTGATCGTCTCCGACATCAACCAGGAGATGCTCGATGTTGGCATCGAACGCGCGATGCAACGCGGGATCGATGGCCTTGTCTGGTCGCGCCAGAACGCCGAGGAGCTGACCTTCACCAACCGCCAGTTCGACGCCTACACCATCGCTTTCGGTATCCGCAACGTGACGCATATCGACAAGGCGCTGCGCGAGGCGCACCGGGTGCTCAAGTTCGGCGGGCGGTTCTTCTGCCTCGAATTCTCGACCATGAACTGGCCCGGAGCGAAGGAGGCCTATGACCTTTATTCGCACAAGCTGGTGCCGCAGCTGGGCCAGATGATCGCAGGCGATGCCGAGAGCTATCGATATCTGATCGAATCGATCCGCCGCTTCCCGCCGATGCCGGAGTTCGAGCAGATGATCCGCGACGCCGGGTTCGTGCGCACCAAGGTCGAGCCGATCCTCGGCGGGCTGGTTGCGATTCATTCGGGGTGGAAGGTCTGATCTCTTGACCACTCCCGCCACGCATATCTGGCGCCTGCTGAAGTGGGGGCGCACGCTGGCGCGCCACGGTGCGCTGCGCGGGATCGAGGCCGATCCGAACACGCCCGCGCCGGTCAAGCGACTGTGCCGCCTTGCTCGCTTTGGCACGGTGCAGCCGCGCGAGCCTGACTATGCCGCGGCCTTTCAGGCCATCGGCCCTGCCGCGATCAAGCTCGGGCAGACGCTCGCCACCCGGCCCGACCTTGTCGGCGAGGATGCCGCGCGCAACCTCTTGAGCCTGCAGGACAGCCTGCCGCCGGTTCCCTTCGAGAAAATCCGCGAACAGATCGAGCGCGGCTTCGAACGGCCGCTGGAAGACATCTTTGCCGAGGTCGATCCGGTGCCGGTGGGGGCTGCCTCTATCGCGCAGGTCCACAAGGGCATCACCATCGACGGGCGCACCGTGGCGATCAAGGTGCTGCGGCCCGGCATCCGCGAGAAGTTCGAGCGCGACATAGCCACCTATGAATGGGCCGCAGCGCATCTGGAGGCGATGGGCGGCGAGGCGCAGCGGCTGCGCCCGCGGCTCACCATCGCCAATTTCAAGCGCTGGACCAACCGCGAGCTGGACCTGCGGCGTGAGGCCGCCTCGGCTTCAGAACTGGCCGACGCGATGGTCGCCATCGACCGCTATGAAGTGCCCGATATAGACTGGGACCGCACCAATGGCCGGGTGCTGACGATTGCCTGGATCGACGGGATCAAGATTTCGCAGACCGACAAGCTGATCGAGGCCGGGCACGACCTGCCCGACCTTGCCCGGCGGCTGGTGCTGGCCTTCCTGACGCAGGCAATCAGCGCGGGCTATTTCCATGCCGACATGCATCAGGGCAACCTGTTCGTGCGCGCCGATGGCACCATCGTCGCAATCGATTTCGGGATCATGGGCCGGATCGACCGCCGCGCGCGGCAGTGGCTGGCCGAGATCCTCTATGGCCTGACCACCGGCAACTACAAGCGCGTGGCCGAGATCCATTTCGAGGCGCAATATGTGCCGAGCTATCACTCGGTCGACGAGTTCGCGACCGCGCTGCGCGCCGTGGGCGAGCCGATGCGCGGCAAGCCGGTTAGCGAGTTGAGCGTCGGGCAGATGCTCGATGGTCTTTTTGCGATCACTCGCGATTTCGATATGCAGACGCAGCCGCACCTGTTGCTGCTCCAAAAGACCATGGTGATGGTCGAAGGCATCGCCACCCAGCTCGATCCGCAGATCAACATGTGGGACGTGGCCGCGCCCTATGTGCGCGACTGGATTCGTGACGAGCTTGGCCCTGAAAGCGCCATTGCCGACCGCATCAAGGAAGACACCGACACGCTGCTGCGCGTGCCCGCGCTGATCAGGCGCTTGGAGGAGCTCTATCCCCCGCGCGGCGGAGCGCCCGAACCGCCCCCCTTGCCAGAGGTGGAGCTGATCTGGGAGCGGCGCGCGCGCGTGCCTGGGCGCGGCTTGCTCGGCTATGTGATGGCAGCTCTGGCAGGCGGCGCTCTGGTCTGGGCGGGAAGTGTGGCTGGATGGCTCAGCTAGGCGCGCGAACGAGGAAGTTCGACCGGTTTGCTAAGTGGGCCCCCGGCGCGGCGGTACTGGTACTCCTGGGCTTTACCCTGCTGCTGGTCGCGGCGGCGCTGGCCGCAAGGCCGGTGCCCGAGGACGTGCCAGGCAATGCGGTGGCGAGCGTGGCCTCCGCTCTCATGACCGAGACCGATGAAAGCGCGGACCGCGATACCGATCTCAGGTTGTACGATCGCATTGCCGAACGCGTGGGCGAGGGCGAGAATTACTATGTCGTCGCGATAGAAGAGCAGCGCGCGCGCGATTTTCCGGTGCGTCCGGGCGTCGCCGTGCGCTTGCCCACGCTGGCTTGGGTCAGCGGCCATGTCGGGCCTTGGGGGATGATGGCGGTAGCCTTCGTGCTGGGCGTTGCCGTGTTCATTGCCTGGTGGGACAGGCTGGAGAACGAGCCGGGCGGGCGCGAATATCGTACCTATATTCTCCTGCTCTTGGCCATTGGCGCGCTGGCCGGGTTCAAGCCGCACTATTTGGCTCTGCACGAGGTTTGGGCCGGGATGTTCGTGGCGCTCAGCCTGGGCCTCTATCGCCCCGGCCAATGGGGCTGGGCGTTGGTCTTTGCCGCCGCCGCACTTGCTTTGCGCGAACTGGCCTTGCCTTATGTCTGCCTGATGGGGACGATGGCGCTGATGCGCGGCGAACGGGTGGAGGCCGTGGCCTGGAGCTTGGTGGCCGGCCTGTTCCTGATCGGCCTTGCGGCACATGTCAGCCTCGTCGGAGCGCTTGCCAGCACGGCAGACCCGGTTTCGCCCGGTTGGCTGGCTTTGCGTGGGCTCGGCGGGTGGACCGGCAACATTGTCGCCTCCAGCCCCTTGCAGTTGCTCCCATCATGGCTGGCCGCACCGCTGGTCTTGCTTCCGCTGATTGGTTGGGCCGGATGGCGCAGCGACCTTGGCCTGACCGGTTTTCTGCTGTGTTTCGGCTATGGCCTTGGCTTCATGACTTTCGGACGCGAAAACAATTTCTACTGGGCGCTGGTGGTGATGCCCGTGTGGTTCGTGGGCCTTGCCTTCGTGCCGCGCGCGCTTTCCAGCCTGTGGGCGTCGGCGCGCGGGCAATGAGCGTGGCGGCTGACTGGCTGGCCCGCTGGTGCGCGCTTGATCGGCCATTGCGGCACCTGCCGCGGCTGGGGGCTCTGGCCGCGCTCCTCGCGCTGGTTGGGACCTTGGCCTGGAGCACCGTGGCCGTGCCGCAGATGCGTAGCGGTGAGGTGAAGGCGCAGGTCACCAAGGCTGAAAACAACGGCAAGAAGGGCATCGGCGACTACGAACTCTATCGCCGGATTTACAAGCGTGTCGATGCGGGCGAGAACTACTACGAGGCCGCCGTCACCGAGCAGCGTGCCAACCGCTATCCGGTAAAGCCCTTTGTGACCGTGCGCCTGCCGACCCTGGCCTATGCTCAAAGCTGGCTCGGCCTGGAGAGGCTTGGCCATGTCCTGGTCGCCATGCTGGTGGTGTCTATCGGGCTGTTCCTGCCGCTGACGCAGGATCGCACCGGGCTTGCCGAGCGGGTGGTGGGGGCCTTTGCGCTGCTGCTGGGCGGCGCGAGCCTGTTCGCGCGGCAAGGGCCGCTGTCGCACGAATCGGTTGCCGGAATCCTGCTGACGCTGGCGTTGCTCTCCTATCGAACGACCAACTTCTGGCCCTCTCTGATATTCGCGGCGATGGCGCTGGCAGTGCGCGAGCTTGCCTTGCCTTTTGTGCTCCTCTGGCTTGCGCTCGCCTTGGTGGCGGGGCGCTGGCGCGAGGCGGGTTGGGTGGCTGGCATTGTTGGGCTGTTCGGGCTTGGACTGTGGCTGCATTCGCTGGGCGTGGCGGCTGCGGTGGCGGACGGAGGTCTCGCCTCTCCGGGCTGGAAGGCCATGGCCGGCCCGGCGCTTCCGCTCATGGGGATGGTGCGGATGACCCCGCTGCTCACGCTGCCGACTTGGCTTGCCGCCCCACTCGCGGTTTTGCCGCTGGTCGGATGGGCCTCGCTCGGGGGCAAGCGGGCAGGCTTTGCTTGCCTCGCTTTTGCAGGATTCTTCCTGATGATGGCGCTGTTCGCGCGAGCCGAGAACTACTACTGGATTCTGATCGTCCTGCCTCTCTATGCGGCAGGTTTTGCCTTTGCGCCGCGTGCTGTGGCCGATCTGGTGGCCGCAGCGCGCGGCAAGGTTTCCAGCCGCAGGGAAGGGCATATTTAACCATAGTCGGGCATGGCTGGAAAAATGCTGGTCGCATGACTAGTCTTTGAAATGCAGTGATTTGGCCAGGAGGGCCACGAACAGGTAATGGCAGAGCCACGTATCCTGCTGGTGATCGGCGGCGGAATTGCCGCTTACAAGTCGTGCGAACTTGTGCGCCTGATCCGCAAGGGCGGGGGCGATGTCACCTGCGTGCTGACTGACAGCGGCGCCAAGTTCGTCACCCCGATGGCGCTGGCTGCGCTGTCGGGCAATCAGGTCCACACCACCTTGTGGGATCTGAAGAACGAGGCCGAAATCGGCCATATCCAGCTGACCCGCGAGGCCGACCTCGTGGTGGTCTGTCCGGCGACGGCGAACCTGCTTGCCAAGATGGCCCACGGAATCGCCGACGATCTGGCTACAACGCTGATCCTCGCCACCAACAAGCCGGTACTGGCCGTGCCCGCGATGAACGTGCAGATGTGGCTTAACGAGGCGACCGAACGCAACGTGTTCACCCTGCGCGAAAGCGGGCTCCGAGTGATGCAACCCGAGCTTGGCGAGATGGCCTGCGGCGAATTCGGGCCGGGGCGTTTGCCCGATCCCGAGATGGTCTGGCTCGAAATTGCCGACATGCTTGGCCTGGATCCGAGCGTGGTCGGGATCGACTATGAGGACGAGGACGGCAACCTCGGGGTCGATCATCCGGGCGGGCTGTCGGGCCTGCTCGCCTCGATCATCCCGCGCTCGTTCCGGGGCGGCGATGAGGGGCAGGAGCCGGACGAGGACGATGGCTTCGAAGCTGAACCCTCCGATGGCCCGGACTTGCCCGAACCTGACTATTCGGATTCCGGATCGCTGCTCGCGAAGAAAGGCATTGCCAAGGCCGCCCCGCCGACCGACCGCGAGGCGATCAACCACGAGGTGAACGCCCGCCAGAGCGCGCCGCAGCCCTTCGAGGGCGAAGATGCGGCAGCGCCCACGCGCCCACTCGATTATCCGCTTGCCAATGCGCTCGACGCGCCGAGCGAGCTGGCGTTTGACGACGCGCTGGACAGGTTCGACCCGCTCGCCGGGCAACCCGGTTTCGAGGAGCCGGTCGAGCACCGACCGCTCTATGGCAAGCACGTACTCATCACCGCCGGGCCGACGCACGAGCCAATCGACCCGGTGCGCTATCTCGCCAACCGCAGCTCGGGCAAGCAGGGCTATGCCATCGCCGCCGCTGCCGCCGCTGCGGGCGCGCGGGTGACGCTGGTGTCAGGCCCGGTAAACCTTCGCACCCCGCTCGGGGTCGACCGGATCGATGTGGAAAGCGCGGAGGACATGGCCAAGGCGGTCAAGGCTGCGCTGCCTGCCGATGCGGCGGTGATGGTGGCTGCGGTGGCCGACTGGCGCCCGCGCGATTATCGCGAGGAGAAGCTCAAGAAGCGGTCTTCGGCTCCACCCGCGCTGATCCTCACCGAGAACCCCGATATCCTTGCAACGATCGCCGCCAGCCCGCAGCGGCCCGACCTCCTGATCGGCTTTGCCGCCGAGACCGAGAACGTGATCGAGAGCGCGCGCAAGAAGCGCAAGAGCAAAGGAGTCGACTGGATCGTAGCCAATGATGTATCAGGCGATGTCATGGGCGGCGAAGACAATCAGGTTCATCTCATTCTCGAAGGCAAGGCCGAAGAATGGAAACCGATGAGCAAGCAGGACGTCGCCACCCGCCTCGTTGCCAAGATTGCCGAGAAGCTGACCGCTAATGTCTGAGACTGTTCCCGTCCGTATCCGCCGCCTGCCGCATGGGCACGGGCTGGACTTGCCGCGCTATGCCACGGCGGGCGCTGCCGGGATGGACGTGCTTGCGGCCGAAAACGTCATTCTGCGGCCGGGTATGCGTCACGCGGTGGCAAGCGGCTTTGCCATGGCCATTCCCGAAGGGTTTGAAATCCAGGTTCGCCCGCGTTCGGGGCTGGCGCTGAAGCACGGGATCATGGTCCCCAACACGCCCGGCACCATCGACAGCGACTATCGCGGCGAGGTGAAGGTGATCCTCGTGAACCTGAGCGAGGACAACTTTGCCATCCAGCGCGGCGACCGCATTGCGCAACTGGTGCTCGCGCCGGTCACGCTGGCGCAGTGGGACGAGGTGGAAGAGCTTGACGAAACCGCGCGCGGCGAGGGCGGCTTCGGGTCGACCGGCGTCTCCGAACAGCGGACCTCCGCACCGAGCCGCGATTACGCGCCTTTGCGCTAGCGGCGTTGGTATCGCCTGTCCTTCGAGGCGGGCACCCAGCCTGCGGCTTCGCGCCCTCCTCAGGACGAACGGGCGAGTGCTCCGGCCCCTAAAGCCCGCGCACCCACTCCATAAACGGCCCTGACAGGCTCTGGTCGGTAGAGCCAATTGTCGCGCCTTCGGTGATATGGTTGTGGCCTTTCAAGAGCAGCATGGTGGGGCAATTGCCGCTCGCACCCTCGGTGCACAGCTGCGCTTCCACGGCCTTGGCGAAGCTCGTGAACTGCTCGGGGTCGTGCTCGGCATAGGCGAGCATCAGCGGCACCTGCACTGCGCCAAGCCTTGTGACGGCGGCGTCGGCCGTATGCGCGGCAGTGTCGCTACCATAATAGACGTGATCTTCGCCTTCGGTGGCGGTGTAATAGGGGGAGAGCAGCAGCGCGCCTTTCACGCTCGAGAACTCTGGGCCGTGCAGGTCGGCGTGCTGGACATAGTCGGCCACGTGGCTCGCGCCCGCCGAATGGCCGAACAGAACCACCTGATCGGGGTCGCCGCCATAGTCGGCGATGTTGTCGCGCACCCATTGGACCACGGCAGCCAGATCGTCACGTCCGGCGGGCCATTGGGCAACCGGGGCGAAGCGATACTCCATGTTCACACCGACCATGCCATTGCGCGCGGCGAAGGCGGTGACGTTCTGCGGGTAGAAGCCGTCGCCTGCCTTGCTCCCGCCGACGAAGCCGCCGCCGTGGACGAACACCAGCACCGGACGCGCCGTCGTCTCGTCGGCAGCGTTCTCGGTATAGATGTCGAGCCGCTGGGCCGTGTCTTCGCCATAGGCCACATCGCTCGTGATCGTCACATCGTCATAGGGCGGGGCCTCGACCATCCCCTGCACCACCGCGATGCTGGCCGGAGGATCGATCACGGGGCCAATGGCAGCAATCTGCGCAGCCTTGTCGGCAGGAAGGCCGGGCCATTGCGACGGCATCGCTTCTTCAGTCATCTCTTCCTCGACAGGTTCGCTGCCGCAGGCGGCAAGTGACAGGCAGGTGGCAGCCAGCAGCCAGGTTCTCATACGATTTTCCCCCGTGAGCATTCGTTCCGAGCTGCTTGCCGGATTATGCTTGCGAGGGAAAGCCCCAAGCCTAGTCGCGCTTGACCGGCTGGTCCTCGGGCTTGATCGAAATACGCACCGTCTCGCCCGAGTTGCCGGGGAAGTCGGTGAACATGGCTTCGACCAGGTTGGGAACCAGATACTGCAGGCGGTTGGAGGTCGATGCCGCCTCGGCATTGCCTTCGAACAGGCGCTCGCCGCTCTTTGCGTCGTCGATCTTCAGCTCGATACCGCTGGTATAGACGGTGTAGCTGTCCACCCCGCGATAGCTGGGGCCGCCGAAGAACGGATCGTGCCAGCCATAGCCCCAGGCGCGGCTCGGCAGATAGGCGACGCGCGGGCGGCCATCATAGCCGCGATAGACCACGGGGCGCGAATAGCCGTACCAGCTGTCATAGAACGGGTCGCGGTAAAAGCCGCTCGAGCGCACACGTTCGCGCCCCTGATCGACGCCATAGTCGAAGCGCACCAGTAAGGTGGCATCCTCTGGGCTGGAGGCCTGAGTATAGCCCAACTCGGCCATCTCGGCCTCGACATAGTCGGCATAGAGCGCGAACTCGAGACCGCCGGCCAGTTCCGGATCGTCGGCGACGACCGCGAAGGTCTGACCCTGCGGGGCGGGCAGGCGGCTTTCGAAGCGACTTACGTCGGCATTGAAAGAAGTTGCACAGGCAGAAAGCCCGGCCAGAAGCAGCGGCGCGGCGGCGAGCTTCACGAAGCGACGAAGGGTTGTATTTGCCATGGGTCTCTCACTCCGGCCTGCATTCTGCGCGGCATCGAAGCCGGCGGGCAGACCTTTTCTCTACGATAGACCGGTATCTGGCAAGGATGGGCTGAATGAGCCTTGAATGAACGGGCGGCATGGGTAGGGGCCGCCCGTTCATGCCAGATGGTCAGCCGCGCACGAGACCCAGCGCCTTGTAGGCCGCATCGAGCGTGGGGATGCCCAGCTCGCGCGCCTGTGCCGCGCCGCGTGCGAGGATCGCGTCGAGCATTTCGCGGTCCTGCCGCAGCTCGACGAACCTGTCGCGCACCGGCGCAAGACTTTCGACCAGCAGCTCCGCCAGCGCGGGCTTGAACGCGCCGAAGCCCTGTCCGCCGAACTGGCTCAGCACCGCCTCGTGCGTGGTGTCGGCAAGAGCGGAGTAGATCGTGACCAGATTAAGCGCTTCGGGACGGTCCTCTAGCCCGGCCACCTCGCTGGGCAGCGGTTCGGGGTCGGTCTTCGCCTTCTTGATCTTCTGCGCCATGGTGTCGGCATCGTCGGCCAGCTCGATCCGGCTCATTTCCGAAGGATCGGACTTGCTCATCTTTTTCGAACCATCGCGCAGGCTCATGATGCGCGCGGCGGCGGGCGGGGTGATCGCCTCGGGGAGGGTGAAGACCGGCGCTTCCTCGCCATTCTCGTTCTTTGGGGCAAAGTCGTTGTTGAATTTCTGCGCAATGTCGCGCGCCAGTTCGAGGTGCTGGCGCTGGTCGTCGCCCACAGGCACGTGGGTGGCCTGATAGAGCAGCACGTCGGCCGCTTGCAGCACAGGGTAGGTGAACAGCGCGGCGCTGGCGCCTTCGCGGTTCTTGCCTGCCTTGTCCTTCCACTGCGTCATGCGGTTCAGCCAGCCCATCCGGGCCGTGCCGTTCAACAGCCATTGCAGCTCGGCATGGGCGGGCACCTGCGCCTGATTGAACAGTATCGAGCGCGACGAATCGATCCCGCAGGCGGTCAGCACGGCGGTCATCTCCAGCGTGGCTGCGTGGAGCGCGGCCGGTTCGTGCGGCATCGAGATGGCGTGCAGGTCGGCGAGGAAGAACAGGCACTGGCCGTTCTCGCCGTCAGTTGCGGCGAGGTCGTCCTGCATCCGCACCCAGTTGCGGATGGCGCCGAGATAGTTGCCAAGGTGAAGTGAGCCGGTGGGCTGGATACCGGATACGATGCGCATGAGGTCAGGTCTTTCGAATTGGGAAACTGGCAGGAAGATGGCTCGGCCTTATGCTGCCGAGCGGGCAGGATCAGCGCGCGGCGCGCGCGAAGCTGCAGCCTCGCCAGGCCCAGGCTCCCCGGCCGATGCGGGCCGTGATGCAGGTCTGAAGGTTTGTTTCCATCGGGTGCGGCATAGCAGGATTCGTTCGTCAGGAAAGTCTCAGGTTTCGGCGCGCTTGCCGAGCATCTGCGCGATCCGCGCGCGGTCGATGGCGCCGACCAGAAAGGCCACGCCGAAATAGACCAGAGCCGCACAGGCAACGAGCACCGCCAGCGCGAACAGGCGGGCGAACAGTCCGGCGGAGTAGTAGCTCGTCAGCAAGTCTTGCGCCCAGAACAGCGCTGCGCCCATTGCTCCGGCGGCCAGCAACTGCCGCAGGATGCGACCGAGCAGCGTCCAACTGCCGCGATAGTAGTCGCGCTTCACCAGTACGGTGTAGAGGTAGGCAAGGTTGACCCAGGCCCCGATCGCGCTTGCCAGCGCGACGCCCTCGACGCCCAGCCGATGCAGGAAGGCAAGGTTGAAGGCGACGAATATCGCAAGGCTGAAAAAGGCCGCATAGACGGGCGTGCGGGTGTCGGAGCGGGCGTAGAAATTGGGGACCAGCACCTTCACCAGGACATAGGCGGGCAGGCCAAGCACCAGCATCGAGAGCACGCCGCCGGTGGCCGCAGCGTCCGCCATGGCGAAGCGTCCGCCCTCGAAGATCATCGTGATGAACGGCACCCCGCACACGCCCAACGCCACGGTAGCAGGCAGGGTCAGCAGGAGACCGATCTCGATGGCGTCGGACTGCACGCGGGCAGCGCCCTCGCGGTTGTCTGCCCCGATAAAGCGCGAGAGCGTGGGCAGGATCGCGGTGGACAGCGCAATGCCGATAATGCCGAGCGGAAGCTGGTTGAGGCGGTCGGCATAGTTCATCCAGCTAACCGCGCTGCCTTCGAGCTGGTTAAGGAAATAGAGCTGGATCAGGGTGTTGATCTGATAGGCACCGCCACCAATCGCAGCGGGCAGGGCGATGATCGCCAGCCGCTTGACCTCGGGGGTGAGGCGCGGGCGGGCGAGCCGCATGCGGAATTTCGACTTGCGTGCCCAGTAGACCAGCCACGCGAGCTGCAACAGGCCTGCCACCGGCACGGCGCAGGCAATGATATAGCCCAGTTCCTCCACCGGCGCGCCTGTTTCCACCAGCGCATCGGCCCCCAGTAGCGCCGCGATCAGCACGATGTTGAGGATGATCGGAAAGCTCGCGCCGGGCATGAACTTGCTGACCGAATTGAGCATGCCTGTAAGCAGCGTCACGAGGCTGATCAGCAGGATATAGGGGAACATGATCCGCGCGAAGTCGACCGAGTAGGCGAACTCGTCTGCGTCGATCGGCTTGTCCGAGAGAAGCCAGATCACCCCCGGCATGATGACTTCGAAAATCGCGGTCAGCGCCAGCAGCGCGGGTACGAAGATCGACAGCACCTCGTTCGAGAACTTGCGCGCGGCATCGAGCCCGCCGCCCTCTTCGCTATCGGCGTGAAGCTTCTTCGAGAACATCGGCACGAAGGCGGCGGAGAAAGCGCCCTCGGCGAACAGGCGGCGGAACACGTTGGGGATGATGAACGCCTGAAACCAGGCGTCCGTCACCTCGTTTGCGCCCAGGACGCGTGAGAAGATCATCTCGCGCGCCATGCCGGCGATCCGGCTGACCAAGGTCAGCGATCCGATCGTGCCGACGTTCTTGAGCAGGCTCATGGCCCTGGTGCCTTGCTGGCGGGGAGGATCAGGCCTCGCCGCTTGTTTGGTCGGCAGCCGGAGCCGCAGCACCTTCCTCGGTGCGGCGCTGGGCGAGCTGCTGGAGATACAGCCCGTTGAAGTCGATCGGGTCGAGCAGGAGCGGGGCAAAGCCCGCATCGCGCACAGCGTCGGCGATCACCCGGCGGGCGAAGGGGAACAGCAGGCGCGGCGCTTCGGCGTAGGTGAAGGCGTGGATCTGCTCGTCGGGCATGTTACGCATGCCGATCAGGCCGCAATAGCTCAGCTCGACGATATAGGCGACGCCTTCGCTGGTCTTGCTGGTGGCGGTGATCTTGAGTTCGACCTCGGTAACCTCGTCGCTGACCTTGTTCGCGCCGATGTTGAACTGCACGTCCATTTCCGGCTGGCCGCGCCAGTTGAAGCTATCCGGAGCCTTCGGGTTCTCAACCGAGAGATCCTTCACATACTGCGAAATCACGCCAGCGACCGGCTGGTTATCGGCGCCATTGGGGGCGGAACCAAGATTGGACAGGACGTTGCCTTCATCGGCCATGTTCGGGTCTCTCAAGTTTGCTGCGGGGGCTGGCCCTGCCAATCACGCAGCAGGGGATAGGCCCGGTTGATCTGGCGCGAGCGACTAGCAGCACTGGGGGCGCGCCGCAACGGATCCGGCGCAGGCGCTGTCGAAATGCGCGGGCAATGGGCCGAATTGGTCCTGCTTTGCGGTTGTTCATTTGATATTGGTGCCTATCTGCTACACAATAGCCAATTACTAAGACGGCAGGCGCCGATGTCGCCTGCACCGCTGCGGGACAAATTGTGTGATACCTGAAATCATCATCCTCGCCATGATCGCCGCCTTCCTCGGCATGCGGCTCTATTCGGTGCTTGGTCGCCGGGCCGAGCACGAGGAGGAAATGGTGGCCAACCGGTTCGAAAGGCCTGAAGATGCTGCACCGCAGCCGGCTCCGTCGGCTGCGCAGGCAGAGGCGCCGCGGGCGGAAAACCTCACCGGCGGCTTTGCGCCCGCGATCGAGAACGGCCTGCGAGATATCGCTGCGGCGGACCGCTCGTTCCAGCTCATTCCCTTCCTCGAAGGCGCGCGCGGCGCTTACAGGATGGTGCTCGAAGCTTTCTGGCGGGGCGACCGTGAAGAGCTGCGTCAGCTGTGCGACGACGATGTCTACGCCAGTTTCGATGCCGCCATCACCGAGCGCGAGGAATCGGGCCAGATGCTCGAAAACCGGCTGATCCGGATCGAGGATTCAACGATCCACTCGGCCATGCTCGATGGCCGCACCGCGCGCATCTCGGTGCGGTTCGTGTCCGATATCGCTTCGGTCACGCGCGATAAGGATGGCACGATGATTGCCGGCTCGCTCGACGATGCGGTGGAAAGCCGCGATGTCTGGACCTTCAGCCGCAATGTGAATGCCGCCGGGCCTGACTGGCTGCTCGACGAAACCGACGTCGGCTGATAATCGGCTGGGCGTGTCCCTCGCGCCCCGCTTCCTCTTTGCTCTTGGCCTGTCTGCCGCTTTGGCGAGCTGCTCGGCGCTGCCGTCGCGCCCTGGCGGGCCCGTTGCCGCAGCTGCAAATGCGGCAGCGCTTGGGGCTATGCGCGCCACGCTGCCTGCTTCCGTCCGGGTCGATCCCGAGGATGCGGCCGCAGCGCTTGCCAGCTTCTCAGCCTCTTGCAACTTCGCGCTTCGCCGCGAGGACGCTTCGGGCCTGACCCGGACCAGCGACTGGGAAGCGCCGTGTGCCGCCGTAACCACCTGGCCGCGCGACCAGGCGACCGCCTTTTTCGGGCGCTACTTCCGGCCCGTGCGGGTGGGCGATGGCAAGGCCTATGCCACCGGCTATTTCGAGCCCGAGATTCGCGGCAGCCGCACCCGCCGCCCCGGCTATGATGCGCCGGTCTATGGCGTCCCCGACGATCTGGTGCGCTGCTGGCGCGATGGCACGCTTGACGCCGACCGGGTGGGCAATCCGCCGCTGTCACGCCGCACCGCGACCGGCTCATGCGTTCCCTACTATGACCGTGCCGAGATCGAGCGGGGGGCGCTTGCCGGGCGCGGGCTGGAGATCGGGTGGGCAGCGGACCCGGTCGAACTGTTCTTCCTCCAGATTCAGGGCTCGGGCCGGTTGCGTACGCCTGAGGGCGAGATCATCCGCATCGGCTATGCTGGGCAGAACGGCCATGCCTACACCGGCATCGGCGGCTTGATGCGCGCACGCGGGCTGCTGGGGAGCGGTCCGGGGCAGTATTCGGGCTCGATGCAGGGCATCATGCAATATATCCGTGAGAACCCGCAGGCTGGCGCGGCGCTGATGCGTGAGAACCGCAGCTGGGTGTTCTTCCGTGTGCTGGAGGGCGATGGCCCGCTCGGTTCGCTGGGGGTGCCGGTGCGTGGGCATAGCTCGGTGGCGGTCGATCCGAAGTTCGTACCCTATGGCGCGCCGGTGCTGCTCGAGACGGACCGTGATGTGGCCAACGGCCTGTGGGTAGCGCAGGATACGGGCGGCGCGATCAAGGGCGCCAACCGCTTCGACACCTTCTGGGGTGCGGGCGAGCAGGCGCGCAGCATCGCCGGCGGGATGAGCGCGCGGGGCGAGGCGCTGATCCTCCTGCCCAAGGCCGCCGCCGACCGGCTGCCGCGATGAGCCGCCACCCACGCGGCCTCTCGCCCGAAGAGGCGGCGCTGTGGGACCGGCTGGCCGCCAGCGTGACCCCGCTCCATCCGGTCCGCAAGGTGGCGCCGAAGCCTGTCGTGCCGATGCCCGAACCGGCCAAGGCGCCGGTCAGGAAGGCCAAGGGCCGCGTGCCCCCCGCTGCGCCGCCCAAGGCAGTGTCAGCTCCGCCTCCACCTGCACCCGGCCTCGATTCGCACTGGGAGCGCCGCCTCGCCCGCGCCGCGATCGCGCCCGATTTCACGCTCGACCTGCATGGCCACACGCTCGAACAGGCGCACGCGCGGCTTGATACGGGGTTGGCGCAGGCCAAGGCGATGGGCGCGCGCATGGTGCTGCTCATCACTGGCAAGCCGCGCCCCGCTGCCTCTGCCGACCGGGGCGAGAGGCGCGGGGCGATCCGTGCCAAGATCCTCGACTGGCTCGCCGCGGGTCCGCACGCGGGTGAAATCGCCGCCGTGAGAAACGCGCACCGTCGCCACGGAGGCGAGGGCGCGCTCTATCTGGTGCTGCGGCGGCAGCGCTAGGCCGGCTTAGACCTTGCGGCTGCCTTCATCGATGCGGGCAATGTCGGCTGATGCGGGAATGCCCTGATAGCCATCGATGCTTTCGGCGCTGGCCATGCCGGGCGCCTTCGATTCTCCGCCGAGCATGTCGCGCACCTTCTTCTCGATCCGCTCGCCGATCTTGGCATCGACATTTTTCCAGTAGTCGAACGCGCGCAGCAGCACCGCCTCGCTGACGCCATCGGCCAGGTGTCCGGCCACATTGTCGACGAAGCGGTCGCGCTCTGGATCGTCCATCACGTCGCGTACCAGCGCGCCGGCCTGGCTCCAGTCATCATCGTCCTCGCGCAACGTGTAGGCCGCGCGGACCATGTCGCCATCGCTGTGCCAGCTTGCCTCCAGCTCGCGTTCTTGCTGGGCGTGTGCGCCACCATAGGAATTGGGCGCATAGACCGGGTCCACCGCATTCACCGTGCGGCCTTTGCCCGCGCGCGAATAGCTGTTCACCTCGGCATTCTTCGCCTGGTTGACCGGGATCTGTTTGTAATTGACGCCCAACCGCGCCCGGTGCGCATCGGCGTAGGAGAAACCGCGCGCCAGCAGCATCTTGTCGGGGCTGAGGCCGATGCCCGGTACCATGTTGTTCGGCTCGAAAGCGAGCTGCTCGATCTGCGTATCCCAATCGACCGGGTTGGTGTCGAGCACCAGCTTGCCGACCTCGATCAGCGGATAGTCGTCATGCGGCCAGGTCTTGGTCAGATCGAACGGGTTGATGCGGTAGGTCTTGGCATCCTCGAACGGCATGATCTGAAACTTGAGCGTCCAGCTAGGATAGTCGCCCTTGGCGATATGATCGAACAGGTCGCGGCGGTGATAGTCGCCGTCCTGCCCGGCCATCTTGTCGGCCTCGTCCTGCGTCAGGTGCGCGTTGCCGTCGCCTGCATCGGTGTGGAAGTGCCACTTGACCCAGAACTTCTCGCCCGCCTCATTGAAGAGCATGTAGGTGTGGCTGGAATAGCCATTCATCTCGCGCCAGTTCTTGGGCACGCCGCGATCGCCCATAAGGTAGGTAACCTGATGCGCGCTTTCGGGGCTGAGCGTCCAGAAATCCCACTGCATGTCATGATCGCGCAGGCCGTTGTCGGCGCGGCGCTTCTGGCTGCGGATGAAGTGCTGGAACTTGAGCGGGTCGCGGATGAAGAAAATCGGCGTGTTGTTGCCGACCATGTCGAAATTGCCATCCCCGGTGTAGAATTTGACCGAGAAGCCGCGCGGATCGCGCCATGTGTCTGGGCTGCCGCGTTCGCCGGCGACGGTCGAAAAGCGCATCGCGGTTTCCGTTTTCGCGCCGGGCTGAAGGAAGCTGGCCTTGGTGTATTTCGAAACGTCGCCGGTCACTTCGAAATAGCCGAACGCGCCGGACCCCTTGGCATGCGGTTGCCGTTCGGGAATGCGCTCGCGATTGAAGTTGGCCATCTGCTCGATCAGGTAATGATCGTTCAGCAGGATCGGCCCGTCCGGCCCGACGGTGAGCGAATGCTCTTCGCTGGCGACCGGGATGCCGGCATCGGTGGTGGTTGGGGGAAGCTTGCTGCTCATCGGGCCTGTCCTTCTCGCATGACTTTCGACGAGTTTACGGGTGGAGCGCGCAGCCGTTCCTCACGGCGCAAATATATCGCGGGTGCGCAGGTACGAAAAAGCCCCCGGCATTGCTGCCGGGGGCCTTCGAGGTGCATTGTTGCGATCTTATTGGTGATACTTCGCATAGGTGAGGTCGAAGCGGTCGGCTTCCATCACCTTAGTCCAGGCCTTGACGAAGTCCTCGGCGAACTTCGCGGCACTGGTATCCTCGGCATAGACCTCGGCAATGGCGCGCAGCTGCGAGTTCGAGCCGAACACGAGATCGGTACGCGTGGCGTGCCACTTTGCCGCACCGGTCGCCCGGTCCCTGCCGACGTATTCCTCGTCGCCGCTGTCATCGACGACTTCCCACTTCGTGCCCATGTCGAGCAGGTTCACGAAGAAGTCGTTGCTGAGCACGCCGGGGCGCTCGGTCAGCACGCCGACGCTGTTGCCATGCGTCGGATGAGGGGGGACCGCACCCAGCGCGCGCATCCCTGCCACCAGCACCGCCATCTCGGGCACCGACAGGCCGAGCAGCTGTGCGCGGTCGATCAGCATGTCCTCGGTCTTCACGTCGGCCTTGGTCTTCAGGTAGTTCCTGAAGCCGTCGGCGAAGGGCTCGAGTGGCTCGAAGCTTTCGGCGTCGGTCTGCTCTTCGCTCGCGTCGCCGCGCCCGGTGCTGAGCGTGACGCTGACCGCATGGCCGCCATCCTTAGCCGCCTTCTCGACCGCCGCTGCGCCTGCCAGCACGATGGCATCGGCCATCGACAGGCTGCCGCGGAGTTCGTCGAGCTTGGCAAGGACCTTGGCCAGCTCTTCCGGCTCGTTCACCGCCCAGTCCTTCTGCGGAGCAAGGCGGACATGCGCGCCATTGGCACCGCCGCGGTTGTCTGACTGGCGGAACGTCGAAGCCGAGGCCCAGGCCGCCTTGACCAGTTCGCTCACCGAGAGTCCCGAGCCGAGCACCTTCTCCTTGAACTCGGCAACATCGGCCTCGCTGGCGGGCGTTCCGGCGGGGACCGGGTCCTGCCAGAGCAGGTCTTCTGCGGGCACGTCCGGCCCGAGGTAGCGGACCTTGGGCCCCATGTCGCGGTGGGTCAGCTTGAACCAGGCGCGGGCGAAAGCGTCGTCGAGCGCGGCCTGATCGTCGCGGAAGCGTTCGGAAATCTTGCGATAGTCCGGGTCCATCTTCAGCGCCATGTCGGCCGTGGTCATCATCGTCGGTACCTTCTTCGAAGGATCGCGCGCATCGGGCGCCATGTCCTCTTCCGACTGGCCGATCGGCTGCCACTGCTTGGCTCCGGCTGGGCTCGTCACCAGCTCGTAGTCATATTTGAACAATAGGCGGAAGTAGTCTCCGCCCCACTTGGTGGGGTTGTTCGACCAGGCGCCTTCGAGGCCCGAGGTGGTGATATGACCCTTGGCAATATCCTCGGCGCTGGTGCTCCAGCCGAAGCCTTGCATTTCGAGCGCACCGCCTTCTGGTGCGCCTGAAAGCTGATCGGGCGGCACCATGCCGTGGGTCTTGCCGAAAGCGTGGCCGCCTGCGGTGAGGGCAACGGTTTCCTCGTCGTTCATCGCCATGCGGGCGAAGGTCTCGCGCATGTCGCGCGCCGATTGCAGCGGATCGGGATTGCCGCCGGGGCCTTCGGGATTGACGTAAATCAGGCCCATCTGGATCGCGGCGAGCGGGTTTTCGAGCGCCTTGCCCTCATCGGGCACGATGCGCGTTTCTGCACCCTGATCGACCCACTTCTCCTCGCTGCCCCAATAGACATGCTCGGGCTCGAACACGTCCTTGCGACCGCCGCCATAGCCGAACACCGGGCCGCCCATGCTCTCGATGGCCATATTGCCGGTGAGGATGAACAGGTCGGCCCAGCTGATGTGCTTGCCGTACTTCTTCTTGATCGGCCACAGCAGGCGGCGCGCCTTGTCGAGGTTGCCGTTATCGGGCCACGAGTTGAGCGGGGCGAAGCGCTGCTGGCCGCTGGAGGAACCGCCGCGACCGTCGCCGGTGCGATAGGTGCCCGCAGCATGCCAGGCCATGCGGATGAAGAACGGGCCATAGTGGCCATAGTCGGCGGGCCACCAGTCCTGGCTGTCGGTCATCAGCGCCTTGAGATCGTTCTTAAGCGCGTTGTAGTCGAGCGCGTTGAAGGCCTCGCAATAGTCGAAGTCGGCACCCATCGGGTCGGGCGACTTGCCATCTTGCGTGAGGATTTCGAGGTCGAGCGCATCGGGCCACCAGTCCTTGTTGGTGCGGCCCAGCAGGCTGCGCATTCCTCCATTGTGCATCGGGCAACCACCCAGCGAACCGGTCTCAGCATCCATGTCAAAATCTCCTGTTGCGACTCATGGAACGAGCCGCCTCATGACAAGAGAATGCGCAAAGATGTCTCATTGGTCCAACCGATTGATTGGGCTTTAGTGATCGGATTTGTCGATTGAATCGGGATGACATGGCATGCGGGGCGCATAGCCCTTCCCTGTGGGGAAGGGTTGGGATGGGGGTTCCACACCAGCGTCGAGCCCCCACCCCCCGACCCCTCCCCGAGGGGAGGGGAGTAAGGTCGATCAGGACAATGTCATTAGACTTCAAAAAGCGATCTCGGCCTCAAACGAAAAACCCGCGCCAGTCGAGTGACAGGCGCGGGTTCATGTTAGGGCCGCCAAGGTCAGCGTCAGGCGGCCTGCGCGATCTCTTCCGGGTTCGCGTTGCGGATCAGGAAGTCGAACGCGGAGAGCGCCGCCTTGCTGCCTTCGCCCATGGCAATGACGATCTGCTTGTAGGGGACCGTGGTGCAGTCGCCCGCCGCGAAGATGCCAGGCAGGTTGGTGGCGGCATGCCCGTCGATCTCGATCTCGCCGAACTTGCTCAGGGCAATGCCTGAGTCCTTCAGCCACTCGGTGTTAGGCACGAGGCCGATCTGTACGAACACGCCTTCAAGCTCGACCTTGTGCTCCTCGCCGCTCTCGCGATCCTTGTAGACGAGGCCGTCGACCCGCTCGCCGTCGCCCGTCACCTCGGTGGTCTGGGCGTTCACGAGGATGTCGACGTTTGTCATCGAGCGCAGCTTGTCCTGCAGCACCTGGTCGGCACGCAGCTTGGTGTCGAATTCTACCAGCGTGACATGGCCGACAATACCCGCAAGGTCGATCGCCGCCTCGACGCCCGAGTTGCCGCCGCCGATCACCGCCACACGCTTGCCCTTGAACAGCGGGCCGTCGCAGTGCGGGCAATAGGCCACGCCGCGGTTGCGGTATTCGAACTCGCCCGGCACGCCGAGGTTGCGCCAGCGCGCACCGGTCGAGAGGATCAGCGTGCGCGCCTTCAGCTCGGCGCCGTTTTCCAGCTCGATGGTGTGATAGCCGCCGGTTTGCGAGGCCGGGACCAGCTTCACCGCCTTTTGCAGGTTCATCACGTCGATATCGTACTCTGCAACGTGCGCTTCGAGCTGGCGGGCGAGCTTGGGCCCTTCGGTGTAGGGCACCGAGATGAAGTTCTCGATCCCCATCGTGTCGAGCACCTGTCCGCCGAAGCGTTCGGCCGCGATGCCCGTGCTGAAGCCCTTGCGTGCGGTGTAAACTGAGGCCGCTGCGCCAGCAGGGCCGCCACCGACCACCAGCACCTCGAACGGTGCCTTGTCAGCGATCTTGGCCGCTGCGCGGTCGTTGGCACCGCTGTCGAGCTTGGCGAGGATTTCCTCGACGCTCATCTTGCCGCTGGCGAACATCTCGCCATTGAGGAAGGTGGCAGGCACGGCCATCACGCCGCGCTCGTCGACCTCGTCCTGAAACGCGCCGCCTTCGATCAGCGTGGCGGTGATCTTCGGGTTGTAGAGCGCCATCAGCGTCAGCGCCTGCACCACGTCGGGGCAGTTGTGGCACGAGAGCGAGAAATACATCTCGAAATCGTGTTCGCCCTCAAGCTCGGCGATCTGCTCGAGTACCTCGTCCTCAACCTTGGGCGGGTGGCCGCCGGCCCACAGCAGTGCGAGCACCAGCGAGGTGAACTCGTGGCCCATCGGTAGCCCGGCAAAGCGGACCCACTTGGAGGCGTCGGACGAGCGGCGGATGATGAAGCTGGGCTTGCGGGCGTCGTCGCCGTCGAAGCTTGCGCTGACCATATCGTGCAGCGCGGCAATCTCTTCGAGCAGTTCGCGTGTTTGCGCCGACTTCGGGTCATCGCCGAGCGAGGCGACCAGTTCGATCGGTTCGCGCAGATTGGCAAGATAGGTGCCGAGCTGCTGGGTCATGGTGGCGTCAAGCATGCCTGATCTCCTTCAGAGCGGGGCGATGGGAATGGGGGAAAACGCGTTGAAGGCCCGGGGCGAGGGGTAGGGGGGCAGCCCCGGGCCTTCGTGCGACCCGAGCCCCAAGGGGGCCGGGATGTGCGCGGCGGGCCTTGCGCCCGCCTGCGCCGCATTGGGTGGTCGGCTCTAGCCGACCGCCCGATAATGTCGATTGCTTAAATCTTGCCGACGAGGTCGAGCGACGGGGCCAGGGTATCCGAACCCTCTTCCCATGCCGCCGGGCAGACCTGACCGGGGTTGTTGCGGACGTACTGCGCGGCCTTGATCTTGCGGGTCAGCTCGGTGGCGTTGCGGCCCACACCCTCGCAGGTGATTTCCATGATCTGGATCACGCCATCGGGGTCGACCACGAAGGTCGCACGGTCGGCCAGGCCCATTTCCTCACGCAGGACGCCGAAGTTCTTGCTCAGCGTGTGCAGCTGGTCGCCAAGGAAGGCATACTTCAGCTTGCCGATCTTCTCCGAGGTGTCGTGCCAGGCCTTGTGGCTGAAGTGCGTGTCGGTCGAAACGCCGAACACTTCCACGCCCATCGACTGCAGTTCGTCATACTTGGCGCCGAGGTCTTCCAGCTCGGTCGGGCAGACGAAGGTGAAGTCGGCCGGGTAGAAGAAGAACACCGCCCACTTGCCCGCGATGTCGGCTTCGGTGACGTCGAAGAAATCCTTGCCGGCCTGGAAAGCGGTGGCCTTGAACGGTTTGATGGTGCTTCCGATGATACCCAAGTGTCTTCTCCTGTTTAGACTGCTGGTGTTGAACTCGTGCAGCCCAGATAGCGATGGATTGCCGCCAGAGAAGCGGGTTGTTGCGATTTGCTTGATCGAGAAACTCGATCATATACGATTTGTATGAGAGGTTGCGGCGATTTTTGCCGCGTGGGGCCTGCGAGGCTGGATTTCGTTCGCCGCTGCGCTAGACATTGGGCAGGCTTGGATCAGGGGAGAGGTCGGCCATGGCATCAGGTGCGCAAGAGGCGGGCAGCAGCGTCGCGCCGGGACGGCAGAGCCGGTTCCGGCCCAGCTTCCACTTCTGGCTGGTGCTGGCGATGTGCTTCTTCGTCTTCGGCGGGTTCGGGCTGCATTCCGCACTGCCAGCACTGCAAGGCCGCTTCCCGCCTGCGCCGCCGGTCGTTCATCTGCACGGGCTGGTGTTCGTCGCGTGGATGCTGCTGCTTCTGGCGCAGACGAGCCTTGTATGCGCGGGCAATTTGAAGCTGCACCGCTCGCTCGGCCTATGGGGCATTGCTCATGCCATGGCGATCCTGCTCATCGGGTTGACGATCCAGCTGGTCGCCTCGCGCGCGGGGATGGACGCGGGGCGCGACCCGGGGACGGACGGGCTCTATCTCGGGATGCTGGCGGTGATCGCCTTCGGCATCCTGTTCACCGCCGCGACCCGCAACCGTAAGCGGCCCATGGTCCACCGGCAGGCGATATGTTTTGCGATGCTGCCGATTCTGCCACCGGGGGTGAACCGCTTCTGGTTCAATGTGCTGGCGCTCGACGATCCGATCCCGACCTTCTGGCTATACCTCACCTTGTGGAGCATGGCGGGCGCGCTGCTGATCTACGAGTGGCGTAGCAGCGGGAGGATCAACGGCTGGTCGCTATTCGGCGCGGGCTGGATTTTCGTGCAGGGCATGGTGCACGAAGCGGTGGTGGGCACCGCTTGGTTCAGCGAGTTCTCGCGTGCGCTGCTGGAACTGTCGCGCTATCGGTGAGCCGATTGGTGCGCAATAGCAGGCTAGGGTAACCTCAGCCCACCTGCCCCCGGTGCAGCAACTTCTGGTCTGCCAGCACCAGCGCCATCATTGCCTCGACCACCGGCGCGCCGCGAATGCCGACGCAGGGGTCATGGCGGCCCTTGGTGCGCACCTCGGTCGCCGCGCCATCGCTGGTGATGCTTTGGCGCGGGGTGAGGATCGAGCTGGTCGGCTTGAACGCCACCCGGCAGACCACCGGCTGGCCGGTCGAAATGCCGCCCGCGATGCCGCCAGCGTGGTTGGCGAGGAACTCCGGGCCATTATCGCCCCCGTTCTTACCAGGACGCATTTCGTCTGCGTTCTCCTCGCCGGTGAGGCGCGCTGCCGCGAATCCGTCGCCGATCTCGACCGCTTTCACTGCATTGATGCTCATCATCGCGGCGGCCAGTTCGCTGTCGAGCTTGGCATAGAGCGGCGCGCCCCAGCCTGCCGGAACGCCCAAGGCCACGCACTCGACCACCGCGCCAAGCGACGAGCCGGCCTTGCGCGCATCGTCGACCAGCGCCTCCCAGCGTTTGGCGGCCTCAGCGTCGGGACAGAAAAACGGGTTATTGCCGATCTCATCGAAGTCGATGTTCGCCCGGTCAATCGCGTCGCCACCGATCTCGCAGACGTAGGCGACGATCCGCACTTCGGGTACCACCAGCCGCGCAACCGCGCCCGCCGCCACCCGCGCCGCCGTCTCGCGCGCGGACGAACGCCCGCCGCCGCGATAGTCGCGCAAGCCATACTTCGCGTCATAGGCATAGTCGGCGTGACCGGGGCGATAGGCCTTGGCGATCTCGCCATAGTCCTTGCTGCGTTGATCGGTGTTCTCGATCATCAGGCTGATCGGCGTGCCGGTGGTCTTGCCTTCGAACTCGCCGCTGAGGATCTTGACCTGATCGGGCTCCTGCCGCTGGGTGGTGAAGCGGCTCTGGCCCGGACGGCGCGCGTCGAGGAACGGCTGGATCGCCTCGGCGGAAAGGTCCAACCCCGGCGGGCACCCGTCGACCACGGCGCCCAGCGCCGGGCCATGGCTTTCGCCCCAGGTGGTGAAGCGGAACAGGCGGCCAAAAGTGTTGAAGCTCATAGGCGGCAGCCTATTGGACCAAATCGCGCAAATGTCCACTTTCCTACACAGGCAGGAGCGGGGCATGGTGGCGGCGCAATGCTGCGCTACTCTCGCTCAACCCTTTCGATTTCCGTCCTGTTCCGCGGGACTGTCAACTTTGCGCGCATGGCCCAAGTCTATGGTTTACAAAGTGAAATAGGCCGTTTGAAAAGGCGGGGAAGTGTCAACTTCGTAAACCTGGCGCGGCCGATGGCGGCGACGTCAGGCTTTCTCTGGTCAAAGCGCCGCCTTGGCGATAGGAACAAATCATGATCGCGAAACTGACAGGGCGGCTGGACGAAACCGGCGAGGATTGGGCGGTGATCGACGTGAACGGCGTCGGCTACCTCGTGTTCTGTTCGGCGCGCACCTTGTCGTCGCTCGGCAATGTGGGGGATACTGCCCGCGTATTTACGCAGATGCAGGTGAGCGAGAACGACATGCGCCTGCTCGGTTTTGCGGCAGGGGAGGAGCGCGACTGGTTCCGCCTGCTCACCGGGGTGCAGGGTGTGGGCAGCAAGGTAGCGCTGGCGATACTTTCTGCCCTGTCGACCGCCGAGCTGCGCGAAGCCTGCGCGCGGGTCGATGCGGCGAGTGTTGCGCGGGCGAACGGCGTCGGGCCGAAACTCGCGGGCCGGATCGTCAACGAGCTGAAGGATAAAGCAGGCGCGATGCCGGGCACGGCGGGTGCCGCTGCCAGCAGCGGGGCTGCCGCGCCTGTGGCCGGGGCGAGCGCCGATGCGGTGTCGGCCTTGGAAAATCTTGGGTTCAGGCCGGGTGTGGCAGCGCAGGCTGTGGCCCGCGCGCTTGACGAATTGGGCGAAGGCGCGGGCGAGGGCGAACTTATTCGCGTGGCGCTGAAGAAGGCGTCTGGATAGGAGACGGACTATGCGTAATCCCCTTATTGTTCTTGCGGCGGCGCTGATGCTGGTGGCCGCCCCTGCCATGGCGAAGGATGACCTCGAGCTGCGATATGGCCCCGTGTTCATCGAGTTTGGTGCCTGGCGACAGGTCGGAACCGGTCAGCAGCTTGACCCGTCGCAGCAGTTCAGGGCGATTTTCGATACTGTGCGCGGTGGTGCTGCTGGCGAGCCGAACGCCCGCTTCGAGAGCGCGGCGCGCTATATGAATCTGCTCGTCGCCAATGGCGTGCCGCGCCAGAATGTGCATGTTGCGGTGGTTGTTCACGGACCCGCTATCTGGGACGTGACCAACGACGAGGCCTACCACCGCAAGTCGCACGGCGAGGGCAACCCGAGCCGCGAGATCGTGCGGGCGATGCTGGCGCAGGGCGTGCAGTTCATCGTTTGCGGACAGTCGGCGCTGGGGCAGGACATTGGGAGCGAAGACCTGATGCCGGGCGTGACCATGGCGCTCTCACAGACGGTGGCGACCAGCGTGCTCCACCAGCAGGGCTTTACGAACATCCCGTGAGCGACCCTGCGATCCCCCAGTTCGACGAGAAGGAGGCCGTGCCGGCTATCACCCACGGGCGCGATCTGGTGGTGACCGAGTTCGGCTGGGAGCAGGACTACAACTTCCTCGACTACGACTTTGCGCCGCACCCGTTCTGGGCGAGGCACTATCTCGATGAGGACGGCGTGGTGATCCTCCATGCCCACGAGGAGGACGATGGCGCGCTAGACCGGGTGCCGGAGGCTGTGCTGGCCTATTTGAAGTACCGGTTCGAGCGGATCGACACGCTGGGTGCGACAACGGCGCGAACACGGCTATGGGAGCGGCCAGAGGCAACATGACCGACAACTCTCCTATCCATTCCCCTGAGCGCCAGCCCGAAGACCCGGACGCGGCGCTGCGCCCCAAGTCGCTCGGCGAGTTTGTCGGGCAGGCGGCCGCGCGCGAAAACCTGCGCGTGTTCATCGAGGCCGCCAAGGGCCGCGGCGAGGCGATGGATCATGTGTTGTTCTTCGGCCCGCCCGGCCTCGGCAAGACCACGCTCGCGCAGATCGTCGCCAAGGAACTGGGCGTGGGATTTCGCTCCACCAGCGGCCCGGTCATCGCCAAGGCGGGTGACCTCGCCGCGCTGCTGACCAATCTCGAACCCCACGATGTCCTGTTCATCGACGAGATCCACCGGCTCAATCCGGTGGTGGAGGAAGTGCTCTATCCGGCGATGGAAGACCGCGCGCTTGACATCATCATTGGCGAGGGGCCTTCGGCGCGTTCGGTGCGGATCGATCTGCCGCCGTTCACGCTCGTTGGCGCGACGACCCGGCAAGGCTTGCTCACCACGCCCTTGCGCGACCGCTTCGGCATCCCTGTCCGCCTGATCTTCTACACCGAGGACGAGCTGCTCAGCGTGGTCGCGCGCGGGGCTCGGCTGCTCGGCATGGAGATTGACGAATCGGGCGCACGCGAGATCGCCCGGCGCAGCCGTGGCACGCCGCGTGTGGCGGGGCGGCTGATGCGCCGCGTGCGCGACTTTGCTCAGGTGAAGGGCGCGGGCACCGTCAGTGCTGCGGTTGCTGATGAAGCGCTGACCCGGCTGGAGATCGACAGGCTCGGGCTCGATGCCATGGACCGGCGCTATCTCACCATGATCGCAACAACCTACAAGGGCGGTCCCGTCGGCGTCGAAACGCTCGCGGCGGGCCTTGCCGAGCCGCGCGACACTGTCGAGGAGGTGGTCGAGCCCTACCTGATCCAGCTCGGCCTGATCGCCCGCACAGCACGCGGGCGCTGCCTCAACGATGGCGGTTGGCAGCACTTGGGAATCACCCCTCCGGCACCATTCCAAGGCGGTTCACAGGCGGCGCTGTTCGACGACGACAAATGACCGTTGCGCGCCATTTGCCTTAAGGCCTGCGGTGGTAAGCGTTTCATATCGGGACAAACCGGGTTGGCAGGCCACATTAGCGCCAGAAAAATGCTTCTGATGCGGCGGAAATTTGGTTAATTCAATTGCCGGTAAACATTTGTGCGTCTCTGTGGAAGCGACCGGAAGATGCGACGACCGCAATCGTGCGCGGCAGCCGCTCCCAACACGCAGGAAGAGATTGTTCATGTCGGTACGTTTGGCCATTGCAAAGCTCACCGCGGCAGCCGCAGGCGGCGCGGTTATTGCCGGGGGCGCGGTGCATGTCGCCGAGCCGCAGTCGGCCCAGGTGGACTACAAGTCGAAGGGCGGCGAGCCTCAACTGATCGACGTGAAAGAGCGTCATGTGGCGCGCCGCGAATTGCCGCGTCGGCCCGAACGTACGCAGCGCCGCCTGCGTCGTACGATCGAGCGCGTGTGCGACGTGGGCGAGATGGGGCCTGACGGCTACTGCCACGAAACGCAGATCGCGATGGCGGCGGTGCCGATGCCCCTGCCGCAATTGCCGAGCGCGCCCATGAGCGGCGGTGGCGGTGGCCAGTCAGTGATCGTCGGCGGATCGGGCGGCTATGGCGGCGGTTTCGGTGGCGGTTTCTTCGGAGGCTTCTTCGGCGGTAGTAGCGGCGGATCCTCGGGCGTGAGCACCACCACCACGACCACCGGCGGGAATACCACCACCACCGGTGGAGCGACGACCACTACCACCACCGGCGGGGTGACCACATCGACGGGTGCCGTGAGCACCAGCACCGGCGCAGTGAGCACCAGTACCGGCTCTGTGAGCACGTCGACCGGCTCGGTGTCGACGAGTACGGGCTCGTCCAGCTCCAGCTCGAGCTCAAGTTCCTCAAGTTCCTCCAGTTCGTCGTCGTCCTCGTCTTCTTCGTCTTCCAGCGGCGGTGACGATGGCTCGACCTCGTCATCGGGCTCTTCCGGCAGTTCATCGTCGACCAGCTCCTCGTCGAGCAGTTCGTCTTCATCGAGCAGTTCATCGTCGACCAGCTCTTCGTCCGGCAGCACATCCACCAGCACATCTTCGGGCACTGAAGTGCCGGAGCCAGGCATGCTGGTGCTGTTCGGTGCGGGCGCGGGCGCGCTCTTCATGAGCCGCCGTCGCAAGGGAAAGCGCAAGGCTCTCGCCGCGGCCTGATCGCCAGCTGGCAGCAATTTAAGGGGGGGAGGGGCGGCTGTAACGGCCGCCCTTTTTCGTTGCCCGTTCGCGGGGCTCGGCGCAGATCAGCTCAGGTGGAGCGTCCAGGGGTCCTGTCGATACCACTGGGTGATGACATATTTCACGCCCTTCACCACCGGGGTTCCGGCGTGCAGCGTGTTGCGGTTGGGCGTGCCGTCGCGCGCCATGTTGTTCCATGCCAGCAAGGCGCCTGCCTCCGGCTTTACCGAGAGGCCCAGCTCGGGCCAGTCTGTCTCTCCACCTTCCTCGACATCGTTGAGGAACAGCATGGCGGTCCAGGTGCGCTGTCCGCCGCGGCGCCGCTCCTGCTGCCAGTAGGGCTCGCTGGCGAAGAAATAGTCGTAGTGGTGTTTGAACTGCTGGCCAGCCTCGTAGCGCTGGCCTTGTGTCGTCTCGGCGTGCTGGTGGGGGATGCCGGTGGCGGCGTCGATGCGCTTTTCCAGCTCGCGGGTGGCCGGATCGCCTGCGTCGAAGTGGTGCGTGGAGGAGGTGCGGAAGCCGTCGCGCTGGGTGCCCTCGAACAGCGTCGAGGGGCCGATCTTCTTGTCGATGATCCTGACCAGCCGCACGCATTCGTCAGCGGTGAAGAAGTCGCGCAGCAGGAACATGTCGGCCTTGTCGCCGCCCAGATCTTCCGCGCGAGTGTCAGCGCGGAGGCGGGCCCGCACCTGTGCTCCGATCAGCGCCAGCTTGGCCGGATCTTCCTTCGGGTCGGCAGGGGTGCCGCCGAAACGGGTCGAGATAACGAAACCGTTCATGCGTGCATCCCCTGCCGGGCCTGGACCCTACGAAGCGAGCTTGCGCAGCACGTAGTGCAGGATGCCGCCGTTGTTGTAGTACTCGATCTCGTTGGCGGTATCGATGCGGCACAGCGCGGTGAAGGTGAAGCTGGTGCCATCGGCACGGGTCACTTCGACCTCCACATCCTGCGAGGGCTTCAGATCGGCGAGGCCCAGAATCGTGAAGCTGTCGTCGGGCTTGAGGCCCAGCGTCTCGCGGGTGTCGCCGTCCTTGAACTGCAGCGGGAGCACGCCCATGCCGACGAGGTTCGAGCGGTGGATACGCTCGAAGCTCTCGACGATCACGGCGCGCACGCCGAGCAGGATCGTGCCCTTGGCCGCCCAGTCGCGGCTGGAGCCAGTGCCGTATTCCTTGCCTGCGATCACCACCAGCGGGGTGTCGTCGGCCTGGTGCTTCATCGCCGCGTCGTAAACGGCCATCTGCTCGCCCTTGTAGAGCGTTTCGCCGCCTTCGACGCCGGGGACCATTTCGTTGCGGATGCGGATGTTGGCGAAGGTGCCGCGCATCATCACTTCGTGGTTGCCGCGACGCGAGCCGTAGGAGTTGAAGTCCTTCTTCGGCACCTGGTGATCGAGCAGGTAACGCCCGCCGGGCGAATCTTCCTTGATCGAACCGGCCGGCGAGATGTGGTCGGTGGTGACCGAATCGCCGAGGATCAGCAGCGGCTTGGCCGAGATCACGTCGGTGACCGGGGCCGGGTCCATGCTCATGCCCTCGAAATAGGGCGGGTTGGCGACATAGGTGCTGCTGGGGTTCCAACTGTAGGTGTCCGAGGCGTCGACCTTGATCGCCTGCCAGTGCTCGTCGCCCTTGTAGACATCGGCATAGCGGCTTTCGAACATCGTGCGGTCGATGGCGCCGGCGCGGATTTCGGCCACTTCGGCGTTGCTCGGCCAGATGTCGGCCAGCATCACGTCGTTGCCGTCCTGGTCCTGCCCGATCGGGGTGGTGGTGATGTCTTCGGTGACGGTGCCCTTCAGCGCATAGGCCACCACCAGCGGCGGCGAGGCGAGGAAGTTGGCGCGCACGTCGGGCGAGACGCGGCCCTCGAAGTTGCGGTTGCCCGAGAGGACCGAGGCGGCGACGATGTCGTTGCCATTGATCGCCTGGCTGATCGGCTCGGCCAGCGGGCCGGAGTTGCCGATGCAGGTGGTGCAGCCATAGCCGACAAGGTCGAAGCCGATGGCGTCGAGGTGTTCCTGCAGGCCGGCCTTGTTCAGATAGTCGGTGACGACCTGCGAACCGGGCGCGAGGCTGGTCTTGACCCAGGGCTTTGGCTTCAGGCCTTTCTCGTTGGCCTTCTTCGCCACCAGACCTGCGGCGACGAGCACGTCGGGGTTCGAGGTGTTGGTGCACGAGGTGATTGCGGCGATTACCACGTCGCCGTCGCCGACATCGTGGCTGGCCCCTTCAACCGGCACGCGGGCGGCTTCGCTCTTGCCGTAAACCTTGGAGAGATCTCCGTTGAACAGTTCGTCGACCAGCGGCAGTGCGACCTTGTCCTGCGGGCGCTTGGGACCGGCGAGCGAGGGCACCACGGCGCCCATGTCGAGTTCCAGCGTGGAAGAGAAGATCGGCTCGTTGTTCGGATCGAACCACATGCCCTGCGCCTTCGAATAGGCTTCGACCAGCGCGATGGTCTCCTCGCTGCGGCCGGTGAGGCGCAGGTATTCGATCGTCTTCTCGTCGATGCCGAAGAAGCCGCAGGTGGCACCGTATTCGGGGGCCATGTTGGCGATGGTGGCACGGTCGGCCAGCGACAGCGTGGCAACGCCGGGGCCGTAGAACTCGACGAACTTGCCGACCACCACATGTTCGCGCAGCATCTGCACGCAGGTCAGAACGAGGTCGGTGGCGGTGATGCCTTCGGCCATTTCGCCGGTCAGCTTGAAGCCGACCACTTCGGGGATCAGCATCGAGATCGGCTGGCCGAGCATCGCGGCTTCGGCCTCGATCCCGCCCACGCCCCAGCCGAGCACGCCCAGGCCGTTGATCATGGTGGTGTGGCTGTCGGTGCCGACGCAGGTGTCAGGATAGGCGACCAGTTCGCCGTTCTGGTCTTCGCTCGACCACACGCCCTTGGCGATGTTCTCGAGGTTCACCTGGTGGCAGATGCCGGTGCCCGGCGGCACGGCGTAGAAGTTCTTGAGGCTCTTGGCACCCCACTTGAGGAAGTCGTAACGCTCGGCATTGCGCTCGTATTCGAGTTCCATGTTCTTTTCGAAGGCCTTGGGGTGGCCGAACTCGTCGACCATCACCGAGTGGTCGATCACGAGGTTCACCGGAACCAGCGGGTTGATCTTGGCGGTATCGCCGCCGAGCGATCGAATCGCGTCGCGCATGGCGGCAAGGTCGACCACGCAGGGCACGCCGGTGAAATCCTGCAGCAGCACGCGGGCCGGGCGATACTGGATTTCCTCGCCGGTCTTCGGATTCTTCTGCCAGTCGACGATGGCCTGCGCGTGGTTCTGGCCGACGGTGAAGCCTTCGTCTTCAAAGCGCAGCATGTTCTCCAGCAGAACCTTGAGGCTGAAGGGCAGGCGGCTGATATCGCCCAGTTTTTCTGCGGCCTTGGCGAGCGAATAATAGGCGTACTTGGTGCCGTTAACGTCGAGGGAGGCGCGGGTTTCGAGCGAGTTGGAGCCGACCTGAGTCATGGATGATGGGGTCCCTTTGCTGTTGCTTGCGTGAGCGTGCTCGTGCGAGAAGCCCGCTGTTCGGGTGCGAACTGCGCGTTTGTGCGGGATTGGTCAAGGCCTCGCGCATTCGGACAGGTTATGAGGCATGCAAATCGAATGGGGGCAACTCGGCTCATGGTGCTGGTCAAGCCGTCGCACGGCGATAGGTCGCTCGGGGCGATCTGGATCGCGCTGGCGCTGGCAGTCGCGGCCTTCCTCGGCGCAGCGCTCGGCATGGTGTGGCAGAGCTCGGATCTGGGCTCTGTGCAGCCGGAAGAGGAGACGGGGGCTGATGACAAGCCTGTTGAAGCACCCAAATCGGCCCGCGCGCACTAGGTCGCAGTGACTGTACGCCTTGGCCGGGCTATCCAGCTTGCCGCTAAGATCATAGCCATGCCGATGAACGTGGCGAGCGTGACGGCCTCGCCGAACCATTGCCACCCGATCCAGGCCGCCCAGACGAAGCCAGTGTATTCGAGCGGGACCAGCGCCTGCGCCTCGGCCCGCGCATAGGCCCAGGCCACGGCCATGGCGCCGAGCACGGTGAGCGCTCCGGCGATGCCGATTGCTCCGAGCACCGGCGGCGAGGGCATGGTGAAGGCAAAGGGCGCGGCCAACAGCAGGACCAGCCCGCCGATTCCCGAATGAAAGGTCGCCACCTCGATTGGGCCGGCAAGCTGCGACTGGCGGCGGATCACGATGAAGCTGTAGGCATAGCACAGGGCCGAGCAGGCCATGGAGGCAAGGCCCAGCACCAGATCGCTGGTCAGGCCGGCTGCGCCGATGCGCCCGGCCACGATCACCAGCGTGCCAGCGAAGCCCAGGAGCGAGGCGAGGATTGCTCGGCGACTGATCGTCTCAGACAGGAAAAGGCGCGCAAAATAGAGCGTTATCAGCGGGGCGACGAAACTGATCGCCAGCGCCTCGGCGAGCGGTAGGCGGGTGAGCGCGAAGAACCAGGTGAGCGACATCGCCGCCGTGACCACCCCGCGCTCGACATGGAGCCTGAGCAGGTGGCCGCGCGGCCAGCGTGGACGGCGTGCAAGCCACAGCGGCGCGATGAGCACGGCGCCGATCAGGCTGCGCAGCAGCGTCGCGGTGTAAGCCCCCGTCATCAGCGCGGCGTGCTTCATGAACCCGTCCATCACCGCGAACAGGCCAATCCCGCTCGCCGCCAGCAAATAGGGGAGGACAGGATGGCGCGCGGGCATGGCGCAGTATCTTGCGTGCTTGTATCGTGTGGTGCAACCGGTTCATGCGCGCGTCATCGACGGTGCGCGATAGGAGGCAGGCTCAAGGTGCGCCTGCCCCGCGCGTTTGTGCTAGGAAGAGTTCTATGAATCGTACCCGTGCCCTCCTTGGTTCGAGCCTCGCGCTCGGAACGCTTGCCAGTCTGCCTGCGCCTTCGGTGGCGCAGACCTTGCGGGCGCAGGGCGTGCTGCAGGAAGATGCGGCCGAGGCGACCGCATCGACTACGCGTTCCGCCTTCGAACAGGCCTTTACATCGGAAGAGGTGGTGCAGGCCGATCCGCGCCACTTCGAGGCGATGGACTGGACCACCGCGCAGGCGCAAGACCTGCTCCGGGTGATCCGCACGATCGATGCCGAAGGTCTTGTCCCGGCAGACTACCTGCCCGACGAACTCGCCGCAGCGCTGAGCGCGAACGATGCGCAGCAAATCGACGAACTGGCCAGCACCGCGTTTGCCTGGCTGGCGGAAGACCTGCGCGACGGGCGCACGCCGATGGCGAACCGGCGCCAGTGGTTCGTGGTCGACCCCGATGCCGAGCGCAATCCCACTTCGACCGTGATGGCCAATGCGCTGGAAACTGGCGATATTGCGGGCGCGCTCGAGGCGCTGAAGCCGACTCATCCCGACTATGCCGCGCTGCGCGACAAGCTGGCCGAGACGCCGGCCAGCGCCACCGAGCAGCGCCGCCTGATCCGCGCCAACATGGACCGCTGGCGCTGGCTCGCGCGGGATCTGGGCGGGCAGTATCTCATCACAAATGTGCCCGAGTTCCAGCTGCGGCTGACGGTCAACAACGAGATCATCCGCACCTATCGCACCGTGGTCGGCAAGCCGGGTCGCACCGCCACCCCGCAACTGGCTGAAACGGTCGAAGGCGTGGTGTTCAACCCGACCTGGACCGTGCCGCAGTCGATCGTGCGCGGCGAGGGGCTGGGCGAGCGGGTGCTCAACAACCCGAGCTGGGCTGCCCGGCAGGGCTACCGCGCCACGCGCGGGGCCAATGGCTATATCTCGGTGGTTCAGCAGCCGGGTCCGGGCAATGCGCTGGGCGTGATGAAACTCGACATGCCCAATCCGCATGCGATCTTCTTCCACGATACGCCGAGCCGCCAGATGTTCAATCAGGACGACCGCGCGCTCAGCCACGGCTGCATCCGCACCGAGCGGGCGCTCGAACTGGCGATGACCGTCGCCATTCTCGGGCAGGGCGCGACGCGTGACGAGGTGGTCGAGATCTCCACCAGCGGCGAATATACCCGCGTGCCGGTGAAGAAGACGATGCCCGCCTACATCACCTATTTTACGATGGGCGTGGATATCGACGGCAACCTGCGCGAATTCGACGACATTTATGGCCGCGACGAGCCGGTGTTCGCCTCGCTCGATGCGCCGCGCGTCCGTGACCGGGCACGGGTGTCGAGCGAGGAAGTAATCAGGATCGTCGACGATCCGCGCGACACACTCTGATATCTTGCTAATCCGTTCGTGGTGAGGAGGGGCCGAGGTCGCAGACCTAGGCTCCGTCTCGAACCACCAGCGCCGGTCCTTCGAGACGGACACTCAGCCTGCGGCTTCAAGCCCTCCTCAGGACGAACGGAAACATGCTCTATTCTAGTTGGATACCTGCTCGGCGGGATCGGCGATGTCGGGCGATACGGGCGCCAGCTCGGGACCGTTGGCGGCGGCCATGGCGGCGAAGTCCGGCGTCTGCTGCGGCGGAGGGATCACGTCTTCTCCATTGGCCCCTATCCCCAGCGCATCGGCATAGAGCAGCCGCCCGCCCATCAGCCGCGTAAGCGCCTGCGGGAACACTTCCGGGCCGAAGGCGAAGCAGCCGTTGGACCGGCCCAGCCGGCCCCAGCGGGCAACGTGCTCGGGCGTGGCATAGCTTGCCGGGTGCATCACGATGGCGCGCGGAAAGGCGTTCGAGTTCTCCGGATCGAGCCCGCCAAGGCGGACCGAGGTGCCATAGCGGCCCTTGTACCATTCCCAGGTGATATAGGCCCCCCGGCTGCTAGCCCAGCTATCGGGAAGGTTGGAAAAGCCGTTCAGCCAGCCATCGTGCTCGGGATCGGACCCGGCGCCGTGGGTGACCAGCACCGAATCGACCTTGCCCGCCACCAGATCGACGAAATGGAAGCGCGGCTCGGCGGAATGGAGGCCGTAGTCGGCAATCCCGACCACGTCGCTATGCCAAAGATTGGCGCTGGCCCGCTCCGTCTGCTCCCGTGCCACGTCGAGCAAGCGCCGGGTACGCAGATCGGGTCCGGCCTGCGCGAACAGCCTTGTCGGCAGAGCCGTGACGGCGGCGGCAGCCGCAGAGCGGGTGAGGAAGCAACGGCGATCCATGCTGATGCTTATAGACCCAGGCACCTGAACCTTGTCCATACCGTCATCGGCTGCGCAGGGCCTCAATGGCGATCTGACTGGCTTGGGCATAGTGTTCACCGGCATGACGGTCGCCGCCGCTGAAGTGCAGGAAGCTCGTACCGTCGTTCCAGCCTGTTGCGCCGCCGTGGCGGTAGCGCTCTTGGGGGAGGAGTACGGTGCGGCTCTCGCTGGCGAGGAGGAGGCTGGCCGCTACTTGTGCGGCCTCCGGTCCGTTCACGTCATCCGCGCCGATCAGCTCTTCGAGCTCCGCCCGACAGGCTGCGGCGAAGCGTATGCCCGGGCCGCCAGCGGCGAAGCCCATGAGACCCGCATCACTTTGAACATAGCGCCAGCCGGGTCGGTCGATCCTCGCCAGACGGCTTTCGAGCCGGGCCATGACTTCGCCGGAAACCGGGCCATCCGGGAAGGCGGCGCGGGCGAAGTCGCTCAGCGGCTCTGGATGATTGGCTGATCCTTCCAGGGGCAGGAGAAAGCTGGCGTTGATAGCGATGGCCTGCTCTATCTCGGGCACCGGGCCGATCGTGACGCTGTCGCCGGAGAGCCAGAGCCAATATGCGCTGCCGCGCCGTTTGAGCAGGGTTTCCAATGCGCGCCACCCTGGCCCGGTGTCGGCCGGAGCGATGATTTCGGGATCGCCGCAATGATGGGCGAGCACTGCGCGGTCCGCGCCGGTCAGCGTCCCGTCGTCAAGCAAGGCCACCCGGCCACGGCCAAGCTGTGCGTGCAGGCTCTTGATGGCCACGAGGCAGCGCAGAAGCTGCGCGTTGCCGATCTCGGTGAACAGCACGAGGCTTTCACCGTGCGGGGCGATCGGCGGGGTTTCCAGGATTGCCGGGTTCGCCGCGGCATGGCGCGCGGTCTCGTCATTGCTGCGCCCCCGAGGGGTGGAATTACCGCTCACTGGCTCAGCACCATCGCATCGTCCTCGATGGCGACCTTGTTGACATGGGTGAGGAACGACTGACCGAGCAGCGACACTGGCAATCCCTCGGGAACGACCACGCCGGCGACATCGTGCGCCTCGATCCCGCCGAGCGAAACGTGTGGAAGGGTGACGAATACACCGCGCACCGGGCCGGAGGCGCCGCGCGCAACGGTCGCGAGATCGGCATCGTCCCAGTAGAGCCCAGCGGCGAGGGCATCCTCTTCGGTGAGTGCAATCATTGTCGCGCCGGTATCTATCAGCATCCGTGTGGGGGCCGTGTCGAGCTGGACTTCGGCATAGAAGTGTCCGTCGCCAGCGCGGGGCAGGATGACGTCGTCGTTCCAGATGCTCTTCGATGCTACGTTGCCGGGCTCCGCAGGAGCCAGCTGGTCGGGCGCAGGTTCGCCCTGATCCATCGGAATGCCGAAGCCGATGGCAAGGCCGACCAGACATGTCGCAGCGAGTGGTGGCCCCAGGTTCATGGGGCATAATTCTAGTGCTGGTTGCTTATCGCAGGGTAAACGAGAGCGTCTGTTGGGCCGTTATTCGGCGGCGACTGTCGCATTTCCGGCATCACTCATCGCATCTTCGATCTCGGCTGCCTTGGCCTCCACCAGACGGACGATGTGATCGAGCATGTCGGCGCTTTCGATGTGGTGGTCCTTAACCCCTGAAAGATAGACCATATGCTTGCCGTTGCCGCCACCGGTAAGGCCGATGTCGGTCTCGCGCGCCTCGCCGGGGCCGTTGACCACGCAGCCGAGCACCGAGAGGCTCATCGGCGTCTTGATGTGTTCGAGCCGCGCTTCGAGCGCTTCAACCGTGCGGATCACGTCGAAGCCCTGCCGCGAACACGAGGGGCATGATACCACCCGCACCCCGCGGGTGCGCAGGCCCAATGCCTTGAGCATCTCGAACCCGACCTTCACCTCGCGTTCGGGCTCTGCCGAAAGCGAGACGCGGATGGTGTCGCCGATGCCCGCCCACAGCAGGTTGCCGATGCCGATGGACGACTTCACCGTCCCGCCGATCAGCCCGCCCGCCTCGGTGATGCCAAGGTGCAGCGGACAGTCGACCGCTTCGGCAAGGCCCATGTAGGCGGCGACAGCCAGGAACACGTCGGAGGCCTTCACCGCCACCTTGAATTCGTGGAAGTCATGGTCCTGCAACAGCTTGATGTGGTCGAGCGCGCTTTCGATAAGCGCCTCGGGGCATGGCTCGCCGTACTTCTCGAGCAGGTCGCGCTCAAGCGACCCGGCATTCACGCCGATGCGGATCGAGCAGCCGTTGGCCTTGGCCGCGCGGACCACTTCGGCCACGCGATCCGACGAGCCGATGTTGCCGGGGTTGATGCGCAGGCAGGCCGCGCCCTTGTCGGCGGCTTCGAGCGCGCGCTTGTAGTGGAAGTGGATGTCGGCGACGATCGGCACATTGGCCGCGCGCGTGATCTGGTCGAAGCTGGCGGTCGCTTCCTCGGTGGGGCAGGAGACGCGCACGATATCGGCGCCCGCATCCTCGCAGCGGCGGATCTGGTCGATCGTGGCGGCCACGTCCTCGGTCGGCGTGTTGGTCATGGTCTGCACGCTGATCGGCGCGCCGCCGCCGACCGGCACCTTGCCGACCATGATCTGGCGCGATTGCCGCCGTTCGATCATGCGCCAGGGGCGGATGGCGGAGATGCTGTCGGAACTCATGTCTCTTCCTTAGCCTGGCCCCAAGGTGTGACAGGTGTGACAGTGTCCTGGGGCAAAAATCCGTGGCGGCGCAAGCGCGGCCTGCAAAGGGGGCATATGGCCACAATATTGCAGGATTGCGAGGGGCTGCGTCATCGGCTTGCATCCTAGCAGGCGCGACCCCTGTAGGAAATATCGCTGGAGCAGGATCAAAGCCCTTCCCCTGTGGGGAAGGGTTGGGATGGGGGGTCCACGCCAGCGTCGAGCCCCCCCCCCAGCCCCTGCCCAGGAGGAGGGGAGCAAGGCGGGTCAGGCGAGGTGACTTGCTAGGCAAGCGGCCTCGCTTGCGGCATGGTTGCGGCCATGAATTTCGACCAGAACAAGGAACCAGAAGGGCCGCTGCTGTTCGCGCGGGTCCTCGATGGCAAGGGGGCCGGGCGGGCGATCGACTGGCAGGCGGCACGAGGCTGGGCGCCGGAGCGGCCCGGCGAGGTGATATGGCTGCACCTGTGCCGAAACTGCGAGGGTGTGACCGACTATCTCGAAGGCCTCGGCATTCCGGAGCCGACGGTCGAACTGCTGGTCTCCGACCGCACCCGCCCGCGTGCTTTTCGCGAGGGTAACGCGCTGGTGGTGACGCTGCGCGGCATCAACTTCAATCCCGGTGCGGAGCCGGAAGACATGGTCTCGATGCAGATGTGGTGCGACGGCACGCGGCTGATCACCCTGCGCAAGCAGCCGTTGCAGACCCCGCGTGAAGTGCTGGCCATGATCGACGGGCGCGATCACGGCCCGACCGACTGCGGCGCGCTGATCACCGAATTGACCGAGGCGATGATCAACCGGATGAGCCACGCAATCATCGACATGAACGAACACATCGACTTGCTCGAAGAGCGTGATATCGAGGATGACGATACCGACGAGGTGCTTGGCCAGATCTCGGTCATCCGCCGCAACTGCCTCGGCCTCAAGCGTCACATGGGGCCGCAGCACGAAGCGCTGGAGACGATCTCGCGGCAGGCTCCGGCCTGGTTCGAGGATCATGACCGGCGGGAAATCTCCGAAAGTATCGATCGGCTGCGGCGCTATCTCGACGATCTCGACATCTCGAAGGAAAGCGCGGTGGTGTTGCAGGACGAAATCCGCGCACGGTCGGTGGCGGGCAGCGAACGGGCGACCTATATGCTCACCATCGTGGCGGGAATATTCCTGCCGCTCGGATTTCTGACAGGGCTACTCGGGGTGAACGTGGGCGGAATGCCCGGCATGAACAGTGCCGACGCGTTCTGGATCGTTACCGGGCTGTGCGGCGCGATTGTCGCCGTGCAACTGCTGTTGTTCTGGAAGTGGCGCTGGTTCTAGGAGACGGTTGATGGAAGGTCACGAAACGGGGTTCGTGCTGCAGGACGGCGCGCTCATGCTGGCCTTTGCGCTGGTGGCCGTGATCGCATTCCGTCGCGCCGGGCTGGGCGCCACCTTGGGCTATCTCGTCGCTGGCGTTCTGATCGGGCCGCAGGTGCTGGGCCTCGTCGGCAATGCCGAGCAGATGGCCGAGATCGCCGAGCTGGGCATCGTGATGCTGCTGTTCGTGGTCGGGCTGGAGCTTAGCCCCGAACGGCTGTGGCGGCTGCGCAAGGCGATTTTCGGGCTGGGGACGGCGCAGGTGGCGATCTGCGGCGTGGCGGTCAGCCTGCTGGTGGCTGTGCTCACCAACTATTCGCTTGCGGCCGCCTTTGCCATCGGTCTGCCGCTGGGCCTGTCGTCGACCGCGCAGGTGCTGCCAATGCTGCAATCGGCGGGCCGTTTGCGCACGCCGTTTGGCGAAAAGGCTTTCGCGATCCTGCTGTTTCAGGATCTCTCGATCATCCCGCTCATCACCATCGTAACCGCGATGAGCCGCAACCCGGCCGATGCCGATGCGCCTTCGGGCCTCGTGCTGGTGGGGCTGTCGCTGGCGGCGATCGCGGGCCTGATCGTGGCCAATCGGCTGGTGGTGAAGCCGATGTTCCGCCTCATCAGCCGCCTGGGCGAGCGCGAGCTGTTCGTGATGGCGGCGCTGTTCACCGTCTTTGCCAGCGCGGCGGTGATGGAGTTGCTCGGCCTGTCGGCAGCGCTGGGCGCGTTCATCGCGGGCGTGATGCTGGCCGACACCCGTTATCGCCACGAGCTGGAGGCCGACATCGAGCCGTTCCGCTCGATCCTGCTCGGCATGTTCTTCCTCGCCGTGGGCATGATGCTCGACCTTTCGGCCATCGCTTCGCAGCCATGGACCGTGATCGGGTTTGCCGCGCTGCTGATCGTGGTGAAAACCGCCGTGATCGCCGGGCTGGGCCTTGCCATGAAGATGGCTTGGCGTTCGGCGCTGGCGCTGGGCCTGCTGCTGTCGCAGGGCGGCGAGTTCGCCTTCGTGCTTTACACCCAGGCCGAGGGCGCGCTGCTGCTGGCCGAGCAATCGGTGAGCGTGTTCTCCGCCGTGGTGACGCTGTCGATGGCGACCACGCCATTCCTGATGATGCTCAACAAGCGTATCCGCTCGCCCCGGGTGGACAAGGAAGAGCGCGAGGGCCCGCGCAATGATGGTGCCAACGCGGTGATCGTCGGCTTCGGGCGCTTCGGCCAGACGGTGGCGCAAACGCTGATGGCGGGCGGTGTCTCGGTTACCATCATCGACAAAGAGGTAGAGCAGATCGACGTGGCGGAGGAGTTCGGCTCGAAGGTCTATTTCGGTGATGGCACGCGGATCGACATGCTCCGGCAGGCCGGTGCAGCGGACGCCCAGCTGATCCTGTTCTGCCACGACGAGATGCCCGATGCGGCACTGATCGAGTCGGTCAACGAGGCTTTTCCGCAGGCGTCGATCTATGTTCGCGCTTTTGATCGCCGGGTGCTGCTCGATCTGGCCGATGCGCCTGCTGCCGGCGTGGTGCGTGAGGTGTTCGCCGGGGCGATCCGCATGGCAAGGCTGGCGCTGGCCGGGATCGGCGTATCGGAAGAGAGCGTGGATCGGGCCGAGGCGACCTATCGCCGGATCGACAAGGAGCGGCTGAAACTGCAGCTGGAAGGCGGCGACATCTATGCCGCGCGCGAACTCTCGCGTCAGCAGCAGCGCGAGCTGCGCAAGTTCGGCGAGACCCGCGAAGTCGATTAGGTCAGGCGACGATCCCGGCCAGATGCTGGGCCGCGGCGACCATCGGCATGGGGCGCGCGAACAGATAGCCCTGTCCGTAGGTCACGCCGAGCGACTGCATCGCCTCGGCCTGGGCGCTTTCCTCGATACCCTCGGCGATCACCGCACCATCCCATTCGCTTACCAGCGCGACCACGGCTGAGACCAGCGCGCGGGCGGCGGGATCGGTAGCGACGTTGCGGGCGAGCGCCATGTCGAGCTTCACGAAGTCGGGCTTCACCAGCGCGGCCAGCTGCATCGAGGCATAGCTGGTGCCGACCATGTCGATGGCCACGCGCGCCGTGGGGCGGATCGCCTCGAGCGCCTGTACCAGCGCCAGCTTGTCATCGGCGGCGGCATATTGGGTGAGGGTGACGACCACGTCGGCGGCAGGCTCGGCCTCGAGTGCCGCCCGCACCGCGCCGCTGACTACGCAACGGGCGGGCGCCTTGAGCGCGGCGAAGAAGCCCTCTGGAACGCTGGCGAAAGTCTCGATTGCCCCGCGCACGGCGGTCATCTCCAGCTCTTCGCCGAGCCCCGTGCTTTCGGCATCGCCGAACCATGCGCCGGGGCTGCGTTTGTTCACATCGGGGAAGCGGGCGAGGCATTCGACGCCGGCGGGCTGGCCATCCGCAAGCAGATGGATCGGCTGCTGGAAAATGGTGACTGCATCGCCCTCGAACATCTCTTCGATGCGCTGGCGCGTCTGTTCCCGCCGTGCCGCGTCGCCGATCAGCGTGTCGATCCGCTCGGCAGCCATGGCTGCGAAACTCTCGAAAATGGCGAGGTCGCGACCGGTGAGGGTGGGGTCGGGCGTCCGGCCTATGGCGCAAAAGCTGCCCCACACGGTGCCATCGGACAGGCGCAAGGGAACCGAGAAGTGTGCGCCCACCGGCAGAGCTTCAGTGATGTGCAGGGCCTGCGCTGCCGGGAAGGCTGCGGCGTCGGCGATCATTTCGGGCAGGTCGCCGGTTAGCACATGCCAGCAATAGGTCTCTTCGCGGTGCTGGCGGAGGCCCGGCGCCAGCGGGAGGTCGAGCATGCTGTCGACATGGGTGATTTCGCGCAGGTCATCCTCGACCCAGCGGCCGATGAGCCCGATCTCCAGCCCGAGATGCTCGCGCGCCGAATGCAGGAAACCCGCGATTTGCGAATCGCTCGCCAGTTCGTCGTCGAGCGGTTGTGCAGGTGCCTCGAGTGCGGGCAGGATAAAGGTCATGTCCCCCATGGCAGGAAGCCCTGCCACAAAGTGCCTAAATCGGCGTTAACCCGCTGACCTTGCGGTCGGAGTGTCGAGCCGCAATTCGTACAGGAATTCCTCGTCGCGCTGGTCGCCCACGTCGAAATAGATGTCAGCGATCTTGGCAAAGCCATAGCGGGCATAGAACCGCTGCGCGCCGTAGTTCTCGCTATAGACCGACAGCTGCACCGCATCGTGGCCACCGGCGCGCGCCTCGTCCATGGCCCAGTCCATCATTGTCGCGCCGATCCCCATGCCAGTGTAGTCAGAGTCGGTGTAAAGCTGGCACAGCGCCATCGGATTCGCCGCGTCGGAGTACTCAGAATAGTAGCTCGGCACGCGGATCTTCACATAGCCCAGCAGCGCCCCGCTGGCCGGATCGACCGCGAGGCGGTGGCGATGCACATCGTCGCTCACCTCTTCGGCCACGGCGGCGGGGGCATAGCATTGTTCGAGGAAAGCGTTGAGGTCTTCGGGCCGGTAGAGGTGGGCAAAGGCCGCGCAGAAGCTGTCGCGCCCCAGCTTCGAGAGGTTTTCAACATCGTCGAGCGTGGCGGGGCGCAGCACCACTTGCGTCATGAAAACTTGTCCTTCTTGCGTTTGCCGAAGCGCATGCCGCTTTCGAGATGGGCGCGCAAGGCGGCGTAAAAGCTGGTCAGGAACTCGCGTTCGTCGCCGCGGCCCATGTCCCACCCGATCTTGCGGCAGATCGCCTGAGCGACCTCGTGCATGGCTGCCTCGTCTCCATTGCGCAGCACGCTTTCGAGCACCTGCAACTCGTGCTCGCCATAGACTGACAGCTCGGCCTCGCCGAAGCGGTAGGTCTGGCTGTGGTCGGGCGCGAGCGACATGGCGTCCTGCAGCTTGGCGCGTGGGGCCTCGACCACGAAGGTGCCCGCGACCAGATCGCCCGCCCGCAGCGCATCGCGGTTGCAGAACGGGAACAACACGAAGACCGCCAGCCACACGAAGGCCGCAGCGCCGCTGAGCCCGGCGTCGAAGCCGTTGCCCATCAGGAAGAAGGCCGGGATGAACACCTCGACATCGCGCATCAGGTTGCGCGCGATCACCATCTCGGTGGTGAGCCGCTGCCCACCTCTCGCCGCCACGCGCATACCGAGCAGCCGCTTTCCGGGCGTGGCACCGCGCGCGCCCAGCTCGAACCAGAGGAAGTAGCCGTAGCGCGAGAAGAATAGCGCGAGAATGAAGACGATGCCGACCAGCTCAAGCGCCGGGCTTTGCGTGTTGCCGCCAATCAAATTGATGTTGAGCCCGATGAAGCCCAACATCGTGAAGAACACAACAAAGCCGACGAACAGGAAGAACAGATCGAGCAGCAGCGCCAGCGCACGCGAGCCCCGGCTGGCGATGCGCAGCGGCAGCGCGAGGCCCTCGGGCGTAATCAGTTCGCGCTCGCGCCTGGCATTGGCCGTAGAGATGGCGGTCTGCAGCTTGGTCATACCGCCCGATCCTGTCGCCTGCGCATTCCGGCGAAATAGAGGCACCAGAACGCCAGCATCGCTCCGCCGATGGCAAGCCGCGCCGACGGTTCGCCGACCAGCTGGCGCACGAAGCCTTCGAGCAGGCCCGCCACCACCAGCATGATCGTGGCTCCGGCCATTACCTGCGCAGCTCGCACCCCGGCTCCTTGCGCGGCGGCGAGCACCGAGCGCTGGCCGGGAAAGGCCATCGACCGTCCCACATGAATGCCCGCCGCGCCCGCCAGCAGGATCGCGCCCAGTTCGGTGGTGCCGTGAACCGAGAGCCAGGCGACGAATTCGTAACCCAGCCCCGCCTCGGCGAAAACGAACAGCAACGCCCCGAGCAGCGTCATATTCGAGATCAGCAACAGCAGCGTTGGAATGCCGAAAGCGAAGCCCAGCGCAAAGGCGAGAATGGCAACGCCGGTGTTGTTAGAAAACAGGTAGGTGGCAAAGATCGAAAGCCCGTCGGCATTGGCGGTCGGTTCGAGCGACTGGCGCAACACTTCCGGGTCGGCGCCGGGCTCGCGTCCGCCCGACATCGCGCCGGGCACGAGGGCGTAGAACCAATCGGGCTCGCGGCTGACCAGCAGCCAGCCGACCACGGTACCCGCGACCATGAAGAACAGCGCAATGCAGATATCGAGCCAGATTGCGCGCACGGCTCGGCTCCAGCCGCCGCCGAGGAAGCCGCGCAGCCAGCCGGTGAGCGTCTCGCGCGGGCCGTAGATCTGGAACCAGGCGCGCCGCACCAGCGCATCGAGATAGGCGATGGCGGCGGCATCGAGGCTGGTTTCGCGGGCCACGGCAAGGCTCGATGCGGCCTTGCGATAAAGCACGGGCAGATCGAGCAGGTCATCGTCGGTAATGCGCTTCGGGCGGCCTTTCTCCAGCGCGGTGACGATCCGTTCGAGCCGTTGCCAGTCGACCTCGCGTTCGAGCCTGAACCGGTCGGAGCGCAGCGAGGCGGCTTCGATATCGTCCGGGGCTACGATTTCGGCCTGCCGGAACCACGGGATCTTGCGGAGATAGTCGAGCGCCATCAGCCGATCGCCTCATGCCGTTTTGCCGAAAGGTATGCATCGATCAGGCGGTAGCCGATTGCATCGTGTTTGGCCTCGATCACGTCGACGCCCAGCCGCCGCAGCCGCGACAGCACCAGCGCGCGCTGGCGGGCGAGCGCATCGGCTCCCACTGCGACCGCGATATCGCCAAGGTTTTCGGGTTCGGCATCGGTCAGCTCAGCCAGTTCTTCATCGACCATGGTGACGAAGATCACCAGATGATGGCGCACCAGCCGCTCGACGCTTTCGACCATCAGTTCGGCGCTGGTGGGGTCGCTGAAATCGGAAAACAGCACCACCAGCGAGCGGCGTTTGAGCCGCCCGGTGAGGGTGGAGAGCGCGAGCGTGAAGTTGGGTTCGCGCGTGGTGTAGTCGAGTTCGGCGGCGGCACTTTGCAGGCGGTAGAAGGCGCGGGTGTCGGTGGCGAAGGGCGTCATCAGCTGCGGCTGGTCGGCAAAGCCGAACAGGGCCACCCGGTCGCCGCCCTTCAGCGCGACATAGGAGGCGACCAGCGCGGCCGAGACGGCGTGGTCGATCCGGGGCAGGCCGTCGATGGGTTCGCACATCGACTGGCCGCAGTCGAAGGTGAAGACGATCTGGTTATCGCGCTCGGTCTCGTTCTCGCGGGCGAACAGGCGGGTGTGGCGGGCCGAGGCCTTCCAGTCGATCCGGCGGCGGTCCATGCCCGGTTCGTATTCGCTCAGCGCCTCGAACTGCGTGCCTTCGCCCCGGATGCGGCGGGCGACGAGGCCGAATTGCGAGTCGCGGAAGAAGGTCTGCAACACCGGCGAACGCACTGGCGAGAGATCGGGCCAGACCCGCACTTGGCTGTCGAGCGCGCGATAGACCTGCCGTGCCGCCAGCCCCAGCGGACCGCGCCAGCGTAGCCACAGGCCGGTCAGCTCGCCGGTGCCCCGGCGTTGCGGGACAAGATCGCCGCTGCCCGCGAACTGGCCGTCTTCGCCCGTGGGAGTGAGCGCAAAGTGCAGCGCGCCGTTGGGGCCGAGGCGCGGGTCGAAGCCGATGGCAGCTTCGGGCGGTGAGGCTCCGGCATTGCGCCGAAGCGCGGCGGTGACGTGCAGCGGCGAAGGCTGACCGACTTCGCAGTCAGCCGGGGCGGATAGGTCGAGCGCGTCAAGGCCGCCCGCCAGAACTCCGTCGAGTACGACCACCAGCACCAGCGCCAATCCCGCAGCGGGGGCGATGGCCCAGGCGCCCGGCGTGGTCGCGGCCAGCACCACCGCGAGCGGCGCAAGCAGGCCGAGCAGCACCAGCGCGCGCGGCGTCGGCACGAACGGCAGGCCGGGAAGCCGGGGAAGTTTGGGCAAGCGCATCGTGAGCTTAGCGCGGAGCCTCGGTCTGCTCGATCAGCTGCGCGACCAGATCCTCGACCTTTCGCCCTTCAATCTCGGCGGCAGGGCTCAGCAGCAGGCGGTGGCGCAATGTGGCGGTGGCGAGCGCCTTCACATCGTCGGGCACCACGTAGTTGCGGCCCTCCAACGCGGCGCGCGCCCGCGCAGCATTGGCGAGCAGCACGGCAGCGCGCGGCGAAGCTCCGCTGGCGATATCGGCATGATCGCGCGTGGCGCGGATCAGCGCGACGGTGTAGCCGACGATCTCGTCCGACAGTGTGACCGTCTTTGCCGCTTCCTGTGCCGCCGTGATTGCCTCGGCCCCGGCGACCATGGCGATGCCGTAGTCGTCCGCCTTGGGCGCACCGCTGCGCGCGCCGAAGCGGGCGACGATCTTCGCCTCTTCCTCAGGCGTCGGGTAGGGCACCAGCAGCTTGAAGGCGAAACGGTCGAGCTGGGCCTCGGGCAGCGGATAGACGCCCTGGCTCTCGATCGGGTTTTGCGTCGCCACCACCATGAAGTTGGGGCTGAGCGGGTGCGCCTCGCCGTCGAGCGTCACTATCCGCTCCTGCATGGCTTCGAGCAGCGCGGCCTGTGTCTTGGGCGGGGTGCGGTTGATCTCGTCGGCCAGCAGCAGTTCGCAGAAGATCGGGCCGCGCGTGAGGGTGAAGCTCGACGTCTGGAAGTTGAACAGGTTGGAGCCCAGAATATCACCCGGCAGCAGATCGGGCGTGAACTGGATACGTCCGAAGTCGAGCCCGCTCGCGCGCGCGAAGCACTGGGCGAGGAAGGTCTTGGCGGTGCCCGGCGGGCCTTCGAGCAGGACGTGGCCCTGCGCGATCAGGCCGATCAGCAGGTGATCGACCGCCTCGTCCATCCCGACCACGGCTTTCGCCACCTCGGCGCGGATCGCGCCTGCCAGCTCGGCAGTCTGTTCCAGCGTCATGCTCATGGGGTCAGCGTCCTTTCGATTGATCGTAGTGCGCGGCTGGCGCGAAGGATGTCGGCGGGCTTGCGCGCCTGCCGCAGCAGGTTTGCCCAGTGGCCAAAGCTCTCGCCCTGATAGTCGGTGCGGGTGAGCGCGTTGTCGATGGCACGCTCGCGTGCTTCGCCTTCCGGCTCGCGCAGTGACAGGCGGCTGGCGATGCGCCGGGCCACCAGCGTCGCATAGGGCGTGCCCAGCAGGTGCCAGCGCTTGAGCCGGGCGAGCAGCGCCGCGCCGTTCATGGCGAGCTGGCGCTTGCCTTGCGCCATGGCCGGAGCCTCGGCAAAGGGCGGGCCGAAGCGCTGGAACGCGCGCCATGCCACCAGCAGCGCGGCCAGGATCAGGCACAAGGTGGCGGCCAGGAAGGGCGGGGTGAAGGCAAGGGTGAGCAGGTTCTCGGTCTTGGCGAGGCCCGGCAGGGTCATGTCGAAGGTGAGGTCGAGATCCTCGTCCTCGGACGCCTTGTGGATAAGCGCATCGGCCAGCCGCGCGCGGGTCTCGTTGGCCATGCCCCAGTTGTTGACCAGATCGGGTTCGAACACGATCACTAGCGGCCAGGCATCGCCATCGGCATAGTACAGGCCGGCGAGCATATCGTCCTCGCGGTCGACCACCAGCGGCTCGATGGGGCTTTCGCCGGTTTCGACCAGCGCCATGGTGTTGGTGCCATCGGGCAGCGTGCCTTCGTAGCCGAGCCCGGAGAAACCGCCCGTCGTGCCGATGGCCAGCTCCGCCCCTTCGCCGATGTCGAGTGCGTCGAACCACGGCGGGGCCATGGCGTTCGCCAGCAAGACCCAGCCCGGCTCCGCCTCGACTGGCACCGAATCGGGGATCGGCATCGCGATCCACTTGGGCAGCACCAGCATGGTCGGCCCGGTATAGCGACGCTGCTCGATAATCTCCGCCAGTTCCTCGCCATCGGTATCGAAGCGCGGGGTGAGGACGAGCAGGCCGTAATCGTCGAGATTACCTTCCGAGTAGCTCAGCGACACCGTATGCCCGCTGTTCTCGATCAGGCTGACAAATCCGGCATAGCCGTCGAGCCCCGGCGATTTCGCGTGCGCCCTGCCGTCGCGCTCGCTCGAACCGTCAAGCCCGTGGGCCATGGCGTAAAGCAACAGCAGGAACGAGGCCGCACCAACCAGCAGCACCAGCGCCACCGCGCCGGGGTGGAACGGGCTTTTCGCGCGGCTCACAGGGTGTTGCCTGACAAGCGGACGAGGGCGAATTCGGCATAGGCGTCGCGCGCGGCCTGCCAGTCGTCCTGCCCAAGGTGCTGCAAGGCGAACAGGCTGCGTTCGACTCGCTGGGCGATCACGCCAAAGGCCTTGCGCGCGCCATCTGGCAGCGCCGGTTCGGCGGCAAGTTCGCGCGCGGTGCTCGATGGGTCGACAAGGTCGGGGCGTGCGGTGGCGATCTGGCCGACCGATCGTTGCAGCAGCAGGTGGGTCGCCTCGTCGAAGCGGCCTTCGGCGGCGAGCCGGTCTGCATCCTCGAGCAGCATCAACGCAGCCTTGCTGTCGGGCACCCAGTCAGTTTGTTCGGAGTCCTTGCGCGAGCGTCGGGTGAACAGGTCTGGACTGACCAGTCGCCACAGAAGGAAAGCCAGTAATAGCACGCCCAGCGCGATCAGCAGCCATTTGATGACCGGCCACCCCTCGACCAGACCGCTCGCAAGCGGTTTGAACAGGTCGCCCAGCCATTCGAACAGTTCGGCCAGCCAGTCGGGTGGGGGCGCCCTTTCGGGCATGTCTACCGGTGCGAACTGCGTTTGCTGGTCGGCTCGCATCTGCGCATAGGCTTGGGCCAGCTCATCGCCTTGCGCCGCCAGCGCCTCGCTTCCCGGTCCCGTGCTCACGCCTTGGACCTCTGGCACGGTACCCGGCGTGAGGCAATGACCAGGCGGTTGCGTAGCGGCCAGCCATGGCGCAAGTACCCGTGCATGACTCGGATATCCCCTACCGAATACCTTCCCGCGCGCCCCCAGGATGAACGCATCCGATCGGTGTTGGTCGTTGGTGGCGGCTCCTCCGGCTGGATGGCAGCGACAATGTTGCGGACGGTCCTGGCCAAGGACATTTCCGTCACGCTGGTGGAAAGCGAGGCCATCGGTATTGTCGGCGTGGGCGAGGCGACGATCCCGCCGATGCAACAGTTCCAGCGCTTCCTCGGTATCGATGAGGCGGACTTCATCGCCGCCACGCAGGGCACGTTCAAGCTGGGGATCGAATTTCACAACTGGGTTCGGGAAGGCGATGCCTATCTGCACCAGTTCGGCCCGGTCGGTCGGGAGATGGACGCGCTCGTCAGGCTTCATCACTGGTGGCAGCTCGGGCGGCTGGCCGACGACGGCACTGACTATCCCGAATGGCAGGACCTGCACGTGGCCTTTCACGCGGCCAAGGCCAACCGCTTTGCGCCTGCCGGGCCACGTTCGGGTGAGCTTGCGGGCCGATACACCCACGCTTACCACTTCGATGCGCAGCGCTATGCCGCCTTCCTGCGCCGGATCGCCGAATTGCGCGGAGTGCGGCGGGTCGAGGGGCGCATCATCAGCGTCAACCGCGCGAGCGAGAGTGGATTCGTGTCAGCGGTGCAGATGGAGGATGGGCGCAGCCTCGAAGCGGACCTGTTCATCGACTGCTCGGGTTTTGCCAGCCTGCTGGTGGGCAAGGAGTTGGCCGAGCCCTTCACAGACTGGTCACACTGGATTCCGTCCGATCGCGCGCTGGCCGTGCCCACATCGCGGCCCGCCGGGGGCATCCGGCCCTATACGCAAGGGATCGCGCATAGCACTGGCTGGCAGTGGCGCATTCCGCTCCAGCATCGCACCGGCAACGGCCACGTTTTCGCCAGTGCCTTTTGTTCGGAGGACGAGGCGGCGGCGCGGCTTATGGCCAACCTCGAGGGCGAGGCGCTGGCCGAGCCACGGCTCGTTAAGTTCACCACCGGTCGACGGGCGCGGGCGTGGGTAGGCAATGTTGTCGCAGTTGGCCTCTCCTCAGGCTTCCTCGAACCGCTCGAATCGACCTCCATCCACTTCGTGCAGTCGACATTGGAGCGGCTTGTCGAACTGTTCCCCACGCGCGCGATGGACCCCGCCTTGCGCGACCAGTTCAATGCCCGCACGGCGAAGGAGTGGGAGCAGGTGCGCGACTTCATCATCGCCCACTACCATCTGACCGAACGCGACGATTCGGAGTTCTGGCGCTACACGCGCAACATGGCGATTCCCGATAGCCTCGCGGAGATTATCGAGACCTGGCGTGTGCGTGGGCATCTGGCGATTGACGGGGGGCACCTGTTCCAGCTCGGCAGCTGGGCGGCGCTGATGATCGGCCAGCGCTGCATTCCGCACGGCGTTCATGCACTCGCCGACCGGGCCGATCCGGCCTATGCCGCGCGCGAGGTCCGCAAGATTGCAGCCGAATGTCGCGCTTCTGGCGAACGGCTGCCCGACCACGCCGAGTTCATCTCCCGGTTCGCACAGGCCGCAGATAGCTAAGCGCGCTCAGCCTCTGACGCGGGCCTGGCGGTAGGTGCCGAACATCCGCACGTTCTTGGCGTGGAAGTCCAGCTCCTCTAGCGCCCGATCGACCGCCGCATCGCCAGGGGAGCCCACGATATCGGCGTAAAACTTGGTTGCCGCGAAGCTCGCGCCCTCGTGGTAGCTTTCAAGCTTCGTCATGTTGACGCCATTGGTCGCAAAGCAGCCCAGCGCCTTGTAAAGCGCGGCAGGCACGTTCTTGACCTCGAAGACGAAGGTCGTGATCGCGTCTTGCCCAACGAGAGTCACCGGATCGAGCGGTTCCTTCGCCAGCACCACGAAGCGGGTGGTGTTGTCGTCGGCATCCTCGACGCGGGTATCGACGATGGAAAGCCCGTAGAGATCGGCCGCGATGGCCGGTGCGATGGCAGCGACCGAGCGGTCGCCCAGTTCGGCCACATGGGCCGCTGCCCCCGCAGTATCGGCATGGGCCAGCGGCACCATGTTGTGCTCCATCAGGTAGCGGCGGCTCTGGCTTAAGGCGTGCGTGTGTGAAAAGGCAGCATTGAAGGGACCGAAGCTGCCGTCCGCCTGCGGCAGCGCCATCAGCGCGTGATGAATCGGCAAGAAATATTCGCCGACGATGAAAAGCCCGCTTTCCGGCAGCAGGAAATGGATATCGGCCACACGGCCTGCCTGCGAGTTTTCAATGGGAATCATCGCGCAGCCGGCGCGGCCTTCGGACACGGCGTCGAGCGCGGCTGCAAAGCTGAAGCAGGGCAGCGGCAGGCACTCGGGCGCGTATTCCATCGCCGCGCGATGCGAATTGGCGCCCGGCGCGCCCTGAAACGAGATCGCGCGCGCAGGGTTCTCGGTGGCGGCGGCATGCATCTTTTCGACCAGACGCAGGGCGGGAGCGGGGAAGGAATCCATAGCGCCAGAGCCGGTAGCCGGGCCGAGCGACGCTGCCAAGCGCCTAGAAGCGCCTTTCGGGTCTTGCGCAAGGGGCAACCAGCCCCTAGAGCGCCTACGAAATCGGGCAACACAAGCAGAAACGCGACCGGACATATGGGCGATCGTCTCAACACTATCTTTGGCTGGGTTCTCTTCTCCGGCGTCATCGCACTCGGGCTGTCTTCGATCAGCTCGCGCATTTTCCATGCCGACAATGTAGAAGCGCCGGAAAATCCGGGCTATGTCATCGTCGCTGACGAGGGCGAAGGCGAGGCCGATGCCGGTCCGTCGCTGGCGACGCTGCTCGCCACCGGCGATGCGGCCAAGGGCGAGGCGGTGTTTGCCAAGTGCATGGCCTGCCACACCATCGCGCAGGGCGGTGCCGATGGCATCGGGCCGAATCTCTATGGTGTACTCGGCCAGCCGATTGGCCAGCACGTTGCCGGCTTCGCCTATTCGAGCGCTCTTTCGGGCCATGGCGGCGAGTGGACCTACGAAAACATGGATCACTGGCTGCAGAGCCCGCGCGGCTTTGCCGATGGCACCAAGATGAGCTTTGCCGGCCTTTCCTCGGGCGAAGACCGCGCCAACGTCATGCTCTATTTGCTGGCCAATGGCGGCGGCCCCGAGCTGCCTGAACCCGAAGCCGAAGAGCCCGCCGAAGGCGAGGAAGCTGCGGCCGAAGGTGATCTCGCCGCTGAGGAAGCAGTCGCTGAAGAAGGCGCCGAAGCCGAGCAGGTTGCGGCTGACGAACCGGTCTGATCCGTAGGACACAGTTTCAGATAAGCAAAAGGGCCGGGATTTCCCGGCCCTTTTTCGTTGCGCCTGTTCGGAGTGGTCAGCCTGCGCTGTCTTCGCTTTCGCCGCGCCCCTTGAAGCCCTGCGCCACGACAAACCATTCCGAGCTGCCCTTGCGGCTGGCAGGCGGCTTGGCATGCTTCACCGTCTTGAAATGCCGCTTGAGCAGCGCGAGCAATTCGGCGTCGGTCCCCCCCGCGAAGCCCTTGGCCACGAAGCTGCCGCCCTCGGCCAGCACCTCGACGGCGAAGTGCGCTGCCGTCTCCACCAGCGCCATTGTGCGCAGATGGTCGGTCTGCTTGTGGCCCACGGTGTTGGCGGCCATGTCCGAGATCACCAGATCGGGCGGGCCGTCAAGCGTGTCGGTCAGCAGACCCGGCGCTTCGTCGGTCATGAAGTCGAGCTGGAAGATCGTTACGCCCTCGATGGGCTCGACTTCGAGCAGGTCGATGCCGACCACCGCCGCGCCCGGCGCTCGCTTCCTGACCACCTGGCTCCAACCGCCGGGTGCGCAGCCAAGGTCGACCACGCGCTTGGCGCCTTTTACCAGCCTGAAGCGGTCGTCGAGTTCGATCAGCTTGAAGGCGGCTCGGCTGCGCCAGCCCTGCTCCTTGGCAAGTTTGACGTAGGGATCGTTCAATTGCCGCGTGAGCCAGCTGTTCGAACTGGCCTTGCGCTTCTTGTTCGACTTCAGCCTCCGTACCGAATCCTGTCCTGCCCGTGCCATCAGTGGCTTTCCTTCTGGCGCAATAGATGGAGCGCCTGTTGTGCCGCTTGCCCTTCGGCATCGGCGGCCATCAGCGAACGGAGAATACCTTCGCGGATGCCGCGGTCGGCCACACCCAGTCGATCAGCCGGCCAGATGTCGAGTATAGCTTCGAGAATCGCGCAGCCTGCCACCACCAGTTCGGCGCGCTCGGTGCCGATGCAGCCGAGCTGGCCGCGTTCGGCAGGTGACATGGCGGCAAGGCCCGAGGAGATGGCGCGCATGTCCATGGCCGGCACGATGAGGCCGTCCACGGCCTTTCGGTCGTATTGTGGCAGCTTGAGATGCACGCTGGCAAGCGTGGTCACCGTGCCGCTGGTGCCGAGCAGGCGCAGTTCGTCGGTGCGGTGGGCCTCGATGCGCTCGGCGAATTCGCTGAAGCTGTCGCGCACCAGCTGGCGCATATCGGCGTAGCGGGCGACGCGACCATCCTTGTCGTGCGGCTCCTGCCCGACCGTTTCGGACAGTGAGACGACCCCCCAAGGGACGGACTGCCAATCGAGAATGCGCGGCACGGGGCCGCCCGATTCGATCAGCACCAGTTCGGTCGAGCCGCCGCCGATGTCGAAGATTACCGCCGGGCCGCGGCCGTCTTCGAGCAGGATATGGCAGCCGAGCACGGCTAGCCGGGCTTCTTCCTCGGCAGTGATGACATTGAGCGCGATACCGGTCTCGCGACGCACGCGCTCGATAAATTCGTCACCGTTGCTGGCCCGGCGGCAGGCTTCGGTGGCGACCGAGCGGGCAAGGTAGACCTTCCGCTTGCGCAGCTTGTCGGCACAGACGCGCAGCGCGCCAAGGGCGCGGTCCATGGCTTCGTCGCTAAGACGGCCTGTCTGGGCCAGCCCTTCGCCGAGCCGGACCACGCGGCTGAAGGCGTCGATCACAGTGAAATTTTCGTCCTCGGGACGGGCGATCAACAGGCGGCAATTGTTGGTGCCCAAATCGATTGCGGCATAGGCCTGTTTGGTGGTTTGCTGGCTGCCCGGCTGCGGTTGTGCCGACTGATTGTTTTCAGGGGGCCGTTGGGCTGGTGCTTTTGCCTCGGAGGCTTTGCGTGGTGTTATGCCGGACTTGCGAGAAGACGCTCTCCCTCGATGAGGACGCCGACGTCGCCTCCCTGAGGCGGGGCGTGAAGCGGTGTCGCGCTTGTCCGGCGGGCCTGTCTCCGCCATCGCTTGATACTTTCCAAAACTTCATAACCCGCAGCAACTAAGCTGCGGAACCTGAAGTCAGGCTAGACCAGACCGCCAGCTTGCACAAGTCGGACGGGATGCATGCCCTGTCAGGGAAGCTCGCGGAGTGCGGGCGGAGCGACAAATGGTGCCTTGAGCGCGGGCAGCAGGTGGATGTCGCGCTCGGCCAACGGATCGTCGACCCCGATCGAAATTGCATCGGCGGGCACGTCGTCGCGGAAAGTGCGATGCAGGTGGTCCCACCAGGCGATGCCCGAGGACCAGTTGGAGTCCATCTCGCACGGTTTCTGGCTGTGGTGGATGCCGTGCATGCGCGGAGTGGTGATGTGCTTGCTCAGCGCTTCATCAAGTCCCCAAGGCAAACGCCAGTTGGAATGGTGGAACAGCACCGAGAACAGGAAGAACTTGCGCCAAGCGGCCAGCCCGCGCGGGCCGATCCCGGAGGCGCGCACCTGCACCAGCCGCCATGGCAAAGAGACAAACATGTCGATGAAGTGGAAGCGGATTGCGGTCGAGGCGTCCATGTCGGGATCGACATGGTGGACGCGGTGAAATCGCCAGAGGAACGGCACCTTGTGGGTTGCCACGTGCCAGAGGTAGAATCCGTAGTCCATCGCAAGGAAGGCCGCAACGCCGCCCGGAACGCCGCCGCCGAACAGGCCCGACAGCCCGCGTTTGCGCACGGCATTGCGGGTGGCGATGCGCTCGGTCAGCGGAACCTCGGCGGCCATGATTGCGGCCTGGCAGGCCGCGCCCATCGTCACATTGCGGGCAATGCGCGGGGCGGCCTTGCGCATCTGCTTGCGCAAGGGGTGGGCGCGCTCGGCATAGAGCAGTGCGCCAACGGCCCCGGCCCCGAGCGCCATTCCGGCAAGTTTGACGAGTCGCGAGGCCATCGCGCGACGATGAGCCTTCGCCTAACGCGCGACAAGCCGCTAAGGGCTGGCTGATGGATGTGTTGCGCCCAACCGTGGCCATGTTCGCCAAGTATCCGCGCGCCGGAGAGGTCAAGACGCGGCTGATCCCCGCGTTGGGCGAGGAGGGCGCGGCACAGTTGCACCGGCGGCTGGTCGCGCGGACCTTAGCCACGGTACGCGAAAGTGGATTGGACTTGGTGCTCTATGCAAGCGGCGCGCCGCTTGGCGATTTCACCGCGTGGCTTGGCGACGACGTGAAACTGGCAGAACAGGGCGAGGGTGATCTTGGCGCGCGGCTGGCACGGGTGCCTGCGCCCGCGATTCTGCTGGGGGCGGATATTCCCGATCTCGCGGATAAGCACCTGCACGCCGCCGCCGCGGCGCTGGCCGAAGTGCCGGTGGCCATCGGCCCGGCGGAAGACGGCGGCTATTACCTGCTCGCTTTCCGCAAGCCGGTGCCGTTCGTGTTCGACGAGATGGTCTGGGGCATATCCACCGTGCGCGCCGAAACCGAGCGGCGGTTGTCAGAGCGCGGCGTGGCTTGGCGCAGCCTGCCGCTGTTGGCCGATTGCGACCGGCCCGAAGATCTCGCCCGCTGGCCGGATCTGTGCGCATGAGCCGGCTCACCATCGCGATCCCGATGTTCAACGAGGCAAAGGCATTGCCTGCGCTTGCCGCCAATCTGGCGAAGCTCGAGCCTCCGCCGCTTGAGGTGCTGTGCATCGACGGCGGCAGCGAGGACGAGTCCGTAGCGCTGGCCGAGGCGCAGGGCTGGCGCGTGATCTCCACGCAACGCGGGCGCGGTCGCCAGATCAATGCGGGCGTCGAGGCGGCGCAGGGCGAGCATGTGCTGATCCTCCACGCCGACACCGTTTTGCCGAGCGATGCGGTGCAGGTGGTGGAGGCGGCGCTGGCCGATCCAAAGGTTTCGCTGGCGAGCTTCACCCCGATAATTCGCGGGCCCGACAAGACCCGCTGGGGCACCACCGCGCACAACTGGGCGAAGACCTGGTACGCCCCGCTGCTGTTCTATCCTAAGCTGTTCTTTCGCGGAGCGCGGTTGCTGTTCGGCGACCACGCCATGTTCTTCCGCCGTGAGCAGTTCCTCGCCGTGGGCGGCTGCGACCCGCAGGCGATGGTGATGGAAGAGGCGGACCTGTGCATCCGCCTTGCCGCGCTGGGGCGGGTGCGGATGGTGCCGCGCGCGGTCGAAACCTCCGACCGGCGGATCGCCGAATGGGGGGCGCTCAAGGCGAACTGGATTTATTTCAAGGTCGGGCTGAGCTGGGCTCTGGGTGCGCGTGAGGGGCTGGAGCGGCATTATCCGGACGTGCGTTAGAGTCTGATGACTTTCCCTGATCCACTTGGCTCCCCTTCCCAAGGGGAGGGGCTGGGGGCTCGACGCCGCCCCCCCATCCCAACCCTTCCCCACAGGGGAAGGGCTTTACGGGTCGATGCTATGTCATCAGACTTTATTCGGTGGCGGGCTGGGCAGGTAGTCGCGGGTGAAGGCATAGGCGACCAGCCGGTCGATCCATGCGGCGTCGGCGGGCGGGCAGGTGAGGCCGGTCAGCCGCTCGATGTTCCCCGCCTCGAAGCGTGGGTCTCGGGTGAAGTAAGAGCCGTAGGTCGCCAGCATCGCCTGCGCCACGCGGGGCAGGGCCGCGATGTCGAACTGCGTCGGGTCGACCACCTCGGGATGCTGCAAATGCGGCTGTCGGCACACCGCATCGGCCAGTGCGCGGGCGGGCAGCGGGCTATCGGCGGAGAGATGGACATGGTGCCCCTGCGCCGTGTCGAAATGCTCGGCCAGCCGGGCGATCCCCTCGGCGACATGGCAGATCGGCACCAGATCGAGCGTGGCCCCCTCCAGCGCCGGGAACAGCGGCAGCCGTCCGCGCGCCATAAGGCGGAACACGTTGCACAGCGTTGGAAAGTCGCGGATCGTGCCGCTGGCATGGTCGCCCAGCACGATCGAAGGGCGGGCGATTACGAAGGACAGGCCCGACTGCTCGACCACCGCCTCGCCGCGCGCCTTGCTCGCTTCGTAATTGTTCGCGAATTGCCTGCCGGGCGGCACCGGGGCCTCGGCAATCGCGCCTTGCTCCAGCCCGCAGACATAGGCGGTGCTGACATGCAGGAACCCCGCGCCCGCCGCCTGTGCAAAGGCCAGCGCGTTGCGGGTGCCCTCGACGTTGATCGCCTCCAGCTCGGGCTCGGGCGCGTCGAACACGAGGCTGGCGGCGCAGTGGATCACCACGTCGCAGCGCAGCTCCACCGGGTTCAGCCCCATCAGCGGCAGGGTCACATCGCCGCTCACCATCCGGGCAAGCGGTACCGGCGCGCCATCGTTGCCGAGCACCTCGGCGCGGCGGCGCACCATGCCGATCACGCGATGCCCCCGAGCGGCAAGGCGCGCGCAGACCTCGCCGCCGATCAGGCCGGCCGCGCCTGTAACGAGGACGGTCAGCAACAGGCTGCTTCGGTTTTGGAGGGGTTGGCGTCGGTCTGGCCGAACGGGACTGCCGTGCCGCAGCCGGGAAACACGCCGTAATGCTTCGAGAAATCGCCGATGAAGTCGAAGTGCGGAGCAAAGCGCGTCTGTTCGAGCATCAGCCAGGTGTTGCCGCAGACGGGGAATGTCCGCCCGGCCTCGATGGCGTGGTGCGCGTCGAGGTGGAACACATCCTCCTCTCCCGCCACCGTGCCCTTGTAGCGGACAGCCTGGCCATAGTCCTCGCACTGCGGCTCCAGCCCGTCGAGCTTGAACAGCCGCCATGTGGCCGAGACGAATCCGATACCTTCGAGTTTGGCCGCCACCGCGCGGTCGTTGATCGCCAGCGGGCGGTCGGTGACAAGGCGCGGATCGGCAAAGCCCGCCTCTTTCGCCAGCCGGTCGAAGTCGCCCCAGTAAAGCGCGCCAGACAAGCATTCGCCGTGCAACACCGGGTCTTCGAGCAGATGCGCGGGCACGCGGCGGTCGGCGTAGACGTCGGAGAAATAGAGTTCGCCGCCGGGCTTGAGCAGCCGGTGCGCGGCGCGGAACACGGCGGCCTTATCGGCCACGAGGTTGATCACGCAGTTGGAGACGATCACGTCGAAGCTCTCGGGCGCAAGGTCGAGCGCTTCGAGCTTTTCGATATCGCCCTCGACGAAGCGAACATTGGCGAAACCGAACTTGTCGGCGTGCCAGTCCTTGTGGGCCTCGGCCACGGCGAGTTGTTCGGGCGTGGCGTCCACTCCCGTGACCGAACCGTTCGTGCCGACCAGTTGTGCCAGCAGATAGGCGTCCTGCCCTGCGCCCGAGCCAAGGTCGAGCACATGCGCGCCCTCGATGGCCTGCGGCACCACCAGCCCGCAGCCATAGTAACGTGCGCGGACCTCTTCGTGGACATTGGCCAAGGCGCGGCGCACCGCTTCGGACGGCATCTCGGCGGTGCAGCAGGCATCGGTGCGCAGGTCGGCCGAGCCGGACAGCACCTTGCCATAATAGTCTTGCGCGTTTTCAAGCATCGCGGGTTCCTTCGTTGGTTCCCCTGTAGCAATCCCCAATGGCGACGCTACATTCATCGCGCAATGCCCTCGCAAACCTATTCCCATGACGTAATCGTGATCGGTGCCGGCGCTTCCGGCCTGACAGCGGCTGGTGGCTGTGCGCTGTTCGGCCTCAAGGTCGCGCTGGTCGAGCATGCTGCCTTCGGCGGCGAATGCCTGAACCACGGCTGCGTGCCGTCCAAGGCGCTGATTGCGGCGGCAAAACGCGCGCACGAAGGCAAGCGCGGCGCGCGTTTCGGGGTGAGCATGGAGGGCGCAAAGGTCGACTGGGGCGGGGTGCGCGCTCATGTCGAGGCGAGCATCGCCACCATCGCTCCGCACGACGATCCCGCGCGCTTCGAAGCCATGGGTTGCGAGATATTCCGCGGCACCGCGCGGCTGACGGGGCCGCGCACGGTCGAGGTTGCGGGTCAGACGCTTGCTGCACCGCGCATCGTGCTGGCGCTCGGCTCGGAGCCTGCGGTGCCGCCGATAGAGGGGCTGGCCTCCTTGCCCTATCTGACGAATGAAAACCTCTTCCAGCTCGACCGCCTGCCTTCGCGGCTGATCGTGCTCGGCGGCGGCGCGGTGGGGATGGAGATGGCGCAGGCCTTCTGCCGCCTCGGCTCGGAGGTGACGCTAGTCGAGCGCGGCGAAATCCTTTCGCGCGATGATCGCGAATCGGCGGCATTGGCCAAGGCGGCTATGGAAGCGGACGGGGTGCGGTTCGTCAGCGGAACAGCCGTGCGCGCGATGGGCACCGCTGGCGCTATCGCGCTCACGCTGGACGATGGCGCCGTGATCGAGGGCAGCCATGTGCTTGTTGCCACCGGACGCAAGGCGCGGGGGCAGGGCATGGGCTTGGAAGAGCTGGGCATGACATTCGGCAGCAACGGGATCGCCGTCGATGCGCGCCGTCGCACCAGCTTGAAGCATATCTACGCCATCGGTGATTGCCGCGATGGGCCACGGCTGACCCATGTCGCGGGCTATGAAGGCTCTAACGTGGCGCTCGACATATCGCTCGGCGTGCCGACCAAGGTCGACTGGACCGCGCTGCCATGGTGTACCTACACCGCGCCCGAGGTGGGGCAGGTAGGCCTGACCGAGACAGAAGCCCGCAAGACCTACGGTGATAAGGTGCGGATCGTGCGCGAGCATTTCTCGGACAACGATCGCGCCGTGACCGAGGGCGCGATGGAAGGCCAGCTCAAGCTGATCATGAAAGGGCGCAAGCTGGTCGGCGCCAGCGTGTGCGGCGAGGGGGCGGGCGATATGCTGCTGCCGCTCGCCCAGACCATCACCGGCAAGGCGGGAACCTTCGCGCTGGGCTCGGCGGTCATCGCCTATCCGACGCGTGGCGAGATTTCGAAGGCGGGCGCTTTTGCCGCGTGGGAGCCGCTGGTGTTCAGCGCCCCGGTCAAGCGGATCGCCCGCGCGCTGGCGGCGCTGCGGCGGAGGTTTGGATGACCGTGCGTTCGAAAAGCCGCGCCGCGCCGCAAGGGCCATCGCCGTTCACGCTGCCCGACAAGGTGCCGCTTTCGCCCGGCAAGTTTACCGACCCGCGCATCACCGCCAAGGGCGAGACGCGCGCCGTGGTCGCGCCAGAGGCGATGCGCACGATCTGGCTTAACACCGGCACCTTGTGCAACCTCGCTTGCGCCAATTGCTATATCGAAAGCTCGCCCACCAACGACGCGTTGCAATATCTCACGTTGGCAGAGGTGGAGCGGTTTCTGGCCGAGGTTCGCGGCTCTGCCGATCCGTTGCTGGCAGACCTGCCCGAGATCGGTTTCACCGGCGGCGAGCCGTTCATGAACCCCGACATTATCGCCATGCTGAGCGCAGCGCTGGAGGCGGGGTTTGCCGTGCTGGTGCTGACCAATGCCATGGCCCCGATGCACCGCCACAAGGCTGCGTTGCAGACGCTCAGGGCGAAGCATGGCGACAGGCTCACCCTGCGCGTGAGCATCGATCACCATCTTCAGGCGGTCCACGAGGCCGAGCGCGGCCCGCGCAGCTGGGAACCGATGCTGACGGGGCTAACATGGCTGTCGGAACAGGGCTTTGCGCTGGCCGTGGCGGGCAGGCACCTTGCCGGGGAGAGCGAGGCCGATGCCCGGCGGGGTTATGCGGCGCTGTTCGCAGAGCATGGCGTGACGGTCGATGCGGCGGACCCGGCGGCCCTGGTCCTCTTTCCCGAGATGGATGAGGAGGCAGACGTGCCCGAAATCACCGAGGCCTGCTGGGGCATTCTCGGGCAGTCTCCCTCGGCGATGATGTGCGCGACCAGCCGCATGGTGGTTCACCGCAAGGGTGAGGCCGAGGCGCGCGTGGTCGCCTGCACGCTGCTGCCGCACGATCCGCAGTTCGATCTCGGGCCGACGCTCGAAGCCGCGTTGCGACCGGTCCCGCTCAACCATCCCCATTGCGCGCGCTTTTGCGTGCTGGGCGGGGCGAGCTGTTCGCAATGATCAGGCAAGGTTCATTCTCGCGAGTGCTTCTTGCAAGAATGACGGTCAGGAAACTCGCGCTTCTCGCACCTTTCGTCTTCGCGTTCGCAGCCTCGCCAGCGTTGGCTGCCGACGCAATCGACGGTGTCTATGTGGATTCAGGTGGCTATGTCGAAGTGACCGTGGCCCCGTGCGGGCAGGCGCGCTGCGGCAAGATAACCCGCATCATCCGACGCAAACCCGGCGAATCGGACCGCGATGCGCACAACGACGATCCGGCGCTGCGCGACCGGCCGATCCTCGGCCTGACACTGCTGAGCGGCCTGCAATGGCGCGACGGAGCCTGGCGCGGCGAGGTCTACAACCCGGAAGATGGCAACACCTATCGCTCGGTGGTGCGGGCCGGAACGAACGGGGCGCTGGAGGTGGAGGGATGTCTCGGCCCGTTCTGCCGTAAGCGCATCTGGCCCGCCAAATCGCGTTGATGCAAATTCGCTGCGCAAACCCTCTTGATTAAGCCGTGCGCCCGCGATAGAGGCGCGCCCCTGCGTTGCCCCGTCCTCTAACGGTAAGAGAGCGGACTCTGACTCCGTCAATCAAGGTTCGAATCCTTGCGGGGCATCCAGCTTTTCCTTCCACCATCTGATTACCACCGGTCCTTGGCCCGGCTTATCGAGCTGTGGTCGGCGTCTTTCGCGCGCCGATCACCCGCCTCGGCCCTTGACGATGCCGGTGTTTGGCTTAAGCTACCCATCAGATAACAAACAAAGTTCGCAGGAATCTCGTCGCATTGCGCTGCCTATCGGCGTGCACTGATTGGAGATTCTCTATGCCTAAGAGTTTTCGTGATGATTTCCGGCTTTGCAAGTTCGCTTTCAGCGGCCTGGTGAAGATATCCTGCGTGGCACTGCTTTCTGCCGGTGCCTTCGTTGCTTCCCCTGCCGCGGCCAATGACGGACCGACAACGCGACTCGTGACCTGCGGCGAGCAGACCTGCCTGCGGATCGAGGGGCGCCGGGACAGTGTCGGCACGGTGGTTGCCATCAATGGCCAGCCGATGGCGGTCGACGGCGGCGAGAGCTGGCGCGTCACCTTGCCGATGCAGACGGTCCGACAGATCGCCGAGCACGGAGATCGCAGGCTGGAGGTGACGCTGCTTCATCCGAGCGCCAATCGCGAAAGCCGCAACTATGCCCGGCTGCCCATCGGATTGCTCGGCGAGACCACAGATCTTGAGGCGATCCGGGTCACCGCTTCCTGACCAGAGCGAACTTCCTGCCACTTCTTGCATGCCATCGTACAAAGTCCTAGATGACCGCCAAGCCGACACAGAACGGCACTATTCGGACACAGGAGATTACGATGATGAAGGCAAGCCTTATGGCCTTGGCCGCAGTCGCCCTGGCGACGCCGGCTCTGGCAAATACCACTTCCGACACCACGAACGCCGACCCGTTCACTACTTCGTCGGCCACGTTGCGGCTCGACGGTCTGAACCTTGCCACGGTCGACGGCCAGAACCGCCTCGCGATCCGTATGGACGCGGCGGCGCGCGCTGTCTGCGGCGAGGGCCTCGACACCGTGCACCTGCAGGCGGCTGCCAACGCGCGCGAATGCCGCACCCGCGTCCACGCCCAGATCCGCGACCAGATCGAGACCCGTCTCGCTGCCGCGCGTTCGGAAGATGCCGCTCCGGTTCAGCTGGCGCTGAACCACTGAGTGCCAAGGGCCTCTGTGCCCGCCTCTTGAGGGGGCGGGCCAGAGGCGGCATGAGGCTCGCATGAGCCTCGAATCCAAAGCCAGACGAGCCCTGCAACAGGGCGATTTCGCGACTGCTTCATCAGCGGCAAAAGAGCTGGTACTTCAAGATCAGAGCAAGCCGACCGGCTACTTTCTGCTGGGAATTGTCGCGGCAGAAATCGGCGACATGGCAAATGCGCTGGCCTTGCTGGAGGCCGCCGTCCAGCGCGGCCCCGAGGCCGAGCATCTGGCGCAACTGGCGCGGGTGCTCAGCCTGCTCCATCGCGAAGGCGATGCCGCAAGGGCGGCGCGCGCGGCCTATGATCTCAGGCCGCAGGAGGCGATGACGCTCGATACCATCGGCTGCGTCTTCACCCGGCTTGGCGACCACGAGGGATCGCTTGCGCCCTTCCGCGCGGCCGTCGCCAAGGCCCCCGACAATCACGATTATCGCTTCAATCTGGCGGCGGCCTGCGGTTTTACCGGTAAGGTCGATGAGGCGCGGGCGCTGTACGAGGCAATCCTTGGCGAAGAGCCGGGAAATGCGCGGGTGCACTATGCGCTGGCGCTGTTGTCGCGGCATTCAGCGGAAAATAATCACGTGGCCCGACTGGAGACTGCGCTCGACCAGGCGGACAACACCGATGATCGGTTGCGCATTCGCTATGCTCTGGCCAAGGAACTTGAAGACATTGGCGATACGGCCGCCTTCAATCACCTGAAGGCCGCCAACGACGAGCACAAGCAAACCATTGGTTACGACTTCGCGCAGGACGAAGCGGTGTTCGATGCGCTTGAGCAGCTGTTCCGCAGCGGGGAAGGGGCCTTGTTCACCAGCCAGGGCGACCACACGCAGGCGCCGATCTTCGTGATCGGCATGCCGCGCACGGGTACCACGCTGGTCGACCGGATCCTGTCCTCGCACCCCGATGTGGGTTCGGCGGGGGAATTGCAGGCGATGCCGGTGGCGGTGAAGCGCCTCGCGAAGGCGCGCTCGCGCAAAGTGATAGATGCCGAAACCGTGGCGGCGAGTGCGGCTATCGATGCGGAGGCCATTGGCAAGGCCTATCTCGCGCATGCAGCGCACCAGCGTCCGCAAGATGCGGTCCGGTTCATCGACAAGCTGCCCGCGAATTTCCTCTATGCTGGCTACATAGCGCGGGCCTTGCCCGAGGCGCGGATTGTTTGCCTGCGGCGGCAGCCGATGGATACGATCTGGAGCAACTACAAGAACCTCTTCGCCAGCCAGTCGGCGTACTACGCCTATTCCTATGACCTGCTCGACACCGCCCGCTACTATGCCCGGTTCGACCGGTTGATGCGCCTGTGGGAAGATCTGATGCCGGGCCGCGTCCTGCAACTGGGCTACGAGGAACTGGTGGCCGATCAGGAGGGGCAGACGCGCCGCTTGCTCGCACATTGCGGGCTTGAGTGGGATCCGGCTTGCCTCGCCTTCCATGAGAACCGCGCGGCGGTGGCCACGCCGAGCGCGGCGCAGGTGCGCCGTCCGCTCAATGCCGATGCCATCGGCAAGTGGCGGACCCATGCCGATGCGCTGGAACCCGCGCGCGCGTGGCTGGCGGCGCAGGGGATCGACCCCGAAGCGGCCTGGAAAGCCTAGCATCTGATAGATTGCCCTGATCCACTTTGCTCCCCTCCCCATGGGGAGGGGCCGGGGGTGGGGGCTCGACGCTGGCGTAGAACCCCCATCCCACCCCTTCCCCATGGGGAAGGGCTTTGCGCGTCTATGCTATGTCATCCCGTTATAGCCTCAACGCAAGCGGGGCGCCTGTCACTGATGACAGACGCCCCGCCCGCGAGGAAATTTAAACTACAATCAGAACTTCATGCGGGCCTCGATCCCGACCGTGCGCGGATTGAGCACGGCCTGGCGATAGTAGCGCAGCTGGACGCCGCTGTTGTAGCCTGTCCGCGACAGGTCGTTGGCAACCGAGACGACCGCGTACTTGTCGAAGATGTTGTTGGCATAGAGCGTGAACGTGACGTCCGCCATTTCGTACGAGACCGAGGCGCGGTGCACGGTATAGCTCGGAATGAGCGTGCCGTAAGCGCGATCCCAACCCAGCCGCGAGACGACGTTGCCGCGATAGGTGGCAGTCCAGTTGAGGACCAGGTCGTCGCTGCCGACTGGCAAGGTGTAGGTCGCGCCCAGCGAGCCGGAGTGCTTGGCCGAGCCAGGCAAACGATCACCCGAAAGTGCGTCCAGTTTGGCCAGCGAGGTGGGGTACTGGCCGGGAGGGTCGTTGACCAGGATGATGTCTTCCACGTCCTCGGTCAGGTGCGCATCGACGTAGGAGAAGCTGCCTCGGATGCTCAATTGAGGGATCGGACGCGCCTGGAAGCTCGCTTCGAAACCTTCTGATAATGCCGACCCGCCATTGATGGTGATCCCGGTCACGCCGTAAGTCGATGACGAGGCAACCTGGATGCCGTCCCAGTCGATGTGGAAATACGCCAGGTTTAGGTTCAGGCGGCGATCAAACAGTTCCAGACGCGTGCCGATTTCGAGGTTCTTGGTCTGATCCGGACCGTACTGAACTTCGTTCGGCAGAGCGCAAACGCCTTGGTTGTTGCCAGGAACGGGAACGGTCGGGGTGCCTTCGGGGCAGGGTACCAGCCGGTTGGGGCCGCCGATACGATAGCCCTTGGAGTAGGTGCCGTAGATCATCAGTTCGTCAGAGATGTCCAACGAGGTGTTGAACTTCCACACCCAGCCATCCTGTCCGCCCGTGCCACCACTCGGATCAACGTCGTAAGGGCTCAGGGGGCCGTCATACATCGGCAAGGTGACCGCACCGGATATCTCGGAGGTGTAATCGAAGTAGCGCGCACCGGCGGTGACCTGCCACTGCGGGATGATCTGCAGAGTGGCCTCGCCGAAAACCGCCTTTTCCTCGACCTTCGAGCTGGTGTAGTTCACGTATTCGAGGGATTCAGGATTATTCTGAATCGAATCGCTCCAGGGGTGGTTGGGCAACATCTCCGCGTAGTCGCTTTGATAGTCGTCCTTGTTGAAGAACCCGCCAAGCACCCAACTGACCGGGCCGCCGTGGGTAGAGACGAAGCGGACCTCGACATTGTGCTGCTTGCGTACGCGCTCGGAATCGGTGAACCCGGCAAAGGCCGGATAGTTCTCGTAACCGTAATCGAGATCGAGCAGCAGATCGGTCACGTCGGCCGAATCCTTGAACACGCTCACGGTATAGGCGGCGGTTGCTACCAGATCGACGACGTCGGCGATGTTGGCGTTGACCTCGAGGCTCGCCAGGTGCGCGTAGCGATCAACCGGCTCCGCAAAGCGACTGGCGTTTTCGTAAAGCCCGGTGCCCATTACACCGGCGCTGTTGCTCGACGAACCTTCGGTCTTGGTCTGCTGGAACGCGTAGGTGAAGTTGAAGCTGAGATCGTCGTTCGGTGCGACCAGCAGCTGGTTACGCGTGGTAATGGTACGCTCATAGTTGAGGTTGTCGCGGCGGTAGAGGTTCGCATCGTACTGTTCAGGCGAATAATTGGGGTTGTTCGGGCCGCCGGGTTGCGGGATCGAGATGCCAGGCTCCTGCACCAGCAGCGGATAGTCGATGAAGCCTGGGTCGTAGGTGTAGCCGGTCGCCGAGCGGAACGCGATGTGGTCGCGCATGATCGGAATGTTGATCACGCCATCGGCCTCGAAGCCGACATCGTCGGCGTGGGCCTTCATCGAGAGACCGCCGTGCACTTCGCCTTCGAACTGGTCGAGGTTGGGCCGCTTGGGAATGTAGCGGATGGCGCCTGCCAGCGTACCGAGGCCGTAAAGCGTGCCCTGCGGGCCGAGCAGCGTTTCGACGCGATCGATGTCGAGGAACTTGAAGTCGTAGTACATCGGCACTTCGCCGAGGTAGATGCCCATCGCGTTATCGAAGATCGAGCCGCCATCGCCGACGTCTGAGGCGCGCAGACCGCGCAGTACGATCGTGCCGGTCGAACCCGGCCCGGTATCCGAGATGGTCATCCCGGGGGTGAAATCGGCGATGTCGCGGATGTCGGCGACCTGCTGGCGCTCAAGCTCTTCGCTGGACAGCGCGGTAATGTTGATTGGGGTGTCCATCAGCGTTGTCGCGCGGCGGGTGGCGGTGACGACGATTGCGTCACTGGTCGTCGTCGTCGCGACTTCCTGCGCGACAGCTGGCGTGGCAACGGCTGCGGTGCCGGTAATGGCGGTTGCCACCATCAGCTTCAGCCTGACTTTGGAGCATTTTTTCATTGTGCAATCCCTCATGCTTTTGGTTGTGTTTGTCCGGGCTCCGGAGCGCGCCGAAACCTGAGAATTTCAAATTGAAGAGCAGTTGAACTGGCCTGTGGTTCTACCTTGCCGGAACCTTGATGGCCGCTGCTTGCCGGTGTTTGTGTGCGGTTCCCGTGGTCTGGTGGCCTTTTGCTCCCTTGCCGTGCTGGATTAGCCGTCTGCGTCGGCGGTTTTCGCCCGCGCAGCGCTGGCCTTGTCGAGCAGCGGCTGGAACGGGAACATGAATTGCTCGTAGATGCTCAGCCGCCGCCGGTCGTCCTGTCCGACGATGGCGGATTCGCCATCGCGGTAGGTGCCGAAGATGCGGTCGAACACGATCACCGAATTGCCGTAGTTGCAGCGTGTGTCCTCATAGCTGAGGGCAGTGTGGTGCAGGCTGTGGTTACGGATGGTGGTGAAGAGGAAGCCATAGGCCAGCGGCGGATCCGAGCGGACGTTGGCGTGGGCGAAGGTCGAGATCACCGTCATCATCGACAGGCCGCAGAAGATCGCGACGATGTCGAAATCGAACAGGGCGATCACCGAGAGGCTGATCAGGAACAGTTCGATCGGATTGCCGACCGCGCCCTTCATCGCGTTGAGCTGGGTCACGTGGTGATGTGGCGCATGGGTGAGCCAGAGCGGCAGCCAGTTGTGCATCCAGCGGTGCATCCAATACTGGCCGAACTCGATCAGGAACACGACCATCAACGCCTGCACCACGAGCGGCAGCGTGAGGATCCACGGGGTCGACAGCCCAAGCTTGTCCTTGGCTGCACCAAGCGGACCGTCGGCGAAGGACTCGACCAGCCAGCCGATCACGGTTGCCATCAGGATCACGTAGAACAGATCGGTCAGAAATTCCTTCCAGGTCAGCCGCCAGCCCGAATGACGCTCGATTACGAACTCCAGACCGAGGATGAAGAAGGTGATTGCGCTGGTAACGATGACCAGGCTCCATTCACTCGTCGTGAAGGAGCGCGGTGCCAGCAGCCAGAAGGCGACCACCGCCAGCAGCGTTGCGAGCGGCACGGCGTTGATCAGCGCGAGCTTGATGTTGCCGGCGAATGTTGCGGGAGCCGCCTGGGCGTCGGTGTCGAGCGTAGCGGCTGCCGAGGTGACTTTGTCACCAGCCTTACTGTTCGTCGCTCGATCCATAGACAATCTCCAGGAATGGTAGCCCATCGGCCTCCAGTTGCAGATCCTCCGCTCCGAACTTCCCCGCAGTTCTATGCTGCGATGCGATACAGGCTATAGATATTACGTAACCGGTCAAGAGTATTAATGCTGCTATGCAACATGGGTTGGAATTCCGGCGTAATCGACGGAAAATCGCGTGATTTGAGATACTAGTCTCGGTATTTCATAGGTATTCCTGCCCGAATTTTTCAGGATTGTGCGTGAAGTGTAATCGAGATGCCACAGGTCGGGCCTAGCTGTGCGCGAATCGGCGCTTGCCACGGGCGGAACGCCCACCCGGCCACCACCATATCGCCCGTCCAAACAAAGCGGCGATGAGCAACCCCCGCGCGCAGGAGGGCCGCCCATCGCCTTGGCTTTGCAGACGATTGGAAGTGTGAGCTCAGTTGGCGGTGGAGGTCCACCAGGTGAGCGAGTGGACATCGTGGGCGCTGGTCCAGATGCCCTCGGGCGTATAGCGCAAGGCGCCGCTGCCCTCGGCCCGTCCGACCCGCGCGACCACCTCGGCGGTGGCTGCATCGATCACCACGAAGGTTTGATCGTCGGTGGTGCGCAGGAAGACCTTGCCTTCGCCCACGTCGATATCGCCCCACTTGAGGTTGTCGCCGACCTTGGTGCGACCAGCCACTTCACGCGTTTCAGGGTCGATCCGGGCCAGCGTTCCGTCGCCTTGCTCCTGAATCCACACCATGCCTTCGCCCGCGACGAGGAAGCCCGGGGTGTCGCCCAGTTCGATCGTGTCGGTGACGGAGTTGGTCTCCGGGTCGATCCGCTGCATGGTGCCGCCTTCGCCGCTCGCGGCCCACAGCGCGTCGAAGCCGAAGGCGAGATAGGTCGTGCCCGGTGCGACGGGGATGGTGGCGACGACCGTGTTCGTCTCAGGGTCGATGCGCGAGATCGTGCCATCGGCCTGGTTCGGCGCCCAGACCGAGCCCGCGCCCGCCACCACGTTCTGCTCCCCGCTCGGGCCGATGCCGGCGGGGACCTTCTCGAGCACCTCGGCGGTGCGCGGATCGATCCGGTAAAGCTCGCCGCCGTCGCAATTTCCGACCCATAGTGACTCCGCCGCCATCGCCATGGTGCCGCAGGGGCGCGGCACCTCGACCGAGGTCACCTTGCCCATGGTCGACCACTGCTCGATCCGGCCCTGGTTGGTGGCCCAGACGGTGTTGCCGTCCACCAGCAGGAAGTCGGCGAAGTCGGGAACTTCGATCACCTCTTCGACGTAGCCGGCGTTGGTTGCTTCGTTGTCGGCCGGATCAGCGTCGGCAGCGGAACAGGCGCCCAGCACGAGGGCGGCAAGAGCGATGGACTTCTTCATTGATAAGCTCCTCAAACGAACCGCGCCGGGTTCAGCTGTAGCGATAGGGGTTCACGTCGATGGTGGTGGTTCCGCGCGTCTGGTTGCACAGGAACACGGTGCCGGTGAAATAGATGCCCGGTTCGGTGATGGTCTTGGCGAATTCGTATGTTTCGCGCAGTTGCTCGACTGTCATCTGCACGGGCGCTTCGTTCGGTTGCCAGGTCACGCCGTAAGGATAGTCCTCGCCGTCCTTGCTGATTTCCACGTGGCAGCCCATCACGTGGGTCACCCGATGGGTGTCCACGAAATCGATCAACCGGCCCATGCTTGCGAACCACGGTTCCCAGAAGCTGATGTAGCAGCGGCCACGGTAGAACATGTCGCCGGTGTAAAGGATCTGCGTGTAGCTGTCGTAGTAGGCGAACTCGGAGATCACATGGCCGGGCGAGCCCCAGATCAGGATATCGCGCCCGCCCAGATCGAGCGTGACCTGCTCTTCGGGGAAGTTGGTCATGCCCCAGAAGCCGACCATTTCCTCGTGCGTCAGCCCCATATACCGAGTCTTGGGCCGGTCGGCGAACTGGTTCACGGCGGCATAATGATCGGCGTGCAGATGGCTGAAGGCGACCAGCAGTTCCATATCGGCCGGATCGCGCCCGTTGCGCGCGCACCATTCGTTGATGCATTCATCCACAGCGCCGCGCAGATCCCAGTCGTTGCGCCAGGTGGTAAAGCCCTCGTCCAGCAGCAGCACCCGGTCATTGCCGAAATAGAGCGGGGCGAACGGCGCCTCGTAGCTGTAGGCCTTATTCTGCCGCAGGATCGCGGTATGGGCATTGTACCAGTGGACGTGAACCGGCGGATCGGTGTTGTCCATCAGCGATTCCGAACCGCAGATCCACTTGTCCGGAAAACCGCCCGGCGCGGGCAGGTTGCTCGTGAAGTCGATCGGTTCGGGGCTGGTGGCGGCCTTTGCCGCGCTGCTGAAGGTGGTGAGCGCCGTCGGCACGGCGACCGCGGCGGCATTGTATGACAGGAAGGTGCGACGATCCATCTGTTTGGGTCTCCTGCGACTATCTTAGTAGGGCCGGGGCGGGGTGATGTTCGGCACGCCCTCTGGCCATTCGCCCGCGCGGGCATCGGGGCTGACCCCGTTGAACAGGACGAAATCGGGCCGGATGAACTTGACCTCGCGGCCTTGCACTTCGCGGGCGCTGGCCAGCGCATCGTCGATGATGGCAGGCGTCATTTCGAGCACCCGCTCATAGGGCTTGTAGGTGGCAAAGCGGGGGTAGTGCTTGCCCGGAACGAACATCATGTCGATGTGTCCGCCAAGGATCCATTCCACCGGATTGGCCGCCGCAAAGCTCTGCAAGCGTTCCAGCGAGGTGATGAAATCGCCCTCGTTGCTGATGTTTATGCAGCCCGGAAACAATAGGTCGCCGGTGAACAGGATGTCGCAATAGGGATCGTAGAAGCTGACCCCGTCCTTATGCGTGCCCGGCGTGGGGATGACGGTGATCACACGGGCGCCGAGGTCGATGGTGCCGGTGCCGTCGGGCCAGCTCGATGACAGGTCATAGTGTTGCTTCATCACGCCCAGCGGCTTGGGCACGATAGTGGTGTCTGGCCTGTCCATGAACTGCACCAGTCCTTGGTTCTGGGCTATGTCCTCGCCGCTGGTCATGGCGATCGTCAGCGGTACGGTCTTGCGCCCGCGCGCATCGGCCCAGCGCCCGATCACCGCATCAACGGTTTCGCGCAAAGGGTAATAGTCGGAATTGGCGGTTGCCCCGGTGTCGATCAGCAGCGCGCCGTCGTTGCCGAACAGAAGGTGGGTGAATGGGGCCTGCCAGTCGATGCAGACGTTCTGGCGCATAACGAAGGTATCCTCGTTATATTGCACCACCTGCACGCGCGGATCGCGGTTCTTGGCGGCGACGTTGCTGCCGTAGGTCCAGCGGAAACCCAGCCGCCCGGCCGCAGGGCCTTCGGCATCGTAATTGTGCATGACCGGCTCTGCGGGATGGAGCGGAAGCGCCGAATCCGTGTTGCGCACACCAGGCGGGTTATAGCTCGCATCCGGGTTGCCGTTTGGATAGCTTCGCAAGGTCGCCGATTGCGGATTTCCTGACAGGGCGGGATTGTAGGTCGGCTCGGACTGCGGCGTTTGCGGCATCGAAAACTCCTGGTTGGGCCGCTGCTCTTGCGACCAGGCCTGTGCCTTCGATGCATGCCTCACCTTGCGGATGGCTCGTGCGCCCTCTCGTCTGATTGGCTGCGAGCATATGGATATTACACAAGATGACAATAGTAATAAATTGCGCTGGACATGCCTTGCGTTTGCGGCAATGCTGCGATTGCGAAAAAGGAGTTGTGCTGATGATGAGTGCTGTACGCCGCCTTGGTTCGATCGCCGTGCTGGCTTGTGCCCTGGCGCTGGCCTCGTGTTCTTCCGGAGGTGAGGAAGCTGCCGAGCCGAAGACCTCGTTCAAGATCGGCTGGTCGATTTACGCCGGGTGGATGCCCTGGCCCTATGCCGATCAGGCCGGGATCGTCAAAAAGTGGGCCGACAAGTACGGCATTGAGATCGAGATCGTGCAGGTCAACGACTATGTCGAATCGGTCACCCAGTATGCCGCCGGCCAGCTTGATGGCGTGACCGTGGCCAATATGGACGCGCTCACCATTCCTGCCGCGCAGGGGCATGACACGACCGCGATCATCGTGGGTGACTACTCCAACGGCAACGACGGCGTGCTGCTCAAGGGCAGTGATTCGCTGGCGGCGATCAAGGGGCGGCAGGTCAATCTGGTCGAGCTTTCGGTGTCGCATTATCTGCTCGCCCGCGCGTTGGAGAAGGAAGGCCTTGCGATGACCGACGTGCGGACCATCAACACCGCCGATGCCGATATTGCCAGCGCCTTCACCTCGCCCGAAGTGACTGCGGCCGTGGCCTGGAACCCGCAGCTCACAACCATGATGCAGGAACCTGACGCGAACCTCGTATTCAGCTCGAAAGATATTCCCGGCGAAATCCTCGACCTGCTGGTGGTCGACACCAAGACGGTTGAAGCCAACCCCGATCTGGGCAAGGCGCTTGCGGGGATCTGGTACGAGACGCTGGCGCTGATGGAGCAGCAGAACGAAGCCGGTGCTTCGGCCCGCGCGGCCATGGCCGAACTGGCGGGAACGACGCCCGAGATGTTCGAAGGCCAGCTCGCTACCACGTTCCTTTACGTCAAACCCGCAGATGCCGTCGAGGCAGCCCGCTCGTCGACGTTGATCGAGAACATGACCCGCGTGCGCGACTTCAGCTTTGCGCAAGGGCTGTTCGGTCAGGGTGCCAGCTCGGCCGATGCGATCGGCATGGCGTTTCCCGGTGGCAAGACGCTCGGCGACACCAACAACATCACGCTCCGCTTCGATGACAGCTTCATGCAGATGGCAGCCGACGGTGCGCTCTAAGGCAATCCTTCTGCTGACGAGCACGAACGATCGGGAGTTTCCATGCGCTGGGTAAATCGCCATGTAAGCCGCAGCCGTTCGGTGATGATGGGCGCCATCCCGATCGTGCTGCTGGTGGTGCTGTATCTCGTGATCGCTGCCGAGCGGCACGCGGCAAACCCCAGCGACAAGATCCTCCCACTGCCCGGCGCGATGGTCGATGCCATGTGGGGCCTGCTGTTCGTGCCCGACCAGCTTTCGGGACGGCTGTTGTTCTGGGCCGATACGCTGGCGAGCCTGCAGCGGCTGTTCCTGGGGCTCGGCATTTCGACGCTCAGCGCCCTGCTGGTGGGGTTGCTGCTCGGGTTGCTGCCGCCGGTGCGCGCGACATTCGGCACGCTGGTGACGGGCATTGCGGTGATCCCGCCGATTGCCCTGCTGCCGATCCTGTTCATCGCCTTTGGCCTCGGCGAGACGGCCAAGGTGGCGCTGATCGTCATCGGCATCGCACCGTTCATGATCCGCGACATTGCCGGCCATGTCGCCGCCCTGCCGCGCGAACAGATACTCAAGGCGCAGACGCTCGGGGCGAGTACCTGGCAACTGATGATCCGCGTGGCCTTGCCGCAGGTCTTGCCGCGCCTGATCGAGGCGGTGCGGCTGTCGCTTGGCCCGGCCTGGGTGTTCCTGATATCGGCCGAGGCCATCGCCGCCGATATCGGGCTCGGCTACCGCATCTTCCTCGTGCGCCGTTACCTCGCGATGGATGTGATCCTGCCCTACGTCGCCTGGATCGCGCTCTTGGCCGCAGTGCTCGACATGATCCTCGTCTGGACCAACCGCAAGGCCTTCCCCTGGGCGCATGGAGGCCGTCGATGACCGCGCTGCTGTCGTTCAAGGACGTGTGGGTCGAGTATGGCGACAAGATCGTGCTCGAACAGATCAACCTCACCATCGAGGAGGGGGCCTTTGTCTCGGTGATCGGGCCTTCGGGCGCAGGCAAGAGCAGCCTCCTGCGGCTGGCGCTCGGACAGGAGGCGCCCTCTCGCGGCACGCTCATGCTCGATGGCGTACCGCTGCCACCCGAATGCGGACCGGATCGCGGGGTGGTGTTCCAGCACTATTCGGTGTTCCCGCACCTCACCGCGCTCGGCAATGTGATGTTCGGCCTTGAATGTGCGCAGTCGCCCCTCTTGGCAAAGTTAACCGGAGCGGCGCGGCGGCAGGCCCGCGAAGAGGCCGTCGCCATGCTCGAAGAGGTTGGGCTCAAGGACGCGATGCATTCCTACCCGGCGCAAATGTCGGGCGGGATGCAGCAGCGGCTCGCTATCGCCCAGGCGCTGATCAAGCGGCCGCGCATCCTCCTGCTCGACGAGCCGTTCGGTGCGCTAGATCCGGGTATCCGCAACGATATGCACCAGTTGATCACCCGCCTGTGGACCGACTACGAGTTGACGGTGATCATGGTCACGCACGATATCGGCGAGGCCTTCAAGCTCGGCACGCGGGTGCTCACGCTCGACAAATGGCGGCACGATCCGCACGCTCCGCACCGCTACGGCGCGAAGGTCGTTTACGACATCCCGCTCGAGCGCAACAAGCAAGAGAGCCTGTCTGAAGAGGCCGACGCACAACCCTTGTCAATCGCGCCGGATGATGCCGGTATTACGATTGACAGATTCGATAATAACTGAGAGGACGCAAAGATGTCCACCGAACCTACCAGCCTTGCCCGCCTCAGCATGAGCTTGCCCGCCGAACTGTTCCGCCAGCTTGATGCGATGGTGGAAGAACGGGGGTTGCCTTCGCGCTCGCAACTGATTGCCGAACTGATCCGCCATGCGCTGGTCGCGCATGAGGCAAATGTTCGTCCCGAAGAGACGATAGCAGGAACGATTACTCTGGTTTACCGCGGCGATCGCGGGTCCATTCGCCAGCAACTGGCGAAGACGCAGGCCGACTATCTCAAGGAGGTCATCTCCTCGCAGCACGTGTTCCTTGAAGAGGATCAGTCGCTGGAAGTCCTGCTGGTGCAGGGGCCGGCGGTGCGACTCAAGGAACTGTGCGACGCCTTGCGCAGCATTCGCGGCGTGCATCAGTTGCAGCTCGTCTCGACCACCGCGCTGCTTCCCCCCTTGCACGATCACACCGACGACGAGCAGGTGGAGGATGCGGCACAAGCTGCCGCTTCGGCCAAGGTTGTCTCCGCCAAGAAGGGCAAGCGCCGGAGGGCCGCAGCATGAGCGATACTGCGACGAGCCCGCTAGCCAACCCGCTGGCCGCGCGCGACCATGCCCGCGCCATGGCGGGCACGAAGGTCGAGGCCATGCCGATGCTTCCGCCCGAGGCGGACGATCTGCCCGAGGGCGTCCCGGCTGATGATCTGCTGTGGGAAGAGACCGTGGCCGCCGGGGGCTATTCCTCGCGCCGCCTGCCGCGCGGATCGCGCCTGCGGCTGATTGATCTTGCGGGCGATGCCTGCGCCTCGCTGCTGATCTACAACGCCGAGATGCCGACCGAGCGGCTTAACGTTGCCGACACGGTGAAGGTGCAGTGGAACGCTTATCTGGGCGAGGGCAAGCTGCTGCTCAGCGACATGGGTCGGGTGCTGATGAGCATCACCGACGATAGCGCGGGCACCCACGATGCCTTCTGCGGCACCTCGAACGCCGCCACCAACGAGGCGAAGTATGGGGAAGGCCGCAACAGTGGCGCCTATCCCAATGGGCGCGATCGCCTGTTGCTCGGCTCGTCCAAGCATGGCCTGCTCCGCCGCGACGTCCACCCTTGCGTGAACTTCTTCAAGGGCACGACAATCGAGCCCGATGGCACCATCACCCCGCAAATCGGCCCGTTCGAGGGCGGTCGGCAGGTGGTGCTGCGCGCAGAAATGGACGTGATCGTGGTGATCGCCAATTGCCCGCACGTGCTCGACCCGCGCGACACATGGAGCGTCAGCCCGCTGCGGCTCACCGCCTGGCGCGGTGCGACGACCGCGCTCGACGATCCCATTCGCCTCGCCACGCCCGAGGGCCTGCGCGCCTTCGAGAATGTCGAAGACTACTACCGCCGCTGAACGGAAGGTTTGCCCAAAGATGACTGTTGACCCGGGAACTGAAGGCCTTTCCGGCACCATAATCCACGACGAGCTGGTGCCCGCCCGTGCGCCCTGGCTTCACCACGTGGCCAAGGGGCAGACGCTCCGCATTGTCGATGTCGAAGGCAATCAGGCGGTAGATTTCCTGCTCTATTCCGCTGCCGACGATGTCGAGCGCTACAGCGCGCAGGATACCGTTTCGGCGCAGGGTAACCTGTTCTTGCGCAAGGGCAGCGTGCTGCGCTCGAACGAGGGGCGGCCGATGGCGACGATCACCGGCACCTCGGTCGACTATCACGACACCATCGGCGGGGCGTGTTCCTGCGAGTCGAACACGCTGCGCTATGGCCACCACACCAAGGCGCAGCACGCCTGTGTCGACAATTTCCTCGAAGCGAACCTCACCGAAGGGCGGGGCAAGCGCGATATGGTGCCCAACATCAACTTCTTCATGAACGTGCCGGTCGAAGCCGATGGCTCGCTTGGCATTGTCGACGGGATTTCCGCGCCCGGCCTCACGGTCGATCTGCGCGCAGAGATGGATATTATCGTGGTCGTTTCGAATTGCCCGCAAATCAACAACCCGTGCAACGCCTTCAACCCCACCCCGGTACGGATGATCGTTTCGGTATGAGCAAGGGCACGGTTCTGATCGCCAACCGTGGAGCGATCGCCACCCGCATTATCCGCACTGTCCGCCAGATGGGGCTGCGCTCGGTCGCGGTCTATTCCGAGGCCGACGCGGAATCGCTTCACGTAGCGCAGGCCGATGCCGCCGTGTGCATCGGCCCGGCCCCGGCGGCGGAGAGCTATCTCAACGTGCCCGCGATCATCGCTGCCGCGAAGGAAACCGGCGCGACGATGATCCATCCGGGGTACGGGTTCCTCGCCGAGAATGCCGAGTTCGCCGAGGCCTGCGAGGCGGCAGGAATCGCCTTCGTCGGCCCGCGCCCCGAGCATATCCGCGTGTTCGGGCTGAAGCACAGCGCCCGCGCGCTGGCTGAGGAGCACGCGATCCCGCTGGCCCCCGGCACCAACCTCCTCACCGACGAGGACGAGGCGGCAGCGGCGGCCAATGCCATCGGCTATCCGGTCATCCTCAAGGCGACTGCGGGCGGCGGCGGCATCGGTATGCGCATCTGTGAGAGCGAGGCTGAGGTCCGCGAGGGTTTTGCCGGGGTCGCGCGGCAGGGCGGGGCCAGCTTTGGCGATGCGGGGGTGTTCCTCGAACGCTACATCGCGAAGGCGCGCCACATCGAGGTGCAGATCTTTGGCGATGGCGAAGGCCGGGTCATGGCGCTGGGCGAGCGTGATTGCTCGCTGCAACGGCGCAACCAGAAGGTGGTCGAGGAAGCGCCTGCGCCGCTCCTGCCGCAATCAGTGCGGCAGAACCTGCTTGCCGCGGCGGCGCGGCTGGCCGAGGCGGCCAATTATCGCTCGGCGGGAACGGTGGAGTTCCTTTACGATGCCGAGCGTGAGGAATTTTACTTCCTCGAAATGAACACCCGGCTCCAGGTCGAACACGGCGTCACCGAAGAGGTGATGGGGATCGACCTCGTCGAATGGATGCTGCGCGGCGGGATGGGCGACTATGCCTTCCTCGAAGGCCCCGCGCCCGAGCCGAACGGCCACGCGGTGCAGGTGCGCGTCTATGCCGAGGACCCGGCGCTCGACTATCGCCCCACCACCGGCACGCTCACCGCGCTGCAATTCCCGGCGAACATCCGGGCAGACACATGGTGCGAGGCGGGCAGCACGGTCAGCGCCTGGTACGATCCGATGATCGCCAAGCTGATCACCCATGCCGAGAGCCGCGAAGCCGCCATTGCGGCCATGCAATCAGCGCTCGACGAAAGCCGGATTGACGGCATCGAGACCAACCTGCGCTGGCTGCGCGATGTCGTGCGCGACGAACGGTTCGAGAGCGGGCAGGTCTACACCCGGATGCTCGACAGCGTGGGCTATCACCCGCGTTCGGTCCGCGTGATCTCGGGCGGTACGGCCACCACCGTGCAGGACTGGCCGGGCCGCGAGGGGCTGTGGTCGATCGGGGTGCCGCCGTCAGGGCCGATGGACGATAATTCGTTCCGCATGGGCAATCTGGCGCTCGGCAATCCCGAGGGCACAGCGGGGCTCGAAGTCACCTTCACTGGTCCTACGCTTCAGTTCAACGCCCCTGCCACGCTATGCCTGACCGGGGCCGACTTCGGCGCGAAGCTCGATGGCGAGCCGGTGGCGCGCGGCGTGCCGTTCGACGTTGCCGAGGGACAGACCTTGGCGCTTGGCCGCGTGAGCGGCGGCGGGATGCGTGGCTATATTCTGTTTGCGGGCGGGCTCGACATCGCGCCCTATCTCGATAGCCACGCGACCTTCGAGCTGGGCCAGTTCGGCGGCCATGCCGCGCGCCGTTTGCTGGCAGGCGATACGCTGCACCTTGGCAATGCTCCGGTTGATCCGGCACTGGCCGAGGGCGTGGGCGCGCAGGAGGACTATGGCCAGCACTGGGAAATCCGTGTGATGTACGGCCCCCACGGCGCGCCCGATTTCTTCACCGATGGCGACATCGCCAGCGTGGTCGAGGCCGAGTGGAAGGTGCATTACAACTCCAACCGCACCGGCGTACGGCTGGTCGGCCCCAAGCCCGAATGGGCGCGCAAGGACGGCGGGGAAGCGGGGCTTCACCCCTCAAACATTCACGACAACCCCTATGCCATCGGCGCGGTCGACTTCACCGGCGATATGCCGATCATCCTGGGGCCTGACGGCCCCTCGCTGGGCGGGTTCGTCTGCCCCTTCGTGGTGATCGCGGCGGACCGCTGGAAGATCGGCCAGCTTGCTCCGGGCAACCGCCTACGCTTCGTTCCGGTCGACATCGAAACCGCCGAGGCCGCCAACCGCGAGGCGCTTGCTTTCGGCAAGCCCGATGTGGCGGAAAGCGGGAAGGCCGTGGCCGATCTCTCCCCGGTTCTCGCGCAGACCGAGGCTAGCGGGCACCGTCCGCGCACTGTCTATCGCCAGCAGGGCGACCGCAATATCCTCGTGGAGTACGGCCCTATCGTGCTCGATCTGGAGCTGCGCATCCGCGTTCACGCGCTGATGACGGTGCTGGAGGCCAAGGGGCTTGCGGGCGTGATCGACATCGTGCCCGGTATCCGCTCGTTGCAGCTGCACTTCGATGGCAAGCAGCTCGATCAGGCCGCCGCGCTTGCGGCGCTGATGGCGGCGGAAGAGGAGCTGGGCGAGCTCGACGATTTCACCATCCCCTCCCGGATCGTCCACCTGCCGCTGAGCTGGCGCGATCCGGCGACGCTCGAAACCATCGAGAAATATATCGCCGCCGTGCGCAAGGATGCGCCGTGGTGCCCCGACAACATCGAGTTCATCCGCCGCATCAACGGGCTGGAGGACGAGGACGCGGTGCGCTCCGTGGTGTTCGACGCCAGCTATCTGGTGATGGGGCTGGGCGATGTGTACCTCGGCGCGCCGGTCGCCACGCCGGTTGATCCACGCCACCGGCTGGTGACGACCAAGTACAACCCCGCGCGCACATGGACCCCGCCCAACGTAGTCGGCATCGGCGGGGCCTATATGTGCATCTACGGGATGGAAGGGCCGGGCGGCTATCAGCTGTTCGGGCGCACCATTCAGGTGTGGAACACCTATCGCCAGACCGACGCCTTCGTCGATGGCAAGCCGTGGCTGCTGCGCTTCTTCGACCAGATCCGCTTTTATGAAGTGAGCGCCGAAGAGCTGGAAGAATGGCGACGCGATTTCCCCGCCGGTCGCCGCAGCATCGAAGTCGAGCAGTCGGAGTTCCGACTGGCCGACTATCGCCAGTTCCTTTCCGACAATGCCGAATCCATCTCCGCCTTTCAGGAGCACCGCCAAGCAGCTTTCGACGCCGAACGCGCCGAGTGGGAGCGCAACGGCGAATTCGCCCGCGTATCCGAGCTGGTCGAAGACGCGGAGGGCGCCGTTCTGGAGGAACCAGCTGTTGAAGTGCCCGAGGGCTCCGAGGTGGTTGAGGCCCCGTTTGGCGGCAACGTGTGGAAGCTGCTGGTGAAGCAGGGCGATACGGTCGAAGAGGGCCAGACAATCGCCGTGATCGAGGCGATGAAGATGGAATGCCCGCTCGAAAGCCCCGCTGCGGGCACTATCTCCGCGCTTTACATCGAGGAGGCGCAGAACATCACCCCCGGCGCGCCGCTGCTGGCGCTGGAGGCAGAGGCATGAGCGCGCTCGAACGCCAGAGCGCGGGTGCCATCGCTGCGGCTGTCAACAAGGGCGAAACTTCCGCGCAGGACGTGATGGCCGATGTGCTCGAACGCCTAGCTGTTTACGATAAGGTGCAGCCGCAAGCGTGGATCAGCCGCGCCGAACCTTCGGCCTTGCTGGCGGCGGCGCAGGCGGTCGATGCGCGTATAGCTGCGGGCCAGAGCCTGCCGCTGGCGGGCGTGCCCTTCGCGGTGAAGGACAATATCGACGTTCTCGGCTTCATGACGACCGCCGGCTGTCCGGCCTTTGCCTATGATCCCGACGATTCCGCCACTGTAGTTCGCAAGCTGCTGGCGGCGGGTGCGATCTGCGTAGGCAAGACCAACCTCGACCAGTTCGCAACCGGCCTTGTTGGCACGCGCAGCCCCTATGGCATTCCGCGCAACACCTCGAACCTCGCTTACGTAAGCGGCGGGTCGAGTTCGGGTTCGGCGGTGGCGGTGGCGGCGGGTTTGGTGGCCTTTGCCCTCGGCACCGATACCGCCGGTTCGGGCCGTGTGCCCGCCGCGTTCAACCACCTCGTCGGGTTGAAGCCGAGCAAGGGGCGCTGGAGCACGCAAGGGTTGCTCCCAGCCTGCCGCACACTTGATTGTATCTCGGTGTTTACCGACAGGCTCGACGATGCGGCGCTGGTCGATCAGGTAATCGCCGGATTCGATCCGGTCGACGCCTATTCGAAGCCGCTGGTGGACCGGACGCTTCCTTCGGCGCGGATCGGGGTGCCCTTGCGCCACCAGCGCCAGTTCTTCGGCGATGCTCGCTCGGAGTATCTCTACGACAAGGCGCTGGAGCAGCTCGCAGGGTTGGGCGAGGTCGTCGAGATCGACACCGCCTTCCTCTCCGAAGCCGCCGCCTTGCTCTATTCCGGCCCATGGGTGGCCGAACGCACCGCCGCCATCGAGGGCCTGCTCAAGAGCAACCCCGAAGCTATCGACCCCACCGTGCGCGCCGTGGTCGCGCCGGGTGAAGATATTTCGGCAGTCGCGCTGTTCAACGGCATGTACCGCCTCGCCGCTCTGCAACGGCAGGCCGAGGAAATGTGGCAGGACGTGGGGATGCTCGCCTTTCCCACCACCGGCACCACCTATCGGGTGAGCGAACTGGCCGCCGCGCCGGTGGCGCTCAACTCGAACCTCGGGGCCTACACCAATTTCGTGAACCTGCTCGACATGGCGGCGCTCGCGCTGCCTGCTGGCCAGCGCGCTAACGGCACCGGCTTCGGCATCACGCTGATCGGCCCGGCTGGCAGCGACCTGGCGCTGGTCGAAGCAGGAAAAACCTATCTCGCCGGAGCGGAGCTGCCTGCTCCGCCTCCGCTCGACATGGAGGGAAAGATGGAAACCGTGAAACTGGCCGTCGTGGGCGCGCACCTCAAGGACATGCCGCTGCATTGGCAGCTCACCTCGCGCGAGGCGCAGTTCGTTTGCGCGACCGAAACCGCGCCCAGCTATCGCCTCTATGCCATGGCCGATTCGGTCCCGCCGAAGCCCGCGCTGGTTTATAGCGAGGACGGGGCGGCGATTGCGGTCGAGGTTTACGAGCTGGATGTCGCCGCCTTCGGCAGTTTCACCGCCGAGGTGCCAGCGCCTCTCGCCATCGGCACCGTGACCCTCGCGGACGGCACCAGCGTGAAGGGATTCGTCGCGGAACCCCGCGCCACCGATGGAGCGGAGGATATCACCTCTCTGGGAGGCTGGCGTGCTTATATCGCGCGCGATTGAGCCGTCACCGTGCGGGCTTGACTCACAGAAAGTCAATTTTCTTTCGTTATTACTCTTGACCTGATCTTTAATACCTATAGCCTCTCCCCCAAGCCATTAGAGCATAATGTTCGCCGGGAGAGATTCTGCAATCGCCCGGGCCGCAAAGGCCCGGCCAATGGAGAATAGGCATGGCCGGGGTTCGAGTAGGAAACAGGATTATTGGCGCTGACGCACCGGTGACGGTGGGTTGGGAGAATATACCGAAGGTTGAAGGGGGACCGCTAAAGGTTGCTTTCTTCACATACTTTCAGCCTGCGAGTCTCATCGCGCTGCTGGCTTTCTGGTATTACGCGCCAAACTCGATCGCGACCGCGCAGACGGCAATCATCATCAGCCTCTGCTTCCGGGCGTTTCTGATTGCTCTTGAATTGATGGCGCCACGTCACCGCAGTTGGATGTTGACCTGGAAAGAGGCCGTTACCGACCTGTTCTATGTCGGTATGGGCTACACCATCGTGCGCATGATGGGCGCCTATCTGGGCGATGACGTCATCATCGAGGCGGTGCAGGGCGCGGCCGACTGGAGCAAGCTGGATTGGTTTGCGGGCATGCCGCTGTTGATCCAGGCGCTGGCGATCTCACTGCTGTTCGATTTCGGCCAGTATTGGATGCACCGCGGAATGCACAACTGGTATCCGCTGTGGCTGACCCACGCGCCGCATCACTACATCACGCAGCTCAACATCAACAAGGGCGCGGTCGGTAACCCGGTGGAACTCTTCCTGATCGGCCTTGGTATCGGCGGCTTCTTCGATTTCCTGCCGCGCGCGGCGTTGCTGGCGGGCACCTTTGGCCTTGCCATTGGCACCTATCAGCACATCAACGTGCGCTTCAACACGCCGCGTTGGTGGAGGTTCTTCTTCAACACCACCGAGCACCACAGCGTCCACCACTCGCAGGATTACGAGGCCAGCCGCAGCAACTACGGCGCGACCTGGATCATCTTCGATCGCATCTTCGGCACCTGCATCGATGGCGAAGCCGAGCAGCTGGGCATGGAAGGCGGCCGCCGAATGACGGTCAAGGAAGCCATGCACTATCCCTTCAGCGAGGGATACAAGACCAGCAAGCAATGGTTCCGGTCGAAGTTCCACAAGCCGAGCGCGATTCCGGCTGAATAGCTACCCCTCCCCCGGCTCGATCCGCGGGCCGGGGGCACCCACCTGATCGCAAGCAACAGACCGTTCACCTTGCTCCCTCGGGGGGCGGGCCGGGGTGCGGCTGCTTGCTCTCCAAACGCCGGAGATTGCCACAGTGAACCTGCCTTTCATCGACTGGATCTGGCGCATCCGTGGCGAGATCGCCATCGAGCCGCCGCTGACGACCGAAGAGACCTTCGCGCGGCTTCAGCCACTGGTCGACAAGGAAACCACCGAGTGCGACATCGGCGACAGCACACTGACCTACGTCAAAGGCAATCCCGCGGCGCAGGACCGGCTGGCGACCTTCTCCAGGGGCACCTTCACTGTTGAGCAGCAGGGCGGACTGACCAGGCTCCTTTACGATGTGAAGAGCAATGCACTGGCGCTCGTCCTGCTGGCTCCGCTGTTTTTTCTGGGGTTCGCCCAGGTGGCTGTCGCCATCAACCAGTGGGAAGATCGCAAGGCCGAGTTGGCCAAGGGCGAAGCGACGGGCGAAGCTGTCGAGGACGAAGAAGAAGGAGAGCCAGCGCCGCATCACTGGATCGACGAGGCGCTGGGCGCGCCGGCACCCGAGACGCTGGAGCAGAAGCAACAACGCATGGAGGAAGAGGGCGAGCAGAAGAAAGAGAAGCTCCCCACGACCCCTTCCTACGCTCTCGCGGGCCTGTTCCTTGCGCTCTATGTTCTTGGTCGTTTCCTTGAACCCTACCTGTTCAGGCGGACCCTCAAGCGGGCTGTCAATCTGGAGCTGGCCGAGATGAAGGCTGTGGCGCCGGAGGCAGCGCAGGCCGGCCGGGCAAGCTGAGCCCGCTCCAACATATCGCTTTTCCTATCCAACCAACCCCGGCGCGATCCGCGCCAGCAGGAGCACTGTGAGAAATGATTACGCTTTCCGTTACCGATCGCGAAGGGAAACCCCACGCCATCAAGACCACGCCCGATGGCACGCTGATGGAAGCGATCCGCGATTATGGCCTGACCGATGGGTTCGCGCTGTGCGGTGGCCATTGTTCATGCGCCACCTGCCACGTGATCCTCGACGATGCGGTTCTGCCGATGCTCTCACCGGTGTCAGATGACGAGGACGGCCTGCTTGACGGTTCCGATCACCGCGAGGCGGGCTCGCGTCTTGCGTGCCAGGTGGCGCTAACGTCTTCGTTCGACCTTGCGAGCGTAAAGATAGCGCCGGCCGACTAATCCGGTCAGCCAAGTCAGTCGATCGTCATGTGGTCGGGAGCGATCCCGGCCACTTGGCGTTTGTGCATCGCGGCAAAGGCCGCCTCGAGTTGGCGGGCATAGGGCGCCGAACGGAACAGCGGAGCCTCTGTGCGGCCTGCTGCGAGCTGCTGGCGGACTTGCGCCATAGCCTCGGCATTTGTCGCCAGTTCGAGCGCCTTGGCCTCGTACTCAGCGGCATTGCTGGTAGCCAGCTCGGGCACACCCGCAGCACTGACCAGGCTTGCCGCAACCCGCGAGAGGAACTGCCGCCCGGCCATCGTCAGCAGCGGCAGGCCCGCCCATAGCGCGTCGGAGGCGCTGGTGTGGGCATTGACTGCGAAGCTGTCGAGAAACAGGTCAGCGTGGACCATGCGGCCGAGGTGCTCGTTGTGCGGCAAGTCGGGCGCGAAGACGATGCGGGTGGGATCGACCCCGCGCTCTGCCGCCTCGCGGGCGAGGTTGGCCTCGGCCCACTCGTTCGAGCGCAGCAGCCACAAGACCGATCCCTCGACCTCCTTCAGGAGACGCATCCAGATATCGAACTCTTGCGGCCCGATCTTGTACGTGTGGTTGAACGAGCAGAACACGAAGCCTTGCTCGGGCAGGCCGTGGTCAGCGCGGGTTCGGCTGTCGGCGATGATTGCGCGCTGGTCGTCGTTGGGCTGATAACAGTTCGGCAGGCGCACCAGCTTCTCGGTGAAATACTGTTCGTAGCCCGCGGGCGTGGTGACGGGATCGGCGATCAGATAGTCCATCGCCGGATGGCCGAGCGATCCGGGGTAGCCCAGATAGTTGACCTGCACCGGGGCGAGCCGGTGGCCAAACATCCCTGAGCGGGTGAAGCGGGTATAACCCTTGAGGTCGACCGCGATGTCGAGCCCATCGGCGCGGGCTTTCTCGGCCACCTGCGCGTCGGAAAGGTGGGCGATCTCGGTGAAGCTGTCGCAATGGGTGCGGGCATGAGCGCGCATGGCATCGCCTTCGCGCGCCGGGCCGTAGCTGTAGGCATGGAGGGCGAAGCGGCTCCGGTCGTGCTCGCGCAGCAGGCCCGCCATCAGGTACATGGTAGCGTGATCGTGGAAGTCGGCCGAGAAATAGCCGATGCGGATACGACCGTCGCTCGAAGGGGCCGGGGCAGGAGGCGTTGGCGCCACCAGCGGGAACACCTTGGCCGCATGAGCCTTGGCATGGGCGAGCTGTCGCGCGGGATCGTCAGCGAAGGGAAAGGCGGCGAAGGGTTGCAGCGAGCCGAGCTGGGACGGCGGCAGCTGGTCGAATTCGCCGCGGGCGTGCCAGTCGCAGATGTGCGCTTCCTGGAACAGCGCATGAAGGTGGGCCTCGGCGTTCAGCGGTTCTTGCCGCAGCACCGTGCGGAAGCTCGTGATGGCATCGGGTAGCGCGCCGGTGGACACCTGCGCCTTGCCCCGGTTGAGCAGCACCTTCGTGTCGTCCGGTTGCAATGCCAGCGCGCGGTCGTAAGCGGCGACAGCTTCCTCGGGCTGGTGCAGCGCCTGTAGCTCTGCGCCCATGTTGTTGTGCGTGTCGGCGTGGTCGGGGCGGACGCGGGCGGCTTCGAGGAACTGGGCGAGCGCTTCCTTGTGGCGCTTCTGCGCGGCAAGCAGGTTGCCGAAATTGTAGTGCGCATCGGCGTGATCGGGCGCCATTGCGAGGCATTCATTGTAAGCCGCTTCGGCCTCTCCGTCGTGACCGCGTTCCTGCAGCACGTGGGCCAGGTTGTAGCGCGCGTCGATATAGGCCGGGTCGATCGCGATGGCCTCGCGATAGAGCTGCTCGGCGGCCTCTTTCTCGCCCATGCGCGAGAGCGTGATGCCGAGGTTGTTGGTGCAGGCTGCGTCACCGGGGGCGAGGTCGCGGGCGCACTGGAACGCGTCGCGGGCGGCTGCGAGGTCGCCCAGCTGCAGCAGTGCTGCGCCGCGCAGGTTGTGAATCGCATGTTTGCCCGGATGGGTGCGGCACAGCGCCTCGCCGATGCGTGCTGCATCGGCCATCTCACCGGCCTTGTAGGCAGCAACCATCTTGTCGAGCGCGACCTGCGCATCGTTGCCGGTGTCGAGCTGGTCGAGCGCGAGGCGCAGCCGCTTGTTGCGCGGATAGCGCGCCAGCGCCTCTTCGTAGAGGGCACGCGCCGTGTCGGCGTCGCCACGCTTCAATGCGCCGTTCGCCTTGATCAGCGTGCTTTCTAGTCCTGCCATGCGCGCCTGGTCCTTCCGCAGTATGTCACGCAATGGCGCTAGCCAATCATGGTTGAGGAGCGGGAAGGGTGGACTAAGGGAATTTCCTTATGGCCATCTTCGTCGCCATCTCCTCTTCCGTCTTGCCCGGCGAACCTCTAGGCGGAGGTCGCTAGAAGCGAGAAGAGGACCGCCTGTGAGCGAGAAGCCGCGCGACCGCGATTTGGTCGACCACAAGTTCTATCATGCCGATGCCGAGGCCGGGTTTGCCGACAGTGCGCCCGATGATACGCCGCAAACGCGCCACCCCAGCTACAAGCTGGCCTTCCGCGATACCGAGTTCCTGCTGCGCGAGGAGCTGCGTCCGGTGCGTTTCCAGCTCGAACTGCTCAAGCCCGAGATGGTGCTGGAAGAGGCGCGGGTCGGCTCGACGCTGGTGATGTATGGCTCGGCCCGTATCCCTGCGCCCGAGCAGATCGACGATGTGATGGCGCGCGCGCAGACGCCCGAAGAGAAAAAGATCGCCGAAAAGCTGGCGGAAAAGTCGCGCTACTATGTCGAGGCGCACAAGCTGGCAAAGCTGGTGAGCGAGAAGAGCATCATCGAGGACGGCCTGCGCCAGTTCGTGATTTGCTCGGGCGGCGGCCCCTCGATCATGGAAGCGGCCAATCGCGGTGCGAGCGAGGCCGGCGCGGAGAGCGTCGGGCTCAACATCGTGCTTCCGCACGAGCAGGCGCCCAATGCCTATGTGACGCCCTATCTTTCGCTCAACTTCCACTATTTCGCGCTTCGCAAGATGCACTTCCTGATCCGCGCGCGGGCCGTGGCGGTGTTCCCCGGCGGCTTCGGCACCTGCGACGAGCTGTTCGAGCTGCTGACCCTGATCCAGACGGGCAAGATGAGGCCGATCCCGGTGCTCCTGTTCGGCAAGAATTTCTGGGACCGGGTGATCAACTTCGAGGCGCTGGTCGAGGAAGGCACGATCAACGCCGCCGATCTCGACCTGTTTCAGCGGGTCGAGACGGCCGAGCAGGCCTGGAAGCACATCGCGCAGTTTTACGAGCTGGAGGGGTAGGGGACTATCTCGCATCCCGCTCGTCCTGAGCGGATTGGGTCTTGGGGCTGCTGTCAGCCCATCCGCACCGCCTGATGCCCCATCGGGCCCGCGCCGCCGCCATAGCCGGGCGCAGCGTGGAGCGCCTCGCGCACGAACTGGCGCGCCTTGTCTATCGCCTCCTCCAGCGGAGCCCCACGCGCAAGCTGGGTGGCGATAGCGCTAGATAAGGTGCAGCCGGTGCCGTGCGTGTGGCGGGTGACGATGCGCGCCTCGCTCCAAACCTTGTCGGGCTGGCCCGGGCGCACGAGCCGGTCTTCCACCATCGGACCATCGGCATCGCCGCCCTTGGCAAGAAAGCTCATGCCCTTGTCTGTCAGCGCTGCTGCTCCGCCAAGTGCTTCGAGTTCGGGCACGTTGGGCGTCGTCAGCGTCGCCAGCTCCATCAGCCAGGAAAACACCGCGATGGTCGCCTCGTCGGCCAGCACCGAGCCGCTGGTGGCCACCATCACCGGATCGAACACGATCGGGCAGGGCAGGTCTTCCAGCCGGTCGGCCACGACTTCGGCGATGTCGGCACTGCCGAGCATGCCGATCTTCACCGCTTCCACGCCGATGTCTTCCATGCAAGCATCGATCTGCGCAGCTACGAAATCGGGCGACAGCGCTTCGACCCCGCGCACGCCGCGGGTGTTCTGGGCGGTGACGGCGGTGATCGCGGTCATCGCATAGCCGCCGAGCATGGTGATGGTCTTGATGTCGGCCTGAATCCCCGCGCCGCCGGAACTGTCCGATCCGGCGATCACCAGCACGCGGGGCGGGCGTTCGCTCACGCTGCCGCCTGCACCGCGTCGCAGATGCGGTCTACCACCGCTTCGACCTGGCCCGCATCGTCGCCCTCGGCCATCACGCGCACCAGTGGCTCTGTGCCCGACTTACGGATCACGAGACGGCCCTTGCCGGCCAGTTCGCCTTCGGCTTGCGCAATCACCGCCTGCACACTGTCGGCGGCAAGCGGATCGCCGCCGTCATAACGCACGTTCTTCAAAAGCTGCGGCACCGGATCGAACAGGTGGAGCAATTCGCTGGCGGGCTTGCCGCTCTGCACCAGTGCCGCCAGCACTTGTAGCGCGGCCACGGTGCCATCGCCGGTGGTGGCGTGATCGAGCAGGATCATGTGGCCCGACTGTTCGCCGCCGACATTGTAGCCGCCCGCCTTCATTGCCTCGAGCACGTAGCGGTCGCCCACCTTCGCGCGCACCAGCGAGAGCCCGCGCGCATCGAGGAAGCGTTCGAGCCCGAGGTTGCTCATCACCGTGGCGACCACGCCGCCGCCCTTGAGCTGGCCCTGTTCGGCAAGGCGCGATCCGATCAGCGCCATGATCTGGTCGCCATCGACCGCCTCGCCCTTTTCGTCGATCACGATCAACCGGTCGGCATCGCCATCGAGCGCAATACCGAGGTCGGCGCCTTCCTCCACCACCTTGGCCTTCACCGCGTCGAGCGAGGTCGAGCCGACACCGTCGTTGATGTTGAGGCCATTGGGCGCAACGCCCATCGCGATCACCTTCGCGCCCAGCTCCCAGATCGCGGTGGGAGCGACCTGATAGGCCGCGCCATGCGCGCAATCGACCACGATCTTCAGCCCGTCGAGCCGCACATCGTTCGGCAGCGACTGCTTCACCGCATGGATATAGCGCCCGCGCGCATCCTCGATCCGGCGCGCCCGGCCGATGTCGGCGCCCTCTGCCAGGGTCTGGTCCTCGCCGAGAAGCTTCTCGATCTGCGCTTCGTCTTCGTCCGACAGCTTGAACCCGTCGGGGCCGAACAGCTTGATGCCATTGTCACCGAACGGATTGTGGCTGGCCGAGATCATCACGCCGAGGTCGGCGCGCATCTCGCGCGCGAGCAGGGCCACGGCAGGGGTCGGCAGGGGGCCGGTCATGATCACGTCCATGCCCACGCTGGTAAAGCCGGCCACCAGAGCGTTTTCCATCATGTAGCCCGACAGGCGCGTGTCCTTGCCGATCACCACCCTGTGCCTGTGATCGCCGCGCAGGAAGTGCTGCCCGGCCGCCATGCCGACCTTCATCGCCAGCGATGCGGTTAGCTTCTTTCCGTTGGCGCGGCCGCGAATGCCGTCGGTCCCGAAGTAGGTGCGTCCCATTGAATTCCCTGAACTTGCCGAAATGCGCGTTGTTGTCCTGCTTTGCCGCTTGAAATCGGGCTTGTCACGCCCGAGATGGTTCCTTGTCTTGCTCATGCAACCCGGCGGCGGTTCACGCGTTGGGAAATCAGTTACGACCCAAGAGACAGGAAGGACCATACCATGGCATTCACCCTTATTGACCTGCCCTACGACAGCGAAGCGCTCGCCCCGGCGATCAGCGCCGAGACGCTGGGCTATCACCACGGCAAGCATCACAAGGCCTATATCGACAAGACCAACGCTGCGGTCGAAGGTGGCGAGCTTGACGGAAAGCCGCTTGAAGACGTGATCGTGGCAGCGCGCGGATCGAATCAGGGTCTGTTCAACAATGCGGCGCAGAGCTGGAACCACGGGTTCTACTGGCACTCGCTCGCCCCCTCGACCAGCGGCCCCTCGGGCGATCTGGCCAGCAAGATCGACGAAGCTTTCGGCTCGCTCGACGAGCTGAAGACCAAGCTCAAGGATCGCGGTGCCGGCCACTTCGCCAGTGGTTGGGTGTGGCTGGCCGAGAAGGGCGGCAAGCTCTCGATCGAAGAGACCCACGATGGCGACACGCTGGCCGACAGTGGCTTCAACCCGCTGCTGACCATCGACGTGTGGGAGCACGCTTACTACCTTGACCACCAGAATGCCCGTCCGAGCTATCTCTCGGCTGTGGTTGACGGTCACCTCAACTGGGATTTCGCCGCCGACAACTTGGCGCGCGGTTCGGCCTGGGCCTACCCGGCCTGATCCGACTGATCCGCTTAATTCGAGAAGACCCGCTCCGGCATCAGGCCGGGGCGGGTCTTCTCGTATCGGGGTCAGTCTTCGTTTTGCAGATCGAGCACGTTGGCGGCAAACAGAGGTTCGCCGAACAGGAAGCCGATGAAGTTGGGCCGCCCTAGGTGATCTACCAGCGCCGTCAGCGTCAGCAGGATCGGCACCGAAAGCAGCGCGCCGGCAACGCCCCAGATCCACCCGAAATAGGTCAGCGCCAGCAGAATCAGCACCGGGTTCATCGTGAAGCGCGCGCCCAGCACGGCGGGCGTGACGATGTTAGCCTCGATAGTATGCAGGCCAAGATAGGCGGCGGCAGGAATGAGGCCGACCAACAAGTGGTCCGCCGAGCCGATCCCGAACAGCGACAACAGGCCCACCATCGCCAGCGGGCCGACGTAGGGCACGAAATTGAGCAGTGCGGCAAGGCCGCCCCACATCAAGGGAGCTTCGAGCCCGATCATCCAGGCCCCCAGCGTCACCACGATGCCAACGCCGGTGTTGATAAGGCCAACGGTGAGGATATAGGCTGCCACCCGGTCCTGCACCTCGCGCATGGCGCGCGCGGCCTTGAGGCTGGCTCCCACTTGCTGGCGGTCGAGCAGCAAGCGGCGGCGCAGGCGGATGCGCGCTTCGATCATGAAGAAGGCCATCATGAAGGTGAGCAAGACTTCGAGCAGCACGGTGGGCGTGGCAAAGGCCAGCTGTTCTAGGAAGCTCGGCGTCGCCAGCACGACCTCGCGGACTTCCTCGCCCTCTTCAAAACCGCCGAGTTGCTGATTGAGGTCGGTTATCCAGCTGAAGGCCATGCGAAGTTCGGCAAAGTGCTTCTGCACCTGCGCGACCATCGCGGGCACATCGTCGAACAGCGATACCGCCGGTTGCAGCACCACTGTAAGCGCGAGCGCAAGCACGCCGAGAAAAGCCAGCAGAGCAAGCAGCGAAGCGAGGAAATTGGGCACCCCCCAGCTCGACAGCTTGTCGGCCAGGGGAGAAAGGATGATCGTCAGGATCACCGCCGATACCAGCGGCAGGAACACCACCGAACCGATCGACAGAACAAAGGGCAGGGCGAAAAACAGCCCCAGGGCCATCAGGAACACCAGCGCCGAAATCAGGCGCAACTCCTGCGCCGCGAAGCTTAGTTGCTGGCCAGGTTGTGATTCTGAGTCGGGCTCGCTGGCTTTGCCCGTGGGATCGATGCTCACCCGGCGCTCGTCATCGGGTCGGTTCTGCCACGCCCAGCCCAGCTGCAACCTTCCCCAGCTCGTCGAGAATGGCGCGGTGCGCAGCCGGGTCATCGCTCGAGCGGTCGGGGATGTCGCCACTTTCGAGCATGGCCGAAAGTGCGGACCGGGCGCGGCCCACACGACTCTTGATCGTACCTACCGCGCAGCCGCAAATTTCTGCAGCTTCTTCATAGGAAAAGCCCCCTGCGCCAACCAGCAACAGGGCCTCGCGCCGTTCGGCAGGCAGCGTGAGTAGTGCCCGGTGCATGTCGGAAAGATGCATTGGCTCCTCCTGACTTGCGGGCTCGGTCAGCGTGCGTTCGGCAACGCCTTCGTCATACTCACCGCGGAATCGATTTCGCCTCATGTCGGTCAAATAGGCATTGCGCAGAATCACGAAGGTCCAGGCGCGCATCGAGGTGCCCGGTTCGAACCGTTCTTGCGCGGCCCAGGCTTTCATTAGCGCTTCCTGCACAAGGTCGTCGGCCATGTCGGGTCTGCCGCACAGGCCGCGCGCAAAGGCACGCAGGTGCGGGATGACTTCGGTCAGTTCGCGTTTGAAATCGCTCCGTTCGGCTGCGCTGCGCTTGGGCCGGGAGTCTTCCTTCGCCGAGCCACTCATTTGCGCGTGCTGCTTTCTCCTTCAGCGCCGCTATCAAGCTTGGACAGAAGGTCGTGAAAGGTATCGGGCAGGGGTTCGTCCACGACCGAATTATAGAGCTGTTTGAGGCCGTTGGCCCATTCGGGTTCGTCCATGGTCTTATCCTTGCCGGGTCGGCCTTTCGTCATCGCTGGTCCGCACTTTTTCCATTTGTCTATCGATGCCCGAAGCGTTCCGGGCAAATGTAGTCGCTTTTTTGGAACGAAACGGCCTTCATCTGGTTCCCAGAAATGATTGTAGAGTAAAATCGGGTGCGGAAATTGCCAAGAGGGCTGTTCCGGCTATTGGCAGGCACAGGGTGTTGCGGTCGCTTCCTCGCGCACATCCAGGGCTTCGAAGGGCATTGGGTGAACCATCAGCAGCAACAGCAGGGCAGACGCAAGGATGCAAAGCGGTGGCTGGTGAAGTTCCCGCGCGCTTTGCCGATTGGTATCTTTCTCCTGATCAGCGCTATTGCGCTGTTGAGCGCTTTTGCCATCGAACGTGGCGAGGCACAACGAGCATCGACGCAGCTTACCGCGCGCACCGACGCGATAGCCTCTGCCCTTGAGCGGCGCGCCAATGCTTCAAGCGCCTATTTGCGGGCCGGCGCGGCGCTGCTTTCAACGCTTGGCGACATACCCGAAGCCGAATTCCGCCGTTTCGTCTCAGAGCTGCGGCTGGATTCCGACTTTCGCGGCAACGACGGCATCGGTTGGGCCATGGTGGTAAGGCCGGGCGAAGAGGATGAGTTCGACGCTCTGATGGAGCGCGATTACGCCATGCCGCACCCGCTTTATCCGCGTCCGACCGGCAGCCAGCCTTTCGCCGTCCCGGTTACCTATCTCCATCCCCAGAACGATCGTTCGCGCCGCGCGCTGGGGTACGACATGTATTCCGAGCCAGCCCGCCGGTCGGCCATGATCGAGGCTGCCGTTTCCGCGAGCCCGACGGCGAGTGATGGCGTGGTCCTCCAGCAGGAGGGAGGCATCGAGGCACCCGGCTTTCTCATTTACATGCCGGTCTATACTCCGGCGCCCGGCGGGCGGGCGCTGCAGGGGTATATCTACAGCCCTTTCAACGCCGACCAGTTCCTCCACACTGCGCTTGAGCTGGAAGAGGCGGGGCAGTTCGGCGTTCAGCTGTTCGATGGCGATCGGGCCTCGCCGGGCAACCTCCTGGCGAGCACGATTGCGGATGAGAACCCCGATGCTCACTTCAGTCGCCGCGAGGTGACGATTGCCAACAATACGTGGCTGCTGGTGGTGAGCCGCAGCGGAGGCGGCTTGCTCTCAGGCCTCGCTTTTGCAACGCTGATGTTCGGCTTGCTGGTGGCGAGCCTGCTCGCCGTGGTGGTGCGTCTGCTTACCCAGCAGGCGGAAGAAGACGAGGCGACTCTGGCCTGGTATAGCGAGCAGGCGTCGATCCGCAATTCACTCACGCGCGAACTTAACCACAGGGTCAAGAACACACTCGCGAATGTGCTCTCGATCATCTCGCTCACCCGGCGCCGCAGCGAGGATCTCGAAAGCTTTGCCGATTCTCTTACCGGGCGCATCCGGGCGCTGTCGGCCACGCACGACCTGCTCACCCAGTCCGACTGGGGGGCTACCCCGGTCGGCGCGGTGGTCGAGGCCGAATTGCTGCCCTATGCCACCAGCGGAGATCACACGCTGGTGATCGAAGGCGAGGCGGTGAATCTGGCGCCGAACGAGGCCTTGTCGCTCGGTCTGGCCGTGCATGAGCTGGCCACGAATGCAGCCAAATATGGCGCGCTCAGCGTGCCCGATGGCAACCTCAAGGTCACCTGGGAACTGGTCAGTGAGGAATTGGTCCGGATCGAATGGCTGGAACGCGGTGGTCCTCCGGTCAAGCAGGACCGTGGGCGCGGGTTCGGCACCGATCTGATCCAGCGCATTGTTGCCCACGAGCTGAGCAATCCGGTCGAACTTAGTTTTGAACCGGAGGGTGTGCGCTGCGTGATGTGCGTGCCGATCCGACGTCCGCGCGAGTTCGCCCTGCGCGCCGGGGCCCTGACGAGCAAGGGCAAGCGTATGCGCAGGGGACGCATTGCCTCGCGGCTCGAAGCCGAGGGGCAGTAAACGCAGGCGAGGCCACCCGCGATTGCCGTAGACCTACTGTATACACCCATATATAGCGCGCAATGCGATGCGCAGCTTTCCGTCACTTCTTGTCCTAATTCTGGCCTCAGGCAGCCTGTTTCTGGCTGCTTGTGACGCCAAACCCGATGCGAACAGCGCGCCGGTAGTGCTGGCGGCCGCAAGCATGCAGGAGGCGATTGAGGATGCTGCTCAGGGCTGGGCTTCGGCAGGACATGCCCGTCCGCTGCTATCCTTTGCGTCGAGCGCGGTTGTTGCTCGCCAGGCTGCCGAGGGCGCTCCGGCCGATCTGGTCGTGACCGCCGACGAGCAGTGGATGGACTGGATGGAAGCCCGGCAGCTGCTTCGCCCCGGAACGCGGCGGAACATTGCGGGCAACACACTGGTGCTGGTCGCACCGGCCGATCCGGACGAAGGGCAAGCGGACCTATCCATGCTGCTTGCGGCATTCACCGGGCGCCTAGCGATTGCCGAGCCGGAAACGGTGCCCGCTGGGCGTTATGCGATGGCGGCATTGACGCAGATGGGCTTCGCCGAACGTCTGTCCGACCGGATTGTCCCGGCCGAAAACGTGCGCGCTGCGCTGGCTCTGGTCGAGCGGGGTGAGGTCGAACTCGGGATTGTCTATGCCACCGATGCTCTCGCTTCGGACAAGGTGACAGTGCTGGCAACCTTCGATCCCGACGCGCACGCGCCGATCCGCTATCCGCTGGCGGTGCTGGCAGGCTCGACCCAACCCGATGCAGAAGCATTTGCCGACTATATTGCGTCCCCCGCCGGCCAGGCGATCCTCGCAAGACATGGCTTTTCCGCAAGCCGATGAGCGGCTGGTTGTCTGCAGCCGAATGGGCGGTGATCGCGCTGTCGCTCAAGGTCAGCCTTGTGGCCGTGCTGGCAAGCTTGCCGCTGGCCTATGCGCTGGCCTGGCTGATCGCGCGGCGGCGGTTTCCGGGGCGGATGCTGCTCGATGCCGCTGTGCACCTGCCGCTTGTGCTGCCGCCGGTGGTGACGGGCTGGCTGCTGCTGCTCGCTTTCGGGCGCAACGGACCGATTGGCCACTGGCTTGAACAGGCCTTTGGAGTCTCGTTGGTGTTCACTTGGGGCGGCGCGGCGCTGGCGGCGGCAGTGATGGCGCTGCCGCTGATGGTGCGCGCCATGCGGCTTTCTATCGAGGCGGTGGACCGCAAACTGGTTGAGGCGGCGCGCACGCTTGGCGCTTCGCCGCTGCGGGCCTTTGCCACGATCACGCTGCCGCTCAGCCTCCCGGGAATAGCGGCGGGCGCGATGCTTGGGTTCGCGCGCTCGCTGGGCGAGTTCGGCGCGACCATCACCTTTGCCGCCAATATCGAGGGGCAGACGCGCACCCTGCCGCTCGCAATCTACACGGGCCTGCAAGTCCCCGGCAGCGAGGGGGCGGTGGCGCGGCTGGCGATCATGGCTATCGTGCTGTCGCTGGGCGCGCTGATGGTGTCCGAATGGCTGGTGCGCCGCTCGGGTGGGAGCCGTGCCCATGTCCTTTGAGGTGCGGTTGAGCCTGCGACTGGGCGAGGCGGAGGTGTTTGCCGAGTTCTCGTCCGATGCCCGGTTAACCGCGCTGGTCGGCCCTTCGGGTGCGGGCAAGACCAGCGTACTCAACGCCATTGCTGGGCTTCTGAGACCGCGCGAGGGGCGGGTGGTGGCGGCAGGTCAGGTGCTGTTCGACAGCACACGGGGCATCGACCTCGCCCCCGAAGCGCGCCGCGCAGGCTACGTGTTTCAGGACGGCCGGCTGTTTCCGCACATGAGCGTGCGCGCGAACCTTGCCTATGGCGAGCGGCTGGCCCCGCCGTCCGAGCGCTGGATCACACGCGACGAGGTTGCGGGCCTGCTCGATATCGGCAATCTGCTGGATCGGCGAACCACCAACCTCTCGGGCGGCGAGGTCCGCCGGGTGGCGATTGCCCGCGCCTTGCTGGCGGCCCCGCGCTTCCTCCTGCTCGACGAACCGACCGCCTCGCTCGATGCCGCTCGCGCCGAGGCGCTGCTCGGCCTGATAGAGCGCATTCGCGATGCGCTCGAGGTGCCGATCCTGCTCGTCAGCCACAGCCGCGCCGAGGTCGAACGGCTGGCCGGACAAGTGGTCGAGATGGCCTGAACGGTGCTCCTCCCACGCGGGGAGAGGCACCGGTTGGATCAGGCAAACAGGCTGCTGGTGTCGATGGGCAGGCTGCGCACGCGCTTGCCGGTAAGGGCGAACAGCGCGTTGGTCAGAGCCGGGATCACCGGGGGCAGGGCTGGTTCACCAAGCCCGGTCGGCGAATTGTCCGACTTCACCCATTCGACGTGGATTTGCGGCGTCATCGGCATGCGCGGCAGCGGGTAGTTGTGGAAGTTCGACTGCTTGACCGCGCCGCCTTCGACCTCGACCGCGAGCTGCAGAGCCTGGCCGATGCCGTCGATAATCGCGCCCTCCACCTGGTTCAGCGCACCGAAGGGGTTGATGATCTGGTTGCCGACATCGCCAGCGCACCAGACATTGTGCACCTGCACCTTGTTGCTGTCGGACAGCGAAACTTCGACCACCTCGGCGAAGTATCCCTGGTGACTCCAGTAGTAACCGAAGCCCAGCGCATGCCCGTCGGCCACCGGCTTGCCCCAGTCGGCCATTTCGGTGGCCTTGCGGGTCACTGCGCGCAGGCGACCGGGGTTGAAGCCGGGGGTGGGGCCGGTGAAGCCCATGGTGGTCGGCTCCGGCTCGGCGCCCTCGACAATCTCCATCAGCAGCGTCGGCAGATCCTTGCCCGTTTCATGCGCAACCTCATCAAGGAAGCTCTGCGTCACGAAAGCCAGCGCGTTGCTGTTGGGCGCGCGCAGGGCACCCATCGGGATCGCCGTGCGCAGCATGTCCTGCTCCAGCAGCAGATTGTCCATCAGCTTGGCAGGGAAGGTATCGGGCGCCATCAGCGCCGGATTGAACGGGCTTTCGCCCAGATCGAAGGTGACGAAGTGGTCTTTGAGGCCCGTCATCTTGCCCTCGGCATCGACCGAGGCGGTCAGGCGGTGCCAGCCGGCTGGGCGATAGAAGTCGGTCTTGACGTCGTCTTCACGGCTCCAGATCAGCTGCACCGGCGTGCCGGGCATTTCCTTGGCGATAGCCGCGACCTGCACCATGTAATCGTTATTCAGACGCCGGCCAAAGCCGCCACCCATGCGGGTGATGTGAACGATCACCTTTTCCGGCGGCAGGCCAAGGTAATTCGCCACTGAGGTAAGCCCACCCTGCGGAGTCTGCGAAGGAGCCCACATCTCCATCACGCCATCGTCACGCATCAGCGCGGTGCAGTTCATCGGCTCCATCGGCACGTGGGCGAGGAACGGGTAGGAATAGTCGGCGGTGACGACCTTGGCCGCCGAGGCGAGTGCCCCGGCCATGTCGCCGCGTTCGCCGAACACTTCGGCCGCCTGCCCGCCGTCCATCAGTTCCTTGGCCTTGGCGGCATAGCCTGCGGTCGAGTGGCTGGCCCATTCCCCGTTGTCCCACTCGGGCTTCAATGCACTGCGGGCGCGGTTGGCGAGCCACCAGTTCGAAGCGATCACGGCCACGCCATCGACCAGCTCTTCGGGGTTGCCGTTGCCGCGCACGACAAAGGCGTCGATCACGCCGGGCTGTGCCTTCGCGGCCTCCAGATCGGCGCCCTTAAGCGTCGCGCCGAACACGGGCGAGCGTTCATAGGCGGCATAGACCATGCCCGGCAGTTGCATGTCGACGCCGAAGATCGGCTCGCCGCGCACGATCTTGGGGCTGTCGATCCCGCCAATGGCGCGGCCGATAATGCGGAAATCGGCCTGATCCTTCAGCGTCAGGCTTTCGGGATCGGGCACCGGCATCGTTGCCGCGAGGCTGGCCAATTCGCCGTAGGTTGCCGAACGACCCGAGGCCTTCTCGACCACCTTGCCCGGCTCGGTGCTGAGCGACGCGGCGGAGACGCCCCACTGCTGCGCGGCAGCGGCGATCAGCATGGCGCGCGCCGTTGCGCCGGTCTGGCGCATCGGCATCCAGTTCATCGGGGTCGAGAACGAGCCGCCCGCGAGCTGCGGGCCGTATTTGGCCATGTTTGTATCGGCCATCTCGATCTTGACCAGATCCCAGTCGGCATCGAGTTCCTCGGCCACGATCATCGGCAGCGAGGTCTTGATGCCCTGGCCGATCTCGGGGTTCTTGCCGATGATGGTGATCGTGTTGTCGGGCGCGATGGTGACGAAGGCGGTCAGCTCGGCCGGAGCGGCAGCCTCGCCGCCCACGGCGCGGGCGACCATCGGCATGGTGGCGCTCAGCGCAAAGCCGCCGCCAGCCAGCGCCGAGACCTTGAGCAGGCTGCGCCGCGAAAGGGTGGTTGCCTCAGACATTGGCGGTTTCCTCATTGCGCGCGACCTGGGCGATGGCGGTCTTGATCCGTTTGTAGCAGGCGCAGCGGCAGATATTGCCCTGCATGGCTGCGTCAATCTCGTCGTCCGAAGGGGTGGCGTTCTTGTTCAGAAGCGCGGTTGCGCTCATCAGCTGGCCGGCCTGGCAATATCCGCACTGCATCACATCCTCGTCGAGCCAAGCCTGTTGCAGTGCCTGGCCGACCTCGGATTGTGCAAGGTTCTCGATGGTGGAGACCTTCTTGTCGCCGATGGCCGAAAGCGGCAGCGAGCACGAGCGCACCGCCTGCCCGTCTAGGTGCACGGTGCAGGCACCGCACATGCCGATCCCGCAGCCGAATTTGGTGCCAACCATGCCGAGTTCCTGGCGCAGGGCCCATAGCAGGGGCATGTCGCCCGGCGCGTCGATCTCGCGCGTTTCGTTGTTGATAGTGACCGTGATGGCCATGTCGCTAGTCTCCCGAAATTCCAGAGCGCCCGGGGCAGGCGCGGTGATACGTCGAGCAGTCTACCGGGTTTGTCCTTTCAAGCCAACGACAAAGGATATTGGCTTCGGCCCGGCCTCAGGAAAGCAGGTGGAAGCTGGCAACGGCCGCGAAATTGCCCAGCATGATGCCCGCGAGGCCGCACAGGATCGATGGCATGACAAGGTCTTCGCGCCCCTGCGCCGCCGCGACAGCCGCCGCCGAGGGTGGCCCGCCCACGCCGCACAGCGAGGCCAGGAACAACTGGTGGGGATCGGTGCGAAGGATGCGCCCTCCGATCAGGAGGACGATCAGATGGACAGTCAGCGCCAGCGTTGCAAACAACGCGACCCGCAATGCCTGTGCCCCCATGCTGAAGAGGTCGATCTGCGCGGCGATGGCGCAAACGAACAGGAACATCAGGACAAGGCCAAGTTCGCGATCGCCGCTGACGAGGCAGCGAATGCTTTTGAACACGTTGGGCACCGCAATCGCGACCACGGTGATCGCGAGAATCGTGAGATGCCCAAGGCCGACCGCGCGCATGACGCTGTCGACCGCGATAAATATTCCGATGCCATAGAGCAGTGCCATCAGCATGCCCATGGGCGGTCTGGGCGGAGACCGATCTTTGACAGACGCTTCGACGACGACTGTTTCCTCTGCGGCGTTCAGGCTGGAGCCGGGCGCGGCGCGGAGGAAGCGACCAAGAGCCTCGCTGCGCATCAGATAGGTGGCTGCGCCAAGATAGGCGGGCAGGACGAAGGCGCAGCCGGCAATCGCGGCGGTGAGGAAGGTCGGGTCCATGCGCACTGCCTGGGCGGTGGCAACGACATTGACGGTGCTTCCGGTAAGATAGGCCACGAGTACTGCCGCCACGTCGGCTCCATGCGCGCCGACATCGATGCTCATAAAGGCGACGCTGATGCCGATATAGCTTGCCAGCAGGCCGACGAAGAACAGGCCCAGCATGCCGCCCGATCGGCGAATGATCTCGCCGATGTCTGCACGCAGCAGAAGCAGGGCCACGCCGACCGGCACGCTGAACTGGTAGATCGCATCGTATTCGGGCGCGGCCGAGGGGATGATGCCCAGGTTGGCCAGGGCGCAGGGGATGATGATCACCGTCACCGGTCCGGGCAGATATTTCTTCAACCGGCTCCGTTCCAGCGCGAGGGTGAGCGCGATGATAGCAAGGAATACCCAGATGATCGGGTAGATTTCGCCAGCCGGAATCAGGGGGTCGGTCAAGATTCCCTCACCTCCGGGCAATACCCGGCCTGCGCGCTTGGTGGCATAAACCTGCCTGGTGCAGCAGGACTGAGCAGCCCGATCATCTCGATAACCCTCCCAAGGTTCTTAAAGTAATTGTTTACTTACTCTTCTTGGCCTTGGCAACCGTTCACTGACGGGGGAGAAAGTTCGGCCAGCGTGGTGGCGGGGCGCGACTTAGCCCGTGTCCATCGTGGCTAGTGCCGGAGAGCCTTACTCTTCAGGCGCGGGTTGAAGGAGGAGCCGCCCGACCTTCTTCAGCGCCTTGCGATAGCGGGCCTGGAACTCTTCGCTTTCGGGGTCTTCGTTCAGGGCGATGCTCACCGATTGGGGAAAGCTCATCGGGTAAATCGCCAGCGCCACGAGGATGAGGTACAACACTTCCGGTTCGATGTCGGCGGAGACTTCGTCGCGTTCCTGCGCTTTGCGTATGGTATCGACCCGGCGTTGCAAGGCCGCCCGGCGGCCCTCGACATCGGTCACGTCCCGGCTGGGTGGGCGGGCGGTGCCGACAGCGGTTGCTTCGAGTGCCTCCCACTCGAGCAAGCGAACCCGGTGCCGGTCGGACGCATAGCCATCGAACAGGAACAGGAGGAAGTCGTCGATCCGGTCGGGCAATGTGCCCATCTGCTCCTGACGGCTTAGGAAGATGTCGGAGAGAACTGCTTCGAGCAGACCGAGCTTGTTGCCGAAATGATGGTAGATCATCCGGACGTTGACATCTGCCGCGGCGGTTATGCGCTCAATCCTTGCGCCCGAATACCCGTTGGCCGAGAACTCTTCGTAGGCTGCCTTGAGCAGCCGCTGCCGGCTGTCCGGCCCCGAACTGCCGGTCTCACCCTTTCGCTCGGCTCGCGCCTTCTTCGTCTGACGGTTCACGATATCCCTGTCGTCCTTGATGGAACCCGGGCCAACGGGGAAGACCCCGCATGTTGCCCAAATCCGGCTGAAACTGCGGCGCGATCTGGAAAGCGCATTTGCACACGCAACCTAGCATCCCTGCCAACTTCCTCATGCAAAGGTAGAGGTCAACCCCGCTCCGGTCTCATCCCCGCCAATTGCGCAAGCCCGAGTGGCCAAGGCGCGCGGGCGGCCGGCTAACGCTCTGCGCACCGCTCTCTTGACGAATCGCGGGATAAATGTAAGTGTTTACTTACTCAGTATGTCGGAGCATGCCGACTTTGCTAACAGTGCGCTGCTTTGCGATTGCATGCAGTGCTGGACGGGTGGAATGCGGCTTGCCATTATTGGTAAGTAAGCGCTTATTGAAAGTGGCGACAAGGCCTGATTGGAATCCGCCAGGAGCGGAGCGCGGGCCAGCGCGAGAGGAGTGCAGAGGATGAGCAGGGGCCTTGCGATTGCCGTGTTGCTGTGCGCGTTTGCCAGCCCGGCGTATGCCCAGATCGATTGGCCGGTGGCGGTCGATGGGGGAGAGGTTGCGGGCGTGCCCGCCGACGGGGTTGTCGAATTTAAAGGCATCCCTTTCGCTCGTCCGCCAATTGACTCGCTGCGATGGCAGCCTCCTCAGCCGGTCGAAAGCTGGAAAGGAGTTCTGCATGCAGACAGATTTGCCCCGGCCTGCCCGCAGCTCGGCGGCGGGGCGATGGCAGGCGATAGCGATGTCCTTCCCGCGGGCGAGGACGAGGATTGCCTGTATCTGAATGTCTGGACTGCAGCCGAAAGCGCTGACGAGAAAAGGCCGGTTATGGTCTGGATCTATGGCGGCGGATACCGTGCCGGGGCGACTGACCTGCCTGAATTTGACGGAGCCGCGCTGGCGGACAAGGGCGTGGTCTTTGTTAGCATCGCCTATCGCGTGGGCGTGCTCGGCTTTCTGGCGCATCCGGGGCTTTCCGCGCAATCGGCGCGCCACGTGTCGGGCAACTATGGTTTGCTGGACCAGATTGCGGCGCTCGACTGGATTCGGCGAAACATCGCTTCCTTCGGCGGTGACCCTGACAGGATCACCATCTTCGGCCAGTCGGCAGGTTCGATGTCGACCAGCTACCTGGCCGCATCGCCGCTCGCCACCGGCAAGTTTCACCGGCTGATCGGCGAAACGGGAGCTGGGTTTGGCCTGCTCACGCCGCGTCCGCTGGCGCAGGCGGAGGCGGAAGGACTGGAGTTCGCTCGTAAGGTTGGTGCCGACGGGGTGGACGATCTGCGTTCGATCCCCCCCGCGACCCTGGTGAGGGCGGCGGGACCGGCATCGGGCAGCTTCGAGCCCAATCGCGACGGCTGGCTCGTGCCTGACACACTGGCCGAGATCTATCGCAACGGGGCGCAGAACGATGTCGACATGCTGATCGGCTCCAACGCGGACGAGGCCGGCGAAGATCCGACGATGACGCTGGCCGCTTACCGCGAGCGTCTCCTATCGATCTATGGCCGCGATGCAGCGGCGCTGCTGCGGCTTCACCCGGCCACCGACGATGCCGAGGCACGCGCGAGCCATCGCCTGCTCTCCACCATCTCACTGGGCGATTACACCATGTACAGCTGGGCGAGGGCGCAGGCGCGGACCGGCACTGCGCCGCTTTACGTCTATCGGTTCACCCAGAACCCGCCGATTCCGAAAGCCGAACAGCCCGGTGGTCCCGACGCTGCTCCTCCGGGCGCGTGGCACGGGGCGGAGATCGTCTACGCGCTCGGAAATCTCGACAGCAAGGCATGGCCCTGGTCGGCCGCAGACCGTCGGCTCTCGGACCAGATGATGTCTTACTGGGTCAACTTCGCGACCAGCGGAAATCCGAACGGCGCGGGCCTGCCATACTGGCCGACCTATCACGAAACTCCCGGCGCGGTGATGCAACTGGGCGAGGATGTGGGCGCAATCCCACGGCCTTTTCTGCCCACAATGGAGATTCTGGACCGGCATCTGAGCCGGTGAAGCGGCCGGCTGGGCCGGGTCTTTGAAAAACACAACAGGTGAGAGGGAATAATCATGAGACATACCAACCATACTTCGATGAGCTCGCAGCGTGGCCGAAGCGCATTGCTTGCCGGCGCCGCCATGGCGCTGATGCCTATGGGCGCTGCCCATGCGCAGAGCGCGGATGAGGGTGCACAGGAGGCTGAACCCGAGGTCATCGTCGTCACCGGCAGCCGCATTCGCGGGGTTGCGCCGGTCGGTTCAAACCTCATCCAGATGGGGCCCGCCGATATCGCGAAATCGGGCGCGACCACCGTTTCCGACGTGTTGCGGCAGGTGCCGCAGGTCACCTCGCTGAGCATCAATGCTGAGGGTGCGACCGGGGCGGGGGCCAGCAGCAATATCACCCGTGCGACCGGCCCCAATCTTCGCGGGCTTGGCTCCACGGCAACGCTGGTCGTGTTTGACGGCCTGCGCGTGCCGGTGGCAGGAACGCAGGGCAATTTCGTCGATCCGTCGTTTGTCCCTTCGCTGGCCCTGCAACGTATCGAAGTTATCGCTGACGGTGCCTCGGCGATCTACGGGTCGGATGCAGTGGCAGGCGTCATCAACCTCATTCCGCGCAAGAATTTCGACGGCGTCGAGGTGAGTGGCCAGGCTGGCTTTGCCGATTCCTATTCCGAATATCGGATCGGTGGCATCGCCGGCAGCTCTTGGGGCAGCGGCAATATCGTCCTTGCCGCCGACTATGTGCACAACGATGCCTTGCTCGGGACCGACCGTGACTTCATCTCGTCAGACAGACGACGTGGCGGCGGGGCGGATGCGCGCTCGGTAGCCTGTCAGCGCGCTACGATTACGAGCGGCGGCGTCACCTATGCCGTGCCCGAGGGCGCGACGGGTGTGCTCGACTTCAACGATCTTGAAGCGGGCACGGTCAATCGCTGCGATCTGGCCAAAACAGGCTTCCTGATCCCCGAGCAGGATCGCGTCAGTGTCTACGGCAGCCTGCAGCAGAGCCTTGGCGATGTGATCGGCGTGTTTGCGCAAGGCTTTTACACCCGTCGCGAGTTTTCGGGGCGGGGTTCGGTTTCGGCGGTCAACAATGTCGTGGTGCCGACCAGCAATACATTCTACCCGACCAATGCTCCGGCCACGCCAATTTCGGTCAGCACGAACTTTTCCGATGGTGCCGGAGAGCGCGGTACGCAGGGGCTTTCGAAGAGCTTCCTCATCAATGCAGGGCTACGTGCCAACCTCAAGGCCTGGGAGGTGACGCTGGCAGGCTCCTATGGCGAAAGCTATGACGAGGAAAAGCGCGATCCAACGCTTAGCGCGTCGGCGCTGTCAGCCTTGTTGGCCGATTCCGATCCCGCCACCGCGATCAATCCTTTTGGCACCACGCCCTTCGATCCTGCGCGGGCCGACGCAATCTATGTTGATACCTTCAACCCCACTGCGACCAACCGCCTCAAGTCGATCGCGCTCGATGCCAATGGCCCGCTGTTCAGCCTGCCCGGCGGCGAAGCTCGCATGGCGTTGGGGGGCGAGTATCGCCAGGAGCGCCAGTTCGGAGCCTTCACCTTTGGCCGCGTTTCCGCGCCAATCAGCCTGCCGACCGACATCGACCGCGATGTAAAGGCGGTCTTTGCCGAGGTTTTCGTCCCCATCGTCGGGGCCGACAATGCCAGCCCGGGGCTGGCTAGCCTCGATCTGGTCGCGGCCGTACGGCACGAGGACTACAGCGATTTCGGCTCGACCACCAATCCGAAGGTCGGCCTCAACTACAGCCCGATGGACGGCGTGGTTCTGCGCGGTAGCTATGGCACCTCGTTCCGCGCGCCGGGCCTCGCGGAGGTGAACGCGAATTCGAGCGGTGCGGGTATTCGCACCCAGTCGCTGACCGTACCTGGTAACCCGGTGCCTCGGACTTTCGCCGTGCTGGCGGCGGGCAACCCGGATCTCGAACCGGAAACCGCCACCACCTGGTCCGCCGGCATCGACATCACACCGCCTGACGTGCCCTCGCTCAGGCTGAGTGCGACCTACTTCGACGTAACCTACGAAGCGCAGGTGCTCGATGTCTACACCATCCTGCCGCAGGTGCTGGCAGAACCGCAGAACTTTTCCGACATCCTCACATTCAACGATGGCAGCGCGAACTGGCAGGAGGCCGTCAGCTGGTTGAGCGGGACGCAATATTACGATCCCGGCTCGATCAATTTCAGCGCACTCGATGGCATTATCGATGCCCGCAAGGCCAACCTCGGCAACACGCTGGCCAACGGCATGGACTTTGAAGTGGGCTACAGCTTCTATGCGGGGCAGAACGATTTCAGCCTCGCAGCCAATGCCACCGTATTCTTCAGCTACAAGAACGCGACTGGCTCGGGAGAGCTGATCGACCGGCTGGGCACCTATGGCTATCCCAACGATTTCCGTGCGCGGGCGATGTTCGGCTGGGATCGCGGCCCGATCGCGACCCGCACGACTGTCAACTATCTTGGGGCTTATCAGAACATGACCAGCGCCCTGGTGCGGGACGTGTCGAGCTACCTGACGGTGGACTTCGATTTCAGCTACAGCTTCGGCGATACGGGCAGCCTTGCCGATGGCGTGAAGTTGGGTGTGAATATCCGCAACCTGTTCGACCGCGATCCGCCCTTTGTCGATGCCGGGTTGGGCTACGATCCCTCCTCGGCGAGCGCGCTGGGGCGGGTGGTCAGCTTCTCGCTGGCGAAGGCCTTCTAGCCTCCCGCGCTGCCGCCGGCACGCGCGCTGGCGGCAGCGTTCCCGGGCCGTCATCGGTTTCGTGCCGATGGCGGCCTTTTTCCTGGCACGCCGTAGCTACCTCTCAGCGGACAGCTACGGCGCATTCGTTTTGCTCTTCTTCAGAAGACGGAGGTCGTCGCGCCGCCGTCGATCACCAGGCTCTGGCCGGTGATGTAGTTGGCCTGCTCGCTACAGAACATCGCGACGAAGGCGCCAACATCATCGCAATCGCCGAAGCGCTCTGCCGCGATGCGCCAGTCCTTCGCGAAGTCCTCCACCACCTCCTCGTAGGTCTTGCCAGCCGCCGCCGCCCGTTCGCCGAACTGCTTCTCGACGAAGGCGGAATGATGCATGCCGGGCAGGAGATTGTTGATGACGACATTGTGCTTCGCCACCACCTTGGAAATCGCCACCGTGTAATTGGCAAGCGCGGCCCGTGTGCTGCCGGAGAGCAGGCGGATTTCGGCGGGGTATTTGGCGGCGACCGTGGCGATGTTGACGATCCGACCCCACTTGCGTTCGACCATTCCGTCGAGCACCTCTCGCATGAAGCGGACGGGTGACAGCAGCGAGATGTCGATTGCCGAACGCCACTGCTCGTCGGTGACTTCGCGGTAGTCGGGAGTCATGGGAGGGGGCGCGCAGGTGCCAACCAGAATGTCGGGGGCGGGGCAGGCTTCGAGAATGCGCTGGCGACCTTCGTCGCTGCTGTGGTCTGCGCAGACCGGTGTCACGCTGGCACCCGTTTCACGAGCGATTTCCTCACACGCTGCGACAAGCCGATCCTCGGTGCGCGCCGTCACGAATATGTCGGCGCCTTCGCGCGCCAGAGCCAGTGCCGCGCTGCGGCCCATCCCCGCGCTGCCCCCATTGATGAGCGCCTTGCGGCCCCGAATTCCGATGTCCACGTGTGATCTCCTTTCAGCAATCCATGCAGGCGGCCAGGCCCCGTCATTTCCTCGCGGATTACGCTGGCCTTCGCCTTGTTGGCTGGGGCGACCATGCCACTCCAATGGTAGGTAATAAAGCACTTACTTTCTTCATCGGCCTTGGTTATGAGGAAGAAGACTCATGGCCTCCTTATGGGCTGGCGCCGGCGTTTGTCAGGCACGACAGGAGCAGCCTGGAAGGGCCATCCGAATTGAATACGAATAGCTGCAAAGGAAGCGAAAATGCGCGAACTGGAAACCACCAAGATCAACGGTGTTGCCATCATCGATCGGCTGCAAATCCTCGATGAGGTCAACCGTTATGCTTGGGCGTGGGATAGCGGCGATATCGAGGAGTATCTCGATTGCTATGCCGAAGACGGAGCGCTCGAGCATCCGACCAAGGACGGCCAGCCCGGCTATCACACCGGGCGCGATGCCGTGCGCGCGGCGATCAAGGCCAATATGGAGGCTCGCCCGACCAACGCCTACGGACTTCAGCACCATTTCGGCTCGCCTCGGCTGGAACCGGATGGGGATGACGTTATCGTCAATGCCTATTGCGCGGTGCTGCGCCACGAATTCCACCGGACCTACTGGCCGAGCGGCCCGAGCTTCCGGATCGGAACCTGGCATTGCCGTTATACCCGCACCGATGCGGGATGGCGTATCAAGGTGCTTTCGGTGAAGATGTGGACGGACACCGCCTTCAACTCCGGAATCGCGATTCAGGATCGCAAGCCCGGCATGGTGGGAACGGGAACGCCGTTCGGCTGACCCGGCCTTCTCCGACAACTGATACTGCAACTTGAAAGATGGGAATTCCAAATTGTCCGCAACACCTGTGCTAGAACATGCCTTCAGCGTTCGCCTGCGTTTCCCCGAAGTGCCACGCACACGCTTTCAGCCAGCCTTTTCGCAGTTTACACGAGGCTTTGTCTCGGTCGCTGGAGGCGATGTCTATGGGCCACAGCTGAACGGCATCGTGGTCCCCAACTCAGGCGGTGACTGGCCGATGATGTGGGGGAGCGGGCTGATCGATTTCGAGGCGCACTACATGCTCGAAACCGACGACGGGACGCCGATCTATGTCCATAACCGGGGCCTGGCCTATTCATCGCCCGAAACGCTACGGAAGATCGAAGCGGGCGAGCAGGTGGCGCCGGAGGAGACCTATCTGCGGATAACGCCGCGCTTCGAAGTGCCCACAGGCAAGCATGAATGGCTTGCCCGCACGATCTTCGTGGGAACGGCGGAGCGGCAGGGCAACGAGACGCAGTTCGAGTACTATGCTGTCCGCTAAGGGCAATTGAACCAAATTTGCGCGGGGGCAATCCGGGGACGAGAACGCCCGGCTTGTGCTGCCAGGCCCTTATGGAGCTATCGCCACCCTCCATTCCAAACCCCGGCCTGCAACGCGTGAGAGCGTTCATGCCGGGGTGATGGGGAAGTCGATGTCCCACATACTGTTTTCGACACTCATGGCTGCCTTGCAGAAGCCGAGTGCGCTATCCCACTTCATGCCGTTTGTGGTGATGCAGAAGGTGTCACGAAAATACTCGCTGGGAAGACACTTCAGCGTGTCACTTCGCGACCTGTGCGTGAACATTTAGTCGAGCCGCCAGCGCCAGACGGGAATACCTTCGCCCATATGTTCTAGGACAATCTTCAGATTGGAAAAGCGGTCGAACAGTCCTGACCTGATCAAGCGCAATCCGTGTAGCCCGGTTCCCGCCCCCACACCCCTGGATTGCGGTTTCCAAGCCATACCGCATGACGGGTTCGGCCATGCCAGCCGAGGGTCGGCGCGGGTGGATGTCAGCGGGAATCGATAGCAGCTTTCTTTGCCGTAGCCGCATTGCCGAGCTCGCTCCCGCCGTTCGCGAGGAAGCCGGAAATGAGGGTTTTGAATTCTTCACCCGCCCCGATGCCGAGGATGGCTGGACGATGATAGAGCGGTATCGCGACCGCGCTGCGTTCGAAGCACATCTGCAGGCCGCTCACACGCGCGCGTTCAATGCCGCGCTGGAGAATCTGGTGGAGGACGGTGCGTCAGAGGTCACCGAACTTACCCCCGCGTGCCAGCCGCAAGACGCGGCTCCGGGCATTCGCGGGATCGACCATGTCGGCGTGACGGTGCCCGATATCGACACGGCGTCCGATTTTCTCAGCCGGGCCTTTGACGCGCGCGCACTCTACGACGTGCTGCCCGCCAATGCCGAGCCGATGAAGGGCGATGACGTGGAACACCAGCTCGGCCTGCCTAAAGGCGCGCGGATCGGCGCATCGGCCAATATCGAGATGTTCCGCATCGCAAATGCCGAGCAGGCGGGTTCCGCAGGGCTCGCCGACTATGGCCTTCAGCATATCGCGCTCTACGTGGATGACATGGCCGCCGCCGCCGCCCGGCTCGAAGAAGCCGGGGGCACACTGTTGTCCGATCCTCACGCGCTCGCTGGCGTAGAAGGGGCGCAGAACAATTCGGGGTTCTACGCTCGTGCTCCATGGCATATGTTGATCGAACTGATCTCCACGCCTGACGGGATCGACTACCCCGACGATTGCCCGATGCCCCGGTTGAAACCACAGCCCGGCGCGCAAGCAGCGGAGACGGTCCGATGATCAAAGATGGCCATGTTTCTCAAACGCAAGCAGGGAATGAGCCACGAAGCCTTCGTAAGACACCATATCGAGGTCCACGGACCCAAGTTTCGCTAAATTCCCGAGGCGGAAACGCATTGGTTGCGCTATATTCAAACCCATCCTGTGCAGCTTGACACCGACGCGGCCGAAAATGCCGATTACGACGGCATCGCCGAGCTGTGGTTCGACAGTCAGGAGGGCATGGAGGCCGTGTTGACATCACAGACTTACAACGACGTGGTCTTCCCCGGCGAGAAGACCTTTCTCGACCACGACAACACGCTGATCCTGGTCGGCGAGCAGTTCGAGATCATCGGCAACCATCGCGAGGGGGCATGAGCGCGGCAGCCGACCGCCCTTCCGCGACCCGAGCCGGTCTCGTAATTCTTGCGCTCGCGATGGGCGGGTTTGCGATTGGCACCACCGAGTTCGCGGCGATGAGCCTGCTGCCATTTTACGCGGCAGACTTCGCCATTAGCGAACCCGTCGCCGCGCACGCGGTGAGTGTCTACGCGCTGGGCGTGGTGATTGGCGCGCCGATCCTCGCCTTGTTCGGGGCGAGCTGGCCACGGCGTCGCCTGCTGGTGTGGCTGATGGCGGCGATCGCGATTGCCAATGCGGCGACGGTGCTGGCACCCACTTACCCTACTTTGTTGCTGTTCCGGTTCCTCAGCGGAGTGCCGCACGGTGCGTATTTCGGCGTGGCCGCATTGGTCGCCGCCTCGCTTATGCCGGAACGACGCGCGGCAGCGGCGTCCTACGTGATGGCGGGCCTTGCTGTCGCCACCGTGATCGGCGCGCCTTTCGCCAATTGGCTTGGCCTGCATGTCGGCTGGCGGGTGGCCTTCGGCGGCGTAGCGGGGATCGCAGCGGCGACAGCGCTTGCCCTCCGGATCCTGGCACCGCTGCAACCGGTGGAGGGGGTGCGAAGCCTACGAGGAGAAATGCGCGCGCTGTCGCATCCGCAGGTGCTGCTCACGCTGGGCGCCGGGGCGGTGGGCTTCGGTGGGTTGTTCGCTGTCTATAGCTTCCTTGCGCCAGTGCTGAGCGAATATACCGGCGCTGCGCCGGGCACCATCCCGTGGGTCTTCGCGATCTTTGGTATCGGCATCCTTGCCGGGAACCTTGTTGGGGGCTGGATGGCGGACCGCGCGCTCAGGCGGTCGGCCATAGGCCTGTTGGCATGGAGCGCCGTGTTCCTCGCCCTCTTCGCCTTCGCGGCCGGCAATATCTGGTTGCTCATGCCGGTATGCTTCGCCATCGGAATGGGCGGAGGCCTCGGGCCGATCCTTCAGGTCCGCCTGATGGATGTTGCGGGCGAAGCGCAGACGATGGCAGCGGCGCTCCACCACGCTGCGTTCAACATCGCCAACGCGCTGGGGCCATGGCTGGCTGGCCTCGCCATCACCGCCGGAATGGGCTGGACCGCGCCGGGCTGGGTCGGGCTCACACTTGCCTTGGGAGGCATCGCGATTCTCCTCGCTGCATTCGCGCTGGAGCGACGCAACGAGGGCCGCGTGGTCGTTGCGACGTCGCCTTAGTTGGCTGAGACCTTCAAACTCTCCTTAGCCCGGCGTCGAGCTGTGCGATGAGATCGTCTGCATCCTCGACGCCGCAGGAATAGCGCAGGAGGGTTTCCGATATACCGAGCGCTGCGCGCTGCTGCGCGGTGCATTCGACATGGCAGGTGACCGATGGCGGCCCGATCAGCGTATTGACCGATCCCAGGCTCGCCGCGCGGTGGACATATTTCAGCCCGCCAACGAAGCGCTTGAGCACCTCGAAATCGCCATCGACCGAGAAGCTCAGCATCCCGCCGAAGCCCGACATCTGGCGCTTGGCCACATCGTGCTTGTCGTGAGTTTCGAGGCCGGGGTAGAACACGCTCGCCACCTTGGGGTGCTGATTGAGAAAGCGCGCCACTGCGAGGCCGGTCTCGTTCTGTTTCTTCACCCTGAGGTCGAGCGTCTTCATCCCGCGCAAAAGAAGGTAGGCGGAGAAGGCGGAGAGGACCGCGCCGCAGATCTTGCGGTGTTCGTAAACCGTCTTCACCAGGTCTTCACGCCTGATCAGCACGCCGCCCATCGCATCCATCGCGATCAGCCCGCCGTCGCCGCCGAGCGCGCCGATCAACGTGTGGTGGCTCGGCGTGGAAGATGTGCCGATGGAATATGCCCAGCACCGCTATCTGACCAAGGATTCGGCCGCGACCTTTCTCAACCCCGACTACCAGATGCAGGAAGCGACCACCTTTGCCGGACGGACTTTCAAGCGCGTGATGTATTACGCATGCTCGGACCCGGCCCGACTGTTGCCGCCGGTTACCGCGATGCTGACCGCGTTCGAAAGGGGCACGCGAGACGATCTGGCCTGGGTGGAACTCACGGCTGGCACCATGATCGAGAGCGGCAAGCGGGATGCTGCACGCAAACTGCTTACCCACTATGCCGGCACCCGCGCCATGGCCGCGCTCGATATGGGCGAGACGATGGCCGATGCGCTCGATGCCTATACGTTGCTGGCGATGGGTCGGCGCGTGCCTGCGGGCAGTGAGATCAACACGTTCGATCCGACGGTCAACTGCCTTGCCAATGGCGACCCCGACGTGCCGGATTGAGCTGACCGACCGTTTCGATGCCGATTGCGATGTGCTCGCGGATCGGCTGCTCGTAGAAGCGGTTGGCCTGCCCCGGCCGCTTGATCTCGCCATGAAGCGGCTGGTCCGAAACGCACAGCAGCATTCCGCGGGGCAAGCGAAAGCGCTGGCCTTGCGTGGCGATGGTTACCGATTCCATGTTGATGGCCACGGCGCGCGACTGGTTGAAGCGCAGCGCATATTCATCGTGCCGCAGTTCCCAGTTGCGATCGTCGGTGGTGACGATGGTGCCGGTGCGCAGCCGGTCGCGAACGCCTGCGTCATCCTTTCCGGCGACGATTGCGGTCGCGCGGTGAAGGGCCTGCTGACCTCCGCGAGTGGCGGCACCGGTCGAGCATCCGGTCGAGCACATGATCGTCGCGCAGATAGCCATGGGCGAGCACGTAGTCGCCGATGACCTGGCTCGACCCCAGGCCGCGAAGGCATCGACATAGCGGTGCTGAACAGCACTTAGCGCTGAAATGCCCGAGCGGGCGAATCGCAGCCTGGCGCACTGCGCCATCAGCGACATGATCGCCAACCAGCGCCGGCTCGGTGGTCGGCAGGACCGTCGCCAGCTCTGCGGCCCGCACGTCCTCAAGGTCCAGACCGTCAATTGCGTAAGGGTAAGGGATTTCGACGCCGGAGGTCGCGATCTCTACCTCGATCTCGTGATCGGATTCAGCGGCCGATACGGATCACCCCGTCGTGTTCTTCCACCGGGGTATCGAGGCTGACCGCGATCGCATCGGCAAAGCTACGCGCTTCGTTCGGCTTGAACGAGCCTTGGAGCTGTTGCTCCCCCAGCCTGCGATCGGTCACTCGCATTTGTATGCGGTTGTGCCGGCTGAATTCGGCCACTGCGACGCAGAGCGTTTCTCAGTTCAAATCGATATTGCCTTCACGCCACGCCAGCGCGCAGCGCATGTCGCCCGTCTCGACGCGCTGCACCAGGCCCGTTTTCTTGATGCGCTAATGCCATTCATCCCCGGCGACGGTCGAACCGTCTTCGAGGGCAAGCGAGCAAACCTCGCCGTGTTCGGTCACGATTGTCTGCTCGGCGATGGGCAGGAAAAGGACCGCCGCCAGAATAGCGTCGATCCGGTCGAGCTTTCGACGGGAGCAGACGACCTCTTCGGTATCCGACCCAGGCATCCCGACGACCGGCGACTGATTTTCCGTAAGCGCCTCGAGCTGGATCACACGCTCGCGGCGCAGCCGATCCCGGCAAAGTTGGCGACGAGATCTGGCAACAGCAACGGCAACGGTCGGGCCGCGCGATCCCGCCGCCGCGATAGCGACAAAAAACGGTACGCAGGAATATCATGCGCAATGGAACAACGGCGGTTCTTGGGGTTTTAAAGAGCGTACATGGTCTATACCCTGCGTCATGAAGGCGAGTGTGCCAACAGATGAAGCTAGCTCCCGACTTCTGGAATTTTCGCGGCTCGTTCAAGGTGGCCAAGATCATCGACGTGGGGACCCATCTATCGCTGGTCCGCCGCCCCAATGGACGCTTCCTCGTCCTTGACAGCTATGATCTGGAACAGGAGCAGCGTGATCAGCTGATGCGGTTGACGGACGATGGCAAAGCGGTGGACGCCATCGTAAACGTTCATCCGTTCCACACCGTCTTTTGCCGCGCCACACACGAACTTTTGCCCCATGCGCGATTGATCGGCACAAGGCGGCATCTGTCGGAGTTGCCGGAGTTGCCCTGGGACAAAAACGTGATCGAAGATACCGCGACCCAGGCAGACTTCGCCGATACGCTGGAATTCTCGCTCCCAGGCGGCGTCGATCTGGTGACGGACGATCCGGATGTGCATGCAGGTTCGGTGCTTGCCCGCCACCGCGAAAGCCGGATCGTCCATGTGGACGACACAATCAACGTCCTGGCTGCCCCGGGCTTTCTTGGCCGCCTGCTGCCGCAATCCTCGCTCAAGTTTCATCCCAAGCTGCCTGAGGCGCTGGAGAAGCGGCCGGGTGCGACCGATGCGTTCGCGGGCTGGGCGCGAGACATCGCAGAGCGCTGGTCTGACACACGGATCGTCTGCGCCGCCCACTCCGACATACGCCACCTTGGCGAGGGCGGCTGGCGAGAGGAGGTGCTGAAAGCGCTGGAAGGCGTGGACAAGACGCTTTCCAGACACCGCGCGGAATTCGGCTAAGCCGCCGATCGCGCCACTCGATACCATGCTCCTCCCGCAAGCGGACCCAAGTGAATGACGGACAGTTTGAAATGCGATGTCGCTGTGATCGGCGCCGGCACAGCGGGGCTGGCGGCGGAACGTGCGGCGCGCAACAACGGTGCGACCACTTTGCTGATCGACCCGCATTTCGCGGGGACCTTGTGCGCGACCACTGGCTGCATGCCCTCGAAGTTGCTGATCGCCGCTGCGGAAGAAGCGCATCGTATCGAACGGGCCGATACCTTCGGCATTATAGTCGGCGACATCGAAATCGACGGGCCTGCCGTCATGCGCCGGGTCCGGTCCGAACGCGACCGCTTCGCCCGGCTCACCCGGGAAGGCTTCGATAATATTCCCGACGGCATCATGATCGAGAGCCGCGCGCGCTTTCTCGGTCCGAACCGGCTGGCTCTTGCCGATGGGCGCGAGATCGAGGCAAAAGCGATCGTGATCGCCACTGGCGGGGAGGCCAGGCTTCCACCCGCCTATGCCCGGCTCGGCTCGCGCGCGCTCACCCACGAAAGCATCTTCGAGATCGAGGATTTGCCTCGCCGCCTGGCCGTGGTCGGCAGCGGCCCGATTGGCCTCGAACTGGCGCAAGCCTTCGCGCGCCTCGGGGTGGAGGTCGCCTTGTTCGACCGCGCCGACACCTTGGCCAAGGTGCGCTGCCAGCGCGTGCATCGCGCGCTGCTCGAAACGGTCGAGAGCGAACTGAGCGTCCATCTTGGCTGCGATGTCGAGCCCGAGCTGTCCGAAGAGGGTGTCACCATACGCTGGTCGGCGAACGGAGGTGGAAACGAAAACGGCGAGGAGCATTTCGACCTCGTTCTTGCCGCCATGGGGCGACCGCCTGCCCTCGAAGGTCTCGATATCGACAAGGCCGGGCTGGACTGCGATGAACACGGCGTGCCGTGCCATGACCGCGCGACGATGCGCTGCGGCGACAGCGCGATCTTCCTCGCCGGGGACGTGGCGGCGGACTTGCCGCTGCTGCATGAAGCATCGCACGACGGCGCAATTGCCGGTCGTAACGCTGCCCGCTTCCCCGCAGCGATCAAGACCGACCGGTATGTGCCCTTTGCAATCACCTTTACCCATCCCGCCCTTGCGACGATCGGCAGCGCCGAAGACGATGGAGCGATAACGGGAACAGTCGATTTTTCCGATCAGGGCCGCGCCCGAGTGGAGGCTCGCAATCGCGGTGTCTTGACGCTTTACGCTGCCGCGCCCGATGGCCGCCTGATCGGCGCGGACCTGTTCGCCCCGGCAGGCGAGCATCTTGCGCATATGCTCGCCTGGGCTATCGACACCGGAATGACCGCTAGCGAAATGCTTGAACGACCCTTTTATCACCCAACCGTGGAAGAAGGCCTCAAAAGCGCGCTGAGGACGATATGCGCGGCCACGCCAATCCCGCTCCCAGACGATCAGGACAAGGGCGTGCCCCCGGGGTCATGAGGGGACTGCGCCTTCTCGCCGGGCTTGCGGTAACTCTCTCCTTTTTCGCGCTTCGAAATGCAAGCCGGTTGCCGGCCCGCAAGGTCGCGGCTGGCAAGGAATTGCCCGATGCCTCCGGCACATCGCTTGCTGCGGCTGCAAGGCGGCAGACCAAGGACCATCCGAATCTTTCCGGGCTCCATCTTCTCGAAAGCGGTATCGACGCATGCGCTGCGCGGCTGGCTTTGGTGAAGGCGGCCGAAAGTCGGCTCGATGTGCAATATTACATCTGGCACGGTGATCGGACCGGCACGCTGTTGCTGCAGGCCATCCACGAGGCTGCCGAGCGTGGCGTGAAGGTCCGCATGCTGCTGGACGACAACGGCATCTCAGGGCTCGATACGGCGCTGGCCGCGCTCGACCAGCACCCCGGTGTAGAGATCCGGATATTCAATCCCTTCGCTATTCGGTTTCCCAAGGCACTTGGTTTCCTGTTCGACTTCAAGCGTCTCAACAGGCGCATGCACAACAAGAGCCTTACGGTAGACGGCAGCGTGACCATTGTCGGCGGACGCAATATCGGCGATGAATATTTCGATGCCGATGACGAAGCGATGTTTGTCGATCTTGATGTCCTCGCAATCGGCCCGGCTGTGGCTGCCGTAGAGGAAGATTTCCAACGGTATTGGGACAGCCAGTCGGCATATCCGGCGCACCAGATCCTGCCGCGAGTGCGAGCATCGCAACGACGCAAACTTGCCAAGCGGGCCGCCGCTGTTTCACGCGATGATTCCGCGCGTCGCTATATCGGGCGGCTGAACGAGTTGTCGCTCGTCGACGATCTGCGCAATGGGGCGCTGGCTCTGGAGTGGGCCGAGGTCCGCTTGGTAAGCGACGATCCGGCAAAAACCCTGGGCAAGGCTGAACAGCGGGACTTGCTGCTGACGAACCTTCAAGGCCTGATGGGCCCTGTCAGACGCGAGATCGGCCTTGTTTCCGGCTACTTCGTGCCGGGAGCGCAGGGAGCGGAAACTTTCGCCGATCTTGCAGCCTCGGGGATTTCGATCACGATCCTGACCAACGGCTATGCCGCCAGCGACGTGGGCCTGGTACATGCCGGTTACGCACCCCATCGGAAGCGGCTCGTCTCCGCCGGAGTACGGCTTCTCGAGATTCAGCCATGGCCTACTTCCCCGGGTACAGCCCAGAAGACCAATCACGTCGGTATCGCCAAGCGGTTTCGCGGCACGGGCACCGGATCCACCGCGGCCTTGCGGTCGGGCGTGACGACGTTGCACGCCAAGACCTTTACGGTTGACCGGGAAAGGCTTTTCGTCGGGTCATTCAATCTCGACCCCAGGTCTTACGAACTGAATACCGAGCTCGGCTTCGTGATCGAAAGTCCGGCATTCGCGACAAGGGTTGCCGATCGACTGGAGGAGGCGGTGAAGGGGCCGGTTTGCGAAGTCGTGATGGGTGCCGACGGCGAATTGCGCTGGAAGTTCGTTGCAGAGGACGTGAGCCTGGAGCTCGATGCAGAGCCCGGCATGACCGCGCTCGATCGATTAATCGTCGGTATCGCCAGGCGCCTGCCTATCGCGCGGCTGCTTTGAGGGCGGAAAGCGACCGTTGCTCAACTGCACTTAGATGTCCGCCAAGCGCCCTAATTTCAGTCATTCGAGCACTCCGGGCATATCCCCGAAAGCGGACGTCGAAATCGCCGAGCAGCAGCAATCGGGGACGATCCGGAACGTCTCCTTTCGGCAGCGCAGATTGGGATAGCGGACGTTATCTGGGGAGACCGGCGTGTCGGCTTTGCGGGTTCAAGCCCCGACATCCAGTCGGCCTGGGCATTACTCCCATGGCAGCCATTCAGCTGCAACAAACTGTATCGTCCAGCGTGTTGAGCCAACATGCATGGCGGCTGTCATGATGATGTTATGATCTCCTTCTTATGCGGACCTCCTTTACCAAGGAGGCCCCATGCAGCCGTTGCACGAGCAATCCACATCGCTGCTGCAGCGCCGCGATGTCTTTCTCGGACTATCGTTGGCCGAGTTCTGGGAGCGCTTTGCTCTTGCCGGTCTCAAATCGATGTTGACCCTTCTGCTTATCGAAGAGCTTTTGCCGCAGAGCGGAAGCATACCCGGATTGGATATCCTTCGGTCTTTGCTAGCTCGGGGCACGAATGGACCAAATGCCCCCGTGGCACTCGCATCTCAGATTTATGGCTTCGCAAATGCTCCGAACATGATCTCGATGCGGTTTCGGCGTTTGTATCGGCGCTTGTCGTATTTGACGGGAAAAGAACGGGATTTGAGGCCCGGAATGCAGGGCGTGATGCCCTTTTGCTCGAGCGCATCCCTGAACCATTCGGCGTCATAGCCCCGGTCAGCCAGCATCCACTGCGCCTTGGGTAGATCATCGAGCAGGGCTGCCGCGCCGGTGTAATCGCTGATTTGCCCTGCCGTGATAAAGAAGCTCAAAGGGCGGCCGTTGGCGTCGGTGACGGCGTGAAGCTTGGTGTTCATGCCGCCCTTGGTCCGCCCGATCAGGCGGCCGAGGCCCCCTTTTCTACCCCAAGGCTGGAAGCCGTGCGGTGGTGCGTCTGCTCACAATCACAGGTGACGAAGTGCAAACTTCAACCCTCACGCCTCCAGACGGCCACGCATCGCTCTACCCGGACCTGCAAATCGGCCCCGAAGGCGTGGCCGCGCTAACCTGGTTCGATGAGCGCGACGGAAATCAGGAGGTCTATCTCCAGTTGTTTGCGGCTGGCGATGGCGCGCTTGCACCGACTGGTGAGCCCCGACGTATCAGCCACGGGCCCGCCGACTCCATCGGCGCCTATATCGCCTGGAATGGTGCTACGCTCGGCCTCGCCTGGAGTGACTATGTGATTACCGGCGACGGCGGGCATGGCTCGGTCACCAGTTCGACCGCGCAGTTTGCCCTCCTAAGCGGAAGCGGGTGATCCTGTTCCGCGCCGTCTATTGGCAAAGTTCCATCCCAGCAGCGCGAAGAGGAACAGGCCGAAAGCCAGTATAAAATCCTGCAGCGACATCGACGCAAGCTTCGGCTGCTCGGGCATCTCAGGCTGTTGCGACCGCACTTCCTCCGACATGACCTGTCCCGTCAGCGGCGGCTGATCTATAGGTTCAACGCTCTCACTCGCAGGAGCAGCCGTAGCGTCACCCGGCTCCGCGCCAGACACTGGCGGGGCCTCTGATGGCGCGCGCCCGGCAGGTGCCTCGGGCGCTGCTACGCTCGCTGAAACAGGCGCGGCAGGCGAAGGCAAGCGCGAAACCAGCTCGCGTCGCTGGTCGCGCGTCGCCTCTTCGCGCGCATCGTTGCTGACGGCGAAAGCAGCAAGCTCGGTGGCGGCTTCCGCAATGGGGCGACCCATCGCGGCCTCGAAGGCAGCGCGCGTCTGCTCACGCAGCTCTACGGCCACGCCCATGCGCTCGGCCTCGGCATAGACATATTCGAGCATCCGGCCATTGCCGCAGGAGACCGAGGTGCAGTTCACCCCATGCTCCGCGACATTTTCCAGATACTCGCGCACCAGTGTCGCGCGGGTATCTTCGTCGGCGTTCCAGTAGTCCTTGCGGATAGTCTCGATCATCCGCGCGGTGATGTCCTGATAGGCATAGGGCGAATTTTCGTCGAACCACTGCTTCATGCCGAGATTCTGGCTGTCGAGCACATAGGTTTCGTAGGTCTGGTTCCACAAGGAATCGTCGATGATCTCGGTCGTCGTCGCTTCCCATCCCCAAAGGTATTCGACGAATTCGCGCATGGCCCCGGCACCGGCATAGCCTTCGGCCTGCATGCCCCTGATCCATTTGCCATTGACATAGCGCGAGCGGAATTCGCGGCCGATGAACTGTTCCAGCCCGATCATCGCCGGATTGCCCGGGTCGCGCGTGTCGGTGATGACGAGATCGGGATCAGCCCCGTCGATGCTGCGGATCGCGGAGGAGAGACCGCCCATGTACATGAACATGTCGTCGTTATCGAGCGTGCCGTAGAGCATAGTCGAGTTAGAGTGGACGATCTTCTCGGTGCCCGAGAGGTTGAGCGCGAAGACATCGGGCATGGGCTGGCCCCAGTAGCCGTTGCCATAGGCATGGCCCATCTTGCGGATATACTCGTTGGCAAATCCCGCGTCGCTGTCCCACGATCCGCTGGTGGCCACGATGTCCGAGGTGTTGAGATTGAAGGTGCCCGGCGGCTCGTCGAAGATGCGCACGCCAGCCATCTGATCGGCCTCGGCCTCGGGCACGCCGCTTTCGATCAGCGCCTGCTTGATCTCAAGATAGTGCTGTCGGACCTGGTTATCCGGCTCGTCGAGCACGCGCACTTCCTGCACCGCCTTGTCCATCAGGCGAGTGAGTCCACCGAACAGGCCGGCGGCGGTCGAGGCGATCACGATATCGACGCGCGGTCGGCCCAATTCCTCATGCGGGATGACCTCCACGTCGACCACCCGGCCGCGCGCGTCCCATACGGGCTTGGTACCGAGCATGTAGAATATCTGGCTTTCCAGCACGCCCTCGTGGCGCATGGTTTCGTCACCCCAGATCACGAAGGAAATCTTTTCGGGGTATCGCCCGTTCTCGGCCAAGTGGTCGTCGAGCATCTGCTGGGCCAGTTTGCTGCCCATTTCCCACGCCGCAGGCTTGGGGATCTTGTCGGGGTCGATGCCGTAGAAGTTGGCTCCGGTGGGATAGCTGTCTGGATTACGGACCGGTTCGCCACCCTTTCCGGCCGGAACGAAACGCCCTGCGAGCGCCAGCATCAGGCCGTCGAGCTCGCGCGGGCCGGAGGCGAGGATGCGGCCCTCCATCTCCTCGCCGAAAATGGTGACGGCATCTGGCAGCGCCGAACGGTCGATGCTGAGGATCGCTTCAACCGTGCTGTCCACCGCCTCGGGCGCAGGGGTGCGGCCGAAGGCGTGCAGACCATAGGGGATGATCTGTCCACGTAGCTCGATCATGTAATCCTCGACCCGGTGCAGTTCCTCGTCGGACCACTGCGCAGCTGGATCGAGATCGAGATCCTTGGCGATACCCAGCTCGATGGCGAGATCGCGTGCCTGCCTCGCGTAAATCTCAGCCAGTTCGGGGTTCTTGCTCTCGTTCTGGATGTGGTCGTTCATCAGCTCGCTGAGCCGCGCGAGGTCTTCGGTGAGCTCCCCGCGCACGAAGGGCGGCACCATGTGATCGATGAGCGTCGCCATGCCGCGACGACGCGCGACCAGACCTTCGCCCACCACATCGACGTTGTAGATATAGGCATCGGGCAGGTCGCCGATCATGGCATCGGGTGCATCGTCAGGACCAAGGCCCGCATCGCGACCATCGAGCCATTCGAGCGTGCCATGGGTGCCGACGTGCACCACCGCATGGGCGTCGAACGCTTCGCGCACCCAGGCATAGGCGGCGTAATACTGGTGGCTCGGCGCAAGGTTCTGCGCGTGATAAAGCATTTCGAGGTCTTCGCCCCAGGCGCGCGAGGGTTGCGGCATCAGGCGAATATTGCCGTATTTGAGCGCGGGGACGATCAGGTTTGCCTGCTCGCCAAGGTGCTCGGTCATCAGCTTGCTGTCAGCGGGATAGCCCCAGTCGGCCAGCATTTTTTCCTTGAGCGAGGGAGAGAGCTGGTCCAGCCATTCCACATACTGTGCCAAGGGCACGCGCTGGGCGCCACCGAGCGCGATGAGTTCGGCCAATTCACCCGGCGCATCAGAGCCGACGTTGCGCGCCCGGCTGGTGATATCGGCAAGGATCGCATCGGCACTGGGTGGTTCGCCGCCGATGTCGTAACCTTCTTCCGCGAGGCGCTGCATGATCCGTTCGAGCGATTCCGCCACGTTGAGATAGCTGGCCGCGATCCCGGCGCGGCCCGGCGGATAGCTATAATACATGATCGCAACGCGCTTGTCGGCATTGGCAGTGCGGGAGAGGTCGGCAAAGTTGAGCGCGCGGCGCACCGCCATGTCGACCCGTTCTGCGATGGGCCTCGTGACGACCGACGACAGGCCGGTCACCGCATCGTTCACCCGTTCCTTGGTGCCGACCACGGTCGGCGCGACCGTGCCCGCAAGTTCGGGCGAAGCGAGATTGAAAGTGCCCTCGAAAGCCGATAGCCCGGTGGGCGAAGTGCGCCAGTCTTCCTCGCTGCGGCCATAGAGGCTTATGACGTTGATGACCGGAATACCGACCTCTTCGAGCAGTTTCGCCGCCTCGGCATCGTTGAACTGGAATGAGAGGCCGAGTCCGACATCGGCGCGAACATCCTCGCCGGTGCCCAGCAGTTCGCGGAAGGCCACCGCGCCCGGATAGCCGAAGATCGGCACCGCCTCGGCGCCCTGCGCTTCGATATCGGCGATCACCGCGTCGATCAGCGCCATGTCGCCCGAGTAGTAATTCGCCTTAAAGAAGCCGACCGCGACCCGCGGCGCCCCCGGCTTCAGCTTGCCATTGTCGGCGCGCCACTGGTGGAACGCGTCCCAATCGGCAAATACGCGGCCCGTGCCGCCATCGGGGTAGTAGTAGCCGAAATCGAGCGACAATTGCGGCTCGGGCAATTCCAGACCTTCGATCCCCGCTCGTTGCAGCGCCAGCTTAAGCAGTCCCAACTGGTTCGACGGCCCGCCATGCTTCCAATAGGCGCGCGCGCGCGCGTCCCATTCAACGCCCAATTCGGTGTAGTAGCCTTCGCCCTGAATGCCCACACCCACGCCGAGTACACGGCCCGTTTCGGCGAGCAGATCGGCATCGTTCTGGTCGTCGAACTGGTCGAGCATCTGCTGGTTCATCGTGTCGAACACCAGCACGTCGTTCTCCCGGAACGCGGCAGCGTCGGTGTCGGCAAACGAGCTTTCGGTGAGGATGCGGATTTCGATCCGATCCTTGAGGTCGGGCCGCTCCTCGAACAATGCGCGCAACGCCGCTACCGTGCCCGGCGTCTGTCCATCGGAAAACAGGTAGCCGAGCTGGATCACTGGGGTGTCGCCAGCCTCCTCCTGCGCCGCCAGCGAGGCGGGCAGGGCAAGCAGCGCCCAGAGGAGCCGAATGGTGTTAAGGAGCTGGCGCAAGAACCTGCTCACCTGCTGGCTGCATCTTCGGGCGTCTCTCCATCGGGAACATAGATGATCTGGCCATTCGCCAGCCGATAGGCCGAGCCGAGCCGCTCGCCATCGCCCGAACCTTCCTCGCCCGTCACCTTGTAGGCGGTGATCGTCTCGGCTTCCTTGACGACGATCTCCTGCATCCCGTTCTCGTCGGTCTTGATCATGGTCACGGTGCCTTCGCCGCTCATCAGGTCGCCCATGTTGTAAACCGAGAACAGCGTGATCATCAGCCCGACGATGAACACGATGGAGGCATCGAACAGGTTGGCAACGCCAGCCAGCGGATCTTCCTCGGCAGGCTCGTCAGGGGCGGCTAGCTTGATGAAGCGGCCCATCAGCGGTTCTCCATCTCGGCAGCGACAACTTCGGCCAGATAGCGCTGCTCGCGGATCGACGCGCTGACCCAGCCCTGCCGCAGCGCCACGAGGCCATAGGCGACGGTGCCGGTGGCAAGGCCGATGATCGTGCTGGTGAAGGCCACCACCATCTGCCCGGCCATCGCGCCGAGATTGCCGCCCGCCATCGCGGCCAGCGAGGTGCCCATCGGGATCAGCGTGCCGATGAGGCCGAGGCTCGGGCCGATCTTCACCAGCGCGCGCGGACCATCGAGGCCGTGGCGCAGCTGTTCCTCGTATTCGGCGACGACGTTTTCGAGCCCGCCATGGTGCAATGCCTTGCCCGCATCGAGCGCCTGAATCTCGGTCAGCATAGCGCCCAGCGTCCCTGGCAGTTCCTCGCGCCGTGCCAATTCTGTATCGAGCACGCGACCGCTTTGAAGCCAAGCCTTCAGATCGAAACCGGCTCTGTCCCTGCGCCTGCGCACCGCAATCACAAGGTAGCTGGCCGCGTAATAGAGCGTCGCCGCTACACAGACCCACAGCAGGATGAACACCGGCAGGCGCAGCACCTGGCCGAGCGCAAATAGGCCCTGTTCGAGAATATCTCCGAAATTCATTTGCTTGTCCAAATCCCTCTCACAAGGCCAGCCGCCAAAGCCAGACCCACGATTGCCAAGGCCCATAGCGGCGGATCCACAGAAGCCCCGGAGGCCGAGCCTTCGCCCAGCATTCCGGCCGACTGCCAGCCATAAACGATGTCTCCCGACAGCCCGATAACAGGCAGGATCAGGGCGACAGCTATCATCAACTGTTCATCGCGCCACTTCGCCGAGCCACGTCCCGTTTGCAGAGTGAAGGCCACGATCAGTGCTGCGGCGCTAAGCGAGCCGGCAATCCATGTCTGGATCCCGGCCGTGGCAACCAGAGCCGCGGCCAGACCTGCGCTTGCCCCTGCCAGCAGCGGCCCGAGGCGCGATCCGCCATCCGCGATCAGCCGCCAGATCGCCCCCATCGTTACAAGAACCGCAATCCAGTTCGGTTGCGGCGATAGCCAAAGTGCGCACGGCAATATAAGCGCAAAGCCGAGCGCCGCCCACAGAGCCGACGAAAGCGTCCGCCCGCCATCGCGCAGGTGCATGGCCGCCGCGATGAGCGCAAGCATCCAGATCAGCGATACGGCAATCGACAGCATCAATCCTCGCCCATCGGGCTTGGCGCAGACCGCCTGCTATTTCTCAGCCATAGAAACACGCCTGCAAGCGCGGTCGCGGCAACGATGAGGCCGAACAGGCTGATCACCAGCTTGTAGCCCTCACCGAACATTTCGCCCGTATGAAGAAGGCGCAGCGACTTATCGAACGCATCGGCGCTCGTCTCGCCAAATTGCTGGCGAAATTCGATCAGTCGGCCGGAAGCCTGATCGAACCAGACAGCGGTCGAGCCGGTTTCGGTCGGCCCATCGAGACTGGTCCGCGCGTAGTAGCCTATCACATTGGCATAGGGCCGAAAGCTCAGCGCCTCGGGGCCGCGCACCGTGAAGCCGCGTTGATCTGCCTGCGCCTGCATCAGCCTTGCGCCAACCTCTTCTGCTCGCTCCGGGGGCATCGCCTGGCCAGCATCAGGAGCGGGGTTGTCGACCGGTTCGTACAATCCTTGCGCCCCCAGCATACGCTGGACCGGCTCATGGACGGCATCAAGATTGAACGCCACGGCAGACCATGTGAACACGAAGGTCAGCGGCGCTAACCAGAGGCCAGTAGCGCGGTGAAAGTCGCAAAGGCGAACCTTGTGCGCGCCCCTGCGGCGAAGGCGCCATGCACGCCCCCAGTGCCGCCAGAACGAAGGGCTGCGCCTGCGCGAAAAGGTCAGCACCAGGCCGGCGATCGAGAGCAGCAGCCAGGCGAGGGCCACCACCCCGAGGATCAGCCGACCCGTCTGCCCGGCGGCAAGACTGTAATGCACAGAGACAAGGAACGGAGCGATATTGATTGGGCCGTCGCTTAGTTCAGCGAACTTTACCCGCGCGCGGATGTCGCCGGTGTAGGGATCTAGGAAATATTGCTGGAACGGCAGCGGCGGCTCGCCGGTCTGGGCGCTGACGAACACCGATGATGCGTGATCGGCGTCGGGCACTAACTGGATGAAGCTGACCGCGCCGCCGGTCTCTTCCTCAACGATGCGCTTCAGCTCGAGGCCCGACAGGACGGGCGCGCCGGGCACCGGCGGCGAGACATCCCATACCTCGCCCGCGACAAGCGAGCGGATATGGTCCTGATAGGGGATCACCGCACCAGTGAGCCCGGTAATGACCACCGCGAGAGCGACGATCAAACCGAACCACCGGTGGGCGATCAGCAATGCCTTTCGCATTCAGCTAATGCGGTACGTCACAGACGCACCCGCACCCCGCCATAGACCATCTGCGGCGGCGAGCCGTAGTTAAGGATGGTCTGGTATTCCTCGTCGAACAGGTTTTCGACGCGGGCGTAGATTTCCACCATATCTGTGATCGGATAGGAGGCGCGCAGGTCTACCGTGGTGTAACCCGGCACGACTTGCGTGTTCGCCGCATTGTTGAAGTGATCGCCGACGAAAGTCACGGTGCTCGCCAGGCTGAGGCCGGAAGGTGCGGTATAGCTGGCGGTGGTGTTGAAGGTGTCCTTGGCGCGGCGCACCAGCTGCTTGCCGATGTTGGGATCGCCCGGCGTCGCAACCTTGGCATCGAGATAGGTGTAGTTCGTCGACAGGCTGAAACCGCCGAGATCGAGCCCGGCGCCCAATTCGAGCCCTTCTGCGTCGACCTGCCCCTGGTTCTGGTAGATGCCGAACAGGCTAGGATCGGAAGAGCAGCGCGGATTGTCAGGAATCGCCACACAGCTCACATAGGCGACGAGGTTTTCGGTCTCTCGGTTGAAGTAGACTGCCGAAACACGGAACATGTCGCCGAAGAAATGTTCGCCGCCCACTTCCCAGCTTTTCGCTTCCTCGGGCTGCAGGTCGGGCGTGCCGTAACCGGCAGCATAGAGTTGGAACAGGCCCGGTGCCTTGAACCCTTCCGAGTAGCTGGCGCGCAGCACTGTGTTGCCGCCGTTGGGCGTATAGGCAACCGAGGCCGCGCCCACCGTGGCGCCGCCGAAGTTGCTGTGATCCTCATGGCGCACACCGCCGGTCAAGGTCAGCCCTTCGATCGGCTCGACGGTGATGTTGCCATAGAAGCCGAGCGTATCGTCGCCCACGGTAACGGCAGCCGAGGAGCTATCGAACGCGTTCTCGGCATATTCCACTCCGAACACCACGAAGTTGCCTTCCGAGATGTCGAAGGTGCCTTGATATTCGAACCGGTCGCTGCGCCCGCTCGCATCGAAGGTCTCGACCGGGTTGATCGGATCGGCCTCGCTCAGGTTGACGCGGCTGATCTGGGTCCGGCCATAGGAGATGCGATTGGCAAGCCGGTCGAACAGTGTGAAGTTGAAGCCGGCATAACCGAGCCAGCTTTCGCTCAGGCCGCGGTTGGCAGCATCGCCATTGAACGCGTCGTATTCGACGTCGCCATCGGAATAGAACGTGCGCAGGTCGAGCGAGACATCGTCCGAGAACGCATAGTTGACGCGGCCGTTGAGTGAGACGTTCTCATATCCGTCACGCTCGGTGCCGGTGGCGTAGGCAGAGACGCCGTCCGAGGTGGAGTAGTTGCCGCCGGTCGTCCAGGTCAGGCCGCCACTCTTGCCGCCCACGCCGACATTCATCAGGTAGCTGTCGAGTTCGCCCGCCTCGGCCTGGAACTGCGCCTCGAAGGGCTTGCTCGGCGCCTTCGAGATGATGTTGATCACGCCGCCGATCGCCTGGCTGCCGTAAAGCACCGACTGGGTGCCGCGCAGGATCTCGATCCGGCCGATACCGCCGGTGGTCACGTCCGTCAGCGAAGCACCGCCGTCGGTGGTCGAAGGATCGTGCAGGTGCACGCCATCGTAAAGGATCAGCGTCTGCCCGCTGTCGGCACCGCGGATGTAGACCGAGGTCGCTGTGCCGCGACCGCCGTTGCGGCGGAACTGCACGCCTGGGGTCTGCGCAATCAGTTCGGTAACGCCGATCTGCTGGCTCGCCTCGATCTGGGCCTCGGTCAGAACCGTAACGCTCTGGCCGACCTGATCGAGCGAGACAGGCGTGCGGTTGGCGGTAACGACGATCCGCTCGTCGTTCTTGTCTGCGGCTTCGTTAATGCCGGTGGTCGTCTGAGCATGCGCGATTGCGGGCAGCATCAGGCCAATGGCGCACAGCGGCGCAACCGTAACGGACTTCCTCATGATAACTCTTTCTGTTCTCGAACCTGCACGAGAGGAAGGGAACTGCCCTGCGCGACCTCAAAACGACCCAAGCGCCAGTAAGTGTCAGTTGTGGAAGCCCCTCTCGATTGCGCGGCAATGGCAGGAGCCGCACGACCGAATAAGGTTATTTACGGCAACAAGCGGGTTACAGCTGCGTTACAAGCAGCGATGTCCGGAGAACACAACCTTGGCCTTTCCCGAAGTGGATCAGTTCAAGGCGCGCAGCTCGAAGGTCGGGCAGAAGTTCGGTTGGCTGATCGTTTGTTGTTCGCTCACATAGGCATGATGCCAAACCGCTCCATGCACTGAAGACCGGCTGCTCTTAGGTCACAACGGTGACACTTTGGAAGTCTGGAATTAGGGCGCTTTATTGGCAGTCGGCTCGACCAATTGGCAATGACGGGTTTAGGCAAGAGCGGACATTGGCTGAAAGACTAAAGTGCTCTCAAAGCAATAGGGTTAGTGAACTTGCGCAGCATCGTCACATTCCTGAACTTCGCCATAGCTGTCGGGCTTTGCTTGACCGCATCAGCTACCATGGCGCTCACCCCTCTCGTCTATCCGCAAGTTCCGCTCTTTCCGTTCATCGCAGCCAATTGGGTGCTTTGGATAATCGTAGCAGGCGTCTTTCGCCGCTCAAAAGCAGAATGGGCCACACCTGCGGAGAGCATTTGGTGGAATAGACTCACATCGCTCGCGCTCATTTCGTTTACTCTCGCGGGCTTGTTCGCATTTTATCACGCTAAAACTCTCATTCGCGCTGGAGACCTAGCTCAGTTGCGTTGAAGCAATCACGTTCGCGTAGCGCAATGACGGCTCTCCACCCTATTCTGTTGAAGAAGTCGCCGCTGGAATGGTTGGGCACTCGCAGCTGACAGGGGGCGAGCGGCCCTGCCGTTTGGCTCAGGCGGGTGCGAGGCCTGGCATCGGCCGCATCTTGGCGAGCTTGCGTAGGTTTTGGGCTGCGGCGACGAGGTGGAACTCATCTTTTGCTCCATTGGGACCGCGCAGGCGCAAGCGGTCCAGCTTCAGGATGCGTTTGAGGTGAGCGAACAGCATCTCGACTTTCTTCCGCTGGCGACTTGATACGAGGAAAGCATCGCTGGTGGTGATCTCGCGGGTCAGATCGCGTGCCCCTTCGTGGACCGACCGGGTTACTTTGCGCGCAGGCATGTTGGGTGTGCAACGCTGCCGCAGGGCGCAAGCCTGACAGTCCTGCTGCCGGGCGCGGTAACGGATTGATCCGTCCTTATCGATCCCGCTGCGCGGGGTGCTAAAGTTGCGATTGGACCGTCGCAGCCGATTGCCACCCGGGCAGACATAGCTGTCATTCTCATGGTCGTAGATGAAGGCGGATCGCTCGAAGGTGCCGTTGTTGCGCGCGGATTTTTCGAACACCGGGATGTGCGGCTCAATGCCTCGATCCTCGACCAGCCAGGCCAGGTTCGGGGCCGAGCCATAAGCGGTATCGGCGACGAGCTTCTCGGGCCACAGGTCGAAGCGATCCTGCGTCCGCTCGATCATCCGCCGCTGGGCGAAGACCTCGGCCTGCCTGATTGCGGTAGTCGCTTCGACATCGACGATCACCGCGTGGTCGATATCGATCAGGTAATTGGTGCTGTAGGCGTAGAAGGCCCGCTCACGCGTGGCCGCGGTCCAGCGTGCAGCAGGATCGGTCAGGTTGATCCGCTTGGGCGTGACCGGGGTCGATCCGCCGAACGCGGCATCGTCGAGCACTTCGAGATACTCGGCAACCGCGCGGCCCGCCGCTTCGGACGGAAGACCTTCCTCGCCCGGCACCGAACGCTGGCGGTGAACATCGGCGCGGATCAGGCTGGCATCGACCGCGAACCCCTCGGCGCCCACCAACCCTTCGGCCATGCAGCGCTCGACGGTCAGCTCGAAAACCTTGCGTAGCAGATCGCTGTCGCGGAAGCGGCCGTGCCGGTTCTTCGAGAAGGTCGAGTGATCGGGCACAGCGCCGTCGAGATCGAGACGACAGAACCAGCGATAGGCGAGGTTCAGGTGGACCTCTTCGCACAGCCGCCTCTCCGAGCGGATGCCCATGCAATAGCCGATGATCAGCATCCGGATCATCAACTCGGGATCGATCGAGGGTCGCCCGGTCTCGCTGTAGAACGGCTTTCAGATGCTCACGGGTACCAGACAGATCGACGAACCGGTCGATCGCGCGCAGCAGGTGATCGCCCGGCACGTGGTCCTCGATACGGAAGCTGTAGAACAGCGCCCCCTGCATCACCGTCCGCTCGCCTATCATCAGCCTGATCTCCGCTTGCCTGCGAAGATTGAATCAGGACTTCACACCGACCGCAAGCGAGAGTTTTTCAACGGAATACGCCCTATTCTAGGTCATTCCGGCGTCCAGCCCGAGCGCCTCGAAGCGGTCATCCGTAAAGGATGGAGAGCCTGACAGCTATGCCGCCACATTCAGTCGCATCCGTACTGGATCAGATAACGGGTTTCGTCAGCGTCAGTGGCTTTCCGGCATATCGACGCGCTGAGGGACTGCGACATAGGCTGAAGAGGCGTCGAGGGACCTCGTGATCTACACTCTTCTCGATTCAAGAAAGGGTATACTAAGAATCTTTGGCATTGAGCCGTGTAAAATCTGTTAAAATGGAGGCGTTAATTCGAGAAAAAGTACTCGAAAAGGTGTTGGATGAGCAGGAATTTGAAATGGCTCGGCGTCATAAAAGAAGCTAGCAAAAAACGCCGGTGGACGATGCGCCAATTGGTCATGAATGCAGCACTTGCCACTTTGATGGGGTGTGCGCCGAAAACGCTTGATGTTCTTCCGCAAGTGACGGGACTTTCGCGGTCCATCAAGGTGGAGCGGTTGGGCAGCGGTCCCGTCATTCGTCCAGGCATGGCCGGCCTGGAGGGGGAGCTGGGCGAGAATATCAACGGCCCCGCCGTCATCCGCGTCCCCGACTGGATCGAGGGGCGCCTCGGCCGCTATTACATGTATTTCGCACATCATCGCGGCGACTACATTCGGTTGGCCTATGCCGATCATCCCGCCGGACCGTGGACCGTGCATCCCGGCCGAACGCTTCGGTTGGAACAGACCACCGCATTGCACCACATTGCCTCACCTGAAGTGGTGGTGGACGAAGCCAATCGGCGCTTGCTGCTCTATTTCCACGGCCCGGTCGAGATGCCGGGGCAGGATTTTGGCGGGCGGCCCTATCGTCAGGAAAGCTTCGTGGCTCAATCGAGTGACGGGTTGAGGTTCGAGCCGCTCTCAGGAGGCTTTTCGGCGCCCTATATGCGCGTGTTTTCTCATCGGGGCGTTCGTTATGGTTTGGCCATGGCGGACAAGGAGGGGGCCTATCCCGCATGGCTTCGCAGTGGACGCTTTTTTCGCGCGCAAGACGGGTTGATGCCTGTGCTGCCTGGCCCGCGCATCCTCGACGAGATGCGTCATGCCGCGCTGCTTCACCGGGGAGACCGGCTACATGTGTTCTATTCGAAGGTGGGCGATGATCCCGAACGGATAATGCATGCTCAGGTAGACCTGCGGCCGCACTGGAGCGAATGGACGGCAGGTCCGTCCGAGGAGGTCATGCGCGCGCAGGAAAATTGGGAAGGGGCCGACTTGCCCGCCACGGCATCGGTAGGCGGGATGGCCTATGGCGAGGTCAACGCTCTGCGCGATCCGGCGATCCTGGACGATGGGCTGGCGGTATATCTCTATTACACCGTTCGGGGTGAGCGGGGCATCGCAATGGCGCAGCTCCACTTCGAGGGCGAAAGTGTCAACCGGGACGAGCACACCGAAAAGGCACCAACGAGATGAGCACCAGGCGTGAAGTAATTGAAACCGGGCTGGGAGTGATTGGCTCGATGGCTCTGGCGGACAGGGAGGCGCATGCCGCTCCGGTCTATCGTATTCCTGAAGGGCTCGCCGCGCCGGGCGACCTGCTGCGCCAGCTCGACGAAGACCTGCGCATTCATGCGTCCTTCGGCAGCAAGATTTCAGGTGGAAAGGGCGACCTTGATGCGGCGCGGTGGATCGCTCAACGGCTCGACTCGCTGGGGATGGAAGTGCGCAAGCTGGACTTTTCGGTTCCATCTTTTCTCGCGGATGTGGCCGAGGTCCGTACTCCGGAAATTGTAGTTCCGGTGTTTCCCCAGCCGGTCGTGGTACCCACGCGTGTGGGCGGGCTGCGGGCGCACGGCGCTTTGATGCGCGACGAATTCCACGCCCCGCAGGTGGCCGGAAAGATTGCCTTCATCGACCTGCCCCATGCCCGCCATGCGGCGCTGTTCAATCCACCTGTCATGCCGCTGGTGCAGGCTGCGGTCCGCGCCGGTGCGCAGGCCATCGTGTTGGTGACCAACGGCCCGACCGGGGAGGTGATTGCGCTCAACACCAAGCTCGACCCGCTGGTTGATGTGCCGCTCGCCCTGATTGCGCCGAAGGACTTCCCGCCGGTCTCTAAAGCGATTGCCGAAGAACAGTTGCTTGAGATCGAACTGGTCGGCGATGCCAGCGATGCAACCAGTTGCAACATCATCGCCACACGCCGAGCGGGGCCAAAGTGGCTGGCCTTTTCCACCCCGCGCTCGGGCTGGTTTCAGGCGGTTGGCGAGAGGGCGCCGGGGACGGCGGCCTTTCTCGAACTGGTGCGCTGGGCCAGCGTGCGCTTTCCCGATCATTCGATTTTCGCGATGAACAATGGCGGGCACGAATTCGACTTCAAGGGGTCTCATCTGGCGCTCGCAGAAGCTCCACCGGCTCAGGATACGGTGATCTGGACGCACCTTGGTGCCGGCCTCGCCACGCGTGACCGGCTTGGGCTGGGTGTGCGGCAGCTGGGCATGATGGATACTGCCGATCCGCGCCGGGTGCTGATGGCTTCAGGGGAAATGCTCGATACCTGTCGCCGCGCCTTTGCGGATATTTCGGGCTACAAGGATCCGCTCGAGATACTGGGCGGAGCTGGGGAATTGTCGACCTTTATCGATCACGGCTATCGCCGCGCCTTTGCCGGGTTGGGTGTGCACCGCTGGTGCCACGTGCCCGGCGACGGGATCGAAACGGTGGATGCCGGGTTGCTTCTGCCTGTGGTCGAGGCCCATCGCGCGGTGATTGAGGAAACGGTCGGGCGCTTCGGAATAGCTTGAAAGGCTCCTACCTTGCGGTCGGGGAGCGCAGGCCGTGCAATTGCGCGATCGCCAGCCCCATCTCGCCGGCCACCGAATAGATCAGGTAGTCGCGGCCTTGTTCGCTGAAGATCGCCGGGTCGCGCAACTGGTGAAGTGGGCTGGTGGCGGGCCCCAGGCCTGACGCTGCGGGCGCGATGTTGGCGCCTTCGTAATCACGCTCGGGCGACAGGATCAGCTTTGCCGGGCCAGTGCTCCAGTCGGCCCAGTCGCCGGCCATGTTTATCTCGCGATAGAAGACCGATTCCGGGTTGTCGCCGCGATTGGTGTAAAACACCTGCAACCGCTGATTCTCGACCCGCACTGCGCTGTGGCGCGTGTTGTCGGGGAACAGCGAGGGGCCGCGTTCGAACGCCCCTAGTCCGGTATTGGACCGGAACAGCACGCCCGGCATCGTTAGCGCATGAACCGCGCCGCGATAATTGAAGGCGCGGGCGTACCAGTCCATCGCTACTCCGCCGTATTGCGAGAAAGTCAGCCCATCGCTGGATAGCGCGACTGCGGTTTTTTGCGTCCGGGTGCCGGGCACCACGCCGTGGAAATACATCCTGAAGCTGCGACTGGCCTCGTCCACCACTACATCTGGCGAGGCGATATGATCGGCAAACCCCGTATTAGTGATGTCGAGCACACCCGGTTCGTGAGTGGTCCAGGGGCCGGCCAGATGGTCGGCATAGGCCATTCGGATATAGGAACCGCGGTGATGCGAAAAATAAAGGTAATAGCATCCGAGCCGGTCAGGCACCCAATCGGGCACGCGGATCAGGCTGGGGCCGTTGATGTTGCTGCCCATCCGGCTGTCCATATGGGGTGTGATGATCGGTCGGTTGAACAGCCGCTCGGCCCACACTGGCGGGCAGTCGGAGCCGCACAGTTCGGTCGTTGGCCACAGTTCTGCCTCCGAGGCGGTAGTGACCGGTGCCTCAGCACGGTCTTGGGCCAGGCTTCTTCCGCCTGGGCCAACAATTGCTGCGCCGGTTGCCAGTGTACCGGCCATGAAGTGGCGCCTGTCCATAACGATCCTCTGCTCCTTATCCTCTCATCCTAGCTGCAGTGGGGAAAGGTTTGCAGTACCCAAATTTTCCTGCCAGCTGTTGGAAAACGAGAATAATACGAATTTGCTGCGGATGGAGAGGACCCCGTTTGAGCACCTTGTTAAATATCCGCGCTTTCCTGGCGACGGCCGAGGTTGGCAGCCTCTCGGGCGCCGCGCGCCGGCTCAATGTTTCGCCTTCGGTGATCACCAAGCGGGTCGCGAGGCTGGAAGACGAGATGCAGGTGACCTTGTTCAACCGCACCACGCGCAAGGTCGAGCTGACCGAGGTGGGGCGGATCTATGTCGAGCGGTATCGTGAGATCCTGCGCCAGCTCGACAGCGCTGTGGTGAATGCGCGCCAGGCGGTGAATGCGGTCGAAGGCTCGTTGAGGATCAAGTGTCCCACCACGCTGGCAGCCAGCCATTTGGGGCGATTGATGACCGAATTTCTCTCGCTCCACCCGGAATTGCGGATTGAGCTGATTCTGCTCGACCGTTCCGTCAACCCCATCGAGGAAGGGTTTGATATTGCTTTCGGCGCGTTGCCGATCAGTTATCCCAATGTCCACGACGTCGACATAGCTGAATACCACCTCATGCTCTGCTCAACTCAATCCTATCTGGCGTCGCATCCACCGATCACGCGCCCAGCCGATCTGGTGCGTCACGACTGCCTCACTATGCGCGCGCTGGGTTCCACCTGGACCTTTAATGGCCCAAACGGCCCGATGGCGGTTAACGTCGATTCGCGCTTCGCAGTGAACGACAGCGACCTGTTGCGTCACGCCGTGGCCCGCGGTTTTGGGATCACTATGGTGGGAGAGTATCTGGTGCGCGAAGACCTCGCCAGCGGGCGGCTGGTTCACGTGCTCCCCGATTATCCAACGACTCCCCTGTGGTTGAAGGCAATGGTTCCGGCCGCGCGGATGAACATGGTATCGGTCAAGGCGTTGCTTGCCTTCGTGCGCGAACACCTCGAGCCGGTTTTCGAGAAAAGCAACGAAGCTCGCTAAACTAGGAGATTATTCTCTTATCACGAATAATATGCTGAAGCTTTGGGAGCTTCTCAAGCCGCGGGCGATACCCTTATTGCACTCTTGCTCGGCTAGCGCTGCATCGTTGCGGCGGGCCCAGTCAATGAAGCCAGCAAAGCAGCGGGACCAGAATCCGGCGCTATGGCGACAGAGAGGAGGGATCACCATGCTTTCGTTTTCGATGAATTCTGCCGTACGCCTTTTGGGTGCGGCCTCGGTCTTAGCGGTCGCTGTCGCGGCGCAGCCGACGCTTGCCCAGGATGGCGACGACGCTACCGCTACTTCGGGTGACGAGATCATTGTCACCGCGCAGTTTCGAGAGCAGCGTCTGCAAGACACGCCGATCGCCATCACCGCGCTCGACAGCGCGGCGATGGATGCACGCAGCATGACCGACGTTACCGACATCGCCGCTGCCGCGCCTAATTTGATGCTGCGTCCGGGCGGCTCTGCTTTTGGCCCCGCCGCAACCGTTTATATTCGCGGTGTCGGGCAGTATGATAGCAGCTACGCGTTTGAGCCGGGCGTTGGCATGTATATCGACGACGTTTACCACGGCTCGCTGTTCGGTTCGGTCTTCGACCTGCTTGATCTCGAGCGAATCGAAGTGCTGCGCGGCCCGCAGGGCACGCTTGCTGGCAAGAACTCGATCGGCGGGGCTGTAAAGCTCTATTCCAAGCAGCCCTCCGGATCAGGTAGGGGGTTCATCGAAGTTGGGACTGGCAGCTTCAACCGCGTCGATGTGCGCGGCGCGGCTGATGTCACGCTGGTCCCCGACGAATTGTTCCTGCGCGTTGCCGGTGTTTCGAAAAACCGGGACGGCTATGTCGAGCGTTACGATTTCGGATGCCTCTATCCCGACAGCGGCGTTCCCTCGGGAGGAGCCGCCAACACGGATTGCAAGCTGGGCACCGAGGGCGGCGTCAGCTCGCACGCAGGCCGTGCCACTCTATACTGGACGCCTACCCCGACGTTCGACGTGAGTCTATCTGGGATGATCGTGGTTGAGAACAACGAGGTTCCGGCCACCAAACTGATCCGTTCGACCCTTCCGGGCATCGCCGTGCCGGCATCGTTCGACCAGTCGCGATTTATCACCGGTCCGGGCAGCTATATCAATTACGCGACCTACAGCACCAATGCCTATTCCGATCCGGCCAGATATGACGGGCAACCGGGTGCAGGCGATCATGCTGCCTTCATTGCCGAGCCCGTATCCGAAACTCGCGCCAAGGAAGTGGCGCTGACGATGAATCTTGAACTGGGAGATGGCGTCTCTCTAACCTCAATTACCGCCTATCAGGACTATAGCGGTCGGTTTGCCCGCGACATCGATCTTTCGCCCTTTGGCGTGAACACGGTCATGGATCAATGGAGCCACGAACAGTTCACCCAAGAACTGCGCGTCAATGCCAGCCTGTTCGACGACGTGGTCGATGTTACCGCGGGCGCATTCTTTTACGATTCCGACAGCACCTTCGATGGTACGCAATATAACCTTCCAGGAACCGTCGCTGAAAACCTGTTCATCAACGATGACCTGATCCAGAACCGCAGTTATTCAGGCTTCTTGCATGCAGTTTTCCATGCCACTGATCGGCTGAATATCACCACTGGCTTGCGCTATACAGATGACGAAAAGACTTATCTGTTCGGGCGCAAAAATCCTTTCGTTCCTTCCCAGCCAACCTTTACCCGGGCGGGAGCGCTCGACGGCGTGTTGGGCGAATACGAGGGCGATCGGATCGACTACCGGGTGAACGTGGACTATCGCTGGTCTGACGCGCTGATGACCTATGCGCAGGTTTCCACTGGTTACAAGGGTGGCGGCATCAACCCGCGCCCCTTCGTGTCCGAGCAGGCAACGCCGTTCGATTCCGAAACGCTGACGGCCTTCGAAGCGGGCTTGAAGAGCGACCTGTTTGATCGCGCCTTGCGGCTCAATGCCTCAATTTTTCTGAATAAGTATAAGGATATAATCCTCTCTGATCGCACCCCCACCCCCAATAGCACTCGCAATGCAACCCCGGTCAACGCAGGCGATGCCGACATCAAGGGGGTGGAATTTGAAGCGACTGCGAGGCCAGTGGATGGGCTGCTCATCGACGCATCGATCAGCTATCTCGACTTCCAATTCACCCAATTGGGCGTGGCCGGTGCAATGATCGATGGCGTTACTCTGGACAGCAAGGCCCCAAACACGCCCGAATGGAAATGGAGCGTAGGCACTCAGTACGAACTTATGCTCGGCAATGCTGGATCGATCACGCCGCGTTTCGATATTTCCTACCAGTCGTCCTTCTTCGTGAATGTCAACAATTCCCTCACCGGGTTGGTCGATGCCTATACCACCGCCAACGCTCGTATGACCTGGCGCTCGCCGGATGAAGAGTGGGAAGCAGCACTGGCGGTCACCAACCTGTTTGATAACTTCTATTATCTCAACAAGTTCGATTATCCTCTGGGGACCACGGTGGGGCAGCCTGTTGCCCCGCGCGAATGGCGCGTGTCGGTCAAACGACGCTTCTGACCACTTCCCCCCAAAGGCGCCTGAAGGTGCCTCTTGCGGGCCACGCGCGCGTCCCTCTCCGGCCTCTGCGCGTGGCCCCATCAAGATCGGCTTGCCATGCCGGGCCGACAACGGCGTCCGGGCTTGTTCGAAGCGCGCGGGCGAGGCGCATAGACCCGTTTAAGAAAGAGCGACGTGACTACGCAAACTGACAAAGATCGTATGCGAACTGTCCGCCAGACCGAGGACCGCTTCCTGGCATCAGACCTGTTCGAGACCGGCAAGCGCCACCTGCCCCCGTCACGTCGAGGCGGATATGTGGAAGAGCCTGCGCAGCAGATTCCCGTCTATCACAAATGTGATGTCGCCGTGATCGGCGGCGGTCCTGCCGGCTGCGCGGCTGCCTATGCCGCCGCGCGAGCAGGTGCTGACGTAGCGCTGCTAGAACGGCATAACCACCTGGGTGGTTTGTCGACCGGCGGGCTGGTGATCTGGATCGATCGCATGACCGACTGGCAGGGCAAGCACGTGATTCAGGGGTTTGCGCGCGAATTCATCGAGCGCATGCCACCGGAAGGCGTGGCTGGGCCGCCGATGTCGGATTGGGGCTCCACCGATCCTGCCAAGGCGGCGCACTGGCGCTTGCGGACGTCGGCATTCCACGACATCGTCACCTGGGCACCGACGCTCGATCCCGAACGGATGAAGCTGCTGGCCCAGTCGATGCTGCTAGAGGCGGGGGTGCGGATAGTGTTCCACGCCTGGGCCGCCAAACCGCTGGTGGAGAAGGGGGCGGTCAACGGCGTGGTGTTCGAATCCAAGGCCGGGCGGCAGGCGGTGCTGGCCGATGTGGTGATCGATACAACGGGCGATGGAGACGTGTTCGCTCGTGCCGGGGAAGACTTCGATGACGATATCGACGAGGGCGATGTTCATCATTCGATGAATACCAGCTTCCTGTTAGGCGGCGTAGACATGCCTCGCTGGCTGGAATTCCGTAGCGGGCGACCCGAGCAGTTCGTCGCCTTTAGCGCGCTCGGGCGCGATCAACTGGGCTTCTTTCAGACCCCCTATGTCAGCTGGCGCGACGATATCGCCACCTTCCTCGGGCCGCGACAGTCCGGCCTGTCGGCGCTGGATGTGGACGACATGACGGAGGTGGAGATCCGTTCGCATAATTATATGCAGGCGCACTGTGAATTTTTCCGCCGCCATGCTCCAGGTTTCGAGAACGCCTATATGCTGCAGAGCGCGCCTCAACTAGGGGTGCGTCATACCCGCCGGCTTGTCGGGGTGAAGAAAGTTCTTCGCCAGCATTGGGGAGACGGCACGCCCGTGGTCGACGAGATCGGCATAAGTCCTTCCGTTAGCCCAAAATACCCGGTTGTTTCCGTACCTTACGGCGCGCTTGTGCCGCGGTCTCTTGACGGATTGCTGGCAGCGGGGCGGCATATCTCCTGCGATGCCAACAGCCACGGGTTCATGCGGGAGATTCCGCAATGCTGGCTTACCGGCCATGCTGCCGGCGCAGCTGCTGCAGTCGCGGTGAACCGGGGCATACGGCCGCGCGATGTCGATATCGCGGAAGTGCGGGCGATCCTGCGCACGCAGGGCGCGCACCTCTCCGATGACGACCAATTGCCCGCTAAAGCTGCGTCGGATGCAGAAGCCGCGTCCGGCGAGACGTGATCCCGGTGGGAGAGATTAGTCCGGAATGCCCGGCGCAAGACCGAAGCAACGGCGAAGCATAACTGTGTAGTCGCTTCAGCTTTGGCATTCTCGGCTTGATGGTGGGAGCCTTCGCATTTGGTTGGCTAAATTTAGGGGCTTCTCATCGCCACGAAGATGCGGTCGGTAAATCAGCGCGCATAATAATCTGGGCAAGAGGGTAATTGAGAAGCCATGACTAGCCATTCCTCGAATTCGCTCGATGTCGCGCATTTCATGCAGAACTTGCGATTCACGCGGTATCACATGACCATTCTTCTAATGTGCAGTTTGGTCACCTTCTTTGATGGCCAGGATTTCGCGGCGCTTGCTTATGCGCTTCCATACATTCGCGACGATTTGGGTATGTCAGATGAGATGACAGGCTATGTCAGTTCAGCTGCCTTTCTGGGCCAGATGATCGGTTCTTTGTTTGGGTCTTATCTTGGCGACATGTTCGGGCGCCGGCCGGTAATAATATTTTGCACCATCGCAAGCGCAGTGATGACCTTGGCGGTCGGCTTTTCCGCCTCGATAGAGCAGCTGATCGTGCTGCGTTTCATCAGTGGGCTGGCTATCGGTGGCCTGCTTGCGCCCGTTTGGGCATTGAGCATCGAAAGCATGCCCAAATCCATGCGCGCCACCAGTGTGACGATCATCATGATGGGGTTTTCGATCGGCTCGGCATCGTCCGGTCCGATTGCCAATTTCGCTGCGCCCGTGCTTGGCTGGCAAGGCATTTTCTGGGTCTGCGGCGCAATGACGGGCGCCTTTGCGCTGATACTGCTTTTCACCTTGCCGGAAAGCCTGCGCTGGATGGTTGCGACTGAAAAACCACGTGAACGGATCGCGCCGATGTTGATGCGGTTCAATCCGAACTTCGATGCGCAGCCTTATGACCGCTTCACCCTTTCCGACGAACGGAAAGTAAAGGATTCGCGCAATCCCTTAGTGAAGATATCGGAACTTTTTGCTGGCCGCCTAGCCTTGGTAACCTTGTTTATCTGGGCGGCATATTTCTGTTCCAGTTTCTCAATCTATCTCAAGTCTGCCTATGGAGTGATTTTCATGGAAAACCTTGGGCTAACGCGAGAAAATGCGGCTTGGCTGGGGTCATCCACCGCGATCATTGGGGCTGTGGTTGGTGTCCTTCTTCTAGCCATGACCGAAAAGCGCGGCCCAGGCTGGATTGCTCTAGCACCTCTGTTGGCCATCCCGTTTGTCGCACTGGTTGCAACGGGCATGGTGACTGACGGACCGCTGTTCGTACCGGTGCTCCTGATCGGTGCGGTCCTGGTCGGAGCGGGCCATTCTGCGGTAATTTCCGTCACCAGCATCTATTACCCCAGCGCCGTTCGCGCGACAGGTGGAGGTTGGGCGAGTTTCATGGCCAAGTTCGCCGCAGTTGCTGCCCCAATTTATGGCTCGCAGTTCCTCGTTGGGGCTGACGGGGCAATGGCTGGCTACATGTTCACAGTGCTTTGCCTGAGTGGTGTCGTATTGTTCGTCTTTCTGCTTGCATGGTCGGCGAAGCATCTGAGAGCGTTGTCGGATTAAGGGTGCTAACCAGGAGCTGTCAGTCTCGCCTCGTCTCTGGCTCCTTCCGTGAAACCTGGGTTTTTTGCCGGAACTGATTCGACAAAGATGGTGGGTGAACTACTAAATTCTTCGAAGTGCATTGCTCTGACAGTATCGGGTGGAGAACTGCGGTCCCGCTCAACGAAGTCTTTTTCGAAGCTACCCTCGCTCCACGCCATCCGGGTCATCGCGCCCTGAACTCCCCTTGCCTTTCCATGCCAGCGGCACAAATGACAGCTCTCTCGCTGGCGGCATGAGCTGTCGCGCGGCAGCGGCGCATCTTGGGGTCAGCGTATCGAGCGCCATCCGATGGCGGCACCTTGCCATTGAGCATGGGCAGGCCGTTGCTAACGCTCGCGGCGGTGACCGGCAATCAGGCAAGAGTGAAGCGCAAGGCGATTTAATTGAAAATATTATCGCCGAGCAGGGCGTCATGAGTCCCGGAAATTTACGCGAAAGTAAGTATCCCTGCGCCAAACGCTTGCGGTACCAGCTGCTTCGAATGCGGCGTCGCCCGACGGGACCATCATCGCGACTATGCCTCAGGCCATCCTGCCAATCCTGACCAACATGCTGGTCGCCGTGATGTTCATCGGAGCCTTCCTGGTCACCGCGCATACCTATCCGATGGTCCGGCGCGCTCGCTGGTTCGCACTCGCCTATGCGTTTGGCGTGCTTGACCCACTGGCGAACCTTGGTATCTGGCTCGGCGGCAACGTCCGGGTCATGCAAACTATCGGTTTCGCTGGATTTTTAACCGCGTTGGTCACGATGGCCTTGGCCTTGTCGTACTATCATCGGCGCCCGCCGATGTGGGCGTGCGGGGCCGCGATTCTGGTTTGCGGGTGCATCTGGCGGATCGCGACGATCGATGCGCCGCGCGACACAATCTGGTATCAGCTGTCCTTCCAGAGTTGGTTCGCAATGGGTTCTGTTCTGTGTGCCGTGGCGTTGAGCCAGCACGCTCCGCGATCGCTGCTCAATCGGTGCCTTGTATCGGTCTACATTGTTACGGCCCTGCATTTTTTAGTGAAGGCGGCCTTCGCCACCGCGCTGGGAACCGGTGCGACCGAAAGGGACTTTGCGGGCACGATCTATGCCGTGATCTCACAGACCAGCAGCGGTCTTTTGATGATTGCCGCCGGCCTGCTGGTCGTCGCCAGTTTCCTGCATTCGGTCGTTAGGGCCACCCAGACCGAGGCGCTGTCGGATCCGCTCACCGGGCTGCCCAATCGCCGGGCATTCGACCAGTGGCTGGACGTTGCGCAAGGTGACGGGATGCAGTTTCCGCTCAGTGTCGCGATCATCGACGTCGATCATTTCAAGCGCTTCAACGACCGGTTCGGCCACGCCGTCGGCGATGAGGTGCTGCGCGAAGTCGCCGCATGTCTGGAACGCAACCGGCCCTCGGCGGGCCGCGCAGCGCGCGTGGGCGGCGAGGAGTTCGTCCTGCTGCTGCCGATGGACCGGCGCGCGACCTTCCTCGTGGTCGAAAGCATGCGCATGGCGATCGCACAGCTCGCTTACAAGGACACTGATCCGATCACCGTGAGCATTGGCATAGCGACGATGGAGAGGGGCGAATCGACAAGCGAGCTTCTGCGCCGCGCCGACCGCGCGTTGTACCGCGCCAAGGCCGCTGGACGCGACCGGTGCGAGATCGACACGCCGGACGAAGAGTCCGCGTCACCGGTTGCGCGCCCGGCCCTTAAACTGGTCGCACGGCACTGACTAGCGCCCAGCGATCCTGCCATCAGCTTGATGGCTTCGATCGCCCCCAAACATCGTGTCGCAACCGCTCGAGCTGGTACTGGCACGATAGCGACATCAGCTGACCGTTTCGCTCCGAGGCTCCGCAGAACGGTCGCCTGGGGCGCGTAGGCCGAACGTCAACTTCGGCCTCTCCGGAGATGGCTGCAGACAGTCCGCAAGCAGACCAATTTCTGCCGGATTGAACAAGTGCGAGATATCTGCCTTTCGAAGCAATGATCAAAAACTGCGCAGCCTGGATCCGCCGGGCTTCGGATCATATCAAGCCCAGTACGGCGCCATGAATCGGTAACGCTTCCGGATGCGCTACTCGCATTCTGGCGCGCTTCGCCCTCGCTCCAGATTCATCACCTCTCTTAGCTTGAAATCTGTATACAACGCTTCTAGGGGCGCTAATGATAATCCGTTGCATAAAGGATCTGTTTTTTTGACACCTCAGGGGATCCGCCTCTGGTTCCTGGTGCACAAATGGACCAGCCTCGTCTGCACGGTGTTCCTGTTAATGCTCTGCATCACAGGCTTGCCGCTGATTTTCCACGATGAGATCGACTATCTGACAGAGGAGCCAGCGGAATTCGGCATGCCAGGCGTCGGTTCGTCGGGCACGGCCGATGGCCTGCTGTCGCTTGATGAAATGATGCAGATAGCGCTCGCCAACCGGCCTGGCGAAGTGCCCGTGTACATGGCCTTCGACAACGATCAGCCCTCGATGACGATCACCACCGCACCGCGCCCGGATTCTCCCGGCTCTGACATGACGATCCAGTCTTTTGACCGCTCGACCGGCCAGCAGATCGGCATCGAGGCGGAAAGCGAAGGCGGTGTGATGCACTTCCTGCTCCAACTGCATACCGACATGTTTCTCGGCCTGCCGGGCATGCTATTTCTCGGTGCGATGGGCGTTCTGTTCACGGCCGCTCTGGTTTCAGGAGTGGTTCTCTACGCTCCGTTCATGCGCAAGCTCGACTTCGGCACCTTGCGCGTTACTCGCAGCCGGCGGCTCAAATGGCTCGATTACCACAACCTGCTCGGCATCGTGGCATTGGCGTGGATGATGGTCGTGGGGCTCACGGGAGTGATCAATGCGCTGTCGGTACCGATCGAGGAGATGTGGCAGGCCAATGAGCTTGCCGATATGACGCGCGAGTATGACGGACGCGAAGCGCTCGATCCATCGCGTTATGGTTCGCTCGACGTAGCAATGGCCCGCGCGCGCGAAGCGCTGCCTGGCAACAATCCGCAGTTCATCGCTTTCCCGAACGGAACGTTCAGTTCCAAGCATCACTATGCTGTCTTCTTTCAGGGCGACACGCCGCTGACCGAACGACTGCTGACTCCAGCGCTTATCGATGCCGAGACGGGCGAATTCACCGACGCGCGGGCGATGCCGTGGTATTACATGGCACTGTCGATGTCGCGGCCGCTACATTTTGGCGACTATGGCGGCCTGCCGCTCAAGCTGTTGTGGGCGGCTTTGACGGTGTTCACGATCATCGTGCTGGGCAGCGGGCTCTACCTTTGGGTGGCACGTTCCGCCTCTTCGCCAAGTGTGCGACTTCATCGGATGGAGCAGATAGCGGAGCCCGCCGAATGACCAAGTCCCGCACGTCCGCGCGGCGCCGACCGAATAGCCTGACGACCATCTTCGCGCTGCCGCTGGCGATATTTGTCAGTGCGGTCGCGGCGCTGGTGATCGCGCTGACTGGCGATGGCTGGCGTGACGCGGCTTCGTGGGTTGGGCTCGCCATCCCCGTGGCCGTGCTGATCTGGGCGATGCGTGCGCGTCGATCCTGACAATTCCAAATTTCCCCATAGAGGACCAATTCAAATGACAGTTTCTGCCTTTCGCGCCGCGCTGCTTTTCGTAAGCGCGATGACCGTCCCGGCCCTCGCCTTTCCCGCTGCCGCGCAGGAGGAAGAGACCATTCTCGTCATCGCGCAGCGCGAGAATCAGTCGGGCGTAGAGCAAGCGGGTAGCGCCGGCGTGCTGGGCGATAAGCCAGCCGAAGATCTTCCCTTCAACTTGCGCAGCTACAACTCCGCGCTCATTCTCAACCAGCAGCCGCAAACACTGGGCCAGGTGCTGGAGAACGATCCGACGATCCGCACCACCACCGGGTTCGGCATCGCTGGCGAGCTGTTCGTGATCCGCGGTTTTGCGCTGGCCGGAGACGATATCGGCTACGATGGACTTTACGGCATCATGCCGCGCCAGCTTGTGGCGCCCGAGCTTTACGATTCCGTGCAGGTGCTAAACGGGTCGAGCGCCTTCCTCAACGGAGCGGCCCCGGGCGGCACGGGCATCGGCGGCAGTGTGAACCTGATGCCCAAGCGCGCTACCGACCGTGACATTACGCGGGCCACCATGGGCTACACCTCTTCGCAGCATATCGGTGCGAGCTTCGATGTGGGGCGGCGCTTCGGCGCCAACGGCGAATGGGGTGTCCGCGTCAACGGGGCTGTCCGTGGCGGCGACGTGTCGGTCGACGACGAATTCCGCAGCGCTCATGTGCTGGGCGGCGCTATCGATTACAACTCCGGCCCGCTGCGCCTCGCGCTCGATCTGGCCTATCAGGAAGTGGAGGTTTCGCACTTCCGGCCCAAGCTGCGCATCGACAACCTTCCGATTCCCGCAGTGCCCGATGCCGACACCAATTTCGGCCAGCCCTGGCAATACACCAAGCTGCGCGACGTATTCGGCCAGTTTCGTGCCGAATACGATGTTGCAGAAGACGTGATGGTCTATGCAGCTTTCGGCGCACGCGACGGATCGGAAGAGGGCGTCTACAGCACTCCCACGCTGACCGAGGCGACGACTGGCGACCTCACGGTGAGCAGTTCGTTTATCCCGCGCACCGACAACAACGAGGCGGCGACAGCGGGCTTGCGTGCCCGTTTTGAAACCGGCGACATCTCGAACGAGATCAATATCGGCGGATCGATGAACTGGCAGGTGAACCGCAACGCCTATGAGTTCTACACCGCCTCTGCCGGCACCAACAACCTCTACGATCCGGTTGAGCTGCCGCGTTCCACCACGGTGTCGTTCGTAGGTGGCGATCTCGACAATCCGTTTCCGATCTCGCGCACGCGGCTAAAGAGCGCCTTCGTTTCCGACACGCTGGGGTTCTGGGACGACAGGGTCCTGCTCACCGCCGGTGTGCGGCTTCAGGAAATCACCACCAGGTCCTACGCAGCCAATTCCGTTCCGGCCGAAAATATCACCGCTGGTGATCAGACAGACAGCTATTCGGAGGATGCGTGGACACCAGTTGTTGGGCTGGTAGTGAAGCCGGTCGAGGGATTGTCGCTATACGCCAACCGGATCGAGGCGCTCGTGCCGGGTGCGGTCGCGCCGGTAAGCGGGACCGATGGCGAAGGTAACACAGTGCCGATAAGCAATGCAGGTGAGATTCTGCCGCCGTTCGTCTCTGAACAGTACGAAGTGGGCGGCAAGCTGGCTCTGGGCCCGGTCGACCTCGCGCTGGCGCTGTTTCAGATCGACCGCGAGACTGCCATCCTGAGGGTTGATCCGAGCGATGCTGCCATGCTCGAATTCGGACCCTATGGCATCCAGCGTAATCGTGGGATCGAATTCACCGTTGCGGGGGAACTGGCTGAAGGTCTGCGCCTGATCGCGGGTGGATCGGTAATCGATGCCAAGCTGCGCAACACTGAAAACGGTGTGAACGAGGGCAATCAGGCTGTGGGCGTGCCCGAGTACATGCTCAACGCCAATCTCGAATGGGACGTGCCTTTTGTGCCTGCGCTCACGCTCACGGGGCGCGTGGTGCATACGGGCGAACAGGCAGCCAACATCACCAACACGCTATTCCTTGACGATTGGACGCGGTTCGATGTCGGGGCGCGTTATGTTGCCGTGGTCGGTGAGAGCGCGCTTACGCTGCGCTTCAACGTCGACAACGTGACCGACGAATCCTACTGGGCTTCGGCGTTCGACAGCTTCCGCCCAGATTTGCAGCTGGGGTCGCCGCGCACCTTTAAGGCATCGGCAACACTCGAATTTTGACCGGATCGCGGCTTCCGCAATGCGTGTGGGAGCCGCAACTTTCGTACCGATCGCATATCCATCGGCCGAGACACGGTTAGAAGTGAGACTCGATGCGAACGGGGTTATCGGCCCGATCCAGAGGCATGGATCTTGAGCTGTTGGTCCGCTATCCCTTTAGGATTGGCGGATCCGGCCAGTCCGGTTTCGACCCTATTCTGTTGAAGAAGTCGTTGCCGGAGCTCGGTGTGGCTCGCGGCTGGCACCGGGCGAGCGGCGTTGTAATCCCGCTCAGGCGGGTGCGAGGCCAGCGATCGGCTTTATCTTGGCCAGTTTGCGGAGGTTCTGGGCTGCGGCGGCGAGGTGGAACTCGTCTTTGGCTCCGTTGGGACCGCGCAGGCGCAAGCGGTCCAGCTTGAGGTGCGCGAACAGCATCTCGACCTTCTTG
>NZ_JBDLBR010000006.1:0-113010 GCF_039710615.1 Aurantiacibacter flavus
GACGAACGCCTTCTGAGCGTCCGTGAACTTCGATGCCTTCATGCCACGACTCCTTGCCCAGCCAAGGAAATCTACGGCCGAAAACTCTAGCTGCGAATGGTCCAAAATTCAGGTGGCAGAGCATTTCGCCGCCGCTGCGCGCACCGCCTTGTCCGTCAGCATCCAATACCCCCAATCCAAATATTCGCTACCCCCAATTTACCCCCATATGCCTTCGGCAAGGGGTAGATTGGCATGGACGGGATTGGAGTCGTAAATGGCGCAATTATAAAGGTTTTTGCGCAATTCTGGTGAGGGCTGGACGGCTCTGAAAGGGCTGATGGCGGAGCGGGAGGGATTCGAACCCTCGATACGGGGTTACCGTATACACACTTTCCAGGCGTGCGCCTTCGACCACTCGGCCACCGCTCCGCATGTCGATCCGCCCCGCACGTAAACCGGAGTGATCGGACAAGGGCGTCGCCCTAGCGGCGTGTGGGACGGATGACAAGCGCGCTTGCGCCGTCTAGGCAAAACCCCATGACCCGAACTTTTGGCAAGGCGCCCGGCGCGCAGGAAATGGAGGCTGTCGCGCGCAAGACCCTCGCCCGCCTCCCCGCAGCCTTCGCCGACCAGCTCGACAACCTCAGCTTCGCGGTCGAGGACTTCGCCGAAGATGCCCTGCTCGACGAGCTCGGGATCGAAAGCGCTTACCAGCTCACCGGCGTCTATGAAGGTATTCCGCTAACCGAACAGTCGATCGACCATTCCGGCACCATGCCCGAGCGAGTGCGATTGTTCCGCCTCCCCATTCTGCTCGAATGGTGCGAGCGTGGCGACGTCACCCTCGAGGACCTTGTGGCGCATGTCGTGATTCATGAGATCGGGCACCATTTCGGGCTGTCCGATGCGGATATGCATGCGCTGGAAGATCAGGTTTTGTAGCTTGCCAAAGCGCGCCGTGGTGGCACTCTCGCCCCCATGATCAAACTTCGCCTGATGGCCGCCAGCCTGCTCGTCCTCCCTTCGCCTGCCATGGCGCAGGACGAGCCACCCACCCCCGACAGCGTGGTCGCCGCAGCCGCGCCGGAGGAATGGGTGCCGATCGCGCCCGAGGATATTCTCGTGATGGAGTTGGCGCCCGCCAACGAAGGCTCGGCGCGCCGGGTGGTGATCCAGCTCCTGCCGCCGCCGTTCAGCCAGCCGTGGGTCGAGAACATCCGGACGCTCGCCCGTGCGCACTGGTGGGATGGCAAGAGCGTCTATCGCGTCGTCGACAACTGGGTGGCGCAATGGGGAGGCGGCGATCCTGAGCTGGGGATGGACCCTGGGCCGTTGCCCGAGGGGGTGGCGGCGCCCACAGCAAGCTACGAATTGCCGAGCCCTTTCGACCTCGACGCGATGCGGCATAGCGGGGTCGCATGGCAGGATGTCGCGGCAGCGGCAATGCTCACCGGTTTCTATGCAAGCGGGCGCACCCTCGAAGATCTTGCTTCGCTTGATGTGTCAGGAGATTACCACAACATCAGCGGTGACCGCTACGCCAGCATCACGGCGTTCACGAACGGCTGGCCTTTCGCCGGAGAAGGAGAGAGCTTCTGGCCAGTCCACTGCTACGGCTCGGTCGGCGTCGCGCGCGATCTTGCGCCCGATACCGGCACCGGTTCAGAACTCTACACAGTGATCGGCCATGCACCGCGCCAGCTTGATCGCAATATCGCCGTGGTCGGGCGGGTGATCGAGGGGACCGAACATCTCTCCACCCTCCCCCGTGGCACCGCCGAAGCTGGAGTCTATGCCGAGCGCAGCGAAGACACTCCCATCGTCAGCGTCCGGCTCGCCAGCGAGTTGTCCGAGCCGCCTGCCTATGAATACCTCGACACAGCCAGCGGAAGCTTCGCCCGCTATATCGCAGTGCGCGCCAACCGGAAGGATAGCTTCTACGAAGTGCCCGCTGGCGGGGTCGACATCTGCAACGTGCAGGTGCCGATAAGGCCCGCCCCATGAGCGACCGCGTTACCCACACCGGCGAGGTCTGGCTCTGGACCAGCGCCACCTCGCCCGGCAGCTGGCACTTCCTCACCATCGACGGCGCGGCGGGCGAGGCCATCGCAGCACACGAGGCCATGCGGCGGCTCGAATTCGGCAGCGGGCGGGGGTTCGGCTCGGTGAAGGTGCGCGTGCGGCTGGGCAAGAGCGAATGGGCGACGTCAGTCTTTCCGTCGAGCGACCATGGCGGCTTCATCCTCCCGCTCAAGGCCGCGATCCGCAAAGCCGAGGGGATCACCGAGGGCGGCGAGGTAACCGCCGAGCTGGAATTGCTCTGACGCGTCCTTAACCGGGCAGCCGCTGCATCAATTCGATCCGGTTTCCGAACGGGTCGTGAATATCCGCCCGGACATAGCCCTCCAGCGGCCCACCTTCACTGCTGGTCACGCCTGCCTGTGCCAGCCGGGCGCAAAACTTCGCCAGATCGTCGACCAACAAGGCCGGGTGCGCCTTCTTCGCCGGAACGAAACCCTGCTCCACTCCGAGATGGATTTGCGCCCCTCCGCCTGCGAACCAGCATCCGCCACGTTTTGCCATGTCGGCAGGCTTGGGCACTTCCGTCAGGCCGAGAATGTCGGCGTAGAAGCCCCGCGCCCGGTCTTCCTCGCCCGGCGGCATGGCGATCTGCACATGATCGATGCCGACGACACCGGCGCTCATATACGCTCTGCCTGAGCCACGGCGTCGGTCGCCCTGAGCGCGGACACAATGCGCGTCAGGTGCGCCAGATCCTGCACCTCCAGATCGACGATGTCGGTGTGGAACAGCTCATCGCGTTCGGCCAGTTCGAGGTTGATTACGTTGGCCCCGGCCTTGGCAAAGACCTCGGCCATCTCGGCCAGCGTACCGGGCCGGTTGTAGAGCGTCACAGACAGCCGTCCGACCGCCCCGTGCGAACGTTCGCCCCACGACAGGTCGATCCAGTCGATATCCTGGCCATTGGCCAGCTCGAGACAGTCGATGGCATGGACTGTCACACTCTCGCCCGCATGGCGCAGGCCCACGATGCGGTCGCCCGGCACCGGGTGGCAACAGTCAGCCAGCGTGAAGCCGACACCTGGTGTCAGCCCCTTGATCGACAGCGCATGGCCAGGCTTCAATTCCTCGGGCAGGTCGGCAGTGCTGCCGGGAACCAGCGCCTCCATCACCGCCCGGTCGGCCAGCTTGGCCGAGCCGATGGCCTCCATCAGCGCGTTCTCGTTCGGTAGCTCGAGCCGCTCCAAGGCCTGCGCGATGGCCTTCTTGCCGATCTTGGTCGGCATCTCCTTGGCAATATCTTCGAACAGCGCACGCCCGACTTCGGCAATCTCGGCCCGTTCGCGCAGGCGCACCGAGCGCCGGATTGCCGCGCGCGCCTTGCCCGTCACCACGAAGCCGAGCCAATGCAGCTGCGGCTGCGCGCTCTTGCCCTTGATGATCTCCACCACGTCGCCGTTGCCAAGCGGCGTGCGCAGCGGCATGTGCCGCCCGTTGATCTTCACACCCACGGTCTGCGCGCCCAGATCGGTGTGGACGGCATAGGCGAAGTCCACCGCGGTTGCTCCCTTGGGCAGCTGGTGCAGCGCGCCCTTGGGGGTGAAGGCAAAGATCCGGTCCTGATAGATTGCCAACTTGGTGTGTTCGAGCAGCTCTTCGGGATCATGGCTCTGCTCGACGATCTCGATCAGATCGCGCAACCAGCCGACTTGCCCATCCACATGCCCGCCCTGCTTGTAGGCCCAGTGCGCGGCGAGGCCGAAGCCGTTGGTGCGGTGCATCTCGCGGGTGCGGATCTGCACCTCGCAGCGCATCGACTTGTCGTAGAACACCGTGGTGTGAAGCGAGCGATAGCCGTTGGTCTTCGGGGTCGAGATATAGTCCTTGAACCGCCCCGGCACCATCTGGAACGTCTGATGCAGCACGCCCAGCGCGCGGTAGCAGTCGCTCACATTATCGGTCAGCACGCGGAAGGCCATGATATCGGAAATGTGCTCGAACGGCAGGTGGCGTTCGGCCATCTTTTTCCAGATCGAATAGGGATGCTTTTCGCGCCCCCACACCTCGACCTCAAGCCCTGCCTCGCTTAGCGCCTGCTTGAAATCGAGCGCGATCCGGTCGACCTGCCCGGCATCGGACGAGCGCAGCTGCTCCAGCCGAGAGACGATGGTGGCATAGGCCTCTGGCTCAAGCTGTTCGAAGGCGAGCAGCTGCATCTCGCGCATATATTCGTACATGCCTACCCGCTCGGCCAGCGGGGCATAGATATCCATCGTCTCGCGCGCAATGCGGCGGCGCTTCTCCGGCTTGGAGATGTGGTGCAGCGTGCGCATGTTGTGCAGGCGGTCGGCCAGCTTCACCAGCAGCACCCGCAGGTCCTCGCTCATGGCGAGCAGGAACTTGCGCAGGTTCTCCGCCGCGCGTTCGTCCTCTGTCAGCTGCTCGATCTTCGAAAGCTTGGTCACCCCATCGACCAGCCGGGCGACCTCGGGGCCGAAGTTTGCCTCGATATCGTCGATGGTGGCGAGCGTGTCCTCCACCGTATCGTGAAGCAGCGCGGTGATGATCGTCTGCTGGTCGAGCTTCAGGTCGGTCATCAGCCCGGCCACTTCGACCGGATGGCTGAAATAGGGATCGCCCGAAGCGCGCTTTTGGCTGCCGTGCTTCTGCACGGTGTAGACGTAGGCGCGGTTAAGCAGCGCTTCGTCGGCGTTGGGGTCGTATTCCTTGACCCTTTCGACAAGTTCGTATTGGCGGAGCATCTGCGCTCCTAGATAGTGGCGATTTCGTGGCTGCACAGCCGCTTTCTTCAGGCTCTTGCAAATTTTGCATTATGAGCAGGCCAAGCGGTGCGCCCCTGCGACGGGGTCGTGATCAGCCCCCGACGTTGGTGGACACCTCAGCTTCCGCCACTTCGATAAGGGGGAGCGCGGCCGGGGGACTGTCAGCATAGATGAAGCCAGCGATCGGATTATGTCGCGAGCCGAGCGCACCAATGGGGCCATACCACACGCGTACTTCGCTCCAGTCACCCGCCTCCGACACATCGACCACCGGCACACCAGTTTCGATCCCGCCGGGTCGCGACCAGTTCGCGTGGTCGATGAGGATGTGCCTGTCGTCGATCACCTCGCTGACCACGGCGACATGGCCGAGCGGCATGGCCCGGCTCGAGCTAAAGGCCATGACGGCGCCGACCTGCGGCTCCTGCCCGCGCGCGTAGCGGCCTTCCGCCGCGCTCCACCACAGATGCGCATTGCCATGGATTGCGATGCCTGAATGATCGCGAGCATAAGGCACACATTGAAGCCGGGCTTGGGCGGGCTGAGCCGTGAGCGCGGCCATCATCAGCAGCAATGGCCAGCGCCACTTGCGCCGTGCACACGCACCAATACCAACCGATCCCCGCAGGAACCCCATGCTCGCGACCATGACTTACCCGTCCCTTGGCTACTTCAACCCCGGGACGAATTGATACAATATATCGTCGCGAATACAATCCCCCCAAGACCTCTTGCGGTCGCGTTAGCGTACCGGTTCAACGCGCAAGAGTGAGTGCTGACAGAAACGCCTAGCGCAAAGTCATTCGGTCAAGCCGACGATCTCATCGACATTACCACGCGTCATCGAGTGATAGCCGCTGCGGGTCTTGGCATAGAGCGCCCTGGCGATGGCCTGTCCCCATTCGTCCTGCGCCATCAGCGTGGCGAACAACGGCGAGACGAACTTGTTACGGCCCACCCGGGTGAGGAACTCCTCCGCCTGCGGCACCACCGGCTGATAGCGATTGCGCAGTGCTGCATCGAGCCACAGGAACTGCACCTCGGCATTGCCCGTCTGCGACAGGCCGAGCGCCTGATCGAGCGCGGCCAATTCATTCGCCGACAGCTCTTCGGGCAGACGTTCGAGGAAACGGCGCTGTTCGGCTGCGCTCCACTCGGGCCATTCGGCTTCGATCAGGGTCAGATCGCGGCTGTCGGCATAGGCGTCCACCGCTGCATCGACCGCAGCGAAGGCCTCCGGATCGGGCTTCAGCGCGTTGGAAGGCAGGCCCGTGCCATAGACCCATTCGTCGAGCATCAGCTTGTCTTCCAGTTCCTCGTCCCCCTCAAGCAGGTTCTCGCGCATGTCGGCAAGGAACATCTCGGAGGTCGCGGGCTGGAAGGCGTGGCGGTCGAACCAGCTGCGCAGCCAGGCATCGAACTTCTCGCGCCCGACAATGCTCTCGACGGTGCGCAGGAACACGGTGCCCTTGTCGTAGATCGCTTCGCTCGCCGTATCGAACGGGCTGGTGCCCGGCGGGGTACGCATGGCGGTGACCGGGTTGCCCTGCCCCATCTCCTCCACCATCTCAGCCAGCGCCGCATAGCTCAGCGCATATTCCTGCTCGGCGCGCAGCTTGCCGAAAACCTTCTCGCTGATGCGGCTCTCGATATAAGAGGTGACGCCCTCGTTCAGCCATCCGTCGCGCCAGCTGGCATAGGTGACGAGATTGCCCGACCAGCTATGCGCCAGTTCGTGCGCCACGAGCCCCGTGTTCGAACGGTCACCCGCGATGAAAGTCGGGGTGAGGAAGGTCATCACCGGGTTTTCCATCCCCCCATATGGGAAGCTCGGCGGCAGCACGATCATATCGTAGCGGCCCCAGCGATAGTCGCCATAAAGCTCCTCGGCGGCGTCGATCATGGCCTCGGTATCGCCCAGCTCGTCCTTCGCCGCCTGCAGCACCGAAGGCTCGGCCCAGACGCCTGTGCGCGGGCCAAGCTGCGCGAAGGCAATGTCACCCGCTGCAATGGCGATGAGATAGGGCGGCACCGAGTGTTCCATCTCGAAGGTGTAAATCTTGGTGCCGTCCGGCCCGCTTGCGGCATCGCCCCGGCGGATGCCGCTCATCACCACGCCCAGCGCGGCGGGCGCGGCGATGCGCGCGTCCCAGCTCTGGCGGATGCCGGGGCTGTCCTGCGTAGGGATCCAGCTGCGGTTGAGGATCGCCTGGCCCTGGCTGAACAGGAACGGATGCTCCTTGCCTGCGGTCTGCTCGGGATCGAGCCATTGCAAGGCCTCGGCACCGGGCGCGCTCTTGTAGGTGATAACGATCTGCTCGGGCGAGATCACCGTGCCGTTGTCCTGAGCGAAGCTGATCGTGAAAGGCTCGCCCTTTTCGCTGCCATCAGGGTTTTCGCCCAGTTCGAAGATGAGCTGCTCGCCCTCGCCATCGGTGACGGCAGACACTTCCAGACCATTGGAATCGAGCACGATCTCGCGCGCATCGTCGGCTGCATCGATATCCAGCGTGGCGGTGCCACCAACCTGCTCCGCCTCGAAATCGAGCGCCAGATCGAGCGAGACATGCGTCACCCGCGCCTCGGTGGGGCGCGCCCAGGTAAAGTCGTCGTGCGCCTCTGCGCTGGTCAGGATCGGCGCGATGAGGCGCTCCTCCGCTGGCTCTTCGCTGGTCGAACAGGCAGCAAGAGCAAAGGCCAGCAAGGCAGCGGGACGGGACAGGCGCATGCAATTCTCCGAAGCGGCTGGCCGAGACTGGCGGCCAGTTTCACCGGCAACTACAACAAAGTCGCACGTCCTGTCATCCCTCTGTCCTCAGCGCCGTTGCAATCAACTCCAGGTGACCTCGGGCGGAAGGCTCATCAGAATCGCATCGATATTACCGCCGGTCTTGAGGCCGAACAGAGTGCCACGGTCGTAAACGAGGTTGAACTCGACATAACGCCCGCGCCATTCCTTCTGCGTGGCCTTGTCGGCGTCGGTGAAAGGCGTGCCCATACGCGCGCGCACGATCTTCGGGAAAGTGTCGAGGAAGGCCTCGCCCACATCGCGGGTGAAGGCAAAGTTGCGCTCGAAAGCGGCCATGTCCTCGCATTCGAGGTGGTCATAGAAGATGCCGCCGACGCCGCGCGCCACATTGCGGTGCGGGATGAAGAAATAGTCGTCGGCCCATTTCTTGAAGCGTTCGTAATAGGTCGGGTTGTGCGCCGAACAGGCCGCGCGCAGCCGGGCGTGGAAGGCCTCGGTGTCCTCGGCATATTCGATCGGTGGGTTAAGGTCCGCCCCGCCACCGAACCAGGCCGCCTGCGTGGTGAGGAAGCGGGTGTTCATGTGCACGGCAGGCACGTGCGGGTTGGCCATGTGCGCGACGAGGCTGATGCCGGTTGCGGTGAACTCGGGGTGTTCCTCGCTGGCGCCGTTGATCGTGGCTGCGAACTGCGGGGCGAACTTGCCAGAAACTGTCGACACGTTGACGCCGACCTTCTCGAACACCTGTCCTTTCATCTTGCCCTGCACGCCCCCGCCGCCGTGCGAACCATCCTCGGTATCGCGATCCCACGGAGTATATTCGAAGGCCGCGTCGGACCCCGCCTCGCGCTCGATCGCCTCGAACTCGGCGCAGATGCGATCGCGCAGGCTCTCGAACCAGGTGCGGGCGGCTTGGGTTTGGTCGGTCCAGGTCATGCCCCTGGCCTTGCCATTGCAGCGCGCCTGCGGCAAGGGAGAGCAATGGTTCCCCTTTCGTTCACCTTCCTGTTTTGCGATGAGGAATTCGTGCTGCTGCCGGGCCGCGCGCTGTTCTGGCCGCGCGAGCAGGCGCTGCTGGTGGCTGACCTGCACCTCGAAAAGGCGAGCTTCTACGCAAGGCACGGCCAGTTCCTCCCCCCTTACGACAGCCGCGAAACACTGGGTCGGCTGGCCGAAGCGGTGCGCGAGACGGGTGCAAGGCGGGTGTTCTGCCTCGGTGACAACTTCCACGATTCGGCAGGCTCCACCCGGCTGGAAGAGCACGCCGCCGGAATGCTTTCGGCGCTCACACGGGCCACAGACTGGGTATGGATCACCGGCAATCACGATCCGGCGATGGAAGCGCGCCACGGCGGCACCATGGCCGAGGAACTCGAGGTCGCAGGCATGGTGCTGCGGCATGAAGCACGCAGCGGCGAGCTGCGGCCCGAGCTTTCGGGCCATTTCCACCCGCGACTCCAGCTCAAGGTCCACCATCGCCATATCCGCAGGCCCTGCGCGGTGGTGAGCCGCGATGCGCAGGGCGCCGGACGGATGATCCTGCCCGCGTTCGGCGCGCTCACCGGCGGGATGAATGCTGCCGACCCGGCGATTCTCAAGGCACTGCAGCCGGCCTGCGCAATCGACGCGCTCGTTCCGGCGGGGCGTAAGCTCGCACGGTTTTCGCTCTGGAGAGACGCGGCCTAGCCTCTGGTATTTTGGGCTGAACGCTCCTACATAGTCTCTGAATAAATCGACCCGACGCAATAGCAGGAGCAAAACCCATACCCCGTCCACCCCGCCGCATGATGGCACCGCCGGTCAAGTCCGGCCCCAAATACGACAATTTCATCCAGGCCAACAAGGTTCGCGTGATCGATGATCAGGGCGAAAATATTGGCGTGATGTACACCAACGAAGCGATCGAGCAGGCGCAAGAGCTCGGGTTGAACCTCGTCGAGGTATCCCCGAACGCCGATCCGCCGGTGTGCAAGTTCCTCGACGTCGGCAAGCATCGCTACGAAGCGCAGAAGAAGGCCAACGCGCAGCGCAAGACGCAGAAGACGCAGGACATCAAAGAAATCAAGATGCGTCCCAACATCGACGATCACGACTATGACGTGAAGATGAAAGCGATGCACAAGTTCATCGACAACGGCGATAAGGTGAAGGTCACACTTCGCTTCCGCGGTCGTGAGATGGCGCACCAGCACCTCGGCATGGACCTGCTCAAGCGCGTACAGGAAGACATGGCGGAAGACGCCAAGGTCGAAGCCTATCCGCGCCTCGAAGGTCGCCAGATGCTGATGGTTCTTGCCCCCAAGTAACGCCAGGCGGGCGCATCCCTTGGGCAGCATGGACAGGGTGATCTAGCCGAAACAGCCGTTTGAACCGGGAACGATCCGGCTCAAACGGCTGTTGGCTTGAGTATGGCACTCGCTTTTTCGCCTTGGTCAGCGAGCAACCGGATTGAGCTCGTCTTTATCCCGGCCCTGATGCTGGGCCTTGCCGCTTGCGGCGACGAAGGCCCAGTACCGCGCAACAGCAACCCCGTAACTCCCGCCGAAACGTCCACACCAGCCCCTTCGTTTGCCCCGGCTGCAGATGATCCCCTACCGCCAGTGGGCTACACAGACGGTTCGGGCATCAACGAACACTATCCCGATCTTTCGCCCAAGCCCCTCGCCTCCGATCTCGAGGGAACCGAAGCAGGTGCCCGCAACGTGTTGCTTGCCTTCACCCGCGCAATCGAGATGCGCGAATACGATCAGGCATGGGATATGCTCGACGAAAGCGCCCAGCAGCGCTGGAGCAAAGCCAAATTCAACCGCTTCTTCGATGGCCTGAGCAATATTGCTGTGGCCGTGCCCGGCGGCACCATCGAAGGCGCGGCTGGCTCCTCCTACTACACCAGTGAGGCAGAGCTGACCGCCACGGATGCGAACGGACAGCCGGCCCGGATGGAAGGGCAACTGGTCCTGCGTCGGGTCAACGACGTGCCGGAGGCGACAGAGAGGCAATTGCTCTGGCAGGTCTATCGCGTCGATCTGCCAATGACTCATTGACAGATTTCCGCTCTGGCGGGCACTTGCCAGGTCAGGCCGGCTCCCAGAGTTCGATGGGATTTCCTTCCGGGTCATGGATGCGCGCAAAACGGCCGACTGCGGGATCGTTCCAGTCGTCTTTTTCGATCACGTCGATCCCCACTGCACGCAGCCTGCCGACCAGCGCCGCAAGGCCGCGCACGCGAAAATTCATCATGAAAGCACGGTCGGCGGCGAAATAATCGCTCGCATGTGGAAACGGTGCAAAGACCATCGGCCCCGCAGCCGTGCCCCAGTGCCATTCCCCAGAAGGACCGGCGCCCTCGGCGCTGCACCCAACTCCCACGCCCAACATTTCGCGATACCAGGCCGACAACGCCTCCGGATCGCGGGCGCGGAAAAACAGCCCTCCCATTCCGAGCACTGCAAAATCTCTGGGCTCTTCCTCCATCAGGATGCTCCTTGCCGATCCGCCACCGTTGGCTACAAATACCATGAAACGAGGGGCCAAGGGGAGCAATGGGTTCAATGAACGCAAGCCGCATCGGCTTCTGTGTCGGGTTGCTCGGCTTTGCGCTCACGCTCGTCGTCGCGCCGCCGGAAGGAATGAGCACAGCGGCCTGGCACACCGGTGGGCTGGTGGTGTGGATGGCCGCCTGGTGGATGACCGAAGCGGTCCCGCTTACCGCCACCGCACTACTGCCCTTCGCGGTTCTTCCCTTCGCCGGGGCAGGCAGCGCCGATGAGGTCGCCAGTGACTATTATTCACCGATCCTGTTCCTGATTCTCGGCGGAGCCTTTCTCGCACTCGCGATAGAACGGACCGGGCTGCACAAACGGCTGGCCCTGTTCCTGCTTGGCAGCGTTGGCGGACGCGGCGGAGCCTGGGGTATCCTGCTCGCCTTCATGATCGCAGCGGCGGCGCTTTCGAACGTCATCTCGAACACGTCGACCACGCTCATCATGATGCCGATGGCGCTGGCGGTTATCGCAGGAGGTTGCGCAGGTGAGGACGACCAGTCCGGCCTGGCCGGCGCGCTGCCTATGGCAATTGCCTTTGCCGCCAGCATTGGCGGACTCGGGACGATCATCGGCTCACCCACGAACGCTATCGCCGTGGCCCTGCTGCGGGAAACCGCGGGGCTTGAGATCAGCTTCGCGCTGTGGGCGCTATATGGCGTGCCGGTCGTCCTGCTCGGCATTCCGCTCGCGGCCGGGCTGATTGGCTGGGTGCAGCGCATCGGCGCCCATCCCTTCGATGCCGCTGCCGCGCGCGCCGCCATCGATCCGCACGGCCCTTGGTCTACCGCCGAAAAGCGGTTGGTGCCGGTCATTGCGATGACTTTCCTGGCATGGATGCTGCGTCCGTTGATTGCCCCCTGGCTGCCCGCCGGCTCGCTTACCGACGGCACCATTGCCATCGTCTCCGCGCTTGGGCTGTTCGTTCTGCCCGATGGCACCGGGCGGCCCATGCTCGTCTGGCGCGAGGCAGATCGGGCGCCATGGGGCGTGATCATGATGTTCGGCGGTGGGCTGGCACTGGCCGGCGCGATGACCCGTAGCGGGCTGGCCGACTGGCTCGGCGACGCCTTGCTACCGCTGACGGGCCTGCCTTTAGTGGTAGTGGCGCTCGGCTTGGTCGCGATGGTGGTGCTGGTGACCGAATTCGCCAGCAACGTTGCCACGGCGAGCGGCATCGTGCCGGTGGTGGCCAGCCTTGCAACTGCGCTCGGCGGCGATCCGATGCTCCTTGCCATGTCGGCCGCGCTCGCCTCAAGCTGGGGCTTCATGCTGCCCGCCGGAACCGGACCAAATGCCATCGCCTGGGCGACCGGCCGCATCGTGCTGTCCCGCATGGTTAGGGCCGGCTTGTTGCTGGACCTAGCCGGTATTGCCCTGATCGTCGGAACGGTCTGGGTCATTGGGCTTATGCATAACTAAGGGAAAATACTTATTCCAGTCAGTCCAGCCCATTTGCCTTACATGGCTATCGCGGCGTCTCGAGCACAGGGATAACAGGGATAGACGCATGGGACATGAGTCTCGCATTGGCGTGAGAGAAGACGATTCTGGCACCGGCCGCCTGTGGCGGATGCTGGGCCTGGGGACGCGATCCGCCGATCGCCGAGACACAAGCATGGCCAGTTCCCGGATGGCGGAACGTGCTCATCTGCTGGAGGCCATAACCGAATTTCTGCTGCGCCACGAACTGCCGGTTTCACCCGAAAACCTGCTGTGCACCCATGCGATTATGTCCAAGACCAACCTTCGCCTCGCGAAGCGGGTGGCAGAGCTTGAGGAAGCGGGCGAACCGATTACACAGGAGTGGCTCGACCTGCAGATGAGCGAGAGCCTCACCGCCGACACGGCCTCATCCAACCTCGACCGCCTTGCACGCGAACTGGACCGCTCGATGGAGCGTTTCGGCGAAAGCACGCGCAGCGCGCAGGAAGCTGCGAACGACTACGGCGCCCAGTTGGTGCAGCAGACCGAGATGGTAGCAAATTCGTCCTCGGAGGAAGAAGTGGTGGCCAGCCTCGCACAGGTGGCACGGGCAATGCTCGATCGCACTCGCGAGATGGAAGAGCAAATGAAGAAGAGCGAGGACGAGGCGCGCGACCTGCGCCGCAATCTCGCCAAGGCCCGACGCGACGCCACAATAGATTACCTCACCAACCTGCCCAACCGCCGCGCCTTCGAGGACGTGTTCAAGAGCGAATGGGTTGCCGCCCAGGCCGAGATGGAACCGATGTGCCTGGCGCTGTGCGACATCGACTTCTTCAAGCGCGTCAACGACACACACGGGCATGACACCGGCGACCGGGTGATCCGCGCGGTGGCTCAGGCGCTTGATCGGATTTCAGACAATTGCCACGTCGCCCGCCACGGCGGCGAGGAATTCGTGCTGCTGTTCCGCGGACTCGACCTTGCTGGTGCCAGCGCTGCGCTGGATGCGGCGCGTGAACGGTTTGCAGCCCGTCACTTCGTCGACAAGGTTTCGGGCAAGGCGATTGGCGGGGTCACCTTCTCCGGCGGGCTGACCGACGTGTTCGCTCACCCCGACCTGTCGAGCGCGCTGCGCAGTGCCGACGAAGCGCTCTATCGTGCGAAGGAAGGTGGGCGAAACCGGGTTGAGTTGGGTTGAATCAGCAAGCCGTTCGCCCTGAGGAGGGCGCCTTCGAGACGGGGCTCGGTCTTCGACCTCAGCTTCTCCTCGCCATGAGCAGGTGAGATTTAAGGGGCGCTCATGCCGCTTCGATCATGCTCATTTCATTGCGCCCTTAAGAAATCACCTACATTCAGTCTCGATCCAAGCGGCAACTCATGTTTTGGAGTACCCCCTGATATCGGGATCAAACTGCCCCGCCGATCTGGTAGCCACGGTAGCCTTTCCACAATGCCCTTGGTTACGGGATCGCCGGTAAGTTGCACGGTAATACGCCTGAGCCTAACACCCGGGCCGAAGGTGAAAGCTAGATCGTCCGGATCGACCTGTTCGACGGTGGAGGGATCCTCGATGTCGCCAAAACGGACCAGCATAGGGCGCGCGGGCTGGTTCTTGAGATGGCCTACATCGGGAAAAGTTCTGGGCAGTTCGATAGGCTCGCGGTGCTCCAACATAGTCGCGTACTGTGCTTCGAAATCGCTGTCGGAGTCCAACCTTCCTTCGGCATCGCGTACGCGCGGCATTTTGGGAGCAAGGCGATAGGCGACATTGCTCGCCCAGTCGAAATTGTCGTCAGAGCGCAGCAGCGCAAAGAGTACACCTCGCGCGCCCAAATCGACCATTACCGCCTCGCCCCGCACGCGGTGGCTGACCGCGCCCGGCATAGGAACAATGTTGCGCCCGGCAACCGACGTTTTCACCTCGATCACGCTCGATCCGGTCTTTAAGCCTTCCGGTGTTTCAACTTCGACGGTCAGGCGATAGCGATAGTCGGGCAATCCTGGGTCAAAAAAGCCCCAGCCCCACAGAAACGCTGTAGCAATCGCCAAGGCCAGCACAGCCAGAACCGTGCAACCAAGTGTCCGAGTTTCCATACTTCGCCCGCCGCGCCCGTTACCTTGCGGCCTCAGCCCTTCCAGGTGCGCCGCTCTTCAGCGGACTTCAAAACCTCGTAGGCCAGTTGTAGCTTCTGGAATTCCTCGGCGGCTTCCTTGTCGCCGGGCTTTACATCGGGGTGGACCTTTTTCGCCCGCGCGCGCCACTCACGCTTGATCGCTTCGAAATCGGCATCGGCCTCCAGCCCCAGCACTTCGAGCGCCCGCATCTCGTCCTGACTGCGCGTGCCATCGCCGCTCCCGCCCCAGCCATAGTGCGCGCTTTCAGCATAGCCGGCGTTCTCGCGCTGCTCGTTGCTGGCGCGACTTGCCGCTTCTTCCTTGCTCAGGCCCTCGAAATAGTCCCATTTCGAATTGTACTCGGCCGCGTGTTTCTCGCAGAAATACCAGCGGTCGGGGCTGTTCGGGCTTTTGGGTGCGGGGCACTTGCCCGGCTCGGTGCAGCCATGCCGGTCGCACAGGCGCACCTGCGCAGCCTCGCGCGTGCTTTCATAGCCGCGCCAGCGGGGGAAACCCCAGTCGTTCGATCGGCGTGCGCGGCTCATCCGGGCAATATAGGCACAATGGACGCGAGCGGAAACCCGCGCTGTCGTAAATCTGTGCAGGCAGCTCACGATACAAAATGATGCATTATGCTGCATTGCAATATGCCAAGTGTCGCCTATCTGCCGCCTGTAACAATCGAACCGAGGCATAAGACGTGAGCAAGCAACTGAGCATTTCGGCAAAGGCGTCAGTTCTGGCGATGGCCCTGTTTGCGCTCAGCACACAGATCGGCGCGCCGGCTGCGCCCTCCCCCGCTCCTGCCGCGCATATGGAAACGGGCGCGACGGCAAGTGCCATCGCGCCCGCAGTCGGCCGACTGGTGCCGGCTCTCTTCCCCATTCGCTAGCTAGTCGATCATCACCGTGACCGCACGGCGGTTGCGCGCCCAGGCCGCCGGGGTCGATGCGATATCGACCGGGCGTTCTTCACCATAGCTCACCGTGCGCAGACGGTTTTCGGCAATGCCGAGGCTGACCAGATAGGCGCGCGCTGCATTGGCGCGGCGTTCGCCCAGCGCCAGGTTGTAGTCGCGCGTGCCGCGTTCGTCGGCATGGCCTTCGACGGTGGCGCGGGCCGAAGGATACTGGGTCAGGTATTCGGCCTGACGGCGCAGCGCGGCCATGTCGGTGGCGTCGATGTCGTACTTGTCGGTGTCGAAATAGATCGTGTCCGCTCCGGCCATGGCCGAAGAGAAGTGCGCCTGCGAGCCGGGCTGCGGGCCGCGCGGCGCGGTGGGCGTCGGGGTCGGAGCCGGCGTGGAGACATCACGCGGTGCGGGCGGAATGACTTCGGGCGGTTCCTTTTTGCAGGCCCCCAAAGCGAGCACGCTGGACATGGTAAGCGCGATGACAATGCGATTCATCCTGTAGGCTCCTAAAAATGGCGACAGTCGCCGGAAGTCTTTCATGCAATAATAGAGCGGGCAACTTTTAATTTGCCTGTGGGCCTAAGGCAACACCGGACCCCAGGCCGGATCGGAAGCGCCCACAGGGGTTTGCAGGCGTCGCAGGTTGTCGCCGGTAAGATCGACCTGCCAGATGCTCGAAGCGCCCGAACCGCGCTCGGAGCGGAAAAACTGGATGATTCGGCCATTGGGCGCCCAGGTCGGGGCTTCGTCCTGCCAGCCATCGGTGAGCACCCGCACGTTGCCGCCAGAAGGCGTCATCACCGCGATGTTGAAGTCGCCGGCGATGCGGGTGAAGGCGATCTGGTCGCCGCGCGGGCTCCATTCGGGCGTGGCGCAGCGCCCCGAGTTGAACGAGATGCGGCGCTGATTCGAGCCATCGGCATTCATCACGTAGCACTGCTGCACACCCGAGCGGTCGCTCTCGAACACGATCTGGCTGCCATCGGGCGAATAGGAACCGCCCACGTCGATAGCGGGGCTGTCGGTGAGGCGCACCGGGGTGCCGCCGCCGCTCGCCGACACGCGATAGATGTCGGTGTTGCCGCCAATCGCCATCGAATAGAGGATCCAGCGGCCATCCGGGCTCCAGCGCGGAGCGAAGGTCGGGTTGCTGCTCTCGGTCACCAGCACCTGCTGACGCGTCTCGATGTCGTAGACGTAAATGCGCGGATTTCCGTCGGTGTAGCTGAGATAGGCGATCTTTCGATAGTCGGGCGAATAGCGCGGCGTCAGTGCGGTCGAGCGGCCATTGGTGATGAACCGGTGGTTCGCCCCGTCGCTGTCCATGATGGCGAGGCGCTTGATGCGATTATCCTTGGGGCCGGTCTCGGCGATATAGGCGATGCGGCTGTCGAAGAACGGGCTTTCGCCAGAAAGGCGCGAATAGACGAGGTCGGCGCACTTGTGCGCGGCGCGGCGCCATTCGCTTGGCAGCACTACCCAGCCCTCGCGCGCGAGTTCGCTTTGAAGGGCAACGTCATAAAGATAGCAACCGACCGTCAGGCGACCGTCCGTCCCGGCGCGGACATAGCCCTGCACCAGCATTTCCGCGCTGCGGCCCTGCCACGTGGCGAAGGCGGGCGCGGTGATCTGCTCGTAACTCGGGCGCGGCAGGGCATCGGGGCCGACCGGTCGGAACAGGCCGTTGTTGCGAAGATCGTTGAACACGACGCGCGCCAGTTCGCGCCCCAGCGCGGTGGTGCCCGACGAGTTGGCGGGCGTTGGCTGTTCGCGGTTGGTGGCGAAGGCGGGAATGGCGATGCCGGTATCCTGCCAGGCGGAATCGTCGGTGACGGTGCCGCGCAGCGGGCCGTCCTCACCGCCGTCGTCCATCGTGGTTTCAACCGGCTCGGCACCGATGCCCGCCGGATCGAGATCGGTCATCAGGTCGCCGCTCGACTGAGCCACGGCAGGCACCGAAAGCGAGAGGGTAACGGCAGTCAGGAGGGCGGGTATCTTCATCACAATCTCCGGTCGAATTCCCATTCGAGGTCGTTCCAGCGGCTGTAGAACTGTTCTGGCAGGCTGGAGAAATCGGCCAGCTGCACCGCACGGATAGCGCGCTCGCAGTGCAGTTGCGCCTGCGGGCGGTTACTGTCGGTGATACCGCGCTGGCCAATGCAGCGCGGCTGACCGTTCAAGGTACCATCGCGGTTGAGCTTCCAGCCGACCACGGTCACCAGCTGTTCGGCATCGACGCCCGAGGGCGCGGTCCAGTTGGGCCGCAGTGCGCGCGTGATCGCCGAGGACAGCGCTGCACGTTCGGTCTGCCCGAAGGCGGCGGCGGGCGATCCGCGCGTGCCTGTCGAGGCGCTCGATCCGTCGAGGAAATCGTCCCCGATGCGGCTACCGCCGGAAGTTGGCCGCGTGCTCGGGGTCGGAGCGGGCGTGGAGGTCGCGCGCGAGGTAGGCCGCGCGGTGGGCTGCGATGTGGGCCGCTGGTTCGGCCGCGAAGTGGGACGCGTCGTCGGCGTAGCGGTCGGCCGCTGGGTGGGCCGTGCGGTTGGCCTCGGCGCAGGCTCTTCGACCGGGGGCTGTACCGTCCGTTCAACCGGGCGCGCCACTTCGGGCTCGGCCGGTTCGGGCGCGGGCACGTCGGCGAGGGTCGGAGCATAGGCTGCTGCGGGCTCGGCGCTGGGATCGGGCGCGGTCGATTCGAGGCTGACCTCGGTGGCGAGACTTACGTCGATCCGCTCCGGCGGCGCGCGCATGCTCGGAGTGCTGTCGTGCAGGACCAGAAAAGCGCCTAGCGCCACGTGCAGCACCACGGCTGCGCCAAGGCCGACATATTCTTCACGGGTCAAGGTGGCGTTCTGGGCCATAAGCGATCCGGGCTATGGGGCTTCGGCTGAACTGTTGCTGACGAGCGAGATGGCAGTGAAGCCCGCCCGGTTCAGCTCGCCCATCACCGCAATCGCGCGGCCCCAGTCGATGCCACGATCCGCGCGCAAGGTCACCAGCGGCCGTTCCGATCCCGGCGCGCCGGCAATCGATTCGAGTGCCGTGGGCAACGTGCCCGGCTCGACCAGCACATCGTCGATATAGACGAAGCCCTCACGGTCGATCGAAACGGTGATCTGGTCGGGCGTCTGGTCAAGCGCTTCGGCCCGACTGTCGGGCAAGTCGATAGGCACACCGCTCGCCATCATCGGGGCGGTAACCATGAAGATGATGAGCAGCACCAGCATCACATCGACGAACGGTGTAACGTTGATTTCCGCCATCGGCGCGCGGCGCGTCGAACGCCCCCGCCCTCGGCTGTGCTTGAGGACGCCCATCGCCATCAGATCGATTCCATCTCGCGGCCGATTTCGCTGCTCACGCGGTCGGCAAAGCGCTGCAAGGCCGCCTCGAACAGCCCGACCTTCCCGCTAAACCGGTTGTAGGCGATGACGGCGGGAATGGCCGCGAACAGGCCGATGGCGGTGGCGAACAGCGCCTCCGAAATGCCCGGCGCCACCACGGCGAGCGACGAGTTCTGCTGCTGCCCGATCGAGAAGAAGCTGTTCATGATGCCCCAGACGGTGCCGAACAGGCCCACAAATGGTGCAACCGCGCCTGTGGTGGCCAGAAAGCCCAGCCGAGCGGCAAGGCCGTCAGCCTCTTCGGCAACCTGCCCCTGCATCGCCATCGCAATCCGCTCGCGCGCGCCTTCACGGTCCCTCAGGCCCGCCTTCTGCGTGCGGCGATATTCGGCCACCCCCGCATAGGCGACCCGCGCCGAGGGGCTTTCCTTGCGCCGCCGCGCATCGAGCAGCGCATCGAGATTGTCGTTGCTCCAGAAATCGTCCTCGAAATGAGTCGCCTTGCGCCGCAACCCGGCCAGCCGCAGCGAGAACCCGATAATGATCGCCCAGACCCAGATCGAAGCCAGCAGCAGGCCGATAATCACCGCCTGCACCACGATATCGGCATCGAGGAACAGCTGCAGCGGGTCGAGCCGGGTCGGCGCGGAGATGCTGGTGGCGGCAAGCAGCGAAAGCGTGGTCATTTACAGACTCTTCCTTAGGATTCTTCGGCCCCGGCGAACCGGGCAAATTTCGCGCGCCATTCATCGGGCTGGCGGCGCGGACGACCATCGGGGGAAACAAAGCCGATGCGAAGATTCACCTCGGCCAGAACTTCGGCACTCTCCAGAGCGGTCGGCGCAACTGCCGACGGACGCAGAATGCGCTGATACATGCGGACGCTGGCAGCACGCAAGCTGGTTGCGCGCGTTTCCACCAAGAGGCCGTCACCGAGCCTGGCCGGTCGCTTCCAGCCGATTTCGGCATCGGCCACGGCATAGGCGCCCTCGCCCGCCTCCAGCGCCGCGCGCTGGTCGACTTCGAGCAGGTCGAGCAAGTCCGAACGCGCGCGTTCGCAGTACTTCAGATAGTTCGCATGATAGACGATGCCCGAAAGGTCGGTATCCTCGTAGAACACGCGCAGGGCATAGTAGTGGCAGGGGCCGACGATGCGCCCGCTGGCTGGCAAAGGCAGCTCGACCATCGGCAGCTTAGCGGGCCAGCATCGGGCCGAGCGGCGCGCCGCCGAACAGGTGGACGTGAAGATGCGGCACCTCCTGCCCGCCGTGCGCTCCCACATTGGCAAGCAGGCGGTAGCCCGGCTCAACCAGCCCCTGATCGCGCGCCACGTGCCCCACTGCGCGGACAAACCCGGCAATCTCGGCCTCGCTCGCGCGGGCGGAGAAATCGTCCCAACTGACGTAGGCCCCTTTGGGGATCACCAGGATATGGATTGGCGCCTTCGGATCGATATCGTGGAAGGCGAGCGCGTGTTCGTCTTCGTAGACGGTCTTGTTCGGAATCTCCCCGCGCAGGATTTTCGCGAAGATGTTCGTATCGTCATAGGGCTGGGTTGCGTCGATTGTCATTACTCGCTCCTCGCTGCCTTTTCGGCGAGGCCGCTCACGCCCTCGCGCCGATCGAGTTCGGCCAGAACCTCTTCCAGCGCGACGTCCTTCGCGCCAAGCAGCACCAACAGGTGAAAGAGCAGGTCCGCCGCCTCGCCGATCAGTTCTTTCCGCTCGCCCGCAAGCGCGGCGATGACGGTCTCGACGCCCTCTTCGCCGACCTTCTGCGCGATCTTCTCCAGCCCCTTGGCGTGAAGTTTCGCGACGTAGCTCGCGTCGGGCGAAGCGGCGCGGCGAGCGGCGATGGTCTGTTCAAGACGAGCAAGCGTTTCCATGGCGCGAGCCATGCGCGAGCCGTGGCCGCGCCGTCAAGCAGAGCGTGCGGCGAGCTGGTGGGTTCTGACGGCGATCAGTCGTCGCGCCGGTGGCGGCCGCGCATGGCGGCATGGCGCCCGATCAGCACACCGGCCGCACCAAGCGCGAAGAGCAGGGTGCTCGACGCCTCATCCACCGGCACGGCATCAACCGCGTGCGCAGCCGCCGGAATGGCAACCAGAATCATGGCAGAAGCGAGAAGGCGGGACGTCATGGCTGCGCTAAGGCAGCAATCTTAACCGATTTTCAACCATTATGAACAGCCTGTCCCGTTTCAGGACCGTCAGCCGCGTGCGGGGAGCCCCGCAGCGCGCAGGGCCGCATGGGCCTCGGCGATCGAATGGGTGCCGAAATGGAAAATACTGGCGGCCAGCACCGCGCTCGCCCCGCCCTCGGTCACGCCTTCGACCAAGTGCTGGAGATTGCCCACTCCGCCCGAGGCGACGACCGGCACCGAGACGGCATCGGCGATGGCGCGGGTCAGCTTGAGGTCGTAGCCCTTCTGCGTGCCGTCACCGTCCATGCTGGTGACGAGCAGCTCGCCCGCGCCGAGATTGGCGAGCTTCACCGCGTGGTCGATGGCGTTAATCCCGGTGGGGCGGCGGCCGCCATGGGTGTAGATCTCATAATGGTCCTCGTTCCAACGCGCGTCGACCGAGGCGACGATGCACTGGCTGCCCATCTTCTCGGCAATGTCGGCAACCACTTCGGGGCGCGAGACGGCGGCGGAATTGACCGCGACCTTGTCCGCCCCCGCCAAGAGCAGCGCGCGCGCATCTTCCACCGTGCGCACTCCGCCACCCACGGTAAGCGGCATGAAGCATACCTCGGCGGTGCGCTTCACAATGTCGAGCAGAGTGCCGCGCCCTTCGTGGCTGGCGGAGATGTCGAGGAAGCACAGCTCGTCGGCCCCAGCCTCGGAATAGGCCTGCGCCTGTTCGACCGGATCGCCGGCGTCCTTGAGGTCGACGAAGTTCACGCCCTTGACCACGCGGCCATCGGCGACGTCGAGACAGGGGATGACGCGGATGCGGACGGTCATGGTTTCGGAGCCTCAATGATTATCGTGCAAGGATCGGCGCCCTCGCAGGCCTCACGCCCCAGCTCCTCTACCACGACGATCGAAGAGCCGAGCAGACAGGCACACCAGGCCGCTATGCCGAGCTTGAACAGGCCCGGGTGAGCGCTCCGGCCTGCGGTGAATTGGGCAAAAGCCGTTCGCCGATGCCAAAGGTCATGCACCAGAATGCCCGTACAGGCGATTGCGAGGGCAGTAGCGATTAGGCCCAGTGCACTCACGCCCGCTCCGCCATCTGGATCGCCGCCGCCAGATCGAGCCGCCCCTCATACAGCGCGCGGCCCGTGATCACGCCCTCGATCCCGTCATCGGCGTGGACCGCCAGCATGCGAATATCGTCGAGCCCCTTCACACCGCCCGACGCGATCACCGGGATATCGACGCTGCGCGCCAGTTCCACGGTCGCCTCGATATTGCAGCCCTTGAGCAAACCATCACGACCAATGTCGGTGAACAGCAGCGAGGCCACGCCCGCATCCTCGAACCGGCGGGCGAGATCGCGCACCGGCACGTCGGACACCTCGGCCCAGCCCTCGGTCGCGACCATGCCATCGCGCGCATCGACCGCGACGACGATGCCGTTCTCCGATTCCTTCGCCATTTCTTTGACGAATTCGGGGTCTTTCAACGCCGCCGAGCCCATCACCACGCGCGAAACGCCAAGATTGAACCAGCCCTCGACCGCCGCCGCATCGCGAATGCCGCCGCCGAGCTGGACATGGCCGGGGAACGCCGCGACAATCGCCTCGACCGCCTCGCGGTTCTCCGCCCGGCCCGCGAAGGAGCCGTCGAGATCGACCACATGGAGAAACTCGGCCCCGGCCTCGGCGAAGATTATCGCCTGCGCGGCAGGGTTGTCGCCATAGATGGTCGCGCGGTCCATATCACCTTCGGCAAGGCGCACGACCTGTCCGGCCTTGAGGTCGATGGCAGGGAATACGATCATCGGGCAGCAACCCCCTCTCCAACTGCGGCTATACTCGTTCCTCGCCAAGCCTTCGTATCCTCTCCCCGTGCGGGGAGAGGGTTAGCGCAGCTTGCCTGCTTGCAGGCTAGCGAAGCTGGGAGAGGGGCGTTCACGGTTTCCACTCCAGAAAGCGGGCGAGCAGGTCGAGCCCATAGCGCTGGCTCTTTTCCGGATGGAACTGCACGCCGATGATATTGTCGCGCGCCACGGCAGCCACCAGTCCGCCGCCGTGATCCGTCATGGCGGCGACATCTTGGCCGTTTTCGGGCGCGAAGTGATAGGAATGAAGGAAGTAGGCTTCGCCCGGTTCGAGCAGGTCATGGTCGCCGTGATGCGGGGTAAGCGCCACGTCGTTCCAGCCCATGTGCGGCACGCGGATGGCCGGATCGGTCCGCTCGATCTTCTCGACCTCGCCCGCGATCCAGCCCAACCCCGGCGTCTCGCCGAATTCGAGCCCGCGGTCGGCCAGTAGCTGCATCCCCACGCAGATGCCGAGGAAGGGGACGCCCTGCTCGATCACCCGCTCGGTCAGCGCCTCGACCATGCCGGGAATGCCGAACAGCCCGTCACGGCAGGCCTTGAACGCACCGACACCGGGCAGGACGATACGCTGCGCTCCGCGGACGAATTCCGGGTCGTCGGTCACGGTGATGAACTCGCTTCCGGCAGCGGTCAGCGCGTTGTGAACCGAGTGAAGGTTGCCCGCGCCGTAATCGATGAGCGCAACCCTGTTACCCACCAAGCTGCCCTTTCGTGCTCGGGATCGCGCCGTTCTTGCGCGCATCCAGCTCGACCGCCTGCCGCATGGAGCGGGCAAAACCCTTGTAGAGCGCTTCGCAAATATGGTGATTGTTGGTGCCGTAAAGCACCTGACAATGCAGCGTCAGACCCGCCGCCTGCGCCACCGACTGGAACCAGTGCTCGATCAGCTCGGTGTCCCACTCGCCCAGCTTTTCCTGCGTGAAGCGGGCCTTCCATTCGAGCCACGGACGGCCCGAAATATCGACAACGACCCGCGCCAGCGTCTCGTCCATCGGCGAGTGCGCCTCGCCATAGCGGCCGATCCCGGCCTTGTCGCCGAGCGCCTCCGCCAACGCCTGACCGAGCGCGATGGCGCTGTCCTCGGTGGTGTGGTGCTGATCGACGTGGAGATCGCCCTGCACCTTCAGCGTAACGTCGATCAGCGAGTGGCGCGAGAACTGCTCCACCATATGATCGAGAAAGCCGATCCCGGTCGAAATGTCATAGCTTCCCGTGCCATCGAGACATACCTCGACGGCAATGGAGGTTTCCTTCGTGGTTCGCTCTATCCGGCCTGTGCGCATGGGCCTCGCCTATAGGCCGCTGTGCCACAGGTGCAAGATATCCCACAATTGCGAGCGCTTTGCGACTTGACCTTGGGCGCGCCCATAGTCACCTAGCCTTCCATGAGCGACGAAGCGCCTGACAGCCTGATCCCCTACGACGAAATCGTGCAGGAAGCCCTGCGCGCGGTTGTCGGCCGGGTTCTGGGCTCGGTGGAAGAATCCGGCGGCGAACTGCCCGGTGGCCACCATTTCTACATCACCTTCAAGACCGCCGCGAGCGGGGTCGATATCCCCTCGGCGCTGCGCGAACGCTTCCCCGACGAGATGACGATCGTGCTCCAGAACAAGTTCTGGGATTTGTCGGTGGGCGAAGACGGTTTTTCGGTGGGCCTCAGCTTCAACCAGATTCCTTCGAAACTGGTCATCCCCTTCTCCGCGATTACCGCATTCGTCGATCCTGCGGTGGATTTCGGCTTGCAGTTCCAGGCGGCAATCGAGGATTTCGAGCAAACCTCGCCCGCCGAGGGCGAGGCCACGGAGACAGACGAGACGGGCGAGCCCATCGCCAAGAGCGAAGACGGTTCGAACGTCGTCACCGTGGATTTCGGCCGCAAGAAATAGGACCATTTGTGCCAGTTATGCGTTAGACTGGACATATGACCCGCAAATCCAAAGCCAAGCGCACCGCCGAAGCCGAAGTTGGCAAGCCCATTACCCACCCGGTCATTGCCGAAATCCTGATCGTTGTCATTGCCGCACTGCTACGCAATTTCGTCGTTCAGATGCTCGAGAAGGGCAAGATCGTACAGACCGAGAGCGACCGCAAGCTGCTCAAGTCGAGCCCGACTCGAAGGGTCGGCCTGCTCGGCGCCAAATATGTCGCGAAAAAGTCGGTTCCGGGCGCCATGATGATCGGCGCCGCTATCGTCGCAAATGCCCTTATCCGTGGACGAGCGGGCAATTAGGCAAAGCACACCCATGATACGGGCTTGATCGGCTGGGGCGGCTTGCGCCAGAAGCGCCTATGGCCGAATCCGAGACCCTGCCGCGCCGCGGCCTGATGTTCATCCTCTCCTCGCCATCGGGCGCAGGCAAGACCACAATCGCACGCAAGCTGCTTGCCGCCGAGCAGAGCCTCGCCATGTCGGTGTCGGTCACCACCCGCCCGATTCGCCCCGGCGAAAAGGAGGGACAGGACTACTTTTTTACCGAACGGCCCCAATTCGACCGCATGGTCGAAGCTGGCGACTTTCTCGAATGGGCCGAGGTGTTCGGCAACTGCTACGGCACACCACGCGCGCAGATTTCCGAAGGCCTCGCTGTCGGGCAGGATTACCTGTTCGATATCGACTGGCAGGGCGCGCAGCAATTGTCGCAGGCCGCCGGGCCGGACGTGGTCTCGGTGTTCCTGTTACCGCCGAGCATTGGCGAACTCGAACACCGCCTGCGTTCACGCGGGACCGACAGCGACGAGGTGATCCGCGGCCGGATGGACCGCGCAAAGGCCGAAATCAGCCATTGGGACGCTTACGACTACGTGCTGGTGAACGAGAACGTCGAAGCCTGCTTCGAGCAGGTACGCGCCATTCTCCAGGCCGAACGCCTGAAGCGAGAGCGGCAGCGCGGCCTGATCGAGTTTGCGCGCGAATTGATGCGCTGACTTGTCTCGCGCAAGGCGAGCGGCTAGCCGCGCTGGCAAACAGACACGAGGAACACGCTGCATGACCGCCGAACTCCAGTCCGCCATCGAAGCTGCCTTCGAAGACCGCGCCAATGTCACCCCCGCCAGCCGCGAGGTGGCCCAGGTCGTGAACCAGGCGCTAGAACTGCTCGACAGCGGCGCCGCCCGCGTCGCCGAGCCCGATGGGAATGGCGGCTGGCAGGTCAACCAGTGGCTGAAGATGGCCGTCCTGCTCTCGTTCCGCCTGCGCGACAACGTCGTGATCGAGAACGGTGCGGGCGGCGCGCCCGCTTTCGACAAGGTGCCGAGCAAGTTCGCCGGCTGGGGCGACAACATGTTCTCCGATGCCGGCTTCCGTGTGGTGCCGGGCGCCGTGGTGCGCCGCGGCAGCTTCATCGGCAAAAACGTGGTGCTGATGCCGAGCTTCGTGAACATCGGCGCTTTCGTGGATGAGGGCACCATGGTCGATACCTGGGCGACCGTCGGCTCCTGCGCGCAGATCGGCAAGAACGTGCATATCTCGGGCGGCGCGGGGATCGGCGGCGTGCTCGAGCCGCTGCAGGCCGGGCCGGTGATCATCGGTGACGGCGCGTTCATCGGGGCCCGCTCGGAAGTGGCAGAGGGCGTGCGCGTGGGCGAAGGCGCGGTGCTCTCGATGGGCGTCTATCTCGGCGCCTCGACCAAGATCGTCGACCGCGCCACGGGCGAAGTGCACATGGGCGAGGTGCCGCCCTATGCCGTAGTTGTTCCCGGCACCATGCCCGGCAAGCCGCTGCCCGACGGGACGCCCGGCCCCAACCTCTATTGCGCGGTGATCGTGAAGACGGTCGACGCGCAAACCCGCTCGAAAACCGGGATCAACGAACTGCTGCGCGACTAGCCGCGCCTGAGGAGAGCCGATGGCCGCAAGCCTGTGGATCGAATTCGTCGTTTCGACGGCGCTGGTGGTCGCCACCATCGTGATCCACGGCTTCGGCCTGTTCAGCCTCAGCCGCGCGCTGCGCACCGAACGCTCGATCGAGCGCATGCAGCACACCGATGCGCTGTCGCTGCGCGGCGTGGCCTTCACCCTGTTTATCGTCCTCTCGCTGGTGACGTTGCACGGGCTGGAGATCTGGCTGTTTGCCCTCACCTACCTTGCCGTGGGCGCCAACGAGACGCTCGAGGCGGCGATCTACTTCTCGTCTATCTCCTATTCGACAGTAGGCTATTCGGATGTTCATGTGACCACCGACTGGCGGCTGGTGGGCGCGTTTGAGAGCATCATCGGGGTGATCATGCTGGGCTGGTCGACCGCGTTCTTCTTTCGCATGCTGGGGCGCATCGATCCGGGTTAAGGCGGAACCAGCCGGGGCCTGCGTGCGTAGTTCTGGTAAGAACACAATCGAAAGGCAGCAAAATGCAGAACGATGATCAGCAGCTCCACATGAAAACCGACGATGCGCGCGGGGGTACAGCGCCCAACACCGTTCGTTGGGTTCTGGGCATCAGTCTTGTTCTTGCAGTGATCGCGATGTCCATCATCTGGATCATCCCGGCGCTGGCCTGATATCGTGAGCAATGCCAACAGCTTCAGAAGCGGCCAGTACGTGACATGGTCGTGGGGCAACGGCACAGGGGAAGGCCAGATCGCGGAACGGTTCGAATGCGAAGTGACTCGCACCCTCAAGGGGAGCGAGATTACGCGCAAGGGTGATGCGGACAACCCGGCCTATCTGATCAAACAGGACGATGGCAGCCAGGTCCTGAAGCTAGGCTCCGAAATCGAGGCAAGAGGCTGATGAACCAACAATCGCAAGCACGACAGGAGGCCGCCGGTGAAGCCCTTGCCGCCAAGCGCGGCAAGGCGGACGCATCCCGGCTGGATGGCGTGGCTCGCACCTTCTACGAGCGCATGAGCGAAAGCGAGCTTGAAGAAGTGGCAGCGGCCACGCACGGGGTCTTGCCCGAGTCGCAGCCTGAGACCAATTCCGACGATCTTGCCCGAGGAGACTAGTTCGTAGGCGTCTCGATCGGCGGCACGGCGGCCATGCTGGCGGCATAGGCTTCGGCCTTCTTCAGAACCCGCATCATGTTGCCGCTGGAGATCTTTTCGAGGTCCTCCTGCGAGTATCCGCGCCGCGCCAGTTCGATGAACAATTCGGGATAGCCCGTGACATCCTCCATCCCGACAGGGCCGCTCGCCATACCGTCGTAATCGCCGCCGATGCCGATGTAGTCGATGCCGATCAGATCACGGATGTGGTCAATATGGTCGGCCATGTCGGCAATGGTCGCATCAGGCATGGGATTGGCTTCCTCCCACACTACCAGTCCGGCTTCGACCGCCGCTGGATTGCCGAGATTGAGAGATTCCAGCCGCGCCTTTTCGGCCGCGCGGTTGGCGTTGCGCTCACGCTGGGCCTCGCTGATATAGCCGGGCAGAGCCACCACCATCACGATGCCATCATTCTCTGGCAGCCGCCGCAGCACTGCGTCGGGCACGTTGCGCGCATGTCCCGTTACCGCCCGCGCGCCTGAATGGCTGAACATCACCGGCGCGTCAGTCGCGTCGAGTGCGTCCATCATGGTCGCTTCGCTGACGTGGCTAAGGTCGATCATCATTCCCAGACGCGCCATTTCCTGCACCAGCTTCACACCCCATTCGGTCAAACCGTCATGCTCGGGATCATCGGTAGCGCTGTCGGCCCAGCTGGTATTCGACGAGTGGGTGAGCGTCATGTAGCGCGCGCCGAGGTCGTACATCTGGCGCAGCACCGCCAGGCTTGAGCCGATCGAGTGGCCACCTTCCATGCCGATCATCCCCGCGATCTTGCCCTCGGCGAGCGCCGATTCGACATCGGCTGAGGTGAGCGCCAGCGCCATGTCATCGGCGTTCTCGGCGATCAGGCGCTTGAGCACGTCGATCTGTTCGATGGTGGTCTGCACCGCAACCGGCTCTTCAAGGCTGGCCGAGACATAGACCGACCACCACTGCACCCCGACCTTGCCTTCGCGCAGGCGCGCGATGTCGGTGTGCATCTCGCCGGGGGTCCAGTGCTCGCCCTCGAGCGTGTGGGTGAAGTCGAAATCGCCGATCACGTTGTGGAACCGACCGCGCAGCTGGCCGGGAACGTCGTTATGCCCGTCCCACACCGGCGCTTCTTCAAGCGCGGCGGCCGCCGTTTCTTCAGGGGTCTGCGCCGTGGCGGGAAGCGAAAGCGCGAACAGCGAAGCGGCGAGCATCAGGCGGGAAACAGACATGCGACCTCCTATGTGGTATCCCGGCATATCATCGCATCTCGGTTTATGTTGCAAGGCACAATGACGCTTGTGAGCCAGCAAAGAGCAAGGCATGTCCTCACGCATGACGAGAACGATCCTGCGCTGGCTTCTGGTGCTGCTCTATCTGGCGGCGGGGTACTTCCATCTCACCACACCGCTTACCTTCCTCGCGATCATACCCGGCTGGGTGCCCTACCCGCTGCAGGTGATCTACTGGACCGGCCTTGCCGAGGTAGCCGGCGCGGTCGCTTTGGCGCAGCCGTTCGGGCCATGGCTGCGCAAGGCGGCAGGTGTGGGCCTTGCGCTCTATGCCCTGTGCGTGTGGCCTGCCAACATCAACCACATGCTGATCGACCTTGCCCGGCCCGACCATGGCTTGGGCCTTGCCTACCACGTCCCGCGCATGATCGCGCAGCCGCTGCTGATCTGGCTCGCCCTGTGGACCGCCAAGGTGACCGACTGGCCCTTCACCCGCCGAGGCCGATAGCCGCGCACGATCAATTCGCAGGCTCGGCCTCGACCGAGTAGTTGATCGCGGCATTGCGGGTTTTCTGGAACTCCTCGACGCTCATACCCTTCATCGCGGCATAGACGTCGATATTGCCCAGCCCCACCACCGGCGCGAGCTTCTCCAGATTGAAGAAGATCACCCCGTAGTGGATCATGCCGATCCAATCGAGATCGCGGATCATCGTCTTCTCTTCCTCGGTCAGCGCATATTCGTCGGCCAGCGCCTCGAAGTCGCTGGTAAAGCGGGCGCGGAACTCAGGCTTTACGATCGAGTGCAGGAAGTTGTTGATCCGCCAGGCCTTGGCGCTGCGCGTGATCGTGAACGGATAGGTGCCTTCCAGCTCCAGCGCCGGGGCGACATCCCAGTAGATGCGCTTGGCATAGTCCTCCGTGCTCTCAGGCGAGGGATCGGGTTCGGCATCCTCGAACACCATGCTGGCGATTGAAGTCATCGAGGGCAGGAAGAAGCTGCGGTGGAGCTCGTTGACCTTCGGAGCGAGCGCGCCGCGCATCAGCATCCACATCACGATCTCGGCGCCTTCCATGCCGCCGAGCTTCACCAGCTCGCCCACGGGGATATCGAGCAGGCTTTCCGGATCGGAGGCCAGCCGGTCCATGAACTCGTGGTCCCACTCGACATTGTTGAACCCGCAGCGCTCGCCATGGACCTGGTGCGACAGGCCGCCGGTGCCCGCAATCGCCACCTTGATGTCTGCCGGGTAGTTCTGGATCGCGCGGCGCAGCGAGCGCCCGAAGTTCCAGAACCGCCGTGCGCGCGGGATCGGCAGTTCGAGCACACCGCATTGCAGCGGCACGATCCTGCACGGCCAGCCCTCTTCGTCCGAATGCGGCAGCAGCACCGACAATGGCGAGAAGGCGCCATGATCAAGCCCCATGCCCTGCCAGTAGGAGAGATCGAAATCGTCGGCCACCATGCCGAAGGCGAGGTGCTGCGCGAACTCGGGGTCGCCCTTGATCGGCGGGATCTTGCGTGGGCCGCCGCCCTCGTCGGCGGCTGCATACTCCTCGCCGATGCCGATCGCGAAGTGCGAGTAGTGCTGCATCCAGAACGAGGTCATGTGGTCGTTGTAGACGTAGACGATCACGTCGGGCCTGGTATCGGCCAGCCATTGCCTGACCGGCTCGAACCCGTCGAAGATCGGCTTCCACACCGGGTCGTCCTGCTTTCCCGCGTCCTGCGCGAAGGCGATGGTAGGGGTATGCGAGACGGCAAAGCCGCCGACGATCTGGGCCATGTGAGCACTCTCCACTGCCGCCCGCGCACCAAGGCGACCGGGCCGGTTCTTGCCGGGAGCTAAGCCGCCCGCCCGGCAGCGTCCTTGCGCCCGGTCAAGGTGTGACAGGTGTGACAGTGTCCTGGGTGAAAATCTCTGGGCCGGCCTGTGGCGCGCTAACGCTCTGACAGCTTGGAAGATTTTCGAGGTCATGCCAGGAGGGAAAGCACGGTTCACCCGCTGTAGGAAAGGACGAACAGGCTGGCCGCGCGCGGTCAGGTCGCAAAGGTGATGGCCCGCCGGTAAAGATGCCATGTCGCATGGCCGAGCACCGGTAGCGCCACCAGCAGCCCGAGGAACCACGGCAACAACGCCAGCGTCAGCAGCACCGCCACGATCGTCGCCCAGCCGAGCATCACCGCCTTGTGCTGTCCGACAAGGCGCAGGCTGGCGAAGGTCGCGGTGAGGAAGTCGACCTCGCGGTCGACCAGCATCGGCAGGCTGGCCACGGTAAAGGCAAAGAACACATAGGCGACCACGGCCCCCACCGCCCCGCCAACCACCATCATGGCAAGGCCTGCGGGCGTGGTGAACAGGTCGAGCGAATGGGTGCCGATGCCCGATTCGGCCATGAAGATCGCGAAGATGCCGTGGGCAAGGATCATCCAGAAGCTGAAGCCGACGAACAGGAACCCGCCCATCATCAGGAGCTGGTCATCGCCCTGCCCGCGCAGCGCGCCGAGCACCTGCGGCCAGCTCGCCCGCTGGCCCCGTTCGCGCTGGCGGCTCGCCTCGTAAAGCCCGACGGCCGTGAACGGAGCAAGCAAGGGAAAGCCCGCCGCTGCGGCAAAGATCCAGCTGCCCCCGCCGCCGGTCACCAGCGCGTGCGACATCAGGTTTCCGGCGATGACGTAGATGATTGCGAAGAACAGCCCGAACTGCGGACAGGCGAGGAAGTCGCGCGCGCCAGCGGCCAGCGCCGCGCGCAGGTCGCTCCATTCGAGCTTGTTGCAGACCGTCGGCACCGGCCTCGGCGGCGCCCCTTCTTCAGTCATCGCAGTTCTCCCAGTGTCGCTAGCTATGCAGCGAACGGCATGAAATTGCCTTGCGCTCGGTCAAATTGTTGCGAGCGCAGTTAGTCCCACACCCGCTCAGGCTGAGTTTATCGGGACTATGGATGGCTGAAATGGGGTAGTTAACGGACTTCTCCCATGGCGGACCAAGCGCCACTTCCTAGATAGGCCCACTAGCTGGCAACAGCACCCGTCTGTTGCGGTTTGGTTCTAACGATAAGTTGGCCAATACCGGGTTAAGGTGCTACAAACTGTTGAGAGCTATTATCTGCTAGTCGGCTCTCTGCGACTCGCCAATGCCGAAAGACCCGGAATTACCCGCAATTTGCGCTGTGCCGGTCCACATAGGAAAGGGGTATCCATGCCCCCTCCACCAATGCCAGCTTCCGATCCGGTCACCAGTCTTGCCGAGGCGATGGTCGTGAACTCGAACACGCCCCTCATCATGCTGGACGAGAGCCTCACAATCATCGCCGCCAGCCTGTCCTTTTGCCGCGCTTTCGGGGTCGACTGCGCAACGCTTCCCGGCAGCTCCATCCTGGATATGGGCGATGGAGAGTGGGATGTCGCCCGCCTCAAGTCGCTCTTGCGGGCGACGGGTTCGGGTGGCGCAGATATCAAAGACTATGAAATGTTGCTTCCCGCGACCAAGGGCCACGTGGAACGATCGCTCAAGCTGTCGGCACACAGGCTCGAATATGAAGGTTCGCTAGGCATCCGTCTCCTCTTGACGGTTGTCGATACGACGGAAGCCAAGGCTGCCGAGAAGGAAATGGAAGCCCTGATCGCCAATAACGTGATGCTCATGCAGGAACTGCAGCATCGCGTGGCCAACAGCCTCCAGATCATTGCATCGGTGCTCATGCAATCGGCGCGCCGGGTCAGCAACGACGAGACGCGCAGCCACCTGCAAATGGCCCAGAACCGCGTCATGTCGATTGCCACGATCCAGAAGCAGCTTTCACAATCGGGACCGGGCGATGTCAAGTTGCGCCCTTACTTGGAGCAGCTTTGCGAGAGCATCGGCATTTCGATGATCGCAGACCCAGACATCCTGAAGATCAAAGTCGACGTAATGGATGGAAGCAGCGTGACCTCGGCCAACTCTGTGAGCCTTGGGCTGATCGTCACCGAGCTGGTAATCAACTCGCTCAAGCATGCTTACCCCGTCGATCAAGGCGGGATAATCAAGGTCCGTTACGTTACAAATGGCAGCGGATGGACGCTGGAAGTAGAGGACGACGGCGTCGGGATGCCGGTTTTGAACAAACCGAAAGCCGTTGCAGGTCTAGGGACCAATATCGTCGAAGCCCTCGCGCGTCAGCTGCAAGCCAAGACCACCATATCGGATGGAAAACCGGGCACGCGCATTTCCATCCAGCATAAGGGCGCGGAAGACTCGGGCGGTGATCCTATGCCCAAGGTGGCAGCCCTCTAAGCTAGTGACATCTGGAGCGGAGGCGCAGCCATGGTCACATCGATTGCCGAAGTGCGGGTGAAGCCGACACGGTCCCCGCGCTGATACTCCAACTTCCGCAATGGGGTCGTTAGCCGCCGCTACCCGCTCCGCCCTCACCAATCGCCCTCGTCATCCAGCAAGCGGTCTCGCCATAACCCCTGACCTTCTCCGCCAACTCGCGCGAAACCGGTTCCTCCAAAAAGCCAAGCTTGCTCCAATACCCCGCAGCCCCCTCTACCGCGATCAGCTCCGCCGTGCGCAGCCCATCCTGCGCCGCCAGCGCAAACGCACGCTCGACCAGCTGGCGGCCAATCGCAAGGCCGCGCCCGGCGGCCGAGACCGACAGATCGTGCAGGAACAGCACCTCGCTCGGCCCGCCATCGCCAAGGATAGCACCCACCGCTGGCGGTGACTGCCGCCGCCAGCCATGCGCCAGCAGGTAGCCCAGCAGCTGCCCGTCCCGCCGCGCAGCCAGACAATAGGAGGCGCTCAGCGCAATCCGGCTGGCAAAGGCGCGCTCGCCTTCGCGCAGGAAAGGTGGATAGGCCTCGGCCTGAATCGCCAGCGCGGCGGGCAGATCGGGCAGACACAGCGCATCGACGGCAACGGTTCGGCTATCGCAGGACATCGGCCACCTATCGCCAAGCGAGCGACCAGCCGCAAGCTGCTGGCCCGCTCAGTCTTCCTTGCCCGCCACGCCGTAGTTGATCGCAGCGTTGCGGGTTTTCTGGAACTCGGGGACCGTTAGGCCCTTCATGCTGGCATAGATGTCGATGTTGCCGATGCCGGTCACCGCGCCGAGCTTTTCGAGCATGAAGAAGATCACGCCATAGTGGATCATTCCGATCCAGTCGCGCTCGCGCACCAGCGCCTTTTCCTCCTCGGTCAGCCCTGCCTGCTCATAGGCGGCTTCCTCGTCCTCGCGGAACAGCTTGCGCACCTTCGGATCGGTCAGCGAGTGCAGGAAGCGGTTGAGGCGAAAGCCCTTTACGCTGCGGGCGATAGTGAAGGGATAGGTGCCCTCCATCTCCTCGGCCCCGACATAGTCGTGGTCGGCCCGCGCGCGGGTGGCTTCGGGGGCCTCGACCGGCGCATCGACCGTGCGCTCTTCGAGTATCATCGTCGCGATCGGGCACATTGAGGGCAGGAAATAGGTCTTGTGCGTGCACTCCACGTCAGCCGAGAGCGCGCCGCGCATCATCAGCCACATCACTACCTCGGCCCCTTCCCAGCCGCCGAGCTTCGCAAGTTCGGCCACGGTCATGTCGAGCAGGCCTTCGGGGTCTTTCTCCAGCCGCTCCATGAACTCCATGTCCCAGTCGGGATTGTTGAAGCCGCAGGCCTCACCGTGGACCTGATGCGACAGGCCCCCGGTTCCCGCGATGGCGACCTTGATGTCCTCGGGGTAGGAGAGGATCGCCTGCCGCAACGACTTGCCGAATTTGTAGAACCGCCGCGCCGAGGGCAGCGGGACGGTCAGCACGCCGCAGACCACCGGCAGGATCTTCGTCGCCCAGCCGTGCTCCTTGTCATGGTCCACCATCACCGACAGCGGCGAAAAGGCCCCGTGGTCGAGGCCCTTGCCCTGGAAATAGCTGAGGTCGAACTCGTTCGCGACCATCACACGGGCGACGTGTTCGGCGAACTTGGGATCACCCTTGATCGCGGGAATATCGCGCGGCCCGCCGCCTTCGTCAGCCGCCTTGAACTCCTCGCCCACGCCCAGCGCGAAGTGGCTGTAGTGGTCGAAAAACGAGGTCATGTGGTCGTTGTAGATATAGACCAGCACATCGGGCTGTTTCTCGCGGAACCACTCCTGCACCGGCTCATAGCCTTCGAAGATCGGCTTCCAGACGGGATCGTCCTGCTTGCCGCCGTCCTTGGCGAAGGCGATGGTGGGGGTGTGCGAGGTGGCGACGCCGCCGACGATAGTGGCCATGTAATCTCTCCATCAGGGCAGGTTCGGACCTGCTCACATCGGAGGCGACAATGGCATAGCAAAAGCGCGCGGGACAGACCTTTGTCCCACCGGCTGAATCTTTCGGATATGTGAAAGTGCAGCTCAGCCATTGCACCGCGCGGAGCAAACGCTACCTCAGCCCTGCGGCGACCACGTTCCCGCCCCCTTGGGTAGGTCAAGACCGGGACGGCCCGGCATTGGACACCGAAAGGAGATGCAATGGCGTGGTTTGCCCTTGTTTGCGCTGGTTTTTTCGAGATCGGCTGGCCGGTGGGCCTGAAGCTGGCCCAGTCGCCCTCGACCCGGCTGGGCGGGTTTGCCATGGCACTCGTCTGCCTTGGCATCAGCGGCACCCTGCTCTGGTTCGCCCAGCGGCAAATCCCCCTGGGAACGGCCTATGCGGTGTGGACCGGGATCGGCGCGGCCGGAACCTTCGCGGTCGGCGTGCTGGTCTATGGCGATCCGGGCTCGCTGATGCGCTATGTGGGCGTGACGCTGATCGTGGCCGGGGTCATCACCCTCAAGCTGGCGACCTGACCGGCTTACACGAAAACGGGCGCGAAACGCCTTCACGCTTCGCGCCCGGTTTCATTCTGCCCCTAAAGGGGGAGAAGCGTTTAGCTCAGATGCTTGGAGACCGCAGCGGTCATCTTGAACATCGAGATCTGGTCGTTGCCGATCACGGCGCCCAGCTTGGCGTCGGGATTGATCTGACGCTTGTCCTTGGCATCCTGCAGGTTGTTGGCCTTGATGTATTCCCACACCTTCGAGGTGACCTGCGCCCGCGTCATCGGGCCTTTGCCGATCACGTCTTCGAGCGCCGGCGACAGGGTAACCGGCTTGCTCAGCGCGTTGTTCTTGGCAGCCATAATCTAACTCACGTCCTTTACCGTTCGAATCGGAACTATTCGCTTAGCCCGGCCAAAAGCCCGCCGTCGCTATGCCTGAGTGCGTAATCCACCGGTTTTTCACAGGTTGCCCACTTGCGAAGTGCATCAATTGCCGTCGAAGTCGATCGAATCGATGTCGACATCGTCCCATTCGCCTTCCTCGCCATCACTCTCGGCGCGGGCATAGTTGGCTGAGAGCATCGCAGCGGCGACCACGTGGCCCTCCATCGCCGCGAACAGCTCTGCCCGGCCAGCACCCGGCATCAGCGCCACCGGCAGGTCGAGGGCGAACAGCTGAAAGATGTATTCGTGCGCCTCGTCGCCATGCGGCGGGGCGGGCAGCGCCCACTCGGAATTGCCGAAGGAGTTCTTGCCGACGCGCGGCGGAACCTCGCCCTCGAGCAACTGGCCCTGTTGCGGCGCAAGCCCCCAAACCAGCCAGTGACAGAACGGCTCGTCACCCGGCGCATCGGGATCTTCAACGATCAGCACCAGCTCGGCCGCTTCAGCGGGCGGCGCGGTCCAATCGAGCGGCGGGGCGACCGCGTCTTCCTCGTCGGAGGTGAAGCACGGGTCCAGCTCTTCGCCCTGTTTGAAGGCGGCCGAGGTAAGACGGAAGCCACCCTTGCCGAGGATTTCGGGTTTGGCCAGTTTCGCCAGTGCCAGCTCTGCGCGCGTGTTTCCTGCCATGGACGGTCCTTTCATTCCGGAGGGCTTGAGTGCTTGCGGCGGATCGGGGCCCATCTGAAGACTTGGCCCCCAAAGCGCAAGGATCAGCCCCAGGTTCTCCTCGTTGCGGAACACCAACGCGCAAGACACCGGCGCGATCCGCCAGGGGCAGCTTTCTTCCGCTTGCCACCGCCGTGCCGCTGACCTAGCACTTTCCCTTAGGGGCAGGTCGCCCCTCCCCTCCGGGAGTGCAAAGTTACCGCCATGCGCGCCTCACCCTTCGTCGCCTCGCTTGCCAGTATCGCCATGCTTGCCTCCTGCGGAGGGGGTGGATCGGGCTCCGGCAGTTCGGCGACGCCCGCTCCGGGCGCAGGCGCGCCAACCCCGTCTCCGACCGCAAGCAGCGCGCCATGCTCGCTCACCAGCCGGGCCGCCGCTTTCGACGCGGTGATCGACGAATGGTATGTCTTCCCCGATCTGCTCGCCAATCCCTCGATTGCGTCTTTTGCGAACCTGGACGACTATATCGACGCCCGCGTGGCCCCGGCCCGGGCGCAGAACAAGGATCGCTATTTCACCTATCTGACCTCGATCGCGGAAGAGAACGCCTACTATTCCTCGGGATCGAGCGCGGGGTTCGGCTTCCGCCTGTCTTACGATACGGCGGCGCGCCGGGTATGGGTGGCGGAAACCTTCGAGGACACACCCGCGCTGGGCGCCAATCTCGATCGCGGCACCGAAATTCTGGCCATCGGCACGTCGCCATCGAACCTCCAGACCATCGACGAGATCATGGCGAGCAACCCGGTCTATCCCGACTATGCCGTTTATCTCGCGCTTGGCCCGAACGATGCGGGTGTGACACGCGTCTTGCGGGTGCGCGATCAGTCTGGCGTCACGCGTGAAGTCTCGCTTACGAAAACCGACTTCGCGCTCGATCCGGTGTCGGACCGCTATGGCGCGAAGGTGATCGACGATAACGGCAAGAAGGTCGGCTATTTCAACCTGCGCACCTTCATCGAACCGGCCATTGCCGACATGCGCGTTGCCTTCGACGATTTCCGCAGCCAGGGCATCACCGAATTCGTCGTCGACCTGCGCTACAACGGCGGCGGCGCGCTCTCGGTGTCGGACGTGCTCGGTGACCTGCTCGCGCGCGACTATGTCGGCGAGATCTATTACACGCTGGCCTTCCGGCCATCGAAATCGGGCGAGAACGAGACCTACCGGTTCGTGAGCAGATCGCAGTCGGTGGCACCCACCCGCATTGCCTTCATCGGCACCGGTTCGACAGCCTCTGCCAGCGAACTGGTGATCAACGGGCTCCAGCCTTACCTCGGCACCAACATGGCTCTCGTCGGGTCCAACACCTACGGCAAACCGGTCGGCCAATCGGCCTTCGACCTGCCCGATTGCGACGACCGCCTGCGGCTGCTGACCTTCAAACTCGAAAATGCCGAGGGCAACGGTGAGTATTTCAACGGGTTGGCCACCACCGTGCCCAACACCTGCCGTGCCGACGACGACCTGTCCTTTCAGCTGGGCGATCCGCGCGAGAACATGGTTGCCCGCGCGCTCGATTTCCTTGCCGGGCGCTCGTGTGCGCCGATTGCCACGAGCACCGATGACGCCATCGCTTCGACCGAGCCCACAAGCCTGGGCAAGCGCGGCCTGCTTACGCCCGAGCAGCCGCGCAGCACCGCCGAACGCGAGGTTCCGGGGCTGTTCTAGGCGGGCTGCTGGGCTGGCTTTTGGGCCGGATCGGCAGGCGGATGGCTGGCGCGCCATGCGCAGCCTTCGCGCTGCTGCGAGCCCAGTTGCAAGGTCGCCACGAACGGATAGGTCCGGTCGCTCATGCCGTCGGAACACCGGCCCGGCGTCACCATCAGGTCGAAGCTCTCGCCGTCGAGCATGCCCGACCAAGTCACCCCGCCCCGTCCGGCGAAGCGGCTCACCGCAATCGCGGTGCCGTCGATATTCTCGGGCGTGGTGTAGGTGAGGCGCTCACCCACAACCGAGCCGCCCCAGAACGGCTCTGTTCCGGTAAAGCGCATTTCCTCGTCGGCGCCGATCTCCGAGAACGGCCTTGGGTCTTCGGCATTGCCCGGAACGACGCTGTCCGATCCCGAACAGGCAGCCAGCATAAGGAACGACAGGGCGACGGGAACGAGCTTGGCAGCGGCGCGGTGCATGACGATTTCCTCTGGACGATCGGGGATTGCCTCTTTCCAGCAAAGTCCGCTCCTGCCAAGGCCGCAGCCACGCGAACGGGAGCATTTACGCATGAGCGGCGAAGACGAAGAATACGTGTACGACGAGGAAAGCGGCGAATGGATGCCGGCTTCCGAACTGGCGGCCAAGCAGGCTGCGGCCAACACGGTCGAGGTGCGCGACGCGGTAGGAAATGTGCTGGCCGATGGCGATCAGGTCACGCTGATCAAGGACCTCGAAGTCAAGGGCGCGGGGCAGACGCTCAAGCAGGGCACGCTGATCAAGGCGATCCGGCTGACCGGCGATCCGCAGGAAATCGACTGCAAGTATCCCGGCATCAAGGGGCTGGTGCTGCGCGCCGAGTTCGTCCGCAAACGCTAAACGGCGCGTTACTTGCGCGCACGCGACAGGCGCCGCTTGTTGGCACGAACAGGCTTGCGATAATGCGCCAGCATCTTGTTGGCGACCGCTTCGGGCTGTGCGCCGCTACTCATCAGCGGCCACAGCGCCATGGGCAAGCTCGCCCCGGCCGTGATCTTTTCGCTCAGCATGCGCTTCGCCTCGCGCTCGGCCAACGCACCGCCGCCCATCATCCGCATCGAGCGCAGCCAGATGACGTTCGCCGCCTCCAGCCCAAGCATCCAGCTGTCGAACGCAACTTGGGCAGGGTTCGCGGGTGTCTTGCGCGTCATGGCAGTCTCCGATTCAGGAAGGGGGGCCATGAGATAACGCAGGTGCACCCGTTTGGTTGCGCCCCGATCGCACGATAGCGACCGGGGCGCGAAACCGGTTAGCCTCCGGCAAGTGCGCTTGCCGGCACGCCGCGTGCTGCCAGCTGCGAAACGGCACTCTCGCGCGCGTCATTGAAGCAAGCGCGGGCATCGGGTAGCCGGTCGATCTTGGAGCCGCCATTGATGTCGCACACCGTCCGCGCCGCATTGTCGATGCGGATTTGCAGCGTGTCGCGATCATAGGCGCTGGTAAGGTCCAGATCGGCAGTTTCGATCACCACCGCATTGTGATCGAGCGACTGGCTCACCAGCACCTCGCCGTCGCTGGCGAAAGCCGGGGCCATGGCAGTCATACCAAGTAGGCCGGCGACAAAAATGGCGGCCCCACGCGGGGCCTTTTGCATGATAGGCATCGTATTCTCCTGCGGGCCCGCCGAACGTTCATGCGTACGGCGTGACGAAAGGGCGGCGCACTATGCGCCGCTCCTTCGGGAAAAATGGTTCATCTGCCGAACGGTTCCAACCACCTGGTGAGACTGACTGCGCCGAACAGAGCCTAACGAAAGACGAGCCGAACCAGCGCCGCCTCTAACCCGCAGCGCGGGCCTTGCGCACTGCCGCCAGGAAGGGCGCGTAGTCCACGTAGTCGCGGTGTTCGACCACCTTCCCGTCCGCCAGGGTCAGCACGATGACCATGGGCGTGACGCTGTCCACCGTATGGCCTTCGCCAAGGTCAAGCCCCCAGTGGAGCGCCCCTTCGGCCAGCGCGACATCACCCGAGACGATCTGCCGGAAGGGCGTAAATTCCATATGTGTGATCCCCGCATAGCCGAGGCGGAACCGCTCCATCATGGCCTCACGCCCCACCGATTCTACCCCGCCGAAAACGAGCGTGGCGGTCGGGTCGCGAAAGGTCGCATTGTCGGCCAGCAGCCCTTCGAGCGCATCCCAATCACGCGAGGTATAGGCCTGGAAATAGGCCTCGGCCACGGGCGCGGTTGCGGCGCTGACTGCGGTATAGTCGCGCGGCGGGGCCTCCTCGGCCGCAACAGGGGCCGCTATCGTCAGACTGGCCGCAGCCAGCGCCAGACCTGTCGAACGCATTGATCTCATTCTATCGCCCCTCATGCACCGGGGGCGATGCAAGCCCGCCCCCGTGCACAAGTCAAGCGTCGCCCGACGAAGGTCGCACAGCGTCAATCGTGCTCGCGGTCGCCTGCACCCATGTAGAGTTCGCGTCCGGTCTCTTCGTAGACCTTGCTCATCTCTTCCATGCCCTTCTCGGCCTCTTCCACGGCAACGAAGCCGTCGCTCGACTGGTTCTGCAGCCGGGCGAACTCGCGAACTTCCTGGCTGATCTTCATCGAGCAGAACTTCGGCCCGCACATCGAGCAGAAATGCGCCGACTTTGCGCCTTCTGCCGGAAGCGTCTGGTCGTGATACTGCTCGGCCGTATCGGGATCGAGCGAGAGGTTGAACTGATCGCGCCAGCGGAACTCGAAGCGCGCCTTGCTCAAGGCATCGTCGCGCACCTGCGCTGCCGGGTGGCCCTTGGCGAGATCCGCCGCGTGGGCCGCCAGCTTGTAGGTGACCACGCCGACCTTCACGTCATCACGATCAGGCAGGCCGAGGTGCTCCTTGGGCGTGACGTAGCAGAGCATCGCCGTGCCATACCAGCCGATCTGCGCCGCGCCGATGCCGCTGGTGATATGGTCGTAGCCCGGCGCGATGTCGGTCACGAGCGGCCCGAGCGTGTAGAACGGGGCCTCGCCGCAGGCTTCGAGCTGCTTGTCCATGTTCTCCTTGATCTTGTGCATGGGCACGTGGCCCGGCCCTTCGATCATCACCTGCACGTCCTGCTCCCAGGCGCGCTTGGTCAGCTCGCCCAGCGTGTACAGCTCGGCGAACTGGGCCTCGTCGTTGGCGTCGTAGATCGAGCCGGGGCGCAGGCCGTCGCCCAGCGAATAGGCGATGTCGTAAGCCTTCATGATCTCGGTGATCTCGTCGAACTTCTCATAGAGGAAGCTCTCCTTGTGATGCGCGAGGCACCACTTGGCCATGATCGAGCCGCCGCGCGACACAATCCCGGTCATGCGCTTGGCCGCCAGCGGCACATAGGGCAGGCGCACCCCGGCGTGGATCGTGAAGTAGTCGACGCCCTGCTCGGCCTGCTCGATGAGGGTGTCGCGGAACACCTCCCAGGTCAGATCCTCGGCAATGCCGCCGACCTTTTCGAGCGCCTGATAGATCGGCACCGTGCCGATCGGGACCGGCGAGTTGCGGATGATCCATTCACGGGTGTCGTGAATGTTGCGGCCCGTCGAGAGGTCCATCACGGTGTCCGCGCCCCAGCGGATCGACCAGACCATCTTGTCGACCTCGCTCGCCACGTCGCTGGCAACGGCGGAGTTGCCGATATTGGCGTTGATCTTGACGAGAAAGTTGCGCCCGATGGCCATCGGCTCGGCCTCGGGGTGGTTGACGTTGGAGGGGATGATCGCCCGCCCGCGCGCCACTTCGTCGCGCACGAATTCGGGGGTTACGTAGTCGGGGATGGCGGCACCCCAGTCCTGCCCCTCGCGGCGGTATTCCTTCAGCTTCGCGCGCCCGAGGTTTTCGCGCTCAGCGACATATTCCATCTCGGGGGTGATGATACCCTGCCGGGCGTAGTACATCTGCGACAGGTTCTTGCCCGGCTTGGCGCGCAAGGGGCGACGCAAGGCGGTAGGGAACGGGGGCACGCCGCCCGACCGGTCCGGCCCAAGCTGGCCGTTATCCTCCGGCTTGATTTCGCGCGGAGCATATTCCTCGACATCGCCGCGCGCGAGCTGCCATTCGCGGCGCAAAGGCGGCAGGCCCGCCTGAATGTCGATGGTCGCGTCAGTGTCGGTATAGGGGCCGGAGGTATCGTAGACGCGCACCGGCGGCTCGCCGCTGCTCGGTTCGAGGTCGATCTCGCGCATGGCCACCTTGAGCGGCCCGACGTGGACCTTGCGGCTACCCCGGATGGGGCCGGTGGTTACACCGATCTCGAGCTTGCTGTTGATATCGGCCATGCACTTCTCTCCTCGTTACCGGAGAAAAGGCCGCGTTTTCCTGTGGTGAGAAAACCGCTTCCCTCCCTCCGCCGGTCTTAACCGGATCAGGTTCAGCGGGTCGGCGGCTCGTGCCGCCCTCTCAAGCGCCGTGCCTCGATACGATCAGGCAGCGCTCCCCCGGGGCAGGGGCCTCTATAGAGGCTAATCGCCCACGAAGATAGGGAGCTGTTCGCGCGGGTCAGATAATCCGGGCAAAGGTGGCGACGATCAGCACCACGCCGCCACCGACCAGCGCATAGGCCCAGCCCCGGCCCCGCACGCCGACCAAACGCCGCCCCAGCGCCATCATGCGCTCGCCAACCGCCACAAAGGCCAGCCCGGCGGCCACCACCGCGCCGCCCAGCGCTGTCATCAACATCGTCAGCGGATCGCCCAGCTGCCAAGGGTTGGCAAGATAGATCGCCGCGCCGCCCAGCACGAAGACGACACCGGTGAGGAAGCGCAGCCCCGGCGAGTGCTCCCATTCGGACAGCAGTTCGAGATAGAACCCGCGCACCCGCAATTCCGCAAAGCCAAGCGCGAGAGCAAACAGGCCGGCAAAGAACGCCAGGCCGGCGGCAAGGTCGGTGAATTGAGCCATAAGCGCGGATACCTCTGGCCGGGCGCAGGGTCTAGGTGGCGTGGACAAATTCGAGCTTCTGGTTTTGGCTCCATTTGCGGAAGTCTCGATGAAGTGCCATCCTTCAAGCATTGGGCAGATGTGCATGGGGAGTAAGACTCGATGAATTGGAGGCGAGCATTCTGGCGCTATGCCCATCGTCGATACCAAATTAGAAAGCCTTCTGTAGTCAGGGAGCGACTTGCCTTTGGCTTCGCCATGTTTTTCGGGTTTATCTATGCTATTGCATTCTGGAATGATTTTTATGGGAATCTCGAAGTCATCCCCGGTGTGATCGGCTTCGTCGCAGTGCCACTAGCACTTTCGATCGCGCACCGACAAATACGCCTTGAACGGGCTAAGGGCGGAGACGCCCTCTACCGGAAAATGCTAGAGCACAACGGTTGAGCATTGGCGCAAACCAAGTGCGCTTTACCTCAAACACCTTGGCCGCTTCACTCCCTAATTTAAGTCGCTCCAGCCTCTCCCAAATTCGTCCACACGGCCTAGGGTTCAAGGCCCGGAAAGCCCCCACCCGGCACGCCACACCATGACTGTTCTGTTCCGCCTCGACGCCAATGCCCGCGCCATCGCCCGCCCTTTTGGCGCCTATAGCGGCAATGACCCGTGGGCGGGCGGGCATGTCGCGCCCGGCGGGTTCGCCCCGATCATCACCGAGGGGCGCGAGTTCGTCGCCGGGCCGGGCGCGGCGCGGCAGACGCGGCGGATGGTCCCGCGCCTGTGGGGAGTGCCGCCGCCGCCCTCCGCCAATTACAATGCGCGGCCTGTGCTCAGCGTCGCCAATCCCGATAGCCCGTTTTGGATCGGCAACCTGCGCAACCGCGAGTTCCGCTGCCTTGTGCCTGCCACCAGCTTCATGGTCTGGGGCGCGGGGACCGACTACGAAGGCCGCCGCCTGCGCCACTGGCTCGCACCCGAGGGCGAGACGCTGTTCGCCTTTGCCGGATTGTGGAAGGATAGCGAGGTGCCAAGCTTCGCGCTCATCACCCGGCCCGCCAGCCCCGAAGTCCGCGCCCTTGGCGCAGAGCGGATGCCGCTGGTGCTTCCGGGGCACGAGAAAGCCTATGCCCTGTGGCTGCGCGGCGGGTGGGACCGGGCCTCTTCGCTGCTTGAAACCGATCCCGAAGCGCCCTTGCGCGAACTGCCCCCAAGCGACCGGGGCTAGTTACGCACTGGGCGGCCATTGCCAGCAGCGCCCCTCGCGCTATGACCGTTGCTAACACCTGAAACCGGAATCGAGGACGACCCCATGCTTCTCCGCCGCGCTGCTCTGCTTCTGTCGCTCCCGCTCGCCGCAGGCGTTGCCCTGCCCACCGCGCTCGCCGCCCGCCCGATGACGCCGCAGGACGTCGCCCGCATCGAATACACGGCGGGAATCGCGATTTCGCGCGATGGCACCAACATCGCCTACACCACGCTTTCGCGCCCCGATGTCACCAAGGGCGAGGAGAACGGCGGCGCGCGGCAGGAGCTGTTTCTGGCCGATGCCCCGATGCAGGCGCGCGCCTGGCTGCCCGAGGGGATGGAGGTTTCGCGGATAGGGTTCACCCCCGATGGAGCGATGGTCACCTTCCTGTGGAGCGCCGAGGACGAAAAGCGCGCGCTTTGGGGCGTGCCCGTCAATGGCGGGCCCTATCGCAAGCTCGCCGAAATCGACGGGGCCAATGTCACGTCCTATTCCTTCGCGCCTTCGGGCAGCGAGGTCTATCTGATCGCCGCCCCCGCCAAGGACGACGAGCGCGAAGCCGAGTCCGATGCCGGCTTCAACGCTCGCATCTACGAGGAAGAGCTGCGCTATTCGCGGGTCTTCGTGGCAAGCCTTGGCGAAGAACCTGATGCCGAACCGCGCCAGCTTGAGCTTCCGGGCGAGGTTTACAGCTTCGAGGTTGCCCCCAATGGCGAGTTCGCGGTGTTCACGTCCGCGCCAACGCCGCTCGTCGACGATGAATACACGAGCCTGCGCGCCAATATCCTCAACCTCTATGACGACAGCGTCGTGACCGTGCAGACCAACGGCAAGCTGGGCGATATCGAGATTTCGCCCGATTCACGCCAGCTGTCGATGATCGCGGCGGTCGATGCCAACGATCCGGCGGCGACCACGCTTTACCTCGTCGATGCCACGACCGGCGACTTTACCGCGCTCAACGAAGGCGCGCCCGAGGCGGCAGTCGATGCCGAGTGGATGGCCGACGGGCGGCTCGCCAGCGTGATCCACGTCGGCGCGCAATCCGTGCTGCGCTACTATTCGGATAGCGGAGAGGTGCTCGGCAATGTCGATCCGGGCGAGCTGATCCTGACCGGGCTCGATCAGGGGGGCAATATCCTGATTGCTACGGCCAATTCGCCCGCGCATCCGTCCGAGCTGTTCGTCGCCTCGCGCGGCGGGTTCGAGCGCTGGACTGCGCACAACCCGTGGCTGTCGGAGGTCGACTTCGGCACCCAGCGCACGCTCACCTATGCCGCGCGCGACGGGCAGGTAATCGAGGGCATCCTGATCGAACCGGTAGGCGAGCCTCCGCTCGGCGGATCGCCGCTGATCCTCGATGTCCACGGCGGGCCGGAATCGCACGAGAGCAACGGCTGGGTGACCAGCTATGCCAACCCCGGACAGGTGGCGGCGGGCCAGGGTTATGCGGTGTTCCTGCCCAACTATCGTGGCTCGACCGGCTATGGCACCGCCTTTTCGAAGCAGCATCAGGCCGATGCGGCGGGCAAGGAGTTCGACGATCTGGTCGATGCCAAGCGCGCGCTGGTCGAGCAGCTGGTGGCCGATGAAAACCGGGTGGGCGTGACCGGCGGCTCTTACGGCGGCTATGCCACCGCCTGGAGTTCGACGCGCTATTCGGAAGAATTCGCCGCTGGCGTCATGTTCGTTGGCATTTCCAACCTGGTTTCCAAGCTCGGCACCACCGACATTCCGAACGAGGAATTCCTCGTCCACGCCCGCGCGCAGCCTTGGGACAATTACGAGTTCACCATCGAGCGCAGCCCGGTGACCTACGCCGGACAGGCCGAAACCCCGCTGCTGATCCTGCACGGCGAGGATGATCCGCGCGTCAGCCCCACGCAGAGCCTCGAGCTTTATCGCAATATCAAGATCCGCAAGCCGGAAACGCCGCTGCGGCTGGTGTGGTATCCGGGCGAAGGCCACGGCAACGCGATGGCGGCCGCGCGCTACGACTATAACCTGCGCATGATGGAATGGTTCGACACCTACCTGAAGACGGGCAACCGCACCGCGGCCGTCCCTGCGCCTCGGCCCGACCTGATGATCGAGGAGGACGAAGCGGAGGAGTAATCCTCCGCCCCCCAGTGCTCAGAAGGTGTAGCCGACCCCGAAGGCGCCGAAGAACTGGTCTTTCGAACCGCGCACACTGGTGAAAGGCGTATCCGCCGCATCGCCAAGCACGCGCGAATAGCCGCCAACAACGATCAGCCCAAAGCCGCCGTTGGTGATATCGCCATCGAGGTCGATGCCGGTCAGCAGTGTCGCGCCCGCGCGGGTAAAACCGCCGCCCGAGGGCTGAAACTCGGGCAACTCGCCACCTGTTGCCACGCTCTGCGCGGGGCTGACGGCGAAGTAATAATCATGGAACTTCGCGTCGGCATATTCGGTCGACAGCGAAAGGCTGGCCACCATCCCGCGATTGAGTGGGGTGAAATAGGTCACCGAGGGGCTGACAACGAAGCCATCGTGCGCACCGTTGATGTCCCATACAGCATCGGCGCTGAAGGTCAGGCTGTCATAGCCATGCAGCACCTTGTTGATGGTAACGCCCGCCGTGGGGCCGACTTCGATCGCCTTGTCGAGTTTGCCGAGACTGGCGACAACTTCGTCCTTGATCTGGGTGTTGCGATTGGCGCGCAGCCGCGCGGCGACACCGAGATCGAAGCCGATCTTCCCATCACCGTCAGGAATGAAATCGAGCGCAAGTCCGCCGCCGCGCGGAGAGATACCCACCCCGCCCAGCGAGCCCTGCACGATCGGCAGCGGCGTGAAAACGTAATCGTCCGAGCCAAGGTAGCTCGGGTTCACCGCCACGCCCACGCCCACCGACAGATAGTCGCCGGAAAAGGCGGTATCGCTCATGTCGATCTGCTCATCGCTGTCCTGCGCGCTGGCGCCGGCCGACATCAAGGTGGCCGCGGCAAGAGCAAGACTGGCCTTGAGCGAACCGGCCTTGAAAGAATTACTGAACATATTGGGGCTCCCCGAATTTTAAGTGAAATGTTCGGCGCACCGAGTTGGTTCCGCAATGACAATCGGCTATCGCAGTTGGAATGACCGGGCATACCTTCGATATCGCCATTGTCGGCGGAGGTCTGGCCGGAGGGCTGATCGCGCTCGCGGTAACGCAGGCACGTCCCGATCTGACGCTGCGATTGATCGAGGCAGGGGCGCAGCCCGGCGGCAACCATCGCTGGAGCTGGTTTGCCAGTGACCTGCCCGCAGGTGGTGATGCCCTGCTCGCCCCCTTCGGCAAGACCGCGTGGAACCACGGCTACGACGTGAGCTTCCCCGGCCACAGCCGCCATCTCGCCAGCCGCTATTGCTCGCTGGCGAGCGAGGACTTTGCCGCCACGCTGGCCCGCGAACTTCCCGCAGGCGCGATCCTGACCGGGGCCGAAGCCGCTTCGCTCGATGCCGGCGGCGTGACACTCGGCGACGGACGGCGCATCGATGCGCGCGCAGTGATCGACTGTCGCGGCTTTGCCCCCACTGCGAGCCTCTCGGGTGGCTGGCAGGTATTCATGGGCCGCCACCTGCGCGTTTCCCGGCCCCATGGTCTTACTGCACCGGTCATCATGGACGCAACGGTCGCGCAACTGGGCGGCTACCGCTTTGTCTATGTCCTGCCGTTGGGCGAGCGCGAGCTGTTCATCGAGGACACCTACTATCAGGACGAGCCCACGCTCGACCATGCCGCGCTCAACGCCCGGCTTGACGACTATGCGCGGACGCAAGGCTGGGATGGCGATATCCTCGGCAGCGAAACGGGTGTGCTGCCGGTTATAACCGGAGGCGACTTCGCCGCCTTCCAGGCCGAGCAGCGCATAGAAGGCGTGAGCGTGGCGGGCGCACGTGGCGGATTCGTCCACCCGCTGACTAGCTACACCCTGCCCTTCGCCGTCGCCACCGCGCTGGCCGTCACCGCCGAGGCCGATCTGCCCGGCGACCAGCTCGCCACGAAGCTAGAAACGATGGCGCGCGAGCACTGGCGCGCGATGGGATTCTATCGCCTGCTCGGGCGGATGCTGTTCGGCGCCGCTTTGCCCGAAGAGCGTTACCGTGTGTTCGAACGCTTTTACCGGCTATCCGAAAGGCTGATCGAACGCTTCTATGCCGGGCGCTCGACGATGGCTGATCGTGCAAGAGTGCTTGCGGGCAAGCCCCCTGTTCCCGTATCTCGGGCTGTCGCTGCCCTGACACGCCCTGCCCCGCCCCTGCGGGCGCCCGAACACAAGGATTATCCATGACACGCCCCGAAGGCCGCACCGCCTGCGTGATCGGCGCCGGTTTCGGCGGGCTCGCGCTCGCGATCCGGTTGCAGAGCGCCGGGATTGCCACCACCGTGACCGAATCGCGCGACAAGCCCGGCGGGCGCGCCTATTTCTGGGAGCGCGACGGCTTCACCTTCGACGCCGGGCCGACCGTCGTAACCGATCCCGATTGCCTGAAGGAACTGTGGGCGCTCTCCGGCCACGACATGGCCGCCGACGTTGAACTGATGCCGGTCATGCCGTTTTACCGGCTCAACTGGCCCGATGGCACCAACTTTGACTATTCGAACGACGAAGCCAGCCTGCGCAAGGAGATCGCCAAGCTCGATCCCGCCGACGTGCAGGGCTACGAACGCTTCCTCGAATATTCGGCCGGGGTGTTCGAAGAGGGCTACGTCAAGCTGGGCTCGGTGCCGTTCCTCGACTTCAGCTCGATGATCAAGGCCGCGCCCGCGCTGATGAAGTATCAGGCCTGGCGCAGCGTCTATTCCATGGTGAGCAAATTCATCCGCAGCGAGAAGCTGCGCGAGGCGCTGAGCTTCCACACCCTGCTGGTGGGCGGCAACCCGATGAAAACCAGCGCAATCTATGCGCTGATCCACAAGCTGGAGAAAGACGGCGGCGTGTGGTGGACGCGCGGCGGCACCAACCGCCTGATCGCCGGGATGGTGCGCCATTTCGAGCGGATCGGCGGCAAGGTCAGGCTGGGCGATCCGGTCAGCCGGATCGAGACGCTCGGCAAGCGGGCCAAGGGCGTTCACACCAGGAGCGGCTGGTACGGCGAGTTCGACGCGGTCGCCTCGAACGCCGATATCGTCCACTCCTACCGTGATCTGCTGGGCGACAGCCATCGCGGCAAATCGCAGGGCAAGGCATTGGCGAAGAAGAGCTTCTCGCCCAGCCTGTTCGTCGTCCACTTCGGGGTCGAGGGCAGCTGGCCGGGAATTCCGCACCACATGATCCTGTTCGGCCCGCGCTACAAAGGCCTGCTCGACGACATCTATACCCACGGCGTGCTGCCGCAAGATTTCTCGATCTACCTTCACCACCCGACCGTGACCGATCCCAGCATGGCGCCCGAAGGCAAGAGCACCTTCTATGCGCTGGTGCCGGTGGCGCATCAGGGCAAGCTGGCGATCGACTGGTCGGTGGTCGGCCCGCAACTCGAAAAGCGCATCCTCGACGAGGTCGGGCGGCGGCTGATCCCCGACATCCACGACCGGATCGTGACCAGTTTCCACTATGCACCGACCGATTTCAGCCGCGACCTCAACGCGCACCTTGGCAGCGCGTTCAGCCTTGAGCCGGTGTTAACGCAAAGCGCATGGTTCCGCGGGCACAATCGCGACGACGTGATCGAGAACTTCTACCTCGTGGGCGCGGGCACCCATCCCGGCGCGGGCATTCCCGGCGTGGTCGGCAGCGCCAAGGCAACCGCCGGGCTGATGATCGAGGATCTCACCCAATGAAGCGGCTTGCGGTCTATTGCGGCTCGGCCACGCCCTCCGATCCGCGCTACATGGCGCTCGCACACGAGGTCGGCGCGAGCCTCGCACAGCGCGGGATCGGCGTGGTCTTTGGTGGCGGCAGGGCCGGGCTGATGGGCGCTGTCGCCAATGGTGCGCTGAGTGCGGGCGGCGAGGTGATCGGCGTCATCCCCACGGCGCTGGTGAACCTCGAAGTGGCGCACAAAGGGCTGAGCGAATTGCAGGTGGTCGACACCATGCATCAGCGCAAGCAGGCCTTCACCGACCTGTCGGACGGCTTCGTGACGCTGCCTGGCGGCGTCGGCACTTTGGACGAGCTGTGGGAAGCGATCAGCTGGGCGCAGCTCGGCTATCACGCCAATCCAGTCGGTCTGCTCAACGCCTTCGGCTACTATGACGGGCTGCTCGCCTTCAACGCGCATATGGGCGAGGTCGGCTTCGTGCGCAGCGCGCACCGCGACATTCTGATCTCCGCCGACACCCTCGATGACTTGCTGGCGAAGATGGCCTCTTTCACCCCCGCAAAGACGGTGGTGGAGATGCGGGTGGACGACCTGTGAAGCGCGTTCGCCCCCGGCCGTTGGTCGCCAGCCTCGTGGTCAAGCAGCCCTATCGCTCCGCGGGCGGCGGGCGCAGCCGCGCGGCTCTCGTCAGGCGCGCTGGCGAATCCATTGCACTAGGCTCGAAGAGTTTCGCCAGCGCCTCGCTGTTGTTCGACAAGGCCACCCGCGAGCGGGTGCATTTGCTCTACGCCTGGTGCCGCCGCTGCGACGACATTGCCGACGGGCAGGATCACGGCGGCCCGCTCAGCATCGACGAAAAGCAGGGGCACGACCGGGTCGAGGCGATCCGCATCCTCACCCACCGCGCGCTCGATGGCCAGCCGACCTCGGACCTCGCCTTCGATGCGCTCGGGCTGGTTGCCGCCGAATGCGGGCTGACGCAGGCCATGTGCGACGATGTGATCGACGGCTTCGCGCTCGATGCCGAAGGCTGGCGTCCGCGCACCGAGGCCGACCTGATGCGCTATTGCTACCACGTTGCCGGCGCGGTGGGGGTGATGATGGCCAAGGTCATGGGCGTGCCCGACAGCGAGAGCGACACATTTGATCGCGCCTGCGACCTCGGGCTCGCCTTCCAGCTCAGCAACATCGCGCGCGACCTCAGCGAAGACGATGCGGCGGGACGCTGTTATCTGCCGGTCGAGTGGCTGGTGGAGATGGATATTCCGCCTGGCCAACACCTGAAACCGATGTACCGCGACAAGCTGGTCACGCTGGCGCGCAGGCTGGTGCATCTGGCCGAGCAGCACGAGGCTGCAGCCCGGCTGGGCGCGCGGCACCTGCGCTTTCGCCAGCGCTGGGCGGTGCTGTCGGCGACGAATATCTATGGCGCGATCGGGCGCAAGGTGGTCGAGCAGGCGGAGCTGGCCTGGGATCACCGGGTCCACACCACGAAGCTGGAAAAGCTCGGCCACGTGCTGTCGGCGCTCAGGGAGGCGCGGCTGGGTGCCTGGCCACCGAGCGAAATGCCCCGCTGGACGCGCGGCGAACTGATGGTGCGCGCCCGCATGGCAGGCAAGCCGGCCGATGTGAAGTACACCCCGTTGCGCGACGAGGATGTGCGCAAGAAAGAGGATTGAGGAAAATAGGTCGTTCGTGCTGAGCTTGTCGAAGCACTGCCTTCTTCTTGGCCAAGCGCACAATCCGAAAAAAGGACGGCCCTTCGACAGGCTCAGGGCGAGCGGGGTCGGGCTTAGGCTCCGAGATATTCCCTTAGATCCGCCTGCTGCTCAGCGCTCATATGCAGCCCCAGCTTGGTGCGCCGCCAGAGAATGTCCTCGGCGGTCTGCGCCCATTCTTCGCGGTGCAGGTAGTCCACCTCGGCCTCGCTCAGCCCGCAGCCGAAATCGCGGCCCAGATCGGCGCGGGTTTTCGCCTCGCCCAGCCACAGCACCGCATCGAGCCCATAGGCGCGGGCGATACGCAGGGCCTCCGCCTCGCTGAGAAACGGATAATCCGCCTGCAATTCGCGCACGAGGATCGGCTGCGCGAGCTTCGGAAAATCTCCCCCAGGCAATGGCGCATCGGCGGTCCACGCGGGCTTAGCAAGGCAATCGAGGCGGGTGCCGAGCATGTCCACCGCCTCCTCCGCCACATGGCGATAGGAGGTGATCTTGCCGCCATAGATGCCGAGCACCGGCGCGCCTTCGCTCTTGGCCGACAGCGCAAGGCGGTAGCCGCGCGTGGCCGCCTCGGGCCGGTCTTCGCCCTCGTCAATCAGGGCGCGCACCCCGGCATAGCTGTGCACCACGTCAGCACGGGCGATGGGATCGGCAAAGTTCGCGTTGAAGGCCTCTATCAGATAGGCGATCTCGGCCTCGCTCGCCTCCACATTGTCAAGCGGCCCGGTGTGATCGGCATCGGTGGTGCCAATCAGGGTGAACTCGCCTTCGTAAGGAATGGCGAAGCAGATGCGCGTGTCGGGCAGTTGCAGGATATAGGCGCGGTCATGCCCGAAGCGACGACGCACCACGATATGCGAGCCGCGCACCCGGCGCAGGCCGAAGGCCGGTTTGCGGCCCATCGCACCGGCCACCTCGTCTGCGCCCGGCCCGCCAGCGTTGACCACGGCCCGCGCACGATAAGTGCCCTGCTCGGTGACAACCTGCCATTGCCCGTCGGCATCGCGGCGGGCGCTGGTTACAGGCTCACGGGTGCGGATTTCGGCGCCCTTGCGCGCGGCATCCAGCGCATTGAGCACCACCAGCCGCGCATCGTCGACCCAGCAATCCGAATATTCGAAACCGTGGGTCGGCCCCAGCAGCAGTTCCTTGCCCGCCGGATCGCGCTTCAGCCGGATCGTGCGCGTGGCCGAAAGGTCTTCGCGCTTGCCGATGTGGTCATACAGAAACAGGCCTGCGCGCAGCATCCAGCGCGGGCGCATCCCGTCGCTCACCGGCAACACGAAGCGCATCGGCCAGACGATGTGCGGGGCGATGGCCCACAGCCTCTCGCGCTCGACCAGCGCCTCGCGCACCAGCGCGAACTCGGCATATTCGAGATAGCGCAAACCGCCGTGGATCAGCTTGGTCGACTTGCTGGAGGTGCCGCCTGCAAGGTCGCCAGCCTCCAGCAGCAGCACCTTGGCCCCGCGGCCAGCGGCATCGCGCGCCACGCCCGCGCCGTTAACCCCGCCGCCGATCACGATGAGGTCGTAAAGCGCGCTCACCTCACGGGCACCGTTTTCTGCGGAGGATAGTGCAGGCGGCGGAACAGCACGCCCCGCTCGCTGAACAGCACCAGCAGCAGCGCCAGCACGGAGGTGCCGAGCAGCGACCAGGCGAAAGGCAATGCCGTGCCATCGTAAGCCTGCCCGATCAGGACACCGACCATGGCCGCGCCGAACATGCGGAAGAAGGTCTGCACGCTGGAAGCCGCGCCTGCGATGGTCGCAAACGGCTGCATGGCTATCGAGCTGAAGTTCGCGCCGAGGAACCCGAGCAGCCCAAGGTTCACGCTCATCAACGGGAGGAACCAGTAGATGTTGCCGGGGTGGGCATAGGATGACCACACCTGCGTCGCGCTTACCCCGATGAACATCAGGGTGCCCGCATGGCTCACCCGGCGCGCGCCGAAGCGCATCACGATGCGCGAATTGACGAGGCTGGAAATCGCCATCATCGCCGCCGTCCCGCCGAACAGCACCGGGAACCACGCGCCCACGCCGAAGAAATCCTGATAGAGCTGCTGCGCCGAGTTCACATAGCCGAACACCCCGCCCATCAGGAGTGCCGCGCCGAACACGTAGCCGACCGCCTGCCGGTTGATCAGCGCGAGCCGCATGTTGCGCACAATCACCGGCAGCTGGATATGCTGGCGGTTATCCTCGGTCAGCGTCTCGGGCAGGCGGAACCACACCCACACGGCCGCGATCCCGCCCATCACGGCCAGCCCCACGAAGATGAAGCGCCACCCGGCGAGCAGCGCAATGGCCGAGCCGAGGCTTGGCGCCACCACGGGCACAGTTATGAACACCGCCGAAACCAGCGACATCAGCCGCGCCATGGCATCGCCGTCGTAAATGTCGCGCACGATTGTCATCGGCATCACCATCAGCCCCGCGCACATCAACCCCATGATCCCGCGCATCCACAACAGCACTTCGAAATCGGTGAGGAAGGCGCTGATCAGCGACAGCGTGCAATAGGCGGCCAGCGAGGTGAGGATAACCGGGCGGCGACCGAAGCGATCGCCAAAGCTGCCCGGCAATAGCGCGCCGATCCCCATCGCAATGGTATAGACCCCGACCACCAGCTGCCGGCGGTTTGCGTCAACCACGGCAAGGTCGCGCGCAATCTCGTCGAGCAGCGGCAACATGGCGTCGATGGCGAGCGCGTTAAGGCTCATCATCAGGGCAAGGAGGACCACCAGTTCGCGGCGGCCAATTTGAATGTCGGAGGTTTTGCGCTTGGGCATCGCATAGCCCTTATCGGCTCTGTTGCATTGCCGCAAACGACAAAACGCACCATACTTGACCCGCCATGATGGACGACAATGCCGAAGCGCCCGACGAGAGTCAGGGCCTGCGCAAGATCATCCATGTCGATATGGATGCCTTCTTCGCCAGCGTCGAACAGCGAGACGACCCTGCGTTGCGCGGGCTTCCGGTGGCGGTCGGAGGGGCGGGTGGACGCGGCGTGGTGGCTGCGGCCAGCTATGAGGCGCGCAAGTTCGGGGTGCGCAGCGCCATGCCCTCGGTCACAGCCAAGCGGCGCTGCCCCGAGCTGATTTTCGTAAAAAGCCGGTTCGACGTCTATCGCGAGGTGTCGGCACAGATCCGCGCGATCTTCGATCACTATGCCCAGGAGGTCGAGCCGCTCAGCCTTGACGAGGCCTATCTCGATGTCACCGACGATATCCGCGGAATTGGCTCGGCCACGCGCATCGCAGAGCTGATCCGGGCACAAATCCGCCAGGAAACACAGCTCACCGCTTCGGCCGGGGTGTCATACAACAAGTTCCTCGCCAAGCTGGCAAGCGACCAGAACAAGCCCGATGGGCTGTGCGTGATCCGCCCCGGCGAAGGCGCGGCGTTCGTCGCCTCACTGCCGGTGCGCCGGTTCCACGGAATCGGCCCGAAGGGCGCGGAGAAGATGGCAAGGCTGGGCATCGAGACGGGCGCAGACCTCGCGACCAAGGATCGCGCATACCTCACGACCCATTTCGGCAGCTTCGGCGACTATCTCTTTCGCGCCGCGCGCGGGATCGACCTGCGGCCCGTGCGTTCGAACCGGGTGCGCAAGTCGATCGGCGGCGAGCGGACCTTTTCCGAGGACATCTCCGTGCCCGAAGACCTGCGCGAAACGTTAGCGCGGATCATAGATATCGTGTGGGAGCGCATCGCTGAAAAGCAGGCGCGCGGGCGCACGGTGACGCTCAAGCTAAAATACCGCGATTTCCAGACCGCAACCCGCTCGCGCTCGGTGCCGCAATGGGTGAGCGGGCGGGAGGAATTCACCCAGCTCGCCGAAGCGCTGCTCGAGGCGGAACTTCCGCTGGCCCAGCCAATCCGGCTGATGGGCCTGACGCTTAGCAACTTGGAGCGCACGCAGGAGCAGGAGCCCGCGAGCGACGACGCCCAGCTGAGCCTGCTCTAGATCCGAGCGACGCGAAGGCAGTCGTCGATGGTAGCCTTACGCCCTGCCGGAAGCTGCCTGCGAGCGAACCATCCGGCCTCCACGATCTCGCAGCCATCGACCCGGGGCCACCCGTCGGCCTCGCCAATCACGATATGGAATACGTTCGTAGCACCATGGAATTCGCGCCGCTGCGGCCCGAGCGAACGAGCGTGGTGGAGGGTGAGGCCGGTCTCCTCGGCAAACTCTCGCCGCGCGGCCTCGAGCGGGTCTTCCCCGCGCCCTCTGCCGCCGCCGGGGAATTGCCACTGCGACCCGCCGTAGCTCGGTCGGACCAGCAGCACCTCGTCCGCGTTGTTACGCGCGATGACCGTGCAGCCATTGACCGTGGGCTTGCGCAAGCGCCAGTACCACACTCGCAAGCGGTGGGCGATGCGATATGCAAGGCGCCCCAGTGCCCGTCGGATCAGGCGAAACATGTCACCGGCTGCCGCGCCGCGCCCAGCAACCGCGCCACGGGCAGGTCGTGCGCGCCGATCCGCGCTTCGTCGAACACCTTCCGCTTGTCGTCACCGCGGATCACGAACATCAGCTGGTCGGTGTCGAGCAGCGCGGGGATAGTCAGCGTCAGGCGGTCAAACGGGGCTTCGGGCGGGAGCGGATCGGGCGTGAGGCGGCGAACCGTGGCGGGATCGTCGACCTGCGGATCGGTGTTGGGAAACAGCGAAGCGATGTGGCCATCGGCACCCATGCCGAGCCAGACCAGCGAGAAATGCGGCGGCGCAGCGCCCTCTTCCAGCGCAACCACGCGCGCACCCAGCGGTTCGAGCAGCGCGCGAAGCTTGCCGGTGTTGCTGGCGGGATGATCTTCGGGAACGATCCGGTCGTCGCCCGGCCAGACCTCGATCCCGCCCCAGTCTGTCATGGTCTCGGCCAGCCGTTGCAGGATCGGAAACGGGGTCGAGCCGCCGGGCAAACAGATCGCTACAGGCCGGTTCTCCTCGCGCAACCGTGCCTTGAGGACGCCTTCAAGGAAGGCGGAAATGGCGGCATCGTCCGCCTGCTCGACAAGTTCTACGGTCGTCATGGGGCGGTGCCTACACCGCGGCGCACGCAATGGCGAGCCGCGGTGTGGACGCTCAGGCTGAAGTGAGGCTCAGCCGAGGAACGATTTGAGGAACCAGACGCGCTCTTCGGCCAGGTCGGTCCAGTCGTCGATCAGGCCGTCGGTGGCGTTGTCGCCTGCCTTGTCGGCCGCTTCCTTGAGCGCCTTCAGGCTAGCGACCAGCGCTGCGTTATCGTCGCGGAGCTGCTTGACCATGGCATCCGCATCGAGATCGGTGCCGTTCTCTTCGGCAACGTTGGTGGCGGCGATGATCGACGATAGCGAGGTTAACGTGTTTGCATCGTTCTTGCGCACGCGCTCGGCGATCACGTCGATCTGGCCCTGAATCTCAGCCGCCTGCTCGTCGAACAGCAAGTGCAGGTCGCGGAAGCGCGGGCCCTTCACGTGCCAGTGGAAGTTCTTGGTCTTGATATAGAGCGCGAAGTGATCGGCCAGCAGGCCGTTGAGTCCCTCGACCAGTGCCTGCTTCGAATTGTCGCCAGTAGTAGCCATTTGATAGTCCTCTTCTTCCTGGGTATGTTCACTTCATCAACGCGGAACCGGAGACGGCGTTTCCGCCAAATCGGCGATTGCACTGATCGGAATATCCGATTTTTCTTTCAGAATAATGCAAACCATCCAATAACCACGCCCGCGACCAAGAGTGCAACTCCCACACCCGGCCGCACGATGCCAAGTGGCAACCGCTCCCAGTCCTGGCCCGCAATCGCCGCCGCCGACAAGACCGCGAGCGCCCCCGTGAGGCCACCAGCGGCAATAAAGGCCGCGGGCGCCGTTCCGCGCGCAGCCAGCGCCAGCAACACAAAGCCCGAGGCGCCGGAGACCAGCCGCACGGCCAGCACCAGCGCAGTGGCCACAGTCGAGTGCGTAGGCTCGGCGGGTGTCGGCGCGGGACGCAGCACCAGCAGTTCCGTCCCGGCCACCAGCAAGGCCACGGCCACGAACAACCGCCCCGCCCCACCCGCGAGCAAAGCCGCCACCGAGCCTGCCAGCCAGACCGGCAGCGCGGCAAAGCACAATGCCGCGAGCGCAATGGCAGCATGGAGCCCCGGCGCACGGTGATGCGCCTGCGACAGCCGGGCCACGAACAGGGCATCACGACCGCTGGCGATCACCAGCGCCGAGGTCAGAAAGGCAAGGAAAAAGGCCGACATTCCGCAAGGTCCATAGCTGCCCAAGCCAAGGCGGACTAGGCCGGATCGCGGCTCATCCGGCGGGCCTTGTCATCGCTTCGCGCGCCGCCTTCCCGATTGCGGCGGCGACCACCCGGAACATCTCGGCGGCCGGCGAGCTGCGCCGCCAGATCAGGCCCACCGAGCGATAGGCTGACCAGTCGATTACATCGAGCCGCACGATTGACCGCTCGCCTCCCGCTTCCGAGCGCAGGTAGAGTTCAGGCAGCAGCGCCAGCGCGATCCCCGAAGCGACCATCTGGCGAATGGAATCGAGGCTGGTCCCCTCGTAATCCTTGAGCACTATCGCGCCGAGCCCGTCGCAGATTTCGCGAACCTGCCGGTGATAATGGTGGCGCAGGTCGAGGCTGAGAAACGCCTGGCCCGCAAGGTCAGCCTGCTTCACCGCCTCCCTGGCCGCGAGCGGGTGATCGGGCGGTGCCACCACGCTCAGAGGCTCGCGAAACAGGGGCTCGATCTCGAGGTCATCGCCAGCCACCGGCAAGGGCGAGAGGAGCAGGTCAAGCATCCCGTTGCGCAGATGTTGCACCTGCTCGTCGGGAATGCCGTCGCGGATATGCAGCTTCATATCCGGAAAGTCGCGATGGAGCCGGGCGATCACCTCGGGCAGCAGATAGGGACCGAGCGTCGGCGAGACGCCGAAGCGGAAGGTGCCCGCCATCCGCTCGGCGCTGCGTGCGGCAATCCGCTTCACATCCTGGACCTCGGCGAGGATCGCACGGACCTTGCCCACCACATCGCGCCCGATCGGGGTGAGCGCCACGCCGTTCGGCCCACGATCGACCAGCACCGCTGCCAGCCGCTCCTCAAGCTGCTTGAGCTGCTGGCTGAGCGTGGGTTGCGAAACGTGCAGCGCGGCAGCCGCGCGGCCGAAATGGCCGTGGTCGTCAAGCGCGACGAGATATTCGAATTGGCGCAGTGTTGGCATTACAGCGATAGGCTAGCTCTATTGAAACACTTATGCCAGTTCGATTGGCGTAAACGCTCCGAAACAGCCAGCTTGTGATCAGGCAACAGAAGGAAACGCACCATGGCTGATATGCACCTCGACCATCTGCTCAAGCAGCATCGCGCACTCGATCGCCTTATCGACACGACCAAGGCTCTCGCGCGTCAGGGAGACCTGCCACGGTTGAAACGCAAACGGTTGCGCCTGAAGGATCGCATCGCGCAGTTGTCCGCCTGAGACGACCGGCCGAGCGATAGGCTAAGCCGTTATTGCTTGATAGCTTTTGTCTATCGAGCGCCCTTGACCAACCAGCCGATCTGGAAATCCCCTTAAATTTCATTTGGATAATCCAGAAAGGCCACACATCGCCGCTTCGAGCGCCGCGCGGCAAAAGCGCGGTGCGATTGAAACCAACTCGAAGCAGCGTCATTGTTTTCATGCGGACCGGGCCCCTCTGGCAAGCGACTTCCTGATGCTTGCGATGTCGGACCGCATCGGACGGCCGATGCATGGGACCTGGCCTGCCCCTCTATGCCCCCGCCTGTGAACGGCCGTCCGATCGACTTTCCCCTGTTGGAGACACGATATGAAGGCCCGGATTTACAAGCTTACCGAATACCTGCAGCGCGTTGAGGAACGTCTGTCGCTGGAACAGCAGCGCAAGCAGCCAAACAGCCTTGCGCTGTTGCAGCTGCGGCATCTACGCCTGCGCATCAGGAACGCCCTGAGCCGCACGTTGCTGCGCCTTGCCAAGCCACATGCGCGGGCAACCTGATCGATGTTGGCGCGAGCAACCATTGCCCTTCGCGACTTCCTGAAACAGGAAAGCGCCGGCGGAATCGTCCTTATCGCATCGGCTGCCCTGGCGCTGGTTGCGGCCAACAGTGCGGCGGCGAACAGCTATTTCGGCGCGCTGGAGCTGCCCGTCGCGGTGACGGCGGGCGACTTCGCCATCGACAAGCCCCTGCTGCTGTGGATCAACGACGGGCTGATGGCGGTGTTCTTCTTCCTCGTCGGCCTCGAAGTGAAGCGCGAGGTGGTACAAGGTCAGCTCTCGAGCTGGAACAAGGCCTCGCTGCCGCTGTTCGCGGCGATCGGGGGCATGGCATTCCCCGCACTGGTGTTCCTCGCGCTCAATTCCGGCAACCCGGAAAACGTCGCCGGCTGGGCCATTCCCGCCGCGACCGACATCGCCTTTGCCCTGGGCGTGCTGACGCTGCTCGGGCCGCGCGTGCCGATCGCGCTCAAAGCGCTGCTGCTGGCGATCGCGGTGATCGACGATATCGGCGCGATCACCATCATCGCGCTGTTCTATTCGGGCACGATCGACATCGCCATGCTGGGCGGCGGCGCGCTGGCACTGGCCGGCCTGATCGCGCTTAACCGGCTGCGGATCGGTTCCTCGATCCCCTATGTTATCCTGACCGTGGTGCTGTGGGTTTTCGTGCTGAAGTCGGGTGTTCACGCCACGCTCGCGGGCGTTGCTGCGGCCATGACCATTCCGCTTTCCGCGCGCGACGGTTCGGAGCCGCTTGAGCATATGGAGCATGGTCTGCACCCGTGGGTCGCCTTCCTCGTGATCCCGATCTTCGGCTTTGCCAATGCGGGCGTGAGTCTCGCCGGCCTCTCCCCTGCCGACCTGCTGGCACCACTTCCGCTGGGCATCGCGCTTGGCCTTCTGATTGGCAAGCAGGTGGGTATCTTCGGGCTGGCCTACGTGGCGGTGAAGCTGAAGCTGGCGAGCCTGCCGGAGAACGTCGGCTGGCGACAGGTGCATGCGGTTTCACTGCTGGCCGCAATCGGCTTCACGATGAGCCTGTTTATCGGCAACCTTGCCTTTGCCGATCCGGCGCAGGTCGATGCGGTGAAGCTTGGCGTGCTTTCGGGCTCGCTGGTTGCTGCTCTGGGCGGCTATGCGCTGCTACGGACATCGCTGAAAAAGGAGTGAAATTAGCGCGGGTGAAGGGAATTTAATTGGACCGATTTTATCATTGCAAATCATCTGATTAATCATAGCCCGTCAGAAAAACCCCCATTTCAGGCCCGGGAATTTCTTGGCTGTAGTTGGATTGCCACGGACCGGGATGGCTGTGATTCGCGTTCGGCAATGACTGACAAGAAGATAACCGAAGCAAGGCACGGATGGAGCGTCAGCACCCGCCAACATTTCTGTCGTTGGGACCAGCTTACGGTCTTTCCGATAGCTGCCGATCATTCATCTGACGGACACAGGGGGCACGCGGACATTTTGAGGTAGCCCAGACAGGCCCGGGGCAATTCCTGGCGCAAACGCTCAAGGTCATCCTCCGAGGAGCCCGCCTCCATGACAACGCGCACCGTCCCGCCAAGCAGCGCAGCGAGCATGAAGGCCGTCACATCGGGATCGGCAAAGCGCGCATCGGGAATTGCTCTGAGCAACGGGCTGATCGCCTCAACCATGAGATTCTTGGCCCGGCTCATCAGTTCGGCCAGATCGAACTCGGCGGCGATGGCGTAAATGGCGCGCGACGAGACGAGGTCGGCCATCTTTGCGTCCAGCCATGCCGTCGCCAGCCCGTCCGAAACGGTCCGCAGATCGCACCCTTCCAGACGCTCAGCGGCCTCCAGCATGGCTCTTACTATAAGATCAAGCTGCCGCTCGACGATTGCGAACAGCAGTGCCTGCTTGTGCGGATAATATTGGTACATCGTCCCGACCGAAACACCCGCTCGTTCCGAAACGCGCGTTGTCGTGAGCCGTCCGACTCCGTCCGCCAGCAAAACCTGAATGGTTGCCGTGTGGATCGCTTCGATCGTTGCCATTGAGCGCGACTGTTGCGGCGCTTTCCGGGGCTTCAGGAGGTCAGGTGCTGGTCGGTTCATATGCGAATTCCAAACCTGAAGAATCCTTCATATCCTTAGCGCTGTAAACAAACGATCACAAGGACAGGCCCCATGAAAACCGTCTTCATCACTGGTTGCTCGACTGGCTTCGGCCGTGAAACCGCTTTGTACTTCCTTGAAAAGGGCTGGAGCGTTGTCGCGACCATGCGAGATCCCGCCGCCAGCACCTCGCCGCCCTCAGAGCAGCTCCGGGTCCTCCCGCTCGACGTCACCAGGACCGAGAGTATCGCAGCTGCCGTGGCAGAGGCCGGCGAGATCGACGTACTCGTGAACAATGCCGGTATAGGGTGGTTGAACGCCATTGAAGGAACGCCGATGGCTGTGGTGCATGGCATTTTCGACGCCAATCTTTTCGGCACCATCGCGACTATGCAAGCCGTTCTGCCAGGAATGCGCAAGCGGGGCTCGGGGGCCATCGTCAACGTGAGTTCGAGCTCGACTTACAAGCCCTTGCCGCTGCTCTCCGTTTACCGGGCGAGCAAGGCCGCCGTGACATCATTGACCGAGTCGGCGGCGCTTGAGCTCGCTCCGTTCAACATTCGCGCCAGGGTCGTCGTTCCCGGCATGGCGCCTTCCACCAGCTTCGCTTCGAATGCGCAGGAGCAGATCGCAAGGGGAGGCTGGTTCCCGCAAGCCTATCAGGACTTCGCCGATCAGACGATGGCTGCGATGCAAGCCGCCGGATCAGGTGACGTCACGACGGCGCGCGATGTAGCCGAGGCGGTTTTTCGCGCCGCGACCGATCCTGACTGTCCGATGGCACTTCCGGCCGGAGCCGATGCGATCGCATGGGCGAGGGGCGGGTGACGCCGACATTGGCGACATCGAGGCGTCAATCTGGGGATCGTTCTCTCGGCGAGGACAGGCTCTCCAAGCCAACCCGATCATCGCTATCAGTGTCGCACTCTGCGATGATCCTTGCGCATCTTCGTTTTCGTTGCGGGAATCGTCCAGAGCGCACCATCCAGGTCAAATTTTTCCCATTCTGCATGCCCGCAATTCACCGGGACGGACGAAGACATGCGGTGCAAGCTGCATGGCAAGCTTCGTCATCGGCAGCCCCTCATACCCGTCGATTGCGCGGAGCAATTGGCCCACTCGCTCAGGTTCGATGATCGCACCACAAGGAGTCACTGTGGGCGTCGTCAGCGCACCGCGAAGATTACACGTCGGGTCGGACGGTTTGCGCGCGGCCGCGACAACGTAGCGGAAAACCGCCCCTGCAAGCTGCAGGGTTCGTCGGGCGCTTTCCAATTGGCCCTTGCTCTCAATTCTTCGGACAGCGGCGAGTACATCGATCGGGAGGATATCTACGATCGGCATGTGTCCGATTGTGCCTCTGAGCAGCGAGAGCAGATATTTACTGCGCGTGGCGGTAGCCGGCGCCCAGCCCTTGGTACCATCGCGTTTGCGCTTGTCGCAGAACGCGGCAGCGACGGCGTTGAACGTATTTGCCGCCTGCATCTGAGAACGGATCTTGTCGCGCCGCTTCTCGACAGAAGGATCTTTCCCGTTGGCGAGCAACGTACGCGCATCGTCGCGTCGACGACGTGCCGCCGCGAGGCCAACGCCGGGATAGATGCCGATGGCGAGGGCCTTTTCCTTGCCGCAGATGCGGCAAGACAGCGCCTCTAAGACTGTCTATTCCGCAGTCAGCATTCCTGCATCGGCCCGCTCAAACCGAAACCTGCCATTTATCGCGCGCAGTTTCGAAGACGCCCTGATCGTACGAAAACTCGATTGTGTTCCCGTCCGGGTCCTTCAGGAAGCAGATGTAGCCGACATCTTCCTTGGGGAACTGCATCGGGCCGAGCGCCAGGCATCCGTCTTCCTTGCCCAATGCCGCCACGGCATCGACCGCCTCACGCGTCGGCAGTTCGATGCCGATATGCGCGAAAGGCCCAAGCGGAGGATGGGGTTGCGGAGCGAAAGGGTCCTTGCCTTCGAAGAACTGGCCGATAACCAGCACAAATGCGCGTTCCTTCTCGTCCGGATCGGCCAGCCAGGCATTCTTGCCATCATCATCCTCGCGCCGCTGCAGCGTGCGCATATGGGTAAACTTTTCGTACCACGCGACCGTGGCATCCACGTCTTTCACAGCGAGCGCAATATGGGTCCACATTGCACGCTTGGGGCCAACGGAATGGACAACCTGGATCACCGGCAAATCTCCTGACTGGATGAATTGTGCAAACAAACTAGCACCCCGCCAGAAATCTCACTTGGCTGCAAATGCCCCAATTCTGAACTCTAGGCGCACAAGGCACCGTTCGGCTCTTCGACCAGTGCTCAGGCAACCGGCCAGGGCGTGCGTACAGGCAGCCCGGTCCGCTCGACCAATGCCTTGCCGGCCTGCACGGCATCTGCGAGCAGTTTCTCCTCGTCCAGCAACAGGTTACGTCCGGCATCCAACACCTGCCGACCATTGATCCAGACGTGATGGACACCAGCTGGTGGAGCACATAGCGCAAGCTGGCCGACACTGTCGAAAACCGGCCCCCATTCCACGCGGCGCGTGTCGTGCATGACGAAATCTGCCTTGAAGCCCGGCGCGATCGCACCGATGCGGTCCTGCCAGCCCATGGCCTTTGCACCGTTGACGGTCGCCAGTTCGAGCAAGCTCGTCGAAGGCAGCAAGTCCTGATCGCCGCGTGCATCGCGATAACCGGCGGCCATGCGCCGCGCCGAGCTGAGAATGTCGCTCGCCATGCCATCGGTGCCCAGCATCACGGTCACCCCGCGGTCGAGCATTTCGGGGTGCAGACCTTGCCGGGCGAGGCCCATACCGCCCAGAAAAGCAGCATCGGGACAGTGAATGCAGCCAGCGCCGCTTTCGGCCAGCACCTGCAACTCGCTTTCATCGATCGCCGCAAGATGCGTGAGGAGCACGTTCGGCCCCATAGCACCGATGTCGGCAAGATGCTCGAGCGGGCGCCGGTTGTAGCTTTGCAGGAACCAGTCCGGGTCCGACTGGCGCGGGCTCATGTGGGCCGAAAGCTTTAGGCCTCTCTCGTCCGCAATATGCCTTGCGGCGAGCCATACTTCGTCGGGGTTCGTCGAGTGCCCGACCAGAACGGGCCAGGCCGCAAGCAGGCAGTCGCCATCATCGGGCCATGCCTCCACCTCTGACCGCAGCAAGCCGATGGCCTCGTCGATCTTGGCGCTCTCATTGCCGGTCGAGCCCCAGTCGCGCCCCTCGACCCATTGGCCCACGCGCCCGCGAATCCCTGTTTCGCCCAGCGCTTCCATCACCGCCTCCATCTGGATTACGGTTCCGGCTTCGAGAAAGGTCGTCGTGCCGTAGCGGATCATGGTCGCCGCCGAGAGTTGCGCGGCCAGCCGCTCGTCCTCGGCGGTCTGGCACTTGAACAGCGGGATGACCCATTTCGCTAGGTTATTGCCCCAGCTATCTTCGGGCATGCGGCGCACGAAACCGCGCGTGAGCGGATCGGCGGTGATGTGGATGTGCCCGTCGACGAACCCCGGCGAGATAACGAAGCCGGTGCCGTCCACGGTCTTTTTCGCGCGCACCGTGCGGGCAGCCTGTGCGCTCTTGCCGACCATGACGATACTATCGCCACGGGTGGCCAGCGCGCCATCGCGGATAACCTCGCGCGCACCGTTCATGGTGATAATCTCTGCGCCAGTGACAAGAAGGTCCGCTTCGATCATCTGCTGCTCGCTCATCGCCTATCTCCGCAAGGGCCTGCAGAGGCCATCACTGCCGCAACCTGCCTAACGACTCTTGATCGCAAGTGCACAGAATGCTGACGGTCCCTCTCCACTTCGAGGCAGAGAGGGACCGAAGCTCATGCCGGACGTGCCGGCCGACGCAAGAACGAAAGGATCAGAAGTTGAAGCCGACCGAGAAGATCACCTGCCGCGGCGGAATGTAAGTACGGAAACCCTGCGCGCTGCCATAGGGGTCCGAGAAGCTTGAGTTCACCCCGGCCTTGTCGAACAGGTTGGTGACCGAAACCGAAGTAAACAGCGGCGGGCCATCCAGATCGTAACGCAGGTAGAGGTTCACCTGCTCGTATGACGGGGTGAAGTCGTAAACCGGGTTGTTGAACACCCGGTAGTAGAAGTCGCCGCGATAGATGTATTGCGCCCGCGCGGTGAGCTCACCTGGCCCCACGGGAGCGTTGTAGGTGAGCGCCGCCGAGCCCTGCCACTCGGGCAGTTTGGGCACATCGTTCCCGTCGATGTCGGCGCGAGCAGCTTCGCGTGCCAGCACCGCATTGTAGAAGTTCACCCAATACAGGTAGTCGGGATAACCGGCAGCAATCTGCGCGGCCGAGGCGTCCGCCGGGTCGAGAGCCAGATATTTCTCCGTGAACTCACCGTGGAGATAGGCGACGGTTGCATCGAACCGCAGGTTGGGAGTGATGTCCCAGAAGCCTTCGAGTTCAAGACCATAGATCTCAGCGCTCGGCGCATTGGCGGTGCCTTCACCGAACAGCATCGCGTCCTCATCGAGGAACTGCATATTGGAATAGTCATAGTAGAATGCCGAGGCGTTGAGCTGGACCGACCCGTCGAAGAACTGGTTCTTGGCGCCCAGTTCAAAGGAGTTGACCGTCTCCGCCGCATAGGTCGGCCTGATACCGGTTTCGAAGCCCAGCGCCGAAAACGAAGTGTCGTTGCTGTTCAATCCGCCCGGTTTGTAGCCACGGGTGTAGCTGGCATAAATCATATTGTCAGGCGTGAGTTCATACTCCAACGCCAGCTTCCCGGTAACGTGATCTCCTGAAAGACCCGGCGAGTTGCTGGGCTGCAGGAAGGCTCCGGAGGTATAGGGAACCGTGCCGCCGCTCATCGAATCCGAGGTGCCGGAATACTTGTCGTAATTGTAACGCAGGCCAGCCGTGAGTGAGAGCCTGTCGGTCAGATCATAGGTTCCCTGCCCATAAGCCGCCCATGCCTCGCGCGTAACTGACTGGAGGGTAGCATAGGTGAGGTACTGGATCGCATCATCGTCCCAGGCCGTGTCCGAGGGAATGATCGGGCGCAGCAGATTGTCATCGCTGCCACGGTATTCGAGAACGTACTGCTCGTTCTTGGTCCACAGATAGACGCCGCCGACAATCCACTGGAACGGGCCATCGCCGTTCGAGGTCAGGTTAAGCTCCTGCGTCCAGCTTTCGTTGTTGCTCTGCCAGGTGGCGACGTGGTCGTACCTGATGCCGCCGAAGACCAGGGGATTATAGGTCAGATCGTAGAACAGGTCGGCAGTCAGGCCGTCGGCATCCCAGCGCTGGTCGCTGAACAGCTTCTGATAGCTGGTGATCGACTTGATCGTGGCGAAGTCGAACTCGTACTCCAGGTTGGCGTAGTACAGTTCGGTATCGATGATCGAGAGGCCCGGGAAATCCTGCGACAGCACCCTCGGATCGGGCTCCGGGTCCTCGATGTTCTTCTGCGCCGGTCCATGCGTGTCGCTATGGAACTGGATGGTGTTGAGTTGGGCAGTGAAACGATCGGTCGGCTGCCACAGAAGCGAGGCGCGCCATGCGGTCTCGTCCTGATCGTCAAGATCGTATTCGCCGATGCCCACGACATCGGTCGCCTTGGAATAGCCGGAGTGTTCGTAATGCTGCCCGGCCACGCGAACGGCCAGGGTGTCGGAAACCGGCAGGTTCAGACCTGCTTCAAACTGATAGGTGTCGTAGTTGCCGATACCCGCACGCCCGTTGGCCTGCACCGCCGTCAAGGAAGGCGCTCGTGTCACAACGTTGATTGTCCCGCCGGTCGAACCTTGCCCGAAGGTCGTGCCCTGCGGACCGCGCAGCACTTCGACCTGCCCCACATCGATGAATGCGGCATTCGCGGCGATCGAGTTGAAGATATAGACGCCGTCGACGTGATAGGAGACGCCGGGTTGGGCATTGAGGTTCTCGGGCGTTTCCGAACCGATGCCACGGATCGACACCATGCGTTCGCCGCCCCCGCTCTTGGCGACGACCAGGCCGGGAACCGTGCCGTTCAGGCCTGTGATCTCGGTGATGTTGGCGGCCTGCAGATCCTCGACAGACACAGCACTGACCGAGATCGAGGCTTCCTGAAGCGAAGTCCCCTGCTTGGTGGCGGAAACGATGATCGCATTATGGTCGGGCTCGGTCTCCGCAGCATCTTCGGCCCAGGCGGTCGCCGGGACGAGCATGGCAACGGCGACGCCAGCAAGCAGGCTCTTGCGGCAAGTCTTAAGATAGTAGTGATTCATGGCGTACCCCCAATGGTTTCGGTCCGCTCAAGGCACTCTCACCCCAAATGTGCGTGTTGTTGTATATTCCCGCCGCCGGTTGTCCCGATGTGCCCCTGCATTGAGCCACCAAGCGGTTTTCCAATCTTGAGGATGGGCGCAGAACTTGTTGACGCGGACCGGTCATATTCGCCAGATTCCGGCAGCGAGACGGCTGGATCGTCAGCCGGTCCCGTTCGGCACGCATGATCGTCGGTCAGGCCGATTCGCCGCCGGTACATATAATCTGCATGCCACGCCAAGACCGCCTGCCTGATCGCGCATATTGCTGACCAAGAAGGCGCATAGGAAGGCTCGCATCACCGGCCAGGTCCGGGCGCCAGACTGTTCGATCAAGGAGTAGCCGAATGTCCGTGATTACCGCACTCGAGCCCGTCCAGAGCGAAGCGGCCTGGCGCGGAGATGAGATCAAGGATCGGTCAGACTGGATTTACCGGCTTTCGGATGAACAGGTCGCCGAACTGGAGGCGCTGGGCGGCAAGTTCGTGAAGGACGATCCCGATCTGAGGTTCGTCCAGAAGGAAGACTATCCGCTGGTTGCCTGTGCCGAGGCGGTGAAGGAATGGGGCAAAGATGTCGACTACGGTCGCGGCTTCGTTCTCGTGCGGGGCCTGCGCACTCATCTTTATTCGGATGCCCTGTCCGGGGCGATCTATTACATCCTCGGGCTCTACATGGGCGATCCGATCCGCCAGAATGAAATGGGCGACCTGATCGACCACGTTTACGCCACCTCGGACAAGACCATGGACGATCCGACCGCAAAGTCTTCCAAGGTGCGCGGCGAGCTGGTCTACCACTCCGACAGCTCGGACGTGGTCGCGCTGATGTGCCTGCGCCCGGCCAAGGAAGGCGGCGCCTCCTGTCTCGTCTCCGGCGCGCAGATCTACAACGAAATCCTTGAGCGGCGACCCGATCTCGCACCGCTGCTGCTCGAACCGTTCCACTGGGACTGGCGGCGGCAGGACCCCGACGCACCGTCGGACACATACACCTCGCCCGTCGTCTCGATCGAGGGCGGAGTTTTTAGCATGTATGCCGGATCGCTCTATATCCTTACCGCGCAGGACTATCCGGGCGTGCCCAAACTGACGCCCGAACAGGTCGAGGTGCTCGAACTCTTCGACAAGATCACCTACGAGCCGGGCATGGCGATCGAGATGGATTTCCGTCCAGGCGATATCCAGTGGTTGTCGAACTATGCGGCGCTCCATGCCCGCACGACCTTCTACGATCACCCCGAACCGCAAAGGCGGCGCCACCTGCTGCGCCTCTGGCTGCATCGCGATGCGGGGCGCCCGGTGGTGGAGGGCTTCGGCAAGAACGGCGTCGTCCAGGTGCGGGAGGCTCCGCGCGATGGTGCCGCCGAGCATCCGGATGCACAGTTCAGCATTCGCGATATGGTGGTTCCACGTCTGCTCGACTGACCGCGGCGTCAGGGCACGCAAAAAGGCCGGCCACGGATAACCGCGCCGGCCTTTTACCATGCCGCTCGCTCAGACTTCGGGGAAGCTCCCGGCAAAGGCGAGTTTCGCGATCGGCATGCGATCAGACGGCACCTCGCGTTCGCGCAAAGGTTCGGGCAGGCCATCGACTTGCTCGTGCGTCCTGCCGACGGCGACCGCCATCTCGATCCGGTAGCCGTCCGGAACGCGCAACTCGGCGGTGGCTTTTTCGTAGTCGAGCCCCGCAATCCCGTGCGTGTGCAGGCCATCTTGCACCGCCTGCAAGGCCAGCTGCCCCCAGGCCGCCCCGGTATCGAAGGCATGGCTATAGGCCGGCTCCACAGCCTTGCCTGTTTCATCCCGCATGAAGCAATCCGACAGGATGAATACGATAGCCGAACAGTTGCAGGCCCATTCCCGGTTGGCCGGGACAAGCAGATTCAAAAAGCGCTCCCAATCCGGCCCGTCGCGAAGAGCAAACAGGAAACGCCAGGGCTGGATATTGAAGGCCGAGGGCGCCCAGCGTGCGGCCTCGAACAGGCGCATCAGATCCGCCTCCTCGATCTGGCTGCAATCGAACGCTCGCGGCGACCAGCGCCGGGTGAACACGTCGGCAATCGGATATTCGGTGTTGCGATAGGTGTGTTCGGTCATACGAACCTAGGCATCTGCGGTTTCGGGGAACGCAATGCTGGTGGAATATTCCTTCCAGCGCTCCATCTCGCGCTGCAGCAGCTCGATCTGTCCTTCGGCATAATGCAGAGCGTCGTCACCGAGAAGCAAGTGCATGGGCGGCTCGTCCATGCCTAGCGTATCGATGATTGCCCTGGCGGCCCGCTTGGGATCGCCCTTCTCCTTACCCTGCCCTGAGATAAGGGATTGTTTAGCAAAATGGGCTGTCTGCGCATAAGCGGCGATGTCCTGTTCCGCCAGACGCAGCGATCCGCCGGCAAAATTGGTCCGCATGCCGCCCGGGGCGACATTGGTGACCTTGATACCCATGGGGCCGACTTCCTGAGCCAGGGTCTGGCCAATGCACTCCAGCGCATATTTGCTCGCCCCATAGATCGCGGTACCAGCCCATGGCGCGAGACCGCTGACCGAAGTGATGTTGACGATATGCCCGGCCTGGCGTTCGCGCATGGATGGCAGGGCCGCCTGGATCATTGCGATGGCACCGAAAACATTCACATCGAACAGCGCGCGCATCTCGGCAGAAGAAACCTCTTCGATCGCGCCAATCACGCCATAGCCCGCATTGTTCACCAAGATGTCCACCGGCCCCATCGCGCCTTCCGCCATGGCGAAAATTCGCGCCGGAGCACTCTCGTCCGAAAAATCGAGCACGCCAGCATAGGCACTTCCGGGCGCAAGCTGCTCGAACTCTGCGCAGCTTGCCTCGCTTCTTGACGTACCGAAAACCTGGTCTCCGCGATCGAGCGCGGCGCGCGCCAATTCCCGTCCCAATCCTCCACTGATCCCGGTGATTAGCCAGTTCGTCATGTCTGCAATGCTCCTGTCCTGATATCCTCCTTGTCTAGCCCCCCTACGCACAGGCGCTTTGCAGCGCTCGCCGCAATTCTTGTCATTCGACGCACAAGCAGCGGTTCGCCTTGCATCCCGGCGAAGGCCTGTGCTGTCAGAATGCTGACGCCGCATTCCAGGAGATCAATCGCGCATGGCCGTTGCAGTTGTCGGATCCATCAACGTGGACCTTGTGCTGACCGTAGATGCCCTGCCCTCTCCCGGTGAGACGGTTCTGGCCAGCCGCTCCACTCGCCTGCCGGGCGGGAAGGGGGCAAACCAGGCTGTAGCAGCGGCTCGCTTCGGCGCGACGACGCGGCTCACTGCCGCAGTCGGCGACGACGAGGGTGGCCAATGGATGCGCCAAGTCCTCAGCAGCGAAGGCATCGATACGTCCGGCGTCGAAAGTCTGAGCGGACAGGACACCGGGCTCGCGACAATTGCGGTGGACGCTCGGGGAGAGAACCAGATAATCGTCAGCTCAGGCGCTAACGCGCTACTATCGCCGGATAAGGCCGCGCTTCTGAAAAGCGATACAAAGGTCGTATTGGCCCAGCAGGAAGTTCCACCGGAAGCGATACTGGCCGCGTTTACGGTTGAATTGCCGGCCGGCGCAATCAGGATGCTCAACGCAGCGCCTGCCCTGACCGGTGCCGCAAACTTGCTGGATCACACAGACATCCTGATCGTGAACCAGCACGAATTGGCCGAATATCTGGGTTTGGCGCAGGCGCCCGCGAATGCTGCCGAAGCGCTGATTGCCCAAGACCTCCTGCGCTTCGAGGGCCAGACCATTATCGTCACGCTTGGGGCAGGCGGCGCCCTTGCCGTTTCTTCCGCTGGACATTTCTATGCCCCCGCAGTGGCAGTATCGCCACGCGACACGATCGGCGCAGGCGATTGCTTCTGTGGGGTTTTGGCCGCCTTGCTCGACACTGGCGCTCCGCTTGAGAAAGCCATTTCCTCGGCAAACGCGGCTGCCGCGCTGTGCACACAAAGGCAAGGCGCAGTCCCGGCAATGCCGACCCGTGCCGAGGTCAAGAAGTTCGTCGGCTGACAACATCGGCCCCGCACATTGTTCGTGTACGATCAAGACCGCTGCTTTCCTATCGCTAAGGTGCGAATCTCAGCAAAGGCAAAGGCGAATGTTGCAACGCACCATAGCAAATCCAGCACTCGGGCCCTTCGGATCGCATAACGGCAAAAAATGCCGAACTTCAGGCGCGGGTCCTCAGCTATGACCATGCTTGGCCTTGATCGGCGGCGTGGCGGAGTACTGTTCGCCGCCACGCTCGGAAGCGCCCTGTCCACCACGGCAACGGTGCATGCGGTGTTCGGAACCTTTCTGGTACCACTCTCGGAGACATTCGACTGGAGCCGCAGCAGCATTTCCGTAGTGATGGCGATCATCGCCCTGGCGAGCGCGATCACCTATCCGCTGGCCGGCCGATATGCAGACGCTCATGGCTCGCGCCGGATGATCTTGCTGGGCAACCTGGCACTTGGGCTGTCGATCGCGGCGCTGGCGCTCACCAGTGGCAGCCTTGTGCAGTTCTATCTCACTTTCCTGGCCATCGGGATTTTTGGTTCATTGCCGGCAACACCGAATTTCGCCAAGCTGGTCGCCGAATGGTTCCGCGAAAGCCGGGGTTTCGCGATGGGTTTCAGTTCGGGCCTCGGCAACGGACTGGGCGCAGTGTTCATTCCCATTGTCGCGGCGGTCCTCGTCACCAGCGCAGGTTGGCAGGCGGGCTATCTCGGCATTGCAGCCATCGTCCTCTGTCTCGGGTTTCCGATTTTTTACTTCCTCTTGAAGGATGTTCCGCCGATTGAGAAGGAATTGACCGAGCAGGAAAGCGATGACGAAACCGGCGGGGCTACGCTCGCGCAGGCCGCCAGGAGACCCACCTTCTGGCTTTTGATGGTGGCCATCGCTGCCGGTGGCGGGATCTCTACCGCAATCCTCAGCCACGTCGTACCCATCGCTGGCGATCGGGGCTTCAGCCTGGCGACAGGCACTGCGGTCGTGAGCGTCTTCGCTCTGATTGCAAGTGGTTGGCAGATGGCCAGCGGCGCCCTGCTCGACCGCACGAGCACGCCACTGATCATGCCGCCGATGTACGCACTGGCAATTCCCGGCATGCTGTTGCTCGAGTTCGGCGGCAGTACCGGACTGCTCATCCTTGGCGGTGTTGGCATGGGCATTGCCCTGGGTGCGCAGTTCGGCTCGCTGCCATTCTTTATCGCCCGCTATTTCGGCGTACGGCACTTCGGCTCCATTCTCGGCGTGATGTATTCGGCCGTGATCGTCGGTCAGGGGATCACGCCTGTTCTGCTCGACATCTCCTTCGATAGTTTCGGGAGCTACCGCGAGGCTATCCTGGTTGCGGCAAGTGTGATGACGGGCGGCACGCTACTGCTCCTGCTCCTCCCGCCATACAGAAAGAACGTCGAGGTGGAGTTCAGCGGCCTGCGGCCCGCAACGCACTGACAAAGCCGAGGGCGCGACAGATCAAGACTTGGGACGAAGAAGCCTGGAAGCTGCAAAGTACGGCAGCATGAGGGATTCTTAGTCATGACATTCGACGGTCGCCTGCGCTTTGTAGTCCTCGGCGCGCTCTGCGTGCTCTTCTTCGTGCTGAACGCGGCCACTTTCAACGCCTTGGGCGTGGTGCTGCCGTATATGGTCGAAGACCTCGGATGGACCTGGGCTATTGCCGGGGTCGGCTTCACCCTGCTTGGTGTGGCCTGTGGCCTGTCGGGCCTTATGCCGGCGATTCTGATCCGCCGCTTCGGCGTCTCGCGCACGATGCTGGCAGGCGGAGCGCTGGCCCTGGCTGGCTTCGGGTGCATGGCCGTTACCACCACGGCCATCGTCTATTTCGCCGGGACGATCCTGCTCGGCATCGCGTTCACAGTCTGCGGGCAGGTCCCGGCCGTCAGCGTCATCTCCCACTCCTTCAGCAAGCATTCGACGGCGATGGGCATCTACTTCACATCGGGCAGCCTGGGTTCGGTGGCGGGGCCACTGATTGCCTATTCGACGCAGGAGTTCATGGGCAACTGGCGCATCTACTGGGTCGGCGCCGCCATCGCCACGGTGCTGCTTTCGGTCTTCACGGCCATGGTCACGGCGAACCGCTGGAACAATCGTGATGCCTCGTCCGATGCCGCAAGGGCAGCCGCCCAGACAGGCTGGAGCCTGCGCAATGCCATTCGCACGCCGCAGTACTTCATTGTCGTGGGGGCCTATTCCTCGTTCCTTCTCATCAACACCACGGTCCACGGGTTCGCTGTTCAGCATATGGCGGATCTCGAAATCTCGATGGGAGCCGCCGCCTCTGTCATGAGCATCATCGCGCTGATCAGCGCGGGAGGGTCGATCGTCGCCGGCGTTGCTGGCGAACGAATAAAGCCGATGAACATGGTGCTTGTGTCGTTGGGATCGACTCTCATCGGCGTGATCGCGCTCGCATTCGGCGCCAACTTCGCAGTTCTCGCGCTTGCATCAGTGGGCCTGGGAATTGGATTTGGCTTCAGCTACGTCAGTATTGCCGTGCTGCTGCTGGACTTGTTCGGCAAGCGGCCCAACCTCGAGCTTTATTCCACGATGAGCCTGATCTCGACCAGCGCCGCGATAGGGCCGGCGCTTGGCGGATATGTTCGAGACCAAACCGGCAGCTTCTCCTTCGTATTCCTCGCTTGCGCGCTGGTAGCGCTAATTTTCTTCACCACCTTGCTATTCATGAAGCGACCGAAGGAGCCCAACGAAGACAAAAATACGGCTGACAGCGCAATCGACACCCCGAACGTGCATCAGGCGTTATTGCAATCTGAACGGCATCAACGCAGGCCAATTGCCGAATTGTAGCGTCACGCCCCCGCTACGCCAGATTGTGCCTTCCAGGCCGCTTCACCGACCCGCTTCGCAGTTGCAGCATGAATTGATTGACGTTTGAGAACGCGCGCGGCACCTTGGCTCATCAGGTCCGCGCTTCCAGAACAAGCATAATCGGTGAACCCGTGCGCTTCACGACGAACACATATCCGAAGGAGCAAAGGCTCGACGCATGGCGCTTCGCGCTGCAGCGCGCGTCGCTGAGTCTGGAAAACACCCCCGACACAAATATTTATGGCGAGCTGGTTCAGGTCGAAAGCGATTCAGGCATCACCTTCACGCGCTTGGTCGGCACGCCCCAGGATTACACCTTCGACTTTCGCGAAACACCGGGAAGCTTCTGGCTGGCCGTGATTCTCGACGGGAATTGCCTGTTGCGCGGCGGCAGTTCCCTCATCGAGATGGACGAAGGCGACATGATCTGCGCTCCGGGTGACAAGCCAGCCTCGCTGCAACTGCTCGGCGATCATCGTCTGCTCCTGCTGAGGATACCGGCCACGTCGGTCGATCAGCGGTTGAAAGCGCCGATGCCGCAGGAGCCGCGCAAACTCTCTGCGGATTCCGGGCCGACACGCCTCCTCTTCAGCCTTCTGGCTTCGCTCGCAGATATGAGCATGGAGCTGACCCCAAGCAACCTGCGCCCGGTGGAGCTTTCCCTGCCGGAGTTTCTGCTCGCCAGCCTGATGAGCGATGCCCCGCCCCGCGCGCTTGGCGGCGCTGCGGGCATGCGCGCGGCCCTGCTGGAACGCATATTCCAGACGATCGAGATGAAGCTTTCCGATCCCGATCTCAACTATCAGCAGGTCGCCAGCGAACACGGGATTTCGCCGCGCTACCTCCAGAAGTTGTTTGAATCGATCGACGACAGCTTTGGGCATTACGTAAAATTGCGCCGGTTGGAGCGGTGCCGGCTCGATCTTATCAGCCCGTTGCATTCGCAGAAGTCGATTTCCGACATCCTGTTTCAATGGGGCTTCAACGACTCCGCCTCATTCAGCCGCGCCTTTCGTGAACAATACGGCATCTCTCCCCGCGAATACCGCAAGCATGCGCAAAGCGACGACCATGCTGGAAGCGAAAGCCTGCGTCGCGGCCGCCCCGCTTCACGCCGCGACATCGCCAGCAGCAAGGCGGCAAGCGATACTTTCGCAGAGGACATGGAAGCAGCCAATGCTGCTGCCCAGAATGTCGTCCCGATCGACGACGACGGATCTGTACGCCACCACCACCTTCCGGTCAGCCCGCAGACGGTCCACTGGGGCTATTTCAGTTCGCTGCTCGCCCCGGCGCTCACCATCAAGTCTGGCGATTATGTCACCGTTGAAACCCTCACCCATCACGCCAACGACGATGCCGAGCGCATGGTCGTTGGCGATGAGGGAGCTGAAAGCGTTTATCATTGGGATGAACATGGCAAGGCCGTCGAACGGCGCGGTGCTGGTCCGATGGACGCCAGTGCAGTGGGGCGCGGCGCTGGCGAAGGGTTCGGCGTGCACATCTGCACCGGCCCGATCGCCATCCAGAATGCAAGGCCGGGTGACATTATCGAGGTCCGGATCCTCAGCCTGGAACCCCGCCGTAGCTGCAATCCCCGTTTCCTCGGGCGGTCCTTCGGCAGCAACGCGGCCACGTTCTGGGGCTTCCATTACAACGACTTGCTCACCCCGCACGACCAGCGCGAAGTGATCACGATCTACGAGGTCGACAACGGGAAGGAACGCCTGCCCACCGCCCATGCCGTTTATTCCTACCGCTGGACGCCGCAAACCGATCCATCGGGCGTCGTGCACGAACGCTACGATTATCCCGGCGTACCGGTCGACCCGGCGACCATCGAAAAGAACTACGATATCCTGCAGGGCGTCGAGATATCGGTTCGCCCGCATTTCGGTGTGATCGCGCTGGCTCCCAGCCACGCGGGGCCGGTCGATTCCATTCCCCCCAGTTCCTTTGGCGGAAACCTTGACAACTGGCGCGCCGGACCGGGATCGAGTGTCTACCTGCCGGTCCAGGTAGCAGGCGGCCTGCTATCGCTGGGCGATCCCCACGCCTCGCAAGGCGATTCCGAAGTGTGCGGCACGGCGATTGAGTGCTCGATGACCGCCCTGATCCAGGTGATCCACCATCCCCAGGGCGACATGCCCAAAATGCTGAAGGACCTCGATTATCCGTTGATCGAGACAGAGGATGAATGGGTCGTGATGGGGTTCAGCAATCCCGACTACCTCAAGGGGCTTGGCGAAGACGCGCAAAGCGAAGTCTACAAGCGAGCCTCAATCGACCATGCGATGCGCGATGCCTTCCGCAAAGCGCGCCGCTTCCTGATGACGACCAAGAACCTGAGCGAGGACGAGGTGATCTCACTGCTTTCCGTCGCGGTCGACTTCGGCATTTGCCAGGTCGCAAACGGCAACTGGGGCGTCCATGCGGTGATCCGCAAGTCGCTGTTTATCGCCTGACAGCTTTATCCCGCACTTGCACGGCGGCCCTGCTCAACAGTTCGCGCAGGCGAACGGTGCGATCGACAAAATCGTTACCGGTCAGTACGTTGGCCATGGCGATCGCGACAAGCTTTGCACGCGGATCGGCGAAAACATTGCATCTACTGTTTCGGCCAAGAACAACCGCCGGTCGTTCCACTAACCGTGATTTGCGAGCATTTGCGCGAAATGGAGGTGGTCCTCCATCGTTCCTGCAAGCGCTCCGCCGCCATCGAACGTGCGATTGCCGTCCCGGAATTTGGACCGCTCCGCCGTTTCGATGGCGTCTAGGCCCTTTTCGCTGGCAGTATAATTCGTCACCACTCTCGGCAGCTGTGCGTCGGAAACCAAGAACATCGTGTCCGTCATTTGCAGCGGTGCGAATATGCGCTCTGCAAGGAACTGTTCGAAGGGCATTCCGGATGCCCGCGCGACCACCATGCCCACCTGACCACCGCGCATGACGCCGTGGGCGTTGTAGTATTGATAAACCGGGCTGTCGCCCATGAAGCTTTAGGTAAGACCGCTGCTGTGGGTCAGCAGGTCGGCAAACTCGGTCAGATAGCGGCTGACCGGTGCCTACAAGGCGATCTTGCCCTCTTCCACCAGCATCATGGTCGCAACGCTAGTGATAGCAAATAGAGGCGATAGATCGCATCGTTCGGTAACTCTCGCCCACTTTCGACATCGAGCGAGCCGAACTTGAGATTGGCCAGGACCTGGCCATCAAGCATGATAACAGCATGCGCATTGGGAAGGAGGCCTTCGGACACCATCTCTTCAAGCCCCTCGCGCAGGTCGATAAGTCGGTCCGGAGAAGAAACGGCAACATCCTGCGCCAAAGCAGAGGTCGGCATCGAGGGGGCAACAATACCGAGGCTGATGGTCACCCCAGCCATGAACGTCTGCATATGCCTTAGAATGGCTTGTCTCCGGCGATGGTCACCCGGGTCCCGGATCGCGTCTCAGGGAAATAATCCCAAGTGGCGAAGTGTTGCGTGCAACGATTATCCCAGAATGCAATCGAATGCGGTTGCCAGCGAAAGCGCACCTGAAAATTGGGATTTTCGACGTGGGCATTGAGGAGGCCGAGCAAGGCGTTACCCTCCGCCTTCGTCAATTCGTTGATCTTCACGATCTTCGACTTGGACAGGAACAGGCACTTGCGCCTCGTCACCGGATGGGTGCGCACCAGCGGGTGGGTGTTGCGCGGGTATGTCTTGTCGACGTCGGGGAAAAGCTCGCGATAGATGTGGTTCGAATCATGTACCGCAGTGAGCGGGGCCAGGAATTCCTTCATCGCAGGCGATAAGGCGTCGTAGGCCGCATACATGCTGGACCACAGCGTATCGCCTCCTGCGGGCGGCACCGTGTGCATGTACAGGATGCTGCCCATCGGCGGCTCCGCATCTTCGGACAGGTCCGTATGCCAGTCTTCACCGGCAACGAAGGTGCTGTTCGCATCGGCATGAATGGCCACGATCTCCGGGTGATCCTCGAGACCTGATACACCGCTGTGATAGGCAAGCTCGCCGAAATAGCGCCCGAACCGCTTGTGGCTTTCGTGGTCGATGTGCTGATCACGGAAGAACAGGACCTGATGCCGCGCCATTGCTGCGTGAAGCTCGTCCACCACCTTGTTCGAAAGCGGCTGGGTCAGATCGAGGCCCGAAACCTCGGCGCCGATGTTCGTCGTGAGAGGCCGAACGTCCAGAGCGTCAAATTGCACTTCGCACATCCTTGACAGAAGCAGTCGCATCGCTGCGGCGGGCATAGATTTGTGCCAACGCAGAGCAGACGATCAGCTGCAGTTGGTGGAAAAGCATCAATGGCAGGACCACGACGCCGACTTGCGCGGGCGGGAACAGCGCACCCGCCATCGGCACACCGCTGGCGAGGCTCTTCTTGGAACCGCAAAAGACCAGCACAGCCTCGTCTTCCTTGGGCAGCGAGAGCAGCCGCCCCACCTGCCAGGTCATCAGAAGGACAAGCGCGAGCAACGCGCTGTCCAGAACCATGATCATGGCCAGGTCACCTGCCGAAAAGCGCGACCAGAGCCCCTCGACGACCGCCGCGCTGAAGGCTCCATAGACAACCAGCAGGATCACCCCTCGATCGGTGCGACCGATCAGCTGCTTGTGCTCGTCCACCAGCTTGCCGATCAGCGGCCTTGCCAGATGCCCCGCGAGGAACGGCAGCAAAAGCGTGGTCGCCACCTTCGTCAACGCGGCAAGAAAGAAGCCGTCGGTTGCGCCGCCGTCACTAATCAAAAGCGTTGCGAGAAGCGGCGTGAAGACGATGCCTAGCAGGTTCGAAAGCGAGGCGCTGCAAACCGCAGCCGGGACATTACCGCGCGCAATCGATGTCATGGCAATCGAAGACTGCACCGTGGACGGCACGATGCACAGGAACAGAAAGCCATCGGCAACAACCGGCTCGATATCATCGCCCAAGGCAATCACGGCGCCCAAGCCTAGCAGCGGAAAGACGATGAAGGTGACCGTCAGTACGAGCAAATGCAGCTTCCAGGCGCCGATGCCGCCGATAATCGCCTGCCGGGAAAGCTTGGCGCCGTGCATGAAGAACAGCAGGACGATCCCTGCATCGGTAAGATGATCGAACCATACGGCTGCATCACCGCGCACCGGAAGCAGGGTGGCGAAGGCCAGAACAGCGAGCAGCAGCATCAGGAACCCGTCCGGGCGAAAGCGCGTCAGCATGCGACCCACAATGCGTCAGCCCCTGACCCGAGTCTTGATCGCCAGCGCCAGCTTGATTGTCGCCCGAGGCGCAGCGCTCGCATCACGCATGCGACTGCGCCCGACGGCGCGTTTCCCGCGGGGATTCCCCGAAGCGTTCCCTGTATGCGCGGCTGAAATGGGCTGACTGGCTGAAGCCCCAACGGAAGCCGATCTCGGTAATGCTCAACTGGCTGTGCAGCGGGCTTTGCAGTTCGGAACGCGCCCGTTCCAGCCGACGTCCCTTGATGTAACCGCTGACCGTCTGCCCCGAACTGGCGAACAATTGCTGCATGTAGCGTACCGAAACGCCCTCCATGGCCGCGACCTTGCGCACGCCCAGGCAGGGATCGCCCAACTGAGCTTCGAGCAAGCGGCACATCCTCTCGAACTGGCGCGCGCGCGACGCGGTCGCTCCGCCCCGCGCGACCTTGCCGCCTGCTTCCGCAAGCACAGGCACAAGCAGCTCCACCAAGGCACTGTCGACCGGGGCCGGGTTTTCGACACGCCCGATCTCGAGTGACGTGGCCACGCTCTGGAGAATAGCGAGAAGGGCGTGACTGGTGACATCGGCAGGCCTGATGATGCCGACACGTGCCGCGAGGGGTGTAAGCAACCTGGCATCGATGGCAACGCTGGGAATACGGACGAAAAGCTGCCGGAATTCGCTTTCGAAGCTCAGCGCAGCGTCGATGCCGGTCGCTCCGTAGATCAGTGTGCTGCTGTCCAGAGGACTTTCGCCCTCCTCCGCCTGCAGCCGTGCCATGCCCTCGATCAGCAGGCCGAGCCACAATCCTCGTTCGACACCCGGCGTGCGGCCCGAAATCGTCTGTGCGGCACCGGAAACCAGCGCGAAGTCGAATCCCATGGGCGATGTCCGCGCGACAACTGTGCCCTCGGCGCCGCCGCCTTCTGCCGGCTCTGCAAAGGGCAAATAGAGGCGCCGCATCGCCTGCGCCCACGCCTCTGCCCGGCGCTCTGGCGCAATGCGCGCGGCATCGAAGGACCAGGCCGCTCCGGGATTCGGTGCGACCTGGCCGGACGGATCACTCGGGGTCTTTGACACTGCCCTTGGACGGGAAAATGCCGCGATCGATCTTGACGTGGATGCCCTGCGTGCCGTCAACCACCTGCGTCACCCCGAAGTCGGCGGCGACGCTCATCAGCGAATAGGCATCGGTCTTCGACAGGCCCTGCTGCTCGTTCAGCAGTTTGATCATGTCGAGCGAAGCGCCCTTCATGGCCTGGTCGAGATCGTCGCCAAAGCCGTGGACGATCCAGTGCTCTGGTGTTTCCAGCAAGGGCGAAGGGAATTCGAAGTCCTTGCGCACGATCACCTGGAACAGCACATCGAGCGAAGCCTCGATCGCGGTGCCGCTGATCTCGCCGTCGCCCTGGCTGACATGCGGATCGCCGATGGAGAACAGCGCGCCCTTCACCTGCACCGGATAATACATCCGCGAATTGGCACCGATCCGCCAGTTGTCGATGTTGCCGCCATGCACTCCGGGCGGGATGGTGCTGACCGGCTCATTGACGGCAGGCGCAACCCCCGCCGTGCCCAGATGCGGACGGGCAGGAATGGTAATGCCTTTCAGCGCCGGTTGGCGGTCGCACGTCGGGCAATGGGTGATGCGGCCGGGCACGAGGTATTTCTCCTCGACATCGTAGGCATAAAGCGCGCGGGCCGTGTTGTAGTTCGGGTCCAGCTCGTAGATTGTCACCCGCTCGGTCTCGCCGAATTCCTCGTAGAGATGTCCCCAATTCGCCTGCAGGTTGCAGCCGTAGTTGAAGCGCGGGACCATCTGGAAATAGCGGACTTCCAGCATGTCTCCCGGCTCGGCATCCTCGATATAGATCGGGCCGGTCATGATGTGGACACCCGGCGCGCGGGTCGAGGGATCGATCTCGGTGAAGATGCGCTGGATGTCTTCGTCGAACATCAGTTCGGGATCGTCGCCAGCATGGTGTGTGACAGCCTGAGCCTGGATCAAATCGCCGCTCTTCACGCGCAGGGCAGGTTTGAGGTCGGGGGAGAAAAAGCCCCAATGCACGGTTTCCGGAACTGCGCGCAGGTAATGCAATGCCTTCGGCTGCACTTCTGCCCGCCGCAAACCGTGTTCGGTGATCAACGCCATGTGTATCCCCTAGAGTTAAGCTGTGTGGTCGACGGGTGCAGGCTCGCCGACGCCGATCAGGATGCTGGTCATCCCGAGCGACTTGTGATGGATGAAGTTGGGCCCCAGTTGCGCGCTTTCCCCGGGGTGGCGGGCACCAAGAACATAGAGAATGGGCCAGAAATGATCGGGGGTCGGCACCGAAAGGCGCGCGGCGTCCCCCATCGATTCAAAATCGATCACCGTCTGCGGCCTGTCCTCGACCACCGCATCGAGGATCGTCGAGTTGAACCGCTCCGCCCAGTCGTAGGGCGGCGCATCGGGGTGATTCCAATCCATCGCCGGCAGATTGTGGACGATGTTGCCGCTACCCATGATCAGCACGCCTTCATCGCGCAGTGGGCGCAAGGCTTGGCCAAGCTGCCAGTGCTCGGCGGGGGATTTGGCGACATCCATGCTCAACTGCACAACCGGAATGTCGGCTTCCGGATAGGCATGGCACAGCACCGTCCAAGTTCCATGGTCGAGCCCCCAGTTGCTATCGAGCGACACCGGCATCGGAGCGAGCAGATCGCGCACCCGCGCGGCCAGCTCCGGATCGCCCGGTGCAGGATACTGCATGTCGAACAGCGCCTGCGGGAAGGCCCCGAAATCGTGGATCGTGCGCGGCTGCGCCATGGCAGTCACCGCCGTGCCGCGCGTCTGCCAGTGAGCGGAGATGCACAGGATCGCCTTGGGCTTGCCGATCCTGTCGGCGATCCCTTTCCAGGCTGCCGTCGTGTCGCTTTTCTCAAGTGCGACCATCGGGCTGCCGTGACCAAAGAAGACGACCGGGAGGCGGCTCATTGCTCACACTCCCCGACCGCCGCCGAAACGACGCGACAACAAATGCGGTGCACAGATTGGATGTTTGCAATGCCCATTTCGAAAAGCCCTGTCTGCCCGTCTTGACTAGGATTGAGGCTATGAAGTTGCGGCGAGCCATTCTTGCACGCTGACGCACAAGATGTTGGTCGAAGATCGCTTCACGGACGCTTTTTCACGCCTATTCGCGCGTGTAATCGTCTGGGATTACGGGATTTTCCCCAGCCTTACCCCACAGCAGGATCTCGTTACCCCAGGGATCGACGAAACAATGGTTGTAGCCGTTGAATTCGGACCAATAGTGGTTGCGCCAAAGAATCTTGGCGCCCAGTTCCTCGGCCGTAGCAAGAATGCGTTCGGGGGTGTCGTCGTCGCCGATCAGGATCCAGATTCGGGGCTTACGGCCCTCCTTCGCCATCGTGCGCGGCTCAATGCCTGCGGGATCGGGGTGCGGGCGGACATTGGCGACATTGCTGATGCCCATGTGGAGGTTGCCAATCTGGCTATCCGAGCCGTCCTTGTTCTTGAAGAAACCGCCGGGAACCATGCGGTGATAGACACCCTTGGGCCGCGGGTCGTTTTCCCAGCCAAACACCTTGGCGTAGAACTCGCCAGCGGCATGGGGATCGTCGCTCGGCAGGTCGAAGAAAATGAGGGAGTTGGTCATGGTCAGCCTCGTGTTCGCAGGAATGTTCGTCTGCTGGCGGGCTAACAAAATGGGCGGCTAGAAGGATGTTGTGCAGGCGCACAATTTCTTGATTTGGCCGGTCGCGCGAGGGCCTTGCCCTACCCTCGCGCGACCGGGAAAAATCATCAGGACGTAGCGTGCAGCTTTGCAACCGGGGCGGACGGGCCACGCTGACGATCCCACTCCGCCATGTAGCGATCGACCAGCCAGACGTTGAACTGGCGCTGCGCATCTTCCTGCCAGCTGTAGCGACCACGCGGAGCAAACTTCGAACCCAACCCGCGCTGTATGAGCAGATCGGTGTGCAGATCCTGCGCGAAGATCGAATTGGTGTAGTCCATGGTGACCTTCGCCTTCGTCTCGAACAGCGGGTCTTCCATGGCTTCTGGCATGTAGAGGCTACCGAATGTCACCGTGTGCGTGGTAGCCGACTCTGCATTCATGATGATGTAGATCGCCACGTCATTGGTGATGACCAGCGAGAGGCTGGGCGGAAGGTTCACGAACAGAAGGCGATTCTGTTCTTCTTCGTTGAGCTTTGGAAACACTGGAAAGAGCGCCTTTTCCGTCGGGTTGAAGGCCGCATTCGGGTGCGTGGTCCCGTTCAGGCGATAATAGCCGGCGGTTTCCTTCGGCACTTCCGGGAAACTTGCCTTGGAGCTGGGGATGTAGTCATGCAGGCCGTGATGCAAACGGCTCGCATGATAGCCATCGTTGTTGTTCTCGAACTGGACTTTCCAGTTCCAGGCGAATTCCTCCTCGATCGGGTCCGGGCCGCGAAGATCCTTCAGCCCGTAGTTGGCGACCACCGAATCGAGAGGGCCTAGCCGCTCGACAAGCGAGGGAGCATCTTCATCGAAGTTGACGAAGACGAACCCCTGCCAGCTTTCGACCTTCAGCTTGGGCAAGTTGTTCTTGGCTTTGTCGAAATCGCAGGTCCTATTCATGGCCGGCGCACCTACCAGCTTGCCGTCGAGATCGTAGGTCCAGTGGTGATAGGGGCAGATGAACGCACGAGCACTGCCCCTGCCCTCCGCCACCAGCATCGCGCGGTGCTGGCACACCGCCGACATCGCCTGCAGATTGCCGTCGCGATCGCGCGCAACGATGATCGGCTCGTTCGCATGGCTGGCGGTAAAAAAGTCGCCGGCTTCGCTCGCCCATTCTTCACGCCCGACACAAAGCCACTCGCGATAGAACAGAGCTTCTTTCTCGAACCTGTAGAACTCGTCGCTGGTGTAGATTTCCGGGGGCAGCGTCTCGGCTTCCGCAGTCGGCTTCACCGAGGATGCGAAGCTGTCGAAGAACTGGTCGGTGAGAAGTGTCATGGTGAGGACCCTATCATCTCGGTATCGCCATTGTGCATCGCACAATGGCGCCCGTCGATCAAATTCGATCCGCAAGAATGGCGCGGATCCGCGATTAACCTGAGAACATTAGACCTGCCCCCACCCTTTTGCTTTGCAATCAGCGTGCGTTTTTTTGCACCTGCACGCTTGGGCTTCTTCCGCTTTTGACATTCTGAACTGCGCTTTGCAGAGCAGGATTGCGTTAGCCCGAACGTAAACAATTTGGGGTCAGCGCCTGGCTTGCCGGAAATTGGAAAGACCCCACGATCGAGGTCATTGTCGTGCAAGACGGGTTCGGCTGGAACGGGACGACCCAACGCGGCCTGACGGCAGCTGTGCGTGATCGCGGGAAACAGGTGTTCCGGAGCCGCGTGTTAGGGCTGTGCGGTGCTGTCAGCCTAACGGCAACTTGTCCCCGATTGGCATAACTCACCCCACCCTAGTTCCCGGTTCAAGCCACAAGATTTTGCCACTCAGCCAAGGCGGCCGAACGGACAGCTTTGTAGGTCTGGCGCTCTACAAGGTGGCGTTGAGCGTCGAAGTGGTTGTGCAAATTGGCGTGAACTGAGGTGAATTTCTGCAGCTATTTCATACGCCGGGCCTGATCCACCTTCAGGCCGCCATATTCCTTGCGCCAACGGTAATAGTTTTGTTCGGTGACACCGTTCCGCCCTGCGCGAGCCCGATCTCGGCTTCATGCATCTCGCCAATGGTCTCTTCCGGCTTAGGCTTCTTCGCCATTCCACTCCTCCTTCGTGGCCAATCCTAAAATGGAAACTGGGACACTCAAAAGGCGGCAGATCACCTTCGCATCCTATCCGCAAAGCAACGCCGGCCAAGAAATAGCCGGGCAATAATGCTCTTTCGCGAAAGTGCCGGTGCATAGCGGATCAAGAGAAGGGGGCATGAGCATCAAACGATCCCGTGAACGCTTGAAGTAGGCTGCCGACAGCTCGGTGCTGATCATCTGCCGACAATCTTATCGCTGCGAGACAGCCAATTGTTGGAGGTGCAAGCGATGGCTTGGGCGCGGGGCACGAGCCATGAGATAGCCGAGCGAGGGCCGAAGACAGCCTTTGCCAGGCCAACATTTCACTCGCACCTCGACCGCCGCATCGGCGGCGTCATGGCGTCAACGGTCGGCAATGCAGTTAGCCTGTCGCCGGTTTTCCTATCTGTCTTCGGTGTTGCGATGGTGCCGATCGCCGAAGAATTCAGCTGGCCAAGATCGCTGGTGGCCGGAGCGATGGCGCTCTCGATCCTGAAGTCGCTTGCGCTTGCACTCGGAACGGGAGCGGGCTCGGTGATGTTGCCGATCCTCGCAGGACTGTTCCCCTCGCCAAGAACACCAATGAATAACGGTGCAGGTTAGGTAGCACCTTGCTTTTCCTCGACATATTTCTCGTCATACTGCCGGTTTTTCTCGTAATCGGGGCCGGTGCAGCGGCCGCATCCTTCGGTCCGTTCACGAACGACTTCATCGAAGGGCTGATGGCGTTTGCCCAGTCCATCGCTATCCCCTGCCTGCTCTTCACTACGATGGCGAGGATCGATCTGTCGCAGAGTTTCGATACCGGGCTGATCGTGTCTTTCTATCTCGCGGCAGGGGTGTGTTTCCTTCTCGGCATCTTTTCGTCGAGAGCTCTTTTCAACCATCAGCCGGGCCGTTCGGTAGCGCTTGGATTCTCATCCATGTATACGAATGCTCTGCTGCTGGGCCTGCCCATCACGGCAGTGGCGTTCGGCAGAGACGCCACTACAAGCAATTTCGCCATCATCGCCTTCCAGGCGCCGGTCTGCTACCTCATCGGGGTCAGCGCAATGGAAGCTGCCAATTCGGGCGGGCGAGGACTGCTGCGCACGGCGACCACAACGGTATTCCGAATTCTGCGCCAGCCTCACATATTTTCGCTATTGGCGGGGCTGGGATTGAACCTGATTTCCGTCAGCCTTCCCGACTATCTGGCAAAACCCCTCAATATGTTGGGCGATGCCGCGCTACCGGTCGCGCTCTTTGCGCTTGGCGGAGTATTGACCCGCTATTCGCTACGCGGTTCGTGGCGTGAGACGGGAATGGTGGTGATCATCGCGCTGGTGATCAATCCTGCCCTGACCTTGATATTCGGGCGCTGGTTCGGGCTTACCCAGGCAGCACTCAACTCGGCGGTCCTGACCGCAGCGATGGCGCCGGGCATGAACACATACATGTTCGCCAACATCTACCGAACCGCACGCGATGTAACGGCAAATGCGCTGCTCGTGGGCACCGCCATTTCCGCAATTACCACTCCGCTATGGATCATCATTCTGACGGTCTGAAGCTGCGGTGGCTAAGTAGCCTGCGCGGTGGCCGGTTCCAGCCCGGGAAGATCGAGAAAGGCGGACACGGCCGCATCCTCTTCCTTCCGGTGCATCAATACCATGCCCCAGCGGATCGGCGCACCGATCAGTTCCACCGCAGCCAGAGAGCCGTCGGCCACCGCCGCGTTGCGACGAGGAACGATGGCGACACCCAGACCGCGCCGAACCAAATCCAGCATAGTGTCGAGATCGCTCACCTCGAAGACTACGCGCCGCTCGGCGAGATCTTTCCAGTGGCTATCGATGATCGGCCGTGTTCCCCATCCGGGTTGGAAATCTACAAAATCCAGGCGCGAAAGCGCTTCGAAACCGATGCGCTTATGCCGCGCCATTTCATGGCCGGCCGCACAGACCAGCACCATCGGTTCATCGCCGAGCACACGCGTTTGCAGGCGCCGAGGGCAATCCATCATTGAGGTTATGGCAAGGTCCAGTTCGCCGGCCAGCAATTGCGCCGGCATATCCAGCTTGTTTCCCTGTCGCAGCCGCACCTGGATTCCGGGATAGGCCATATGGAATGCAGCCAGGATCGCGGGCAGATCGAGGAAGGCAGGCAGCGTTTGCACCGTTCCTACGACCAGACTGCCTGACTGCAAATCACGTACCGAAGCCACGGACCTCCTTGCATCCCGTGCAGCGCTGAGCGTCAGGATCGCCTTTTCGTAGAATGCCTCGCCGGCCGGCGTGAGCCTCACCTGTCTGGTTGTGCGATGAAACAGGCGTACGCCCAGTTCCTCCTCCAACATTGCGATACTGGTGGACAGTGCCGACTGCACGATGCTGACCCGCTCGGCCGCTCGGGAGAAATGCATCTCCTGTGCCAGCGCGACGAAGTGCTGAAGGTGGCGCAGTTCCACGGACTTTCATCTCTCCATTAGATAAGTCCTATCTTATGATAGAATTGGATTGATGAATAGGTGCCGTGCAACATCGCTTGCATGAACACAACGGCAATACCCGCAAAGCAGCTTCCTGTTCGTCCGCTCGGCCACACGGGGATGGACATCACCCGCGTAGGATTCGGCGCCTGGGCAATTGGCGGACCGGACTGGGCCGTGGGATGGGGACCGCAGGACGACGAGGCCTCCATCGCGGCAATCTGCCACGCAGTTTCGCGAGGGATAAACTGGATCGACACCGCGGCGATCTACGGCCTGGGGCACTCGGAAGAAATCGTTGGCCGTGCCCTGACGCAGATCCCCGCAGGCGAGAGGCCCTTCGTCTTCACCAAATGCGGTCAGGTCTGGGACCCTGAGGATCGGAACAGCAAATTCCGGGTGGGCAAGGCGGCCAGCATCAAGGCCGAGTGCGAGGCATCGCTGAGGCGGCTCGGCGTGGAGCGGATCGATCTCTACCAGATGCACTGGCCTGCCGAGGATGGGACCGAAGTGGAAGAATACTGGCAGGCGATGCTCGACCTCCAGGCCGAGGGCAAGGTCCGGGCCGTCGGGCTGTCGAACCACCAGGTGCCGCTGCTCGAAAGGGCCGAGGCGCTGGGCCATGTCGATACCCTGCAACCCGGCCTGTCCGCGATTCATCGCGGCGCTGCCGAACGGGAACTGGGATGGTGCGCGGACCATGGCACCGGCGTCATCGTCTATAGCCCGATGCAGTCGGGCCTGCTGACCGGCAAATTCAGCGCGGAGCGGGTCGCCAGCCTGCCCGACAGCGACTGGCGTTCCCGCCATCCCGATTTCACCACTCACCTTCAGCGCAATCTTCAGGTCGTCGAGGCGATGCGGCCGGTGGCTGAGCGCCACGATACGAGCGTCGCTTCGGTCGCGATCTGTTGGGCCTTGGCATGGAAAGCGGTGACCGGAGCCATTGTCGGCGCGCGAGGCCCAGAACAGGTCGATGGCTGGCTCGATGCGGCGTGGCTTGAACTGACCGAAACCGACCTGCGCGAAATCGGCGAAGCGATAACCTCCAGCGGAGCGGGCGAAGGTCCGGCTTTCCCCGCCTGAGCAACAAGGTACGCGGCATGAACGGCAGCACGATTTTCGACCCCATTCCCTCTCCCGTTGCGTGGCGTGGCGTGGCGTGGAGACGAAATTGCAGACCAAACGGACTGGATATACCGGCTTTCGCTTGCCGAGTTGACCGAACTCGAAGAGGTCGGCAGTCGTTTTCTCGACGATAACCCTGATCTTCGCACGGTGCAGGCGGACGACTATCCTCTGCAGATCGGCTTGGCGGGACTCCGCGAATGGGGGCAGACAATGGATCGCGGTCGAGGCTTTCTGCTGGTCCGCGGCCTTCGAACGACACATTATTCCGATGCTCTGAGCGCCTCGATTTTCTTCCTGTTGGGGCTGCACCTGGGCCGGCCCATGCGGCAGAATGAAGTCGGTGACATGGTTCAACATGTGTTGGCGACATCGGACCGTAAATATAACGAGCCGGGCACCAGCAGCCTGAGGATTCGCGACGGCCTCAGCTACCATTCGGACAGCTCCGATGTTGTTGCGCTGATGTGCCTGCGCCCGGCCAAGTCTGGCGGAGCGAGCAGCCTCGTCAGCGCGGCAACGCTGTATAACGAGGTTCTGCGTCGACGACGGGATCTCACCCCGCTGTTCTTCGAGCCTTGGTACAATGACTGGCGCAAGCAGGATCCCGACGCCCCTGAAAATACCTATACATCTCCGATGATGAGCCGGGTGGACGGTGTTTTCTCGGCTTACATCGGGGGCACCGATCATCCGCTCGGCGCAGCGCTATCGTGAGGTTCCGCGACTGACCCGCGATCAGCTCGATCTGCTAGACCTGTTCGACGAGATTTGCTTGGAACCGGGAATTGCTCTGCACATGGATTTCCAGCCGGGCGATATGCAGTGGCTTCTCAACTATGCAGCGCTTCACAGCCGCACCGAGTTCGACGATCACCGCGAACCGCAAAGGCGCCGCCATTTGCTGCGTCTATGGCTCAAGCGTGAAGTTCAGCGTCCGCTGGTGCCCCACTTCGGACGCCACGTCGTACGCGACCGCGGACAGATGCGCGGTCAGGAAGTTCCAGCCGAGAAGCAGAAGTTCCGCATAACGCAGGCAGCAATCCCCAGCCTCGATTGGGGCAATGTCTGACACCGGTCCGCCGATGGCGTTGGAGTCTTCAGCCGGTCAGTTCTCGTACCGTTGCCGCAGACGAACATCCCAGGTTTGTCCAGCCTTGTGATCAACTCACTTAGCTCCCGCAAAACCCTGCGCGAGAAACCCTCTGATTTCCAAGGGTTTTATAGCGCTTCCGGGATGTTGTGGGAAGGCGGCGCTGGAGCGGGTGAAGGGAATCGAACCCTCGTCGTCAGCTTGGGAAGCTGCTGCTCTACCATTGAGCTACACCCGCAAGACGCTGGATTGGCCAGATTTTTCTCGAACGCATATAGCGCCATGTCCAGCCAGTCTTCGCGATGGCGCGACCTAGCCTGCTTTTTCAGCCGGATCAATCGCGGCTTTGTCGGGCACGCCATGATTGCGCGCCGAAGACAGTCAGCCAGCGCCCCGCGCCTGCCGCCAAGTTGCATTCGGCGCGCCGCGCCCTATGTAACAAGGCTCTCGACCGACACTGACAATCGACGTCGCCACGTGCACCAACAGTGCATCGGTTGGGCGACCGCAAGACGGGTACTGATGCCGGAAACCAACGAAGCGCCTATTTCTCCCCCTTTGGTGGACCTGCCGATCAACACACATGATCGCGGCTTTTACGACGGTTTCAGCCGCGAGGTGACGATCCCGTCCAAGATCATTGTTTCGCTCATCATCATGTGGGCAATCTTTTTCCCGGTTTCGGCAAACGAAACGCTCACCGTCGTCAACTCCTCGATCGTCGCGAACTTTTCCGGCTGGTACGTCTTCCTCGTCGCCGCGCTGATGATCACCTGCCTCCTTCTCGCCCTCATCCCGCAAGCCGGTTCCCTGCGGATCGGCACAGCGGGAGAAAAGCCCGAGTTCGGTTTCTTCAGCTGGTTCGCCATGCTGTTTGGCGCTGGCATCGGCATCGGTATGCTTACCTATTCGACCGGTGAGCCGCTCGCCCACTTCCAGAACAGTCCGGACATCATACGCGGCACAGTCGCCGCCGCTTCGTCCGAAGCGGTGCGGCCCGCCTATATCTACACTTTCCTCCACTGGGGACTGGCAGCCTGGGGCTGCTACGGGCTGGTGGGCCTCGCCATCGGCTATGTCTCCTATCGGCGCAATCTGCCGCTTACGATCCGGTCAGCTCTCGCCCCGCTGTTCGGCAAGACGATGTCCGGCAGCCTCGGGCACGTGGTCGATGTCGTGGCGGTCGTGGCGACGATCCTTGGCGTTGCGGTCACGATGGGGCTCGGCGTCGAACAGTTCATCGCAGGTCTTAGCCGGCTGGGGCTGGGTGACTGGCTGCTCGACGCGGAGGGCACGTCTACGCCTACCGCAATTTTCGTCTCGCTGGTGCTGCTGGTCGGGGCTTCCACGCTCAGCGCGCTGTCGGGCGTGGGCAAGGGCATCAAGTGGCTGTCGAACATCAACCTGGGTCTCTCGCTTGCGCTGCTGGCCTTGTTTGCCGTGGTCGGGGTTGGTCTGGCCGGGCTCGAACTGCTCGGAGTGGCAATTTTCGACTATATACTCAGCCTTCCGCGCACGGCCCTGACGCTCTTCCCCTCCGACGGAACCGAGATCGGCGAGGCGCTGGTGCGCTGGCAACTCGACTGGACCGTTTTCTATTGGGCCTGGTGGATTGCCTTTGCCCCCTTTGTCGGCATGTTCATCGCGCGTATCTCGCGCGGGCGGACGGTGCGCGAATATGTGCTGGGCGTAATGATCGTGCCGTCGCTGATGTGCTTTGTTTGGATGACGCTCCTCGGCGGCACGGCGATCGACCTCGAGTTGAGCGGACAGGCTCAGGGCACGATCCTGGCGGCACCGATTGCCGATCAGCTTTATGCAACGCTTAACGTCCTGCTCGATCCCGCCGTTGCGGGGATCGTCTCCGGTCTCGTGGTGATCCTGCTGATGACCTACCTCATCACAAGCACCGACAGCGCGATCCTGATTGTGAACACGATCAACGGGGCGGGCGAAACCGACGGCCAACGCCGTCGCCACATCTTGTTCTGGGGCGTAGCGCTGGCGGTCATGGTCGGCTCGATGCTCGTTATCGGGGGGATCGATGCGATCCGGACCACCATGATTATCGGCGCGTTGCCGTTCTCGGTGGTGGTCGCCCTGATGGGGGCGGCCATTGTAAAAGCCATCGTCTTCGACATCGTGCGCAAACGCCACGGCGTGCCGACGACTGCCGACGACTGCGAAGGCTGGCCCGACGGGCAGTAACGCAACAAGTTACCGGGAAGTCCGCAGGGAAGTCCTCAAAAAATCTGGATTTCAATAACTTGCAAACTCATGCCAATTTTTAGAATAGAGTTCTTCTCTATATAAATATTTTCAAGTGAAAATTTAAATATATTTTCATGTGCAAATGAGTACCTCCTGATTATTTCCTTTCGACTTTTAGTGTTGCGATATTGCAACGCAATTATCTCGACTCGTCGATCCTCATCTCATCCTGTGGCAAGCTCACCCTCTTCCCGCTAGTTGGCACGAATTCCGCGCATCATGCTTTTGCCGGATGACGCCTTTTCGGATCGCGCCGGCCAAGGAGCATAGAGCGCGATCGCAGGAACTTATTCCTCTGGGGGTTTTACAAATGCTGAAGTATTCTACCGGCGCGTCTATCAGCGCCATTGCCATTGCCCTGACCGCACCCGCAGCTGCTCAGGACACCGCTGCGCAGCCACGGGCAGAACGCACCGGCGGCCTCGACACCATTCTCGTCACCGCAACCAAGCGCACCGAAGACCTGCAGGACGTGCCGGTTTCGGTTCAGGCCCTCGGCGAAGAGGGGCTGCAGCAGCTCAACATCGCCACCTTCGACGATTACCTCGACCAGCTGCCGACCGTGACCGCAGGCGGCAGCGGGCCGGGCCAGTCGACGATCTATATTCGCGGCCTCGCCTCGACCACGCCGAACCTCACCACCGCAGGCGTTGCGGGCCTTGCCCCCAATGTCTCGCTCTATCTCGACGAGCAGCCGCTGGCGCAGCCGGGCCGCAATCTTGACGTCTATGCCGCCGACCTTTCCCGCATTGAGGTTCTTTCCGGCCCCCAGGGAACGCTGTTCGGCGCCAGTTCGCAGGCCGGTGTGGTGCGCCTGATCACCAACAAGCCGAGCCTTGCCGGGTTCGACGCCAAGGCCAGCGCCGGGGTCTCCTTCACCAAGGATGGCGAGACCAGCTACAAGGCCGAGGTCATGCTCAACGTGCCGGTCACCGACACGCTCGCCCTCCGCGGCGTCGCCTATCTGGACGATCAGGGCGGCTATATCGACAACGTGGCGGGCACACGCACCATGCGCGACAGCGCCCGCTTCCGTCCGGAAGGCACCGTGCGGGCGAACGGCGTGCCGGTCAGCGCGCGGCGTGCCGGCTTCCAGTCGGACGCAGCCTCGCTCGATTACATCGATAACGAGGTCACCTTCCAGGAGGCCAACAACGCCGCGCTGGTGGAAGACAACTTCAACGACACGCAATATGCGGGCTTCCGCGCCAGCGCGCTGTGGGAAATCAGCCCCGACTGGACGGTCACGGTCTCCCACGCGCGCCAGAGCATCGAATCCGATGGCGTGTTCTTCGCCGATCCGGAGCTGGGGCTCGACAATCTCGACATCCAGCGCTTCTCCGACGACCGGATCGAGGACAATTTCTCGAACACCAGCTGGACGATCGAAGGCCGCCTGGCGATGCTCGATATCGTCTACACCGGTGCCTACACCGATCGCGAGACGCAGCAGAATGTCGGCTATTCCGACTATCTCTTCGTCGGCCAGTACATTCCCTATTACATGTGCGACACGGCCGTTGCCTATCCCGACACCGTCACCACGGCCCCGGCTGACCCGACCTGCTATGCCCCGAACCTGTCGGTCACTTCGGACACCGACACCACCGTATTCACGCAGGAATTCCGCGTGAACACGCCGCAGGAGGCCCCCATCCGCGCGACCGTTGGCGCGTTCTACTCCAACCTCGTGCTGAAGGAACGCAACGACTACTACTATGCCTCGGAACTGGTGCGCGGCTCCGATGGCTCCACGCGCGGTTTCTCGCCGATCTATCCTTTCACCAACACCGAGGTGACGGGCACCACCGGCAACGCGGCACCGGGGTACTTCAGCGATCCCGGCCCCCTGCCCGCAAACGTGGGCTTCCGTAACGACGTGAAGCGCACCGACGAGCAGTTCGGCCTGTTCGGCGAAGTCTCGCTGGACATCGTGCCCGACGTGCTGACCGTCACCGGCGGCCTGCGGTACTACGATGTGAAGGTCGACATCGAAGGCGCGGCGACCTCCGCCTTCTGCAAGCTCAACTCGCCGATCTTCGGCGCCAACGCGGGCGTGCCGGTGGAAGACCAGGTCAACATTCCGGGCTGCGGCGGCACGAACATTTCGGACAAGTATGCCGCGGACAATCCCTATGGGAACCCCGACAAGGCCGAGACCAACGGCGTCATCTTCAAGGGCACGCTGACCTTCACGCCGACCGAGGACCTGCTGTTCTACGCCACCTATTCCGAGGGCTTCCGCCCCGGCTTGCTGAACCGTCCGGGCGGTGTCCAGGGACCTGGCAACTATACCGTGCCCTACGCGCTCGATACGGATGAAGTGAAGAACTACGAATTCGGGTGGAAGACCCAGCTGTTTGACCGGCAGCTGCGCCTGAACGGCAGCGCCTTCTTTGTCGATATCAGCCGTCTGCAGACGACGATCTTCGATCCGGACATCACCAACCTGTTCTTCTCGGACAATGCCGCGAATGCCGAGATCATGGGGCTCGAAGCGGACTTCACGTTCCAGCCCTATGCGGTGCCGGGCCTGACCCTGGCAGGCGCGATGTCGGTTCTCGATACCGAGATCACCGAAGTGCTCACGCCGACGGACGATGTCGTGCTCGGCTCGCCGCTGGCCTATGCGCCGGAATTCCAGGGCAACCTTCGCGCGCGCTACGAATGGGACGTGTCGAGCGAGCTGGCGATGCATGTCCAGCCGCAGGTCACGTACTCGGCCTCGAAGTTCACCGACATCATCGCGATCAATCGCCTGCAGCTGGATAGCTACACGACCTTCGATCTTGCCGCCGGTGTGACCAACGACACCTGGGCCTTCGAAGTGTTCGGCGAGAACCTGTCCGACGAGCGGGCGCAGATTGCCGGGAACTTCAACTTCGACGTCGCCCGCGTGACGGTGAACCGTCCGCTGACTGTCGGCTTCCGGGTCTCCTACGCCTACTGATCCGGCCTGACAGCTTAAACGCAAGCGGCGGGAGCGGACTTGAGGGTTCGCTTCCGCCGTTTTGCTTTGTTAAGGCGCGCATATGAGCGAACGCGACGAACACCTGGCGCTGGCGCAAAAGGCTCTGCAGGCGGGCGATTTTGCCAAGGGCCTTACGCTTGCCGAGCAGCTGCTGGCGAGCAAACCTGACGACGGCGAAGCCCTCTACATGGCCGCTGTCGCCCTGCGCTATCTGCAACGGCATGACGAGGCGGCAACGATGCTGGCACGGCTTCATGCGGCGATGCCCGAATATGGCCGCGCCTGGCAGGAGGCCGGGCACCTCGCCCGCGCGCAGGGGCACAATGCGCAGGCCATTGCCGCCTTTCAGCGCGCTACACGGTTCAACCCCGCGCTCGATGCCAGCTGGCGGGCGCTGGCCGAATTGCAATCCGGCCCCGAAGCACGCCACGCAGCCGAACAGGCGCAGCGCCTCGCGAGCCTCCCGCGAGAGCTGGTCGCGGTCACGCACCACCTCCACGAAGGACGGCTGCTACGCGCCGAAGAAATCTGCCGCCACTATCTTCGGACCAATCCCAAGGACGTGGAAGGGATGCGGCTGCTCGCCCGCATCGGCATGAAGCTGGGCATTCTCGACGATGCCGAATTCCTGCTGGAAAGCGCGCGCGTGTTCGAGCCGGACAACGTGCAGGTCCGCCTCGACTACATCGAGGCGCTGCGCCGCCGCCAGAAGGTCGACCGGGCGCGCGAGGAGGCGGAGAGCCTCTACGATACCGATCGGGCCAACGTGCTGTTCCAGTCGCATCTGGCCATCGAATCCATGCAGGCGGGTGACTACGACCGCGCCTTCGCCCTGTTCGAACAGGTGCTGGAAAAGGTGCCCGACGATCCGGCCACCCTCACCAGCCTTGGCCATGCGCTCAAGACGACCGGCGAAACCGAACGCGCCATCGCGAGTTACCGTGCTGCCTGCACCGCCAAGCCCGATCATGGCGATGGCTGGTATTCGCTCGCCAACCTCAAGACCTATCGCTTCACCGAGGAAGAGATGGGCGCGATGGAAGAACAGGCCGCGCGGCCCGACCTCGCCTTCATGGACCGGGTCCACCTCGCTTTCGCCCTCGGCAAGGCACACGAGGACCGCGGCGACTACGCAGAGAGCTTCGCTCACTACGAACGCGGCAATGCCCTGAAGCGCGCGCAGACCCGCTACGATGCCGACACGATGAGCGCCGAGCTGGCCAAGCAGCGCGCCGTCTGCACGCCCGACCTGTTCGAGAAGCAGGCCGGCGGCGGCCATACGGCGCCCGATCCCATCTTCATCGTCGGCCTGCCGCGCGCCGGATCGACCCTGCTGGAACAGATCCTCGCCAGCCACAGCCAGGTCGATGGCACGCTCGAGTTGCCCGACATCCTCGCGCTCGCGCATCGCCTGCGCGGGCGCAAGGCAGGCCAGTCGCTCTATCCGCAGGTGCTGCACGATCTCACCGCCGATAAGCTCGCCGAACTTGGCCGCCAATATATCGAGAACACCGCAGTTCACCGGCAGGGCGCACCGTTCTTCATCGACAAGATGCCGAACAACTTCCGCCATATCGGGCTGATCCATCTGATCCTGCCCAATGCCAAGATTATCGACGCCCGCCGGGCGCCGATGGATTGCTGCTTTTCGGGCTTCAAGCAGCTGTTCGCCGAGGGGCAGGAGTTCACCTACGGTCTCAAGGAGATCGGCCGCTACTACGCCGACTATGTGGACCTGATGGCGCACTGGGACGAGGTGCTGCCGGGCAAGGTGCTGCGCGTGCAGCACGAAGACGTGCTCGACGATCCAGAAGGCCAGATCCGGCGGATGCTCGATTACTGCGGGCTGGACTTCGAAGAGAGCTGCCTCGCCTTCCACCAGACCGACCGCGCCGTGCGCACGGCCAGCAGCGAGCAGGTACGCCAGCCGATCAACCGCAAGGGCCAAGGGGCATGGCTGCCTTTCGATCCCTGGCTGGGTGACCTGCGCGACGCGCTCGCTCCGCCGCTTTAGGCGATCCATCCGCCACCACGCCTCTTGGCGAGAGCGCTCCAAGCTGGCACAGCGCTTCTCACATTTCGGACTTTTTCAATCTCGAAGCTGCCTTCAGCATGCAAACACGGCTGGTTTGGCTGGCGATGGGTCGCTATGGAACCGATTCGAGAGGGGCTGAAACGCCCGCAGACATTTTCAATTTAGGGGAGCCCTCAGATGCCACTAGTCAACATGAAGCCGCTGCTGCGCCACGCGATGGACAACGGCTATGCTGTCGCCGCCTTCAACCTGGTCGATTACAACACGACCAAGGCCATGGTGAAAGCCGCCGAGGGTCTCAACGCTCCAGTGATCTGCCAGACCAGCTCGAAGACCATCGACTATTACAGCCACGAGGAAATCGTCAGCTGGGTCCGCACCTGCGCGGAAAACTCGCCGGTGCCCGTCGTGCTGCACCTCGATCACTGCAAGAACCTCGACATGATCGAGAAGTGCGCGGCCAGCGGCTGGACCTCGATCATGATCGACGCTTCGGAATTCCCGTTCGATGAGAACCTCGCGATGTCGAAGCAGGTCCGCGAAATCGCCGAGAAGTATAACGTCGGCATGGAAGCCGAACTCGGCCAGATCATGGGCGTGGAAGACGACATGGTCGTCGACGAGGCCGACTCCGTGCTGACCGACCCGGCCGACGCCAAGACCTTCTGCGACGCGCTCGACCTTTCCGCCTTCGCCTGCGCCGTGGGCACCGCGCATGGCTATTACAAGGGCGATCCGGTGGTCGACTTCGACCGCATCGAGGCGATCAACAAGGCCACCCGCACCCCGATGGCGCTGCACGGCGGCACCGGCCTTTCGGATGAGACCTTCGCCAAGGCCATCGCGCGCGGCGCGGCCAAGGTGAACATCTCGACCAACCTCAAGCACGTGTTCATCGAAAGCGTGGATGAATACCGCAAGGCCAAGCCCAACGACTACGAGCCGCTGCGCGTGATCGACGCCCAGTATCAGGCCTGCAAGGAGCTGTTCGCTACCTTCATCGAGAAGTTCGGCGGCAAGGATCAGGGCGCGGCCTTCCTTGCCACGCAGCGCGAGAACGCCTGATGATCAAGGCCCTGATTTTCGATTGCGACGGCGTTCTGGTCGATACCGAGCGCGATGCGCACCGTGTGGGCTTCAACCGTGCCTTTGCCGAGTTCGGCATCGACGCAGAATGGAGCGTCGAGCTTTATGAGCGCCTGCTGCTGACCGCTGGCGGCAAGGAGCGGATGACGGTCTATTTCAACGAATTCGGCTGGCCTGAGGACAAGGTGGCCGAATATGGCGGGCAGCAGGAGCTGATCGCCGCGCTGCACAAGGAAAAGACCCGCATCACCTCCGAGATCGTGACCGAACTGCCGGTTCGCCCCGGTGTGCTGCGGATCATCGACGAGGCGCGCGCGGCGGGCGTGCGGCTGGGAGTCTGCACCACGTCGAACGCCAAGTTCATCGACGCGGTGCTTGATCTGTTCGGGGCGGAGCGGAAAGCCGCTTTCGAGTTCGTCCATGCGGGCGATGTCGTCAGCAAGAAGAAGCCCGATCCCGAGATCTACAACCTCGCGCTCAAAACGCTCGGCCTTCCCGCCAGCGATTGCGTGGTGGTGGAAGACAGCCGCAACGGCCTGCTCGCCTCCACCGGCGCGGGCATTCCCACCCTGATCACCACCAGCACCTACACCAAGGAGGAGGACTTCTCCGAGGCGGCGCGCGTGGTGCCCGAACTGGGCGATAATCCCGCCCTCATCACCTTGGCAGACCTGAACGCGCTCAACGAGGCGGCCACGGCCTGACGCGCACCACCGGAGAGGATTCAATGACTACGCTTACCATCGACCAGATCGCCGGGGCGATCGACGTGACCTGTGACACGGTGATCCGCAACGAGAAGTATTTCTCCGATCTCGACGGCCTCGCCGGAGACGGCGACTTCGGCACCTCGCTGGCCACCGGGTTCAAGGTCATCAAGGCCGAACTGCCCACCATCGACCGCAGCGCCGTGGGCGCCATGCTGCTCAAGATCGCGATGGTCTGTTCCAAGCACGTCGGCGGCTCGTCGGGGCCGATCTGGGGTACGGGCTTCATGAAAGCCGGGATGGCCTCGAAGGGCGAGACCGAGGTGAGCTACGAGAAGCTGACCGAAATGGTCGGCGCAGCGCTCGAAGGCATCGTGGCGCGCGGCGGGGCCCAGCGCGGCGACAAGACCCTGATCGATGCGCTGATCCCGATCCACGAAAAGATGCAGGAAATGGACGGCTCCGACCTTGGCGCAGTGCTCGCCGCCGTCACCGCCGAGGCCGACAAGGCCATCGACGAGACCCGCACGCTGGTCGCCCACCGCGGCCGCGCCTCGCAGGTCGGTGAGCGCAGTGCCAACACGCCCGATCCGGGCATCGTCGGCATCGCCACGATCCTCTACGACTGGTGCAAGCACTACGGCGTCGACTACGCGCCGCAGGCCGCCGAACTGAACCGCTGATTTCCAACCGGGAGAGACCACAATGAAGAAATTCGTCAACGATCCGGCCAACTTCGTGCCTGAATTCATGGCCGGTGTGATCGCCGCCAATGGGGACCTGCTCGAAGCCGTGCCCGAATTCCAGCTGATCAAGCGCAAGAATGTCGATGCCAGCAAGGTCGCCATCGTGCAGGGTTCGGGCTCGGGCCACGAACCGGCGCACGTCATGGCCGTCGGTCCCGGCATGTTGACCGCCGCCTGCCAGGGCCCGGTCTTCGCCGCGCCGCCGGTCGATGCCTGCTACGAAACGATCAAGGCCGTCGCCACCGATGCCGGTGTGCTGGTGCTGGTCAACAACTACCAGGGCGACCGCATGGCCTGGGACATGGCCAGCGAAATGGCCGAGGCCGAGGGCATCAAGGTCGTGCAGTTCCACATCAACGATGACGTGGCCGTGCAGGACAGCCTTTACACCGTCGGCCGTCGCGGTGTGGCGGGCAACTTCTTCGTGATGAAGGCCTGCGGCGCGGCTGCCGAAGCTGGCGCGAGCCTCGAAGAAGTGGTCGCCGTGGCCGAGAAGGTGAACAACAACGTACGCACCATGGGTGTGGCTCTCACCAGCTGCATCCCGCCGGCCAAGGGCGACGTGATCTTCGAGATCGGCGACGACGAGATAGAAATCGGCGTGGGCATCCACGGCGAGCCGGGCCGCGAACGTGCCAAGATCCAACCGGCCGACGCAATCGCCAAGATCCTGTTCGATGCCGTGGCCGACGACCTGCCGTTTGCCTCGGGCGACCGTGTGGCGCTGATGATCAACGGCCTTGGCGGCACCCCGCCTGCCGAACTCTATGTGCTTTATAACAAGGCCGCCCAGCTCTGCGCCGATCGCGGTCTGACCATCGCGCGCAACTACGTGGGTGAATATTGCACGGCCATCGAAATGGCCGGCGCCTCGCTGACGCTGCTGAAGCTCGACGACGAGCTGGAGAAGCAGCTCGCCGCTCCGGCGGAAACGGCCTGCCGCATCTTCTAAACGGCTCCATTTAGATCAGGCAAACAACAATACGCCCGGCCCTCCTCCACGAGGGTCGGGCGTTTGTTTTGGGCCTCGGCACATTCGAAGTGGCGTAAATGGAACGGCGATCACCCTCTCTTTTGCCATATCGGTTATTTCGGAACAGGAGCGCGTTCAATTCCTTGATTAGGTATGACAAACCTTGCTCCAGCGCCGCCTGACCATACCGATACAAAGTCGCTGCCCAGCCGCAGAGAACGGCTTCGAGCCCTGGTCAGCCTTCGTTCGCAGCGGCGCGGCCTGGTGGTAGCGCTTGCCACGGCAACCGGGGCTGCCGGCCTGCTCGCGGCTTCCACACTTTACAATGCCGGACAACCCGATGTGGTGTCACTCGGACGCGGCAAGGCCAGCGTGGAGACCATACCAGTCGCGCAATTCGCGTCAGCCGATTCCGTTGAGGGCGACCAGCTCACTCCCATGCCTTCGCCCAGCGCAAGCAGCATGGGTTCGGGCGAAGCAAGTTATTACGGCAGCAGCGACGGCTTTGCCGGGCGCCGCACCGCCAACGGCGAAGTGTTCAATCCGCAGCGCTTCACCGCCGCTCATCGGACCCTGCCGATGGGAAGCCGTGTGCGCGTGACCAATCCAAGCAATGGCGACAGCGTGGTGGTCCGCATCAACGATCGCGGGCCGTTTCATGGCAACCGGGTGATCGACCTTTCCTACGCCGCCGCGCGTGAAATCGGCCTCATCCACGCCGGACGCGGCAACGTGCGGCTGGCGCTGTTGACCTGATAAAAGGGCTCAGCGCCCCGCATCCCGCGCCTTGTTGATGTCGACCGTCTCGGGCGATCTGGAAAACAGCTCGGTATAGGGATCGTCGCCCGTTTCCATCGTATGCGGCTCGGTGCCCTCGCGCACGGTAGTGCGGCGCATGTCGCGCTTTTCGTTGGCGGCATCGAAGTCGCCGCCCCGGTGCATGGTGCACAGGTTGTCCCAGATCACCATGTCGCCCACGTTCCACTCGACATTGAAGACATATTGCGGCTGGGTGCAGTGCTCAATCAACTGCTTGATGAGGGCGCGCCCCTCCTCCTTGTCCATCCCCTTAACGTCCATCGTGTGCGCGGCGATAAATAGCGCCTTGCGGCCCGAACCGCGGTGGACGTGGACCAGCGGATGCTCGGCCTTGAAGCGCTCGTTGATCTCCTCCTCGGGAATGTCGGCGCCAGCCTGCTTGCGGCTCCACCACAGGGAGTTGATGCCGGTCTTGCCTTCGAGCAGCTCCTTCGTCTCTTCCGGCAAGTCCTCATAGGCCTGGCGGGTATCGGCAAACCAGGTCTGCCCGCCCTCGCTGGGTACCTGATGCGCCATCAGCAGCGAGTAGGACGTGCGCTTGGTCATGAAGGCGGTGTCAGTGTGCCAGAGCCGGTCGCCCTTGCGGTATTCGATCGCTGCGGGGTCACGCGTGATATTGCCGTCCAGATCCAGGTTTGAAGCGTCGAACAGCTCGCGATAGGGCAGCCGCGTGCGCTGGCCTTCGGGGCGCTTGGGCACGCGCTCGAGATAGCCGAAATTGCGGCTGAAGGCGATGTGCTGCTCGTCGGTCATGCCCGTGTCGCGCCACACGGTAACACCATATTTATCCATCGCATCAGTTATTTGTCGCAGCTGATCCGATGAAAGTGGCTGCGTCAGATCAAGCCCCGAACACTCGGCGCCGAAAGCAGGCAGGATGGGTTGGACGGTCAGCGGCATCGAGTTTCTCCAATTGGGTTTGCAGCCAATATAGATAGCTTACTAAGTATTTCCAGCGCCAATTGGGCCTGCCGGCCAGTGCTGGCGATAGGGTGCAGCGTGGCTGGCGCCCCCGGGACGGCTCTGATATGCTTGGCCTATATGCGAGCGTACATTCTCACTCTCGTCGCCCTGCCCCTGCTGGCGGCCTGCACCTCGGTTCCCGAACAGCCAGACACCTGCGATGCAGGGCCCGCCCAGTCTTATCTGGGCGAGCCTTACAGCGAGGCGCTGGGCCAGCAGTTGCAGGAGCTGACCGGAGCGACGATCCTGCGGGCAGTGCATGAAGGAGACCCCGTGACGATGGATTTCCGGCCCGAGCGGCTGACCGTGGTCTGGAACGATGCCGGGCAGATCGTGAAGATTTCCTGTGGCTGATCCGAACGATGGCCGCCAGCGCATCGCCCCCCTCTCACCTTTCGAGGAGCAGGCCGGGTTTACCCGCGCGATCCGCGTGGGCGAGCGCATCATCGTGTCGGGCACCGTCGGGGTAGAGGAAGACGGCAGCGTTTCGCCCGATGCCGGACGGCAGGCGGAACGCTGTTTCGAACAGATCCTCGCCTATGTCGCCGAACTGGGTGGCCAGTCGGGCGACGTGGTGCGCGCCCGTATGTTTGTCACCGACATCAAGGATGCCGACGCAGTCACCGCCGCCTTCAGCAGCGCACTGGGGCACGCCCGGCCAACCGGAACGCTGGTGGCGATCTCGGCGCTCTACAACCCGGAATGGAAATGCGAGATCGAGGCCGAGGCCGTGATCGGTGCGATGCAGTGAGCCCGCCGCGGCGCGATACCGCAGATTACAAAGCAGATAGCAAAGCCTTCTTGTGCGAGCGCTGGGCAGGCTACAATGCACATGGATACCTGAAGGTGCAGCAACAGGGGGCAAATCACCGATCATGACCACCATGTCCGACGCAGAACTGGCCGCGCATCTGGCGCATTGCGCTGGGAAAATCCTGCTTGAGGTTCGCGAGAGCGGGATGTTCGAGGGCAAGGCATTGGGCAAGGCGGGCGACCAGACCGCTAACCAGTTTCTCGTCCATGCCCTACGCCAGCAACGCCCCGACGACGGCCTGCTGTCGGAGGAAAGCAAGGACACCGACGAGCGCCTGTCGAAATCGCGCGTCTGGATCGTCGATCCGGTTGACGGCACGCGCGAATATGGTGAGGCCCGCTCCGATTGGGCAGTCCATGTGGCACTTGCGATTGACGGGGTACCGACCATCGGCGCCGTCGCGCTGCCTGGTCTCGATGGTGGGCTGGTACTGCGCTCGGACACGCCGATTGCGCTCGCCGCCGCCAACGAAAAGCCTCGCCTTGTGGTCAGCCGCACCCGCCCCGCCGCCGAGGCTGTGGCCGTGGCTGAAGCGATTGGCGGAGAGCTGGTGCCGATGGGCAGCGCCGGGGCCAAGGCCATGGCCGTGGTGCGCGGCGAGGCGGAAATCTATCTCCACTCGGGTGGCCAGTACGAATGGGACAGTTGCGCGCCAGCCGCCGTGGCCGCCGCGCATGGCCTGCATATCAGCCGCATCGACGGCAGCCCGCTGATCTACAACCAGCGCGACACCTATATGCCTGACCTCCTGATCTGCCGTCCGGAATGGGCCGAGCCCGTTCTCGCGCAGGTAGGGACCATGGCGAGCGCCTGACCCCGTGCTCACGCACATCGACCTCGGCTATACCGCCGCTGGGGCCTTCGTCAGCTTTCTCGTCGGCCTGACCGGCGTAGGTGGCGGTTCGCTGATGGCACCGATCCTGATCGTGCTGCTTGGCGTGCCGCCCGCGATGGCGGTGGGCACCGACCTGTGGTTTGCCGCGATCACCAAGACGGTGGGCGGGGCCACCCATCACAAGCTGAACTCCGTCGACTGGAAGGTGGTCCGCCAGCTTACGCTGGGGAGCGTGCCAGCCGCAATCTTCGCCATGCTATGGCTGTGGCTGTTCGAAGGCGGTGCTCTCGATGCCGAGCCGTTGATGCGCCTGCTCGGCGGTGCTTTGTTGCTGACCTCGCTGATGATGCTCCTCAAGCCGCGAATCCAGCCAGCGCTGGTCCGCCTGGGCAGCAGGATGGGAGGCTCGATGCGGTCGCACCAGCGTCTTGTCGTCACCTGCGGGGCCGCCATTATCGGGGTGATGGTCGCGCTGACGTCGGTGGGTGCGGGTGCGCTGGTGGCGGTGCTGTTGGCCACGGTCTATCCGCTGCGGCTGGGAACCAAGACGATTGTCGGCACCGATATCGTCCACGCCGTGCCGCTGACGCTGGTGGCGGGAATGGGCCACTCCTTCCTCGGCAATGTCGATGGGTGGATGCTGGGAAGCCTCCTGTTGGGTTCGATACCCGGGATCGTCGTTGGCTCGCTGGTGAGCGGCAGAATCAGGGAAGACCATGTGCGTTATGCGCTGGCCGCGATGCTGTTGGTGTCTGCGCTCAAGATGCTGGCGGGCTAGAGTGTCTCCACCAGAGCCCGCGCGGCAAGGCTGACTTCGTCCCACGTGCGGGCAAAGCCGCTGTCGTCGCCAAAGTACGGGTCCGCGACCGAACGCCCCTCATAGCCGGGCACGATATCGAGCAGCAGGCTCAACCGCGCCTTCGCATCTGGCCTTGCAACGCGGCCCAGATCCGCAAGGTTCTTCTCATCCAGCGCAAAAATATGCGTGAAGCGGCTGAAATCCTGCGGCGCAACCTGCCGCGCACGCAGCCCCGCGATGTCCACCCCGCGCCGCGCGGCTTCGGCAATGGCGCGCGGATCGGGCGGATTGCCGACATGCCAGTCACCAGTGCCCGCAGAATCCACCTCCCAGCCGAGCCCGCGACCCGTCAGTTCGGCGCGCAGGGCTCCTTCGGCCAGCGGCGACCGGCAGATGTTGCCGAGGCAGACGAACAGGATCGCCGGCTGCGCGCTCACGCGGGCCAGGGACCGGTGATCGCCAGCGTCATGGTCGGCGAATAGGCGTTGACGAACAGCGTCCTGCCATCGGGCGAGAAGCAGGCCCCGGCCGGCTCGGTCTGCATGGTCAGCCGCCCGAAGTCGTAGGCCGCTCCCTGCGGCGTGATCCCGCGCAAGTGATTGTCGACCACTTCGGTGTACTGGTCCTCGCACACGATCAGGTGGCCATTGGGCGCCACGGTGAGGTTATCGCCAAAGCTGTATTCGGCGATGTCCGCGCTCTCATAGAACAGGTCCAGCATGTCCGCGCCGTGCAGCGCGGGTTTGAGGCGGAAAATCTGGCCTTCCCTGGCCGCACCGCCGCTGGTGCAGCAGAAGTACATCTCGCCCTCGCCCATCCAGATACCCTCGCCGCGCGCGAACAGGGTCGCGCCCATGGCCGCGCCACGATGGCGCAGGTCGTCCTCGGGAGCCTCTACATCGTCGAGCGTGATCCAGCGCGCCGCAGCAGGAACCCCGACCGCGATGTCGGCACCGGTCCAGTTGCGCGTCTCGGCCATGCCATCGATCACCAGCGCCTGTAGTGTGCCACCGCGCGCCAGCTCACCTGGATGCTCTGGAAGGAAACGGTAAAGCAATGAATCGTCGCGGTCTTCGGTGAGATAAACGATGCCCGTTGCCGGATCGACGCAGGCCGCCTCGTGGTTGAAGCGCCCCATTGCCTTGAGCGGCACCGGATCGACCAGACCCGGCGCAGCGGCGGGCACTTCGAACACGTATCCGTGCTCCTTGTTGATCCGGCCATTGGGCGTGCGGGTGTCTTCCTCGCACGAGAGCCAGCTGCCCCACGGCGTGATCCCGCCAGCACAATTGCGGATCGTGCCCGCAAGGCTGCGATACTCACGCTTCACCTCAAGGGTTGCCGCATCGAGCACGATCGTGGTGGTGCCCCCCGGCAGCGGGACAAGGCTGCGCGCCACGGTGTCATAGGCTGGGCCCGCGACACCGCCGCCATCTTGCTCCGGCCTGAGCTCATGGTTGCGCACCAAGGCGATCTCGCCGTTCCCGAGATCGAAACAGCCCATGCCGTCGGCATTATCAGGCACGGTCCCGCCATCGGCCATGGCATCGCCCAGCCGCGAAATCACGCGATAGGAAAAGCCCGGCGGCAGGTCGAGCACTCCCGCCGGGTCTTTCTTCAAGGGGCCAACCACACCCGAACCAGCCGCTCGCCCTGCGCCCGCAGTCATCCGCGCGGCAGGCGCGCAGGAGGCGGCCAACAGGCCGGCAAAGGCGGTAGCGGTGCTGCCGAGAAAACGGCGGCGATTGTGCGGAATCATCATGGCGAGCCTCTTAACATTGAAGCGCGCGCTCTCCACCACTTTTGCGACCGGAGTGAGACAATCAGGGCAGGTTTAGCGCGTCCTTGATCGCCTGCCAGCTCACCAGCTTGAAGTTCTGCGCTTCAGGAGCGTTGAGCCCGTCCTGCGCGATGAACAGGCCTTGCGGGAACTGCGGGCCGAAGCTGCCAAGCGCCAGTTCGATGCCGTCGGTTTCCTCGGTCGCGCCGAACTCTCCGGCAGCGACACGGAAGCGGCCAACCGGGCGCCCATCGGGCAAGGCGAAGACGGCATAGGTGTTGTCGCCCTGGCTCGAGGCCAGCAGATAGCCGCCGTCCGCGCCTTCCGGCGCAATCGCCAGACCTTCGAGGTCGGCCACGAGATAGCGGTTGTCGATCGGTGCGACCATGCGCTTGGGCGTGCCCGCAGTGCGACCATCCATCGCCCACAGGCCAACGTCTTCCTCGCCGATGTAGAGCGTGCCCGTCCGCTCGTCGTAAATGCAGCCTTCGGGCTGGGTGTCGACGCTGTTGAGCACATCGGTGCTGGCCGCGATATCGCCACCGGAAAGGTTCAGGCGGGTACGATAGATCGTGCCTTCCTTCGGGTCGCTATAGATGACGAAGGTGCCGTCAGCCGTCACGTCGCCCTTGCAGATGCCATAGCCCTCGCCCGGCCCCACCGGCACCCGTCCAAGCGGAGCCAGCGTGCCGCGCGCGGTGTCGAGTTCGGCGAGATAGATATGCGCATTGGCCTCGTCGCTGCGGTCGCTTGCCGCCGCGATGACCCGGCCGTCGGGCAAGGTCAGCAGGTCGACATTGTTAAGCCCGTCTGCTGGCAGGAAGCTCTTTTGCGCGCCGCTCAGGTCATAGACGTAAAGCCCGCCCTTCTTGTCGGTCGCGACGATCAGGCTGGCGGCCGGATCGGCCGCGTTGCGCCAGATCGCCGGATCGTCGGCGGCGTCCTCGTTGGCGGTGCCGACCGGCGTGGTTTCGGCTAGAGCCGTCACCGCAACGGCAGGCAGGCCTTCGATGGGGGCGGTGGCGCAGGCCGAAAGGCCCGCCGCCACCATGACCATGGCAATCGTATTCCGCATCAGAAATTCACCTTCGCGCCGAACTTAACGGTCGAGCCATACTCTTCGTACTGCAGCAACCGCTCGCGTCCGGCATAGCTCTGATAGGCGAAGTACTTGGCGTTGTTGACGTTGATCCACTCGGCAAACAGGCGGACGTTCTCGATCACCTCGACCTTGGCCGACAGATCGAGCTGGAAATGGTGATCGACGTAGCGATCCTCGCTCGCGTTACCGCCCAGCTCGTCGAGGTACTTGCTGCGATAGGTGCCAGCCGCGCGCAGTTCGAGCGGGCCCATTTCGTAGCCGAGCACGAGGTTGCCGGTGTTGCGCGACGAGGACGGCAGCTGGATGTCACGCGGTTCGCCTGCGTCACCATCGGTGAAGACCGTGCCCGTGGCGTCGGTGAAGGTGTAGTTCGCCTGCACCAGGAAGCCATCGAGCGGCGCCGGCAGGAAGTCGAGCGAGCGGCTGAAGCCGATCTCGACACCGAACACCGTAGCGGTGTCGCCGTTGATGGCGCGGGTCAGCTCATCATAGTCGATGCCCTGATAGCTGCCGGATTCGGGCGTGGTCTGATCGACGATGAAGTTGTCGATCGACTTGTAGAACAGTCCGAAGGAGAACGCACCGTTGCCGGGCAGGTAGAATTCCACCGCGGCGTCGGCATTCCATGCGCGATAGGGTTCGAGGTCGGGGTTACCGAACTCGGCTTCGAGGTCGTCGTTGACAGTGAAGATCGGCGCCAGCTTCGAAAGCTTGGGGCGCACGAGGCTGCGATAGCCCGCGAGACGGAACACCATGTCTTGCTGCGGCTCATACCGCAGCGTGAAGCTGGGCAGCCAGTCGGTGTAGTCGCGCTCGAAGCTGAGCGGGATCACGTCGGTCACGTCATCGCCATCGTCCACCACCAGCTGGCCCGCCAGGCTGACGTTGGTGCGCTCTGCACGCACGCCGCCGATCACGCGCAAGATGTCACTGCTGTAACGGCCCATCAGGTAGCCCGCGAGCACGTCCTCCTCAGCCGAATAGTCATCGGGGAGCGAGAGCAGATCGGTCTCGTACTGGTCGATCTCGAACGACGATTCATTGGCGCGGAAGAAGGTCGCCCCGGCGCCCTTGTCGATCACCGGCCCGATGTTGGTGAGGCGGTAAGTCTGGGTGCCGACCATGTCGGCCAGCGTCAGGTCGCCGTCGAAATCGTAATATATACCATCGGCGTTGTAGCTCTTGTCCCGCCAGCGCGACTTCACGCCGGCCTGCACGGTGAACTCGCCATCGCCGGTAACGAAGGTGCGGCCAAGGTCGCCCTTGAGCGCGTATTCTTCGTCGATGCTGTCAGAAAGCGTGGTCAGCTCGAGCTTGTTGAAGCCGTAGGTGGCCGGATCGAGGAAGGCGTCTACGTTGCCCGAAGCGGTGAACAGCGGCATGCGGCGATCGGAATAGTCCATCGTGATGCCGAGGCCATCGTCTTCGAACTTGTTGCGGAAGCGAATCGGATCGACCGAGAAATCTTCCTTTTCGCTCGCACGCGCCCAGCTGGCCGAAAACTTGGCCATCCACTCGCCATCGTCGTGGTCGAAACCGAGCTGGGTGGTGGCGATGCGCTGACGTTCGAAGCGATCCTTGAGGTCGCGCTGCAGCTGGATTTCACCATCTTCATCGCTGAAAAAGGCGCTGTCAGCATCGCCCGAACGCGGATCTTCATCGAACTTGAAGGTGGTGCGGCGCCGATACTCGTGATCGTCGAACTGGCTGAAACTGCCGCGCGCGAAGACCGTGGTGAACGGCGACACGCGATAGTCGAGGTTCAGCGTGCCACTGATCCGCTCGCGAGTTACGTCATAGTCGCGATATTCGGTTTCCTCAGCGAACACGACGCCATCGGCCTCGTTCCAGTCCGCGGCCTCGATGTTGTCGGTCTCGAACTCGCGGTGATAGTAGCTGATGCCGCCCGACACGCCGAAGTTGTCGGTTACGTGCGTGGCAAAGTCGATGCTGCCCTTCGGCGAGACGACACCCGAGTAATCATTGTAGCTACCCTCGACCTTGACCGAGAGCAGGTCGCGGCGGCGGTTGAAGGCGCTGGTGGTGTTGATCTCGATCGAGGCGCCGATGGTGTCGCCATCCATGTCGGGGGTGAGCGACTTTTTCACTTCGATCGATTCGATGATGTCCGAAGAGATCACGTCGAGTGCGACCGAACGCACATCGCCTTCCGGGGCAGGCACGCGCACGCCATTGAGCGAGGTCGCGTTAAGCTCGGGGTCGAGGCCGCGCACCGAGACAAAGCGGCCCTCGCCCTGGTCGTTGAGCACATTGATGCCGGGCAGGCGGCGCAGGCTCTCTGCCACGTTCTGGTCTGGGAACTGGCCGATCGCGTCGCGGGTCAGCACGTCGGACACGCCGTCGCTGGCATACTTGCGGCTGAGCGCGGAGGCCTGGTTGGCGGCCTGGCCGACGACGACGATCTGGTTATCGCCGCCAAGCGTGAAGTTGGCGGTAACGAGGCCGCGTTCCGGAACGGTGATCGAACGGGTGACGGTCGGTGCACCGACATAGCGCACCACGACCTCGTAAGTCCCGGCGGGCAGATCGGCGATGGAGAACGAACCGTCGCGGCCCGTTACGGTTTCGCGGCCCTGCGCCGGGATGCTCACCACCGCCGACTGCAAGGCAACGGTGTTGGTCTCGTCGGAAACGGTGCCGGCAACGTCACCGGCCACGGCGGGGGTGGCAAAGGCAGCAAGCGCGGCGAGGCTGGCGCCGGCCAGCAGGCGGGTCGAAATCATGAAAATTGTCCTTCCGATGGATGTCGGAGGCGCGGTTAGGAGGCCCAAATGTCAGCTTGGCGAAGGATTTGTGACATCAGCGTGACATCCTGCGTCTGTTGCAGTGCAGCAACACATGCGTTCAGCAAGTCGTCCCAGCGGGGCATGCTGTTAGGGAGCTGCCACTGGCATATGCGGCGGCATAGCCCGGCACGAAGCTTATCCCGCCCCGCCTGCACAGCGAAATACTGCACTCCGTCAACCTTGTAGATCATGGGGGCAGCCATGATGGTCATGCCGGTTTCGATGGTTTTCAGCACTTCGCCGCTTTCCACGTGCGCACGATCAGCCTGCCGCCAAGATCGCCATGTACGACAAGCCCGGCTTGCGTCGCCCGCATCCCGAACCGGTCTTGCCAACCTTCATTATCGGCGGTCCAGCGCGTTTCGCCGGTGGTAGCATCGATAGCGCGAACGTGCGAGCTGAAGGGCTTGTCCAGAACCGACTGCCATTCGCGCCGTGTTCTGCTGTATTCGGCATTGAGTGATATTGGGAAGCAGGGCTTGGTTGCGGGGGTTGGATTTGAACCAACGACCTTCAGGTTATGAGCCTGACGAGCTACCGGACTGCTCCACCCCGCGTTACCTGTTAGAGCCTCAAGTGCCGGCGGCGACATCCGTCGCCTTGGCTATCCTTCCCCGGATCGAGTGCGGGGTGCGGACGGCCGGTCGGCCTTGCGAAGCCTGGGGCTTCGAAGAGCTCTGTGCCGGAACCTATGTCCCGACCGGGCCACTCCCAGGACATGACCCTGGGAGGGATCTGGCGCTCCAATGCGATCGTGCGATCGCCAGAGACGCCAAAAGGGCCGCCCTTACGGGACAGCCCTATGACTTGTGAATGGGTGTAACCTTGTTCTGTCCGCCTGCTGCAATGCCTGGCGGCGACCTACTCTTCCGTGCCTTAAGGCACAGTACCATCGGCGCTACCTGGTTTCACGGCCGAGTTCGAGATGGGATCGGGTGGGTCACAGGTGCCATGACCACCAAGCAATGAAGCAGGCGGGCGGGACAAGGTTTTTAAATCGATGCACCAATCAGGTGTCTGTTGTTGCTTTTGAGGCGTCATTATCCGGCTTTGAGTATTCCTCCTCAATGCCAGAGCTTTGCAGCCCTGACGTTGATGGTGGGATTCAACAAGCGCGAACTGAACGATTAGGACCAGTTAG
>NZ_JBDLBR010000007.1:0-90444 GCF_039710615.1 Aurantiacibacter flavus
ACCAAATTCAAAAGCGGACAGCGATCGGTTCCCCGATTTTCACCGGGGGAGCCGGCTATCCGTCAAAAATGGCGACCTCCGCAAAGCGCCGGTGAAAACCGCCAGCGCCGCGTCGGTGGAGCCCATCTAGCCGGGAGGCGGGATTCGGTCAACACCGAAATATTCGCTTTTATGAAACTCTCGGATTATCAGGTGAATGTGACCGTTTAAAGCCGGTGTGCATACCAGCCCGACCGGCACGTAGCCGACAAATTATCCCTCGCCCCCCGAATCGTAACGACTCCCGAATCGGACGAAACAGCAGACATGAGGGCTTTGCCAGGAACCACGCACCGCCGAGTAGCGATCGCGCGCGCTACCGCATTCGGTTCACCGCCGAACTGGATAAGCGATGGCCTGCTTCCACCGCGCTCATGCGCAAGACAACCACCCAGCTTTAATCCAAGCTCGGGGAAAGCTGGGCGGCACGGCAGCCCCCCCCTAGCCCTCTCTCGAGCTAGAAATGAGGTCAAGCCGTTCGGTTGCGCCTCTGTGGTATTCAAGCAGTGAGGTTCATCGCAGAGCCTGTAGGGAATGGCGGGAGTTCGCCTTTGACCTTGCGACCAAAAGGGCGGCCGCCGTGTGTCCCGGCGCGTTCGTAGATGCTCGCGGCTATGGCTTTTTAAGCATGTGAGTAGGCCTCAAGCCCTGCTTTGCTGTCAGGCTACCCGCTGTTGACCCGCTGCGACAACGCTCGTGCTTCGCCTTACAAACATGTCCCTCATCGATAATCACTATCCATATGATCGCCTTGCGAGCGCCCTCGGCAATGTCCGATAGCCAAGGTTCTCGATCAGAACCGACTGTCGTCAGACTCTAGTAGCGGAAAGCGAACTTAGGCCGAAACAGGCGGATACAACAAAAACTGGAGGAACGGGGTAATGAGGCATCTTTTCTGGAGTACCAGCGTGGTCGCATGTGTGGCGGCCTCTTTGTCAACGCAGGCGGCGGCGCAAGCTGACGATTCAGACAATTCGTCTTCGACCATCATCGTAACTGGTACACGTGCGCAGGGCGTCGCCGCATCGGACAGCGCCGCGCCGATCCAGATCGTCGGTGCTGATGCCTTCGAGCGGGTCGGCCAGCCCGACCTCACGCAGGGTCTGCAACAGAACCTGCCGTCGATCACCGCGCAGTCGCTCGGCGGGGACAGCGGCAACTTCACCCTGTCGGCCGCCTTGCGGGGCCTCAACCCGAACCACACGCTGGTCCTGATCAACGGCAAGCGCCGCCACCCCAGCGCGAACTTTCAGGTTTCGCCTGGCTCGGGCGCCTATCAGGGCGCGGCGGCGGCTGACCTCAACCTGATCCCGGTCGATGCGATCGCCCGCGTCGAGGTGCTACAGGACGGCGCGGCGGCGCAGTATGGCACCGATGCCATCGCCGGCGTGATCAACATCATCCTCAAGGATTCGGCCACCAGCCGCAGCGTTAGCCTCACCGGCGGCCAGTATTTCAAAGGCGATGGCGAGACCGGCAATGCGCAGGTCAACCTCGGGCTGCCGCTCGGCAACGACGGTTATCTCAACCTGACCGGCGAAGCGCGCATCCACGAGCGCAGCCAGGTCGGCGGGATCGACTACCGCGCGCAGAACCCCGATGGCAGCGTGCGTGACGATCTGAGCGATCTCGATGCCATCGGCGTCGCCACCAACGAGAACTACCCTTATGTGAACATTGCCCAGGGCGATGCCATGTACCGGCTCTACAACTTCGCCTACAACGCGGGCTACGACCTGGGTGGTGACACCGAGCTGTACAGCTTCGGCACCTACAGCCACCGCTATGCCGGGGCGTTCCAGAACTACCGCCTGCCCAGTGCCGTGACCACCGATGTCGGCGGGGAAACCGTGGCGCTCTATCCCACCGGCTTCAGCCCGCGGCAGGTGTTCCGCGAGGATGACTTCGCCTTCACTCTCGGCCTGCGCGGCGAAGCTTCGGGCTGGCGCTGGGATCTGTCCTCGACCTATGGCTACGATACCCAGACCCTTTGGCTCGATCATAGCGCCAACGCTTCGCTCTATGCCGATACCGAGACGACGCCGACCGAGTTCTACAACGGCGGCTTTGTCTCCACCCAGTGGACCAACAACCTCGACATCAGCCGTGAATTCGAGGTTGGCCTGGCCACCCCGCTGAACGTGGCCTTCGGTGCCGAGCATCGCCGCGAGACTTTCAAGATCAAGCAGGGCGATGCCAATTCGACCTACAAGGAAGGCGGTCAGGGCTATCCCGGTTTCCAGAAGACCGACGCCGGCGATCACTCGCGTTCGAATGTTGCCGGCTATGTCGACCTTTCGGTCGATCTGTTCGAAGGCTTCCAGGTCGATCTGGCCGGCCGCTTCGAGCACTACACCGACTTCGGCGACACCACGATCGGCAAGCTGACCGCGCGCTATGACCTGTCGGACGCCATCGCCGTGCGCGGCACGGTCAGCACCGGTTTCCGCGCGCCGACCTTGCAGCAGGAGTTCTATTCCTCGACCACGCTGACGCCGACCTATGCTATCGTGCTGGTTCCGGCCAACTCGGCAGGGGCGGCCACCGCTGGCTTCAGTGCATTGAGCCCCGAGGAATCGGTCAACCTGAGCCTCGGTCTGGTGCTGAACCCGGCCCCTGGCCTGCAGATGACCATCGACGCCTATCAGACCGATATCGATGACCGCATCCTGTCCTCGGGCTTCCTGCTCGGCAAGCTGGGGCCGAACGTCGTCTCGCAGGGTGTGCTCGATGCGATTGCCGACCGTGGCAACACGCTCGACGGCACGCAGGGCTATGTCGCGATGCAGATCTTCACCAATGCCGCCGACACCCGCACCCGCGGCATCGACGCCACGGTGAGCTACGATTTCGACCTCGACGACCAGTCGCGCATCAACGCCTATATCGGCTTCAACGTCAACGATACCGAGGTGCTGCGTCAGGCCGACCTGCCGGCGGCGGTGACGTCGGAGGCCTTCGGGCAGGTTGCGCTGCTGGGCCCCTCGGCGATGACGATCCTTGAGGATGCGACGCCGAAATGGCGCCTGCTGCCCTCGCTGACCTACCGCCGGGGCGCGTTCAGCATGACCTTGCGCGAGAGCATCTACGGCAAGGTGTCGCGCATCCTCAGCCTTAACGGCACGGGCGTTGGCGGCACCCGCCAGACGATGGGCACCACCGCCGTTACCGACATCGACATCGAATACGAATTCGCCGACGGCATGACCTTCGGGATCGGTGCGAACAACCTGTTCGACAAGCGCCCGGATACGGCCCCCACCATCAACGACGGCGGCGTGCTGCGCCCGGCAGACGGCACCTATGTCTACAACATGCCGATGCTGGCCTCGCCGTTCGGCATCAATGGCGGCTACTATTATGCCAAGCTGCGGGTAAACTTCTGACCCCGTTGGCAAATCGGCAACCGGTGTGTCACTCGCGAGTGACGCACCGGGGCTGCGCCTCAGTTATTCAGCAACAGATTGACGGGATGGACGATGCCGGTTGAGCCTAGCGCGCAGGAAGCGAACGGGGCATTCGCAAGCACAGGCAGCCGTGCGCCCGGAGGCTGGACATTGGGGTCGATCTATGCGCTGGGCATGCTTACGCTGGTCTATGCGTTCAACTATTTCGATCGGCTGCTGATTTCGCTGCTGTTTCCGTTTATCCAGAAGGATCTCGGGATCACCGATACGCAGCTCGGGCTGTTGACTGGCCTGATCTTCGTGCTGGTCTACTCGTTCATGGGCATTCCCATCGCCCGAATTGCCGACCGCAAGAGCCGCAAGATCATTATTGGGCTGGGCTTCTCTTTCTGGAGCCTGATGACGGTTCTCACCGGCTTTGCGCAGAACTTCTGGCATCTGGCTGCCACCCGCTTCCTCACCGGCGCGGGGGAAGCCGCAGGCACACCATCGAGCACATCGATGCTGTCCGACCTGTTCAATCCGATGAAGCGGCCAATCGCCTTTTCGATCATGGTCTCGGGCACCTCGCTCTCCAGCCTGGTGCTGACCCCGGCGGCGGGCTGGATTGCCGAGATCCATGGCTGGCGCACCGTTTACTGGCTGGCTGGCGGCATCGGCATGGTTCTCGGCCTGCTGCTGCTGACGACGGTGAAGGAACCGCTTCGCGGCCAGTTCGACAAGCGCGAGGACGCCGAGGGACCGGCCGAAGAGTTAGAAAAACCTTCGTTCCGCGAATCGCTTGCCTTCATGCTGAAACAGCGCACCTTCATCTTCATCACGCTGTCGGCTTCGCTACTGATCATCTCGTTCTACGCCTATACGGTGTGGGGCACGACCTTCCTGCTGCGCGTCCACCAAATCAGCGTCGGCGAAAGTGCGAGCGTGCTGGGGCCGGTGCGCGGAATCTGCGGCCTGACCGGTGGCTTGACCGGAGGCGTGGTGCTGGCCTGGCTGATGCGGCGCGACCTGCGCTGGCAGTTCTGGTTGCCGACGATCTGCTTCGTCGTGGTGGGGCTTGCCCAGTACCTGTTCCTCTATTCCTCCGACCTGTGGATCATCGCCATCGGCGCGGGGATCGACAGCTTTGCCGTGACCATGGCCGTGCCGCTGATCTCGCTGCTGCTGGTGCAGGTCATGCCCCCCGAGATCCGCACCTTCGGCATGGCCTTCTATCTTCTGGCCAACTCGCTGCTCGGCGACATCATGGGGCCGCTCGCGGTAGGCCTGATGAACGACGGGTTCGCCGCGATCTGGGGCGATGAAGCCATCCGCTACTCGATGAGTATCACCGCCGCAGTGGCGGTGGTGGCCGGGCCGTTCATGTTACTGGCGGGCCGCTATCTGGAGGCTGATGCCGAGACCGCCCGCAACTGGCGACATTAGATTAACCGATCCGGATGCAGGTCAGCTGCCACCGGACAGACCTAGGGAGAGTTTCGCTATGACCGATCTTGTCTCGACTGACTGGCTTGCAGACCAGCTGGATGCGCCGGATATCTGCATCGTCGATGCCACCCGCCACCATTTCGAGCCCGAGCGCGACTCTGCGGCCGAGTATGCTGCGGGGCACATCCCCGGCGCGGTCTTCCTCGATCTGCTGACGCTGGTCGACCCCGAAGCCGAGACCGACAATACCTTGCCCACGGTCGCCCAGTTCGAGCAGCGGATGCGCCAGCTCGGCATCGATAATTCCAAGCGTATCGTCATCTATGACGACAGCGTGGTGAAGACGGCGATGCGCGCATGGTTCATGTTTCGCCTGTTCGGGCTGGAGCAGGTCTATGTGCTCGATGGCGGATTGGCGCGCTGGAAGGCGGAAGACCGTCCGCTGGAAAGCGGCGAGGTCTCGCGGCCTGAAAGCAGCTTTGTTGCGAGCTTCGATCCCACGCGTCTTTACGCCAAGGGCGATGTGCTCGCCAATATCGACACGCGCGAACGGCTGCACGTCGATGGCCGGGGCTCGCAGCACTTCACCGGCGAGGACGATGATCCGACCCCCGGCATCGCGCCCGGCCATGTTCCCGGCTCGATCAATGTCCCGTTCTGGGATCTGTTCACGGAAGAAGGGCTGATGAAGTCGGACGACCAGCTGCGCGCGCTGTTTGCCGAGCACGGCGTCGATACAGCGCGTCCCGCCGTGGTCAGTTGCGGCGGCGGCGTGGTTGCCTGTGCGCTCGCGCTGGCCTTGCGCAGGTTGGGTAACGACAAAGTCGCGCTTTACGACGGTAGCTGGACCGAATGGGGCGCCGACCCGGCGCTGCCCAAGGCGCTCGGCAGCAACTGACGCGGGCGCGCCTGCCGATCCCCTTTCCTCACGACAGCAAACGGACCCCTATCATGTCTCAGCGCGAACCGATCGAGATCATCGACACCACCGTCAATTCGGGCACCTCGATGAGCCCTTTTACCTGGCAGCAGAAGTATGCGCTCGCCCACAAGGGTCTCGATCACAAGGTCATTACCGGCGGCTTCACCACCATCAAGGAGCGTAGCGGCGGGCGGACCGATCACAACCCCTGCATCCGCGATGGCGAGACCTGGGTATTCGAAAGCCTGCGAGGAGGAGACTTCGTCATCGCCGACTATCTCGACAAGACCTATCCGGAGCTGCCTGCGCTGTTCCAGGGGCAGGTCCACCACAACAGCGTGAAGTTCTGCGATACCTGGATGTGGCTGGCGATCGTGCGCCCGTGGTTCGATTGCTACATCCTCGACTATCACGACGCCTGCCTGCCCGAAGACCGCGCCTATGTCCGCCAGTCGCGCGAGCAGGTGCAGCTTGGCGGCAAGACGATGGAAGAGGTGCAGGCCGGGCGCGAGGATCGCTTGCCGGGCGTTTCCATGGCGCTGGAGCCGCTGCGCGAAGTGCTCAGCGGGCAGCGCTGGTTGGGCGGCGATGCGCCGGACTTTGCCGACTATGCGCCGCTGTCGATCTTCCTGTGGGCGGCTTCGCTGGTCGGCACCCCGCCGCTGGCCGACAACGATCCGCTGCGCGACTGGATCGAGCGCGGCTTCGACCTGTTCGGCGGGCTGGGCCGCCATCCGGGGCTAAAGCCGTTGTTCGGGCTCGATCGGCGCGAAGGCGATCCGCCGCTATTCGTTGGCGGCTGACAGGTTGCGAGGCAAGGCGGGCGCGTCAACGTTTGCGCAGCGCCTTGCCCATGCGTTCGAAGGCTTCGCTCAGGATCGGCAGCGGGGTGGCGAAAATGAACCTTGCAAAGCCTTCGAACCCTTCGCCGCACGAGGCTCCATCGGTCAGGTGGACCTGCGCGTGTTCCTTGAAGAACTCGGCTGGGTTATCGATCCCGTCAAGCTCGCGCATGTCGAGCCAGGCTACGTAGGTGCCCTCGGGCTGGCTGTAGCGGGCACCGGGCAGATGCTGCTCGACCAGCTTGCTGATCGCGGTCCGGTTGCGGTCGAGATATGCCAGCACCTCAGCCAGCCATCGCTCGCCATCGCGATAGGCAGCGATGTTGGCGGCCGCGCCAAGGTTCGAGGTGCCGTGTCCTGCGAAGAAACCGATGCGGCTCCAGATTTCGCGGTCGGCGTCGTTGCTGGTGATGACCTGCGCGCACTTCAGTCCGGGTAGGTTCCAAGCCTTGGAGGCTGAGACGGCGGTGATCGTGTGGCTGGCGGCGGCCTCGTTCACTGAGGCATAGGGCACTTGCGCGTGATCGGCATAGACCAGCGGGGCCCAGATCTCGTCGGCGAACACGCGGCCGTTGTTGCGCGCGACAAGCTCGCTGACCGCGACCAGTTCCTCGCGCGAGAACACCCGGCCGAGCGGATTGTAGGGGTTGCACATGATCAGCAGATTGCCGCCCTTGTCGAAAGCGTGCTGGAGCGCGTCGAGGTCGAAGGCGGCTTGCCCGTCGCGCTCGGTCATCGGCACCTGGATCACTTCGCGGCCCTGCATCGGCGGGATCAGGAGGAACGGCATATAAGCAGGGGTGGGAACGATTACCGGCGTATCGGGCGCGCTGTGATGCTCGATGGCCAGTTGCAGCGCCTTGATCACGTCGGGGACGTGGTGGACGTCCGAGCCCTTGAACAACCAGCCGAAACGGCGCGCATAGAACTCGGCGGTGGCGTCCTGAAGCTGATCGCGTAGCTTGCCGGGAAGGTAGCCGAAGGCGCCTTCGTCGACCGCCGCATGAAGCGCCGCCTTGATTTCGGGCGCCGTGTCAAAGTCCATTTCAGCGACGAACGCGCCGATGGTCTCATCATCGCCCGACCACTTGGTCGCCCCAGTCTGGTGGAGGTCCGCAAGCGAGATCGCGTCGATGGTGGTTGTGAAATCGGTCAATGTATTGCGTCCCCTGCCCTTGCTGTCGGCTAACCTCTGCCTCGCGGCAGGCGCATCGGCGCTACGGCCATGACGTCATGGAATGATAGGGCGGGGATAGGTTGCGGGCGAGGTGATTGCCAGATTTGCGGCATGAGCCAGCTTGATAGTACCTATCGAAATCTGTCACATGGATCAGATCTGTAAGCAGATCAGCCCAGCCCGAATTTGACCGGGCGGTTCTGGAACAGATCGCGGATCGCATGCCGGGCCCAAGTGACAAAGGCATCGTTGTTGTAGCGCCGGTGCCAGTACTGGCTGATCTCGATGTTCGGCAGGTAGAACTCGGGCTCGATTATCTTCACCTTGGCCGTCTTGCGGTAATATTCCGCGAGCGAGATCGGGACGGTGGAGATCAGGTGCTCGTTGCGTTCGAGGATCAGCGGCACCGCGGCGAGATGCGGCGTCTCGATGGTGGCCTTGCGGATCACGCCCTGGCCTTCGAACAGGTTGGTCACCGGGTTCCTGGGGCTGGGCTTCGTGCGCATCTGCACCGCGATGTGCTCGCTTTGCTGATACTGCGCGAAGTCCATCGTCTTGCGCGCCTTGTGCCTGGCCGCTGCGATAATCACCAAACGATCTTCGTAGAGGCGCTGACACAGGATATCCGAACTCGAACCCTGCATGTTGCCGACATAGACATCGAGCTTGCCCTCAGCGAGCAAGGGGACCGCCTCTTCGGCGGAACAGGAGATTGAGGAGATGCGCAGGCCCGACCCGGCCTCATGGATATGGTGCGTCAGATCGGGCAGCATGACCATGTCTCCCGCATCGCCCAGCGCTATGATCAGCGTGCGGTCGGAAACGCTTGGTTCGAAGGTTTGCTCTGACAGCATGGTGATACGTGCCAGGCGCACGATCTCGGCTACATAGCCCGAAAGTTGCGAGGCTCTGGGCGTCGGAGCCATCCCCTCCCGTGAGCGAATAAACAACTCGTCATCGAACAGGATCCGCAGCCGTTTCAGCGCATGGCTGACGGAGCTCTGTGACATCTGCAGCTCGTCTGCCGCCCGAGACACATTGGCACAACGTAGCATTGCATCGAGCACTACAAGCAAGTTCAGATCCAGTTGGCGAAGTGGCTCCTTCATCTCATCTCCAACATTTACGCCACATGCTGGCGCGGATCAGTCTCTCTCGCATTATCTGGCAAGTTCGATTGCGGTATCCATGAAGATACCGCGCTTGTTTTCAAGATTGAACTGCGATTTCGTGGAACGCGGATTTCGGGAAGTTTACCCTGCGAGGACGCAACCTGACCGACGCGTTCTATGCCGACTGGTCAGGTTATTCGAGCGGGCTGCTCGATTCTGCGGTGCGTCCGCTCGCACGAATTGAAACTGGCCGCGACCCGCAAACGAGAAGGCCCTCGATGATTGTGCGCCACAATCCCCTCGCACAACGCCGTCGCCGCCAGCGATTCCGAAAAGACGTTGGGCCGAAAAGACATTCGGAAAGTGTCATTGATGATCGCCTTCGCAGTCGGAGCCTTCGTTTCTAAGCAGGACATTGGGCGAGGCGACGCCTCTGAAGGGGAGTAACGGCCGTGACGAGTTCATCCCCAGGTCGCCTGATGCGCCGCTAAGAGGTCTAACTTGAAACTGGCCTCAGCTGCTCGACCATCCATCGCATGATGGGAGAGGGTACTTTCCCCCGCCCACGCAAGATCGGCGCGCGCGATACCATGGGCAACAAGCGAGATAGTGGCCTGGAAAATTGGTCTGATTGAGACCGGCCCAGCAAATCGATCCAAACAATATTTCGTGCAATCTGGGGGCACCTACGGGGGGCATCCAATCTCGTCATGAGGACGGAAACCGTCGCAAAATGAGCAATAATCAAACTTCATTCCATCCTTGCCGCGCCCACCATTTCCAACCCACCGGATTTGGCCCAAGCTCTGCTGGACAAGGCGCGCCCCATCGGGGCATAGGCCAAGCCCATGCACGACCTCAGATTCATCCGCGAAAATCCCGAAGCTTTCGATACCGCCCTCGCCCGTCGCGGGGCCGAACCCGCTGCGGAACGGCTGCTCAGCCTCGATGCGGAACGGCGCGACAATTCGACCCGATTGCAACAGGCCCAGAGCCGCCGCAACGAAGCCTCGAAGGCCATCGGCCAGGCCATGGGTCAGGGCGACAAGGACAAGGCTGAGGCGCTCAAGGCGGAGGTCGCCGAACTCAAGCAGACCATGCCCGAGCTGGAAGAGCGCGACCGGCAGCTCGGCGCGGAGCTGGAGGCGGCACTGGCGAGCCTGCCCAACCTGCCCGCCGATGATGTTCCCGAAGGCGCCGACGAAGATGGCAATGTCGAGGTCAGCCGCTGGGGCACTCCGCGTGAATTTGCCTTCGCCCCGGTCGAACACGCCGACCTCGGCCCAGCGCTGGGCATGGAGTTCGACACCGCCTCGGCCATGAGCGGCGCGCGCTTCACCTTCCTGCGCGGTCCGATGGCGCGGCTGCACCGGGCGCTGGCGCAGTTCATGCTCGATTTCCAGAGCGGAGAGCGCGGCTATACCGAGTGCAATCCGCCCGTGCTGGTGCGCGACCATGCGCTCTATGGCACCGGCCAGCTGCCGAAGTTCGCGGAAGACCTGTTCCGCACCGGTGATGACTTGTGGCTCATCCCCACCGCCGAGGTCTCGCTCACCAATTCGGTGCGCGAGCAGATCATCGACGACCTGACCCAACCGCTGCGTCTTACCGCGCTCACCCCGTGCTTCCGGTCCGAGGCTGGCGCTGCTGGCAAGGACACGCGCGGCTTCATCCGCCAGCACCAGTTCGAAAAGGTCGAGCTGGTTGCGATCTGCCGCGAGGAAGATGCGGCAGTCGAACACGCGCATATGGTCGCCAGCGCCGAGGCCGTGCTTGAGGCGCTCGACCTGCCCTATCGCAAGATGCTGCTGTGCACCGGCGACATGGGCTTTGGCGCGAAGAAAACCTTCGACCTCGAAGTGTGGCTGCCCGGGCAGGACGCCTATCGCGAGATCAGCTCGGTCAGCTGGTGCGGCGAGTTTCAGGCGCGCCGCATGAACGCGCGCTATCGCCCCGAGGCGGGCGGCAAGAAGACTGCCTTCTGCCACACGCTCAACGGCTCGGGCCTTGCCGTGGGCCGCACGCTGGTGGCGGTGATGGAGAACTATCAGCAGGAGGATGGCACCATTGCCGTGCCCGCTGCCCTTGCCCCCTACATGGGCGGGGTCGAAGTCCTGAAGCCGCTGGGCTAAGGCCAGACCCATGCGCATCCTACTCACCAACGACGACGGCATCCACGCCCCCGGCCTGGAGCTGCTCGAAGAGATCGCCCGCACGCTGAGCGATGACGTGTGGGTCTGCGCTCCGGCGGAGGAACAGTCGGGCGCGGGCCATTCGCTCACCCTTCACAGCCCCGTGCGGCTGCGCGAACACGGTGACAAGCGCTACTCCGTCACAGGTACGCCCAGCGATTCGGTGAACCTTGCCCTGCGCAAGCTGTTTGCCGACAAAAAGCCCGACCTGGTGCTTTCCGGCATCAACTCGGGCGAAAACCTCGCCGATGACATCACCTATTCGGGCACCGTCTCCGCCGCGATGGAGGCGGCGTTGGCGGGCATTCCGGCGATCGCTCTCAGCCAGGCCTTTCGCGAAATGGGCCGCAGCTTCGCCGTGGCCGAGGAATGGGGCGCCAAGGTGCTTGAGCCGCTGTTGAACGCCACCATGGCCAAGCGCACGCTTATCAACGTGAACTTCCCCGCCTGTGCGCCCGATGGGGTGCGCGGTATCCGCGTGGTGCGGCAGGGCTTTCATGACTATGCGCGGGGAAGCCTCGTCGAGGGAACCGATCCGCGCGGGCGCAGCTACTACTGGTTCGGGCTCGAAGAGATGGAGCATACCCTCGACCACGGCACCGATCTGGAAGCCGTGTCCGAGAACTTCGTGGCGGTGACGCCGCTGCAGCTCGACCTCACCGACCATGCCGCCATCGGTCGGCTGGCGGAGCAATTCGGCTAATCCGGAAGGGGAGGATCAGGCATGTTTGAAGACCATCCTCCCAAACGCTCCGTCGGGCCAAGGCGCCGCTTTTCCCCCCTGCGCCGCGCAGTGCAGATCCCGGTGTGGGGCGATCTCGGCATCCGGCTTTCGATCGCGCTGGCGCTGATCATGCTGGTGGTTATGATCCACTGGTGGGACCGGGACGGCCTGATCGACAACACAGATGGCCATGTCAGCTTCCTGGACGTGGTCTATTTCACGATGATTTCGATCACCACCACCGGGTTCGGCGACATTGCCCCCATCTCCGACCGCGCGCGGCTGGTCGAAGCGGTGATCGTGACGCCGGTGCGCTTTGCCGTGCTCTTCATCTTCGTCGGCACCGCCTACAATTTCCTCATCAAGCGATCTTGGGAGAAGTTCCGCATGGCCCGCATTCAGGACCAGTTGTCCAATCACGTCGTCGTGCTGGGGTTCGGCGTATCCGGCAAGGAAGCGGTCGAGGAACTGATCGAGCGCGGGACCGACCCTGCCTGCATCGTGGTGATGGACACCGCGCCCGAGCGCCTCGCCCATGCCGAGGATATGGGATGCAACGTGATCGAGGCCGATGCCACGCGCGATGACAACCTGCGCGCGTTGCGGATCGACAAGGCGCAGACGGTGCTCGTCTCGGCCGGGCGCGACGATGCCTCGATCCTGATCGTGCTGACCGTGCGCCACCTTGCCCCCAACGTGCCGATCAGCGTGGTGGTGCGTGCGGACGACAACGAGCTGCTCGCACGGCAGGCGGGTGCCGACAAGGTCATCAACCCGGTCCGCTTTACCGGGCTGCTGCTTGCGGGCAGCGCGCGGGGCGCGCATATCGCCGAATACCTCGCCGATCTTGCTTCGGTTACGGGACGGGTGCAGCTGGTCGAACGGCCGGTGCATCCTGAGGAGATCGGCAAGCCGCTGTCCGACCTGGCGACCGGCGGGCGGGGGATGCGCATTTATCGTAATGGACGCGCCTGCGGCTTCTGGGAGCCGGAAACCGACGCGTTGCAGGCGGGCGACGTGGTGGTTGAAATCCTGCCCAGCACGACGAAGGAAAGCGACGTCTGATCCGGGCCTGAAAGAGTGCAGCCCAAGCCTTTCGGAAGCGAAGCTTTTCCAAAGGGAACAACGCCGCCCGCAGATCAGGCCTCTTGCCTGCCCCTCGGCATACCCAGGACGAACGGATGTTGGTGCGTTTCGCGCCTGCTACACGGATTTACGCGAGCAGAATAAACGCCCCGCCGGCCAGTGCCATGCCGACCACGAAATAGCCCGCATCGATGGCGAAGAGTTTCCCGGGTCGCATCTGATACAGGTAATTGATCCCCAGCGCCGGAGCCATCACAGCGACGGCAAGCCCCGTCGCCATCATCATGATCACATGCGGAGCTGGATTGGTCCGCGCGATGAGGTGACCGAGCATCAGCACCACCACCATCTCGAAAGCAAAACTCAACAGCATGATGAGCCAGACCGGGTTGGCGCCCGGGATGCCGTCCTTCATCATCTGGTCGGTAATGCCGTTCATCTTGCGCCACGCCTTGCCGAACAGCGGCCCGTACCAGACCGCTCCAAGCAGCCAGAACGCCGCAGTTCCGGCGAACACCGCCAGCAGGTTAATCTCGCCCATAGAAAGGCTCCTTTCCTCTCACGCAGCGTCCATCTAGCGCATCGGCGCCATCGGGTGTAGGGGCGCTGCGATAATGGCTACCCAAATTCCTGATCCCAAGCGCATCGGCATGGTCTCGCTCGGCTGCCCCAAGGCGCTGGTCGATTCCGAGCGCATCCTCACGCGGCTGCGCGCTGATGGCTATGCCATGAGCCCCGACTATGCCGGGGCCGACGTGGTGCTGGTCAACACCTGCGGCTTTCTCGACAGCGCCAAAGAGGAAAGTCTCGAAGCGATTGGCGAAGCGATTGCCGAGAACGGCCGCGTGATCGTGACCGGCTGCATGGGCGACGAGGCCGACGCGATCCGCGCGCGTTTCCCGCAAGTGCTGGCGATCACCGGGGCGCACCAGTACGAGGACGTGGTCGAAGCGGTTCACGTGGCAGCCCCGCCCACACAGGGTCCGTTTGTGGACCTGATCCCGCAGCCCGATATAAAACTCACGCCGCGGCACTACAGCTACCTCAAGATTTCGGAGGGCTGCAACCACTCCTGCGCCTTCTGCATCATCCCGCAACTGCGCGGCAAGCTTGCCAGCCGCCGCATCGACGCGGTGCTGCGCGAGGCAGAAAAGCTGGTCGCGGCGGGCACGCGCGAGCTGTTGGTGATCAGCCAGGACACCTCGGCCTATGGCGTCGACACCCGCCATGAGGAACGCGAGTGGAAGGGCCACCCGGTCCGCGCCCATATGACCGATCTCGCCCGTGAACTCGGCCAGCTTCGCACGCCCGATGGCTCAACGCCGTGGACGCGGCTGCACTACGTCTACCCGTACCCGCACGTCGATGCGGTGATCCCCCTGATGGCCGAGGGGCTGCTTACGCCCTATCTCGACATCCCGTTCCAGCACGCCGCGCCCAAGGTGCTGAAAGCAATGAAGCGCCCCGCCAACGAGGCCAAGGTGCTCGAACGGCTGAAGAGCTGGCGCGAAGTGTGCCCCGAAATCGCGGTGCGCTCCTCATTCGTGGTCGGCTTCCCCGGCGAGACCGAGGAGGACTTCCAGTACCTGCTCGACTGGCTGGAAGAGGCCCAGCTCGACCGTGTCGGCGCGTTCCGGTTTGAGCCGGTCGATGGCGCGCAGGCCAATGCGCTGCCCGATCCGGTGCCCGAAGCGGTGAAGGAAGAGCGCTATGCCAGGATCATGGAAGTGACCGAGCGGATCAGCGCGGCCAAGCTCGCGGCCAAGGTCGGCAAGACCATCCCCGTCATCATCGACGAGGTCGGCGAGCCCGACGAGGACGGCGATGTCGGCGCAACGGGCCGCTCGCAGGCGGATGCACCCGAGATCGACGGTGCGGTGTACCTGCGCGATGTGCCCGCTGACTTACAGCCGGGCGCGTTCGTAAGCGTCGAGGTCGAGGACGCCGACGCGCATGACCTGTTCGGGGTTATCAGCGCGGAATGACATTGCCTTAAACCGCAAAGCCCTTCCCCTTGGGGAAGGGTTGGGATGGGGGGAGGCACGCCAGCCCGCGTCGAGCCCCCACCCCCAGCCCCTCCCCAAGGGGAGGGGGAGCAAGCTGGATCAAGGTAAAGTCATCAGACTCCTGCGCATCACTCCCCTTCGTCCACCCACGACAGCTTCGGCTTGCGCGCCGCCGCCGTCTCGTCGAGCCGCGCGCGCGGGGCATAAAGCGGTGCAAGGTGAAGGCTTTCGTCCCCCGCCTTGGCCCGCTCGACGATGCCGCGCAGCGCGCCGATGAACTCGTCGAGCGCAGCCTTGCTCTCGCATTCGGTCGGCTCGATCAGCATCGCGCCGTGGACCACTAGCGGGAAGTAGACCGTCATCGGGTGGAAGCCCTCGTCGATCAGCGCCTTGGCCACGTCGAGCGTCGAAAAGCCCTTGGCGAAGCCCTCGTCGGAGAACAGCGCCTCGTGCATGCACGGCCCGGCATGGGCGAAGGGCGCCTGAAGCACGTCCTCCAGCGCGCGCAGCACGTAGTTGGCGTTGAGCACCGCATCGCCCGAAACCTGCGCCAGGCCATCGGCCCCGTGCGACAGGATATAGGTGAGCGCGCGGGTGAACATGCCCATCTGCCCGTGGAACGCCGCCATCCGGCCAAAGCTCTCACCCGCGCCTGCGTCGCCTTCCTCGACCAGCTCGAAGCTGCCGTCCGCCGCCTTGGTAACATAGGGCAGCGGCGCATAGGGGGCGAGCGCCTCCGACAGCACCACCGGCCCCGAACCCGGCCCACCGCCGCCGTGTGGGGTGGAGAAGGTCTTGTGCAGGTTGATATGCATGGCGTCGATGCCAAGATCGCCCGGCCGCACCCGCCCGACGATGGCGTTGAAGTTGGCCCCGTCGCAATAGACATAGCCGCCCGCCGCATGGACCGCCTCACAGATCGCGATCATGTCGCGCTCGAACAGGCCACAGGTGTTGGGGTTGGTGATCATCAGCCCCGCCACGTCCGGCCCGAGCCGCGCCTTGAGCGCTGCGAAGTCGATGCGCCCGTCGTCTCCCGCCGGGATCGCCTCGACCTTGTATCCGGCGAAGGCGGCGGTGGCGGGGTTGGTGCCGTGCGCCGAACTCGGCACCAGCATTACCTCGCGCGGATCGCCCCTCGCCTCGAGCGCGGCACGGATGCACAGCACGCCGCACAGCTCGCCATGGGCACCGGCCTTGGGGCTCATCGCCACCGCGTGCATGGCCGTGAGCGTAACCAGCCAGTGCGCCAGTTCGTCAATCACGCCGAGCGCGCCCTGCACGGTGTTCATTGGCTGGAGCGGGTGCAGATCGGCAAAGCCGGGCATCCGCGCCACCTTCTCGTTAAGGCGCGGGTTGTGCTTCATCGTGCAGCTGCCGAGCGGGAACAGGCCAAGGTCGATGGCATAGTTCTGGCGCGAGAGGCGCGTGTAGTGCCGCACCGTTTCGGGTTCGCTTAAGCCCGGCAGGGCGGGTGGGGTTGTGCGTGCCATCCCGCCCAGCCGGGTGGACGTCTCTGCCGAGGGGACTGGCAGGTCGACGCCGCAATTGTTCAACGAGCCGATCTCGAAGATCAGCCCTTCTTCAAGCATCAGCGCCCGGTTGCCGGTGCTGGTGGGCGCGCCCTCGCCATCCAGCGTAACAGCTTCAGGGGTGGACGGACGCCAGCCGGAGGGGTTCGCGTTCATGCCAATTTCTCCGTGATCGCAGCGACAAGGGCGTCGATATCGTCCTCGCTGGTGGTTTCGGTAACGGCGACGAGCAGCCCGTTGGCGAGCCCCTCCTCACCCGGATAGAGCCGCCCGAGCGAGACCCCCGCCAGCATGCCATCGGCCGCCAGCTCGCGCACCGCCGCGCGCGCACTGATCGGCAGCACGAGGCAGAACTCGTTGAAGAAGCTGTCGTTGAGCACCGAGACACCCGGCACTTCGGCCAGCTTGTCCGCCGCGAGGCAGGCGAGCCGGTGGTTCTCCGCCGCGAGCGCGCTCAGCCCGGTGCCGCCGAGCAACGTCATGTGGATCGAGAAGGCCAGCGCGCACAGCCCCGAGTTGGTGCAGATGTTGCTGGTCGCCTTCTCGCGCCGGATATGCTGCTCGCGCGTGCTCAGCGTCAGCACGAAGCCGCGCTTGCCGCTCGCATCGACGGTCTCACCGCAAAGCCTGCCGGGCATATGCCGCACATGCTCCGAGCGGCAGGCGAACAGGCCGAGGTACGGCCCGCCGAACTGCAGGCCGACACCGATCGACTGGCCCTCGCCGACGACAATGTCGGCCCCCAGCTCACCCGGCGATTGGATCGCGCCCAGCGCGACTGGCTCGGTGACGACGGCCACCAGCAACGCCCCTTGCGCGCGGGCGGCCTCGGCGATCTTGGCAAGATCGGGCAGGCGGCCAAGAATGTCGGGATATTGCACCAGCACACAGGAGGTGTCGCCGTCGATCTGGGCGATCAGCGCATCCTCGCCCGCATCGGCGCTGAGGCTCGGCGCCGTGTGGACGATCTCATCGCCGGTGAACTTCGCCATGGTCTTGATATTGCCCGCATAGTGCGGATGCAGACCCGGCGAGAGCAGCGCCTTGCCACGCTTGGTAATACGGCGCGCCATGGCCACCGCCTCCCACGCCGCGGTCGAGCCGTCGTACATCGAGGCATTGGCAATGTCGCAGCCGTAAAGACGCGCGACCTGCGTCTGAAACTCGAACAGCATCTGCAAGGTGCCCTGCGCGATCTCGGGCTGATAAGGCGTGTAGGCGGTGAGAAACTCCCCGCGCTGGATCAGGTGATCGACCGAGGCTGGCACATGGTGGCGATAGGCCCCGGCGCCGAGGAAGAACGGAGCCTCCCCGGCAGCAGTGTTCTGGCCAGCGAGCCGCGCCATGTGCCGTTCCACCGCCATTTCGCTGGCATGATTGGGCAGGCTCTCAATTGGCCCGTCGAGCAGCGCGGCGGAGGGCACGTCGGCGAACAGCGCCTCGATGGAGGAGGCACCGATAGCCGACAGCATATCGGCCCGGTCAGCCGGGGTAAGCGGAAGATAGCGCATGGAGGATTGCCTTGTTCTAGTCGAGATCGGCGCAGAAGGCGGCATAGCCTTCGGCATCCATCAGCCCTTCAAGTTCCGAGGGATCGGAAATGGTGGCCTTGAAGAACCAGCCGTCGGTCTCGGCGGCGGTGTTGACCAGCGCCGGATCGTCTTCGAGCGCCGCGTTGCCTTCGGTGACCTCGCCCGTGATCGGGCTGTAGACGTCGCTCGCGGCCTTCACAGATTCCACTACGGCCGCTTCCTTGCCCTTGGCAATCGCGGTGCCCGCCGCAGGCGCTTCTACGAAGACGATATCGCCCAGCTGTTCCTGCGCGTGATCGGTAATCCCCACGGTGGCACTGCTGCCCTCGACCTCGATCCATTCGTGGTCGGTTGTGAAGTAGCGGGTCATTATTTTCCTCCTTGGCGGCGGTAGTTGTGGGGTACGAAGGGAAGCGGGGCGACCGTGGCGGCGAGCTTGCGGCCGCGCACGTCGATGGAAAGTTCGGTGCCGGTCGCGGCTAGGCTCGTCTCGACCTGGCCCATGGCGATGGGCCGCCCAAGCGTGGGCGAATGGCCACCCGAGGTGACAACGCCGACCACCCGGTCGCCCGCCATGATCGTCGCGCCCTCGCGCGCGGGGGCGCGGCCCTCGATGGCGAGGCCCACGCGCTTACTCGGCGCGCCCTCTGCCAGCAGCGGCAGGATGGTGTCGGCCCCGGCAAAGCCGCCCTCCTCGCGCCGCCGCTTGGAGATGGCGAAAGCGAGGTCGGCGCTGACCGGGTCGGTGCTCGCGGTCATGTCGTGCCCGTAAAGCGGAAGGCCTGCCTCAAGCCGCAGACTGTCGCGCGCGCCGAGCCCGGCGGGTTTGACCCGTTCGTCCGCCAGCAGCGCATCGGCCAGCTTCACGGCCTTGTCGGCACACACGGCGATTTCGAACCCGTCCTCACCGGTATAGCCCGAGCGGCACACGATCAGGTGCGTGCCCGAGCAGCCGCGACTGGCCGAGCCCATGAACGGCAGCGCATCGGCAATGCCCGGCATCAGCTCGTCGAGCACCGATGCGGCCAGCGGGCCTTGCAGCGCGATAAGCGCCATCTCGCTGTGATAGGCGAGCGTCACACCCTCAGGCAGATTGGCGCGCAGATAGGCGATGTCGTCGTGCTTGGTCGCCCCGTTTACCACCAGCCGGAACGCGTCCTCGCCGGTGCGAGTGATCAGCAAGTCGTCGAGAATGCCACCATTGTCGGCCAGCAGCAGCGAATAGCGCGTGCGGCATTCCTTCAACGCGCCAAGATCGGCCGGGAGCAGCTTTTCCAGCGCCGCCCCCGCGCCCGGCCCGGCCACGGTGAGCTGGCCCATGTGGCTGACATCGAACAGGCTCGCGCTGGTGCGCGTCCATTCATGCTCGGCCATGATGCCCCCACCAACTTCGGCGGAGTACTGGATCGGCATCGCATAGCCCGCGAACCCAACCATCCGGCCACCCTTTTCGCGGTGCCAGCTATCGAGCGGGAGCAACAGGGGCTCAGCCTTGGCCTCCATCGTCGGGGCCTCAGTCATCGAACCAGCCTCCGAAACCACCAATCGGCATTCCTGGCGGAATCTCAGGTGCTTCCTCCTTGTTGGCCAGGACTGCGGCGAGCGCTCCGGGATCGTCGAGCAGTTCGGCGACATAGTGCGCCCAGTCTGCGTCGACGCCGCCGCTGGCGTCCTCCAGCTCGTCCTTGAGACTATCGAGACGGCCAGCGATGATGGCTGCCGCTTCGGGCGAGGTTTCTTCGTCGTGCATCGCCCCGGCCAGCGAGAGCACAGTACGCCAGGCGATCCGGCGACCGACCTCGTTGCTCCGCACCGCGACCACATCATTCACCAGCGCATCGACCAGGTCCGTCACCCCGGGCATGGCTGCATCCTGCCGGTGCTGTTCGACCAGCCGCGTAAGGCGCGCGGGGGCCAACATGCTGTCGAGAGTGATCTGCGCGGCAACATCGGCCGCCACCAGCGGATCGAAAGCGGCAGCGCCCGCATTGCGGAACACCTCGATATCGAACTGCGGATCGCCCGTGCGGGTGATCGGCACCGACAGCAGCGGCAGAAGGCGGTCGGGAACGGTGAGGAAGTCTTTGTCGAGCGTGTCGATAAGGGCGGCCATCGCCGCGCGCTGCGTATCCGCGTCGATCCATTCGGGCAGCGGGTGGTTGTCGCCTGCCACCTTGTAATCATAGGCATAGCCGCCGATCAGCTTGCCCGCCGCGTCGATATCGTAGCGGTGGAGCAGCCAGATCGGCACGAACTTGCGGCGCAGGAAGGCCAGCGGCTCGCCCGGCAGCAGCACCTGCTCGCCGAAGTTGGCCAGCGCGATGGCGCGCACCGCCTCCATATGATCGAGGGCGGCGATGGGGTCGGGGCCATCATCCCACATGCTCGCCGCAGCGCTGGGCAGCGAGGGATCGCGGCCGTCGATATCGGTCGAGAAAGCGAGCCCCGCCTCTTCTGCCGCCAGCGCCTTGGCCTCGGCGCTTTCGGCACTGCCATAGAGCCAGTCTACCGAGTAATCGTCCCAGACGCCGCCGCCGTGCTTGTAAGCATCGCGCAGGCTGATCTGGCCGTCTTCGAGCAGGATGCGCGGGGCCGGATAGTCCATCACCGTGGTGCGATCCTGCGTCGAACCGGCGAAGTTGTGCATGAAGCCGATGGCGTGGCCGACTTCGTGCGCGCCGAGCTGGCGGATACGGTCAAGCGCCGCACGCACGGGGTCGTTAGGACCGCCGGTGCCGTTATGCGCGGTGCCGACTAGGCCCTCGAAAATCGTAATGTCCTGCCGCACGCGTAGCGCGCCGAGCACTACGTTGCCCTTGATGATCTCACCCGTGCGCGGATCGCGGATGCCGCCGCCATAAGACCAGCCGCGCGTCATCCGGTTGGCCCAGTTGACCATGTTATAACGCACGTCGAGCGGATCGGCGCCCTCGGGCAGGATTTCGGCGCGGAAGCCGCCGAGGAAGCCCGCCTTGTCGAACGATGAGGCCCAGTAGTTCACGCCCTCCATCAGTGCGGTGCGGACCGGTTCGGGCGCGGCGCGGTCGATGTAGAATACGATGGGTTCGACCACCGGGCTCGCCTCTGCGCTGGGGTCGGTCTTTTCGAGGCGGAAGCGGGCGGCGAGCGGGATGGCCACCGGCTGTCCGAGGGGGGAGCCGTAGTCGTAGATGATCGGGCCGGACACGGGCGCTCGCGGATCGGCAACGCGCGACACGAAGCCGGGCTCTGGCAGCTCGATGAACGAGTGGTGGACGATGAAGGTCAGCGCCCGCGGTTCAGGCGAGAACTCGCGCATCTCGCGCGAGGGGCGCGCGCTGGTGAAGGTCTGGATCGTGTCGATCTCGGTGTTGAGCGGGAAGCTTTTCACCGAAGCGGTGTCGATGCCCGAAAGCTCGGGCGCAGCGCGATAGTCACCGCCCTCCGCGAGCGCCGCCGAAACGTCGATGGAATCGCGCAGCAAGAACTTCGACATGTCGACGACCACCCCGCTCGCGCCGCGATCGTCTACGACCGGCAGCATGGCGACAATCGCCGTGGGGAAGCTCTCTGCTGCGCCCGTCGCGGTGTCGGCATCGCCAGTGGCTGCAAACTTGGGGTTCTCGAACACCGCCGCAATCTGCGTGCCGACCTTGCGGAAGCACAAGAGCTGCTCATCTCCCAGCATCCCGCGGTCGAGCCGCATGTCGGGAGAGCCAAGACCGGAACGGAGAGAGGTCGCATATATATAGCAACCTGATTCGCCCTCGGCATCGAGCGCGGGCAGCGTGAAGTGAACCGCCCCGCTGTCAGCGGGAGTGGCCGGGGTGAACAGGCGATCCTGCGCCTGGGCCGGCGCACAGGCAATCATAGCCAGAGCCGCGCACGACGAAGCTGCGTGCAGGCGTGAAGTGTTTGAAAGAAAACGCATGATGCCCCCTAGTTTGCGCCCGCATGGCCATGCGCGGCTCTCAATTCAGGGGAATACCACCAAAGCCATTGCGTTTATCGTGAAATATGCAAAAGTTTAGCAGTCATATTTTCAATATCGAATGCCAGGAAAGGATATATCGTTGAAATCCACCATTGCATCCATGGATCGTACCGATTTGCGAGTCTTGAAAGGCCTGGTGGCCAACGGTCGCGCGGCCGACGTGGCGCTTGGCGAAGAGGTCAACCTGTCGAGCACGGCTGTCGCCCGCCGGCGCAAGATTCTCGAGGAAGCTGGAATCATCTCCGGCTACGCTGCCATTATTGACCAGAAAAAGCTCGGCTATTCAATCACTGCTTTGGTGCTGATCCAGCTTAGCTCGCAAGAAGAAAGCTCGCTGGTGGAATTCGAGGCTGCCGTGCTCGATTGCCCGTCAATGTCGTTCTGCTCGTTTATCTCGGGCGAGAACGACTTCATGATGCTTATCAATGTGCGCAGCTTCGAGGAGTACGATCACGTCTACAGGCGCGAGCTTTCCAAGCTGCCCTATGTATCGAAAATCCGCTCGTCATTCCTCATGCGCGAGGTCGCGCACAGGCGCATCGCGCCGGTAATTCTCGAATCAGACGACAGGCGTTGACGAATCACAATAATCTTTGCGGGGTTGAAATTGAAATCCGTCGGAATATCGAATTTTTCTGACGGATTCCCCCGAACGGAAACCGAAATCGAGCAAACTTTGCGGCATCCGGTCGCCCGAATTGAACTATAAATTCCCCAGGGCGCAAGGCTCGGCAAGTTTCGATCAGGGACGAGACACCGCAGCCGCAGAACGACCCATCTAATCGTTTGGGGAGGATCGACACACACCTAACAATGGGGGTTCGATCCATGAGTAATCCGCTTTCCGCCACCACCCGTGCCGCTGGCGCGGCCCGCGTCAGCCTGCTTGCCTCAGTTGCCAGCGTCGCCGGCCTGGCCTTGATACCGAGCACAGCCCATGCCCAGGCTTCCGACGACGACAGCCGCATCGTGGTCACCGGCAGCCGCGTCGTCCGCGACGGCTCGGATGCGCCGACACCGCTCTCGGTCATTTCCGGGGAGGAAATCGACGCCGAAGCCCCCGCCAATATTGCCGACTTCGTCAACACGCTGCCTTCGGTCAACGGCAGCCAGACCGCCGTTTCGAACTCAGGCAGTCTGTCCAACGGCAAATCGGGCATCTCGGCGCTGAACCTGCGCTCGCTCGGCCAGTCGCGCACGCTGGTGCTGCTTGACGGCCAGCGCTCGGTCGGCTCGACCTCGGATGGCCTCGTCGACATCAACACCTTCCCGCAGGCGCTGATCGAGCGCGTGGAAGTGGTGACCGGCGGTGCCTCGTCGGTCTACGGTTCGGACGCCGTGGCCGGTGTGGTCAACTTCATCCTCGACAAGGACTTCACCGGCATCGAGGCGAGCTACGAATATGGTGTCACAACCCATTCGGACGTGCCCAACCACCTCGCCCAGCTTACGCTCGGCACCGAATTCGCCGACGGTCGCGGCCACCTGATAGTGAGCGGCGAGTATTTCAACCAGACCGGCAAGGATTTCATCGACCGCGACTGGAACCAGTCGCACTACTTCATGATCAACAACCCGGACTATGTGCCCGGCAACGGCCTGCCTTCACGCATCGTCCAGGCGGGTATCGGATCCTCGAACCTCACACCGGGCGGCCTCATCACCGGCTGTCGGGCTGGCGACGACGCTGCCTCATGCCCGTTCGATGGCACCTATTTCGGAACCATCGACAACACGACCGGCCTTGCCTCGATCAACGACCTGAACTTCGGCAAGGTTTCGGGCCAGTGGATGATCGGCGGTGACTACGATTATTCCAGCCAGGGCCACGTCGGTTCGAACTCGCTCGCCAACGACGAGGACCGGATTGGCCTGTTCGGACGCCTCAGCTACGAAATCACCCCGAGCTTCGAAGTGTTCGCTCAGGCGAGCTACAACAAGTTCGAAGGCAAGAGCTTCTATCAGCAGACGCCCTCGGTGAACGTCGATATCGCGATCGACAACGCCTACCTGCCGCCCGAACTGGTGGCCCAGATTGCCGATTACAATGCGACCGCAGCCGAACCGATCACCGCCATCCGCATGGGCACCTCGAATGCCGGCATTCCGCCTGCAGGTGGCAACAACACCCGCGAGGTATCGCGTTATGTGGTCGGCGCGAACGGCTTCTTCGGCCTCGCCGGGCTTGAGGTCGACTGGGACACCTATTTCCAGCACGGCGAAGCCAAGACCGACGAAATGCTGATCAACACCTGGCAAAACTCGCGGCTCGACGCGATGCAGGATGCGGTGTTCTCGGGCGGTACGATCCAGTGCCGGGTCAACACCGATAGCGACCCGTCAAACGATCTGCCGGGCTGCGTGCCGATCAACCGGATCGGCGTGGGCGGCGTAACGCAGGAAGCGCGCGACTTCCTGTTCGAGGTCTATCCCTCGCGCCAGCAGGAGATCAAACAGGACGTGGTGGCGCTGAACTTCGCCATCGCTGACCTGTTCAGCACCTGGGAAGGACCGATCAGCATCGCCTTCGGCGGCGAATACCGCGAGGATTCGGTCGATGGCTATATCGACCCGGTCAACCTCAACCGCTTCCTCTACGGTAACTACCGGGTCACCACCGGCAAGGTGAACGTGAAGGAAGGCTATGTCGAAGCGCTCGTTCCGCTCGGCTTCGGGGCCGAGTTCAACGGCGCGGTGCGCGTCACCGACTATTCGACCTCGGGTACGGTGACGACGTGGAAGGCAGGCCTCTCATGGCAGCCGATCGACGATCTGCGCTTCCGCGGCACGCTTTCGCGCGACATCCGTGCGCCCAACCTGCTCGAACTGTTCGACGCGGGCACCGCGCGCACCAACGCGGTCAACATTCCGCTGCCCGGCGGTGGGGTGCGAGCCGAAGAGTTCGTCGAACGCACGCTCGGAAACCCGGATCTGGAGCCAGAAAAGGCCGATACGCTGGGCCTAGGCGTGGTCTTCACGCCGATGTTCCTGCCCGGCTTCACCGCCTCGGTCGACTACTTCGATATCGACATCCAGGGGGCCATCTCGACGATCACTGCGCAGCAGACCGTCGACAAGTGCTTCGACGGTAGCGAGCCGGAACTGTGCGACTACATCATCTACGCCGCTGGCTCGGACACTGATGTCGAGTTCATCAACCGTTACAACATCAACTTCGCCAGCCAGAAGGCGCGCGGGTTCGACTTCGAGGCAAGCTATCGCGCGCCGATCGGCAATGGCGCGCTGACCCTGCGCGGGCTGGCGACCTACACCATCGAAAACGTGTCCGACTCTGGCTTCGAGGTGGACGATATCGCAGGCGTGAACGCGGGCGGCGGCATCCCCACCCTCGTCTACCGCGTGTCGGCTGGCTATGCCTTCGATAGCGGCTTCTCGGCAGTGTTCGTGGGTCGGGGTTTCGGCGATGGCGTCTATGACAACGACTGGATCGAATGCACCACCGGCTGCCCGACGAGCGACAACCTGAACCGCACGATCAACACCAACTCGATCAAGGGCACCTTCTACCTCGACAGCAACTTCTCCTACGACTTCGAGGTCGGTGGGGTCGAGGCGACGGCGCTGTTTGCGGTGAAGAACCTGTTCGATCGCGCTCCGGTGCTTATCGGCAACGGGCCGTTCGGGAACAACACCGAGGCCTACCCGCAGACGAACCGCTCGCTTTACGACACGTTGGGCCGAACCTTCCGCCTCGGCCTGAACATCAAGTACTAAGACCGAGCCGAGGGGCCGACGCCGAGGTGTCGGCCCCCGTTTCGTATTCCAGCCTGAAAACGACCCGCCTCACGCGGGCGAACCCGTCCCTCAATCCAAGCGCAAGGAAACACCAGAGATGATGTCTGTACGCTCCACCTTCCTCGCCGCAGCGGCCACCCTGTCGCTCGCGCTTGGCAGCCCTGCCGCTGCCGAGATCCCCGACAACCTGCGCGACGAGGCTGTGGCCGGCGTCGATGCGCGCGCCAAGCTGGTTCAGGAGATCGTCGACAGCATCTTCAGCTTCTCCGAGCCGGGCTTCCAGGAGTTCAAGACCCAGGAATACCTGACCGGCATTCTCGAAGACAACGGCTTCACCATCGAACTTGGCTCGGCCGGTATTCCCAGCGCCTTCACGGCGACCTGGACCAACGGCACCGGAGGCCCCAAGATCGCGCTTGGCTCCGACGTCGACGGGCTATTGGGCCTCAGCCAGGTTCCCGGCATCACCGAATTGCGCCCACAACTCGAAGAGGGACCGGGTCATGGCGAAGGCCATAACTCAGGGATGGCGGTGATGGTCGCCGCCGCGCTTTCCGTGAAAGATATCATGGAGCGCGAAAACATTTCCGGCTCGCTCATGCTTTGGCCCGGCATCGCCGAAGAGCTGCTCGCAACCAAGGCCTTCTTCGTGCGCGAAGGTATGTTCGACGGCGTTGACGCGACCATCTTCACCCACGTCGGCAATGGTTTCGGCACCAGCTACGGCGCGGGCGGTGGCAACGGCATGGTCTCGGTCGAATATACCTTCCACGGATCGTCCTCGCACGGCGCGGGTGCGCCCTGGGCCGGGCGCAGCGCGCTTGACGGCGTGGAGCTGATGAACACCGCCTGGAACATGCGCCGCGAACACCTCTATCCCACCCAGCGCTCGCACTATGTAATCACCAACGGCGGCGGCCAGCCGAACATCGTGCCCGACGTCGCCTCGGTCTGGTACTATTTCCGCGAGCGCGAGTTCGATTCCATCCGCAACCTTTACGAGACCGGCAACCGCATCGCCGAAGCCGCCGCCATGGCCACCGACACCACGGTGACACGCCGCCTGCTCGGCTATGCCGCCCCGCAGCACGGCAACAAGCCGATGGCCGAACTGGCGCAGCAATATATCGAATATGTCGGGATGCCCGAGTGGACCGAAGACGATCAGACCTTCACCCGCATGGTGCAGGAAGGGCTGGAGCGTCCGGTCGAGCCGCTCAAGACCGAGATCGAGCCACTGCGCGGTCCGCCCGAATTCTCGCTCGGCGGCGGCTCGGACGATATCGGCGACATCATGTGGGCGGTGCCGACCATCACCATCCGTTTCCCCTCGAACATCCCGAGCATGATCGGCCACCACCAGACCGCCGCCGTCGCCATGGCCACGCCAATCGCCCACAAGGGCGCCGTGGCAGGCGCCAAGGCGGTTGCGCTGACCACGCTCGACCTGATCATGAACCCTGACGAACTGGCCGAAGCCAAGCAGTATCAGGAAGAGGTGCAATTCGCCGAGGGCAGCTACGACCCGGTCCTGACCGACGAGGACATGCCTGGCATTCATCTCAACAAGGAACTGATGGACCGCCTCCGCCCCGAGCAGCAGCAGTTCTACTACGACCCGAGCCAGTACGACACCTATCTCGACCAGCTCGGTGTTCCCTATCCGCCCACGGGCGGCTGAGCCCAACCGGCTTCCTCGCGGCGGGCGGCCTTTTGCTTCGTGCGGAAGGCCGCCCGTTGCCGCTTTCACCGACCTCAAACGCGCAATCGGGAAAACTTGGCGTGTCGATTACTTACCGGACCACGCGCTTGTGCTGGCTGCGGTGCGCGAGCGTGCTGGCGCTCTCGCTACCCGCGCCTGCCTTCGCCGAAGATACTGTGGAAGCTACGCAGGACCAGCCCGAGGAAGATTACCCCATAGCCGCCGCACCGACCGCGGACGAAGAGGAAACGACGCAAACGGTGGCCGAAAACGCCATTGCGCAAAGCAACGATGCCTTCGGTCGACAGGTCGGCAGCGAGCGGACCGGCCTCTATTCCTCGCGCGAGGTTCGCGGATTCAACCCGGTCGATGCGGGCAATGTTCGGCTGGAAGCGCTTTACTACGATCAAGTGAACGGCCTTTCCCCCCGCATCAATTCGTCAAGCACGATCCGGGTCGGCATCGCCACGCTCGGCTATGCCTTCCCCGCGCCCACGGGCCTCGTCGATTATGGTCTGCGCAAGGCCGCCTTCGACCGCTCGCTAACGGTTGATGTGAGCAGGCGCGAGCGTGGCCATGAAGGCTTCGGCTATGACCTTCGCCTCGGCGGCATCGCGCCGGGGGTAGGCCTGTTCTCGGGCGGCTACTACCGCGCCAGCCAGAGCGACGATTCGAGCCGTGCCCACCGCGCCAATGCCGGCTTCGTGCTGTCCTACGATCCGAAGGCGGAAACCGAAGTGCTCACCTTCGCCTCTGTCGGCGGAGTGCGCGACGATGAGGCTCGCTCGATGATCTTCATGGCGGGCGATGCGCTTCCGCCCGAGATCGAACGCTTTCGCTTCCTCGGGCAAGGCTGGGCAGACAATGAAAGCAACACGCTTGATGGCGGGCTGATCGTGCGCGCGCCGCTCAGTCCCGACTTGCGGCTGGAAAGTGGGGCCTTCTTTTCCGGCAAGCGCGATCTCAGCCGTTTTTCCGACCTGATGACGGGCGTCACCGCCGATGGCGCTATCGCCGAACGCGCGATTATTGCCTCGCCGAGCAGCTTCGACCGTTCCCTTTCGGGCGAACTGCGACTGGTGCAGAAGTTTGCGCTTCTCGGCCATGCCCAGCAGCTCTCGGCCAGCCTGCGCGGGCGCGACCGCTTGCGAACCTTCGGCGGTTCGCAGAGGATCTCTCTCGGCGCGGGCTCGCTGTTCGTCCACGATCAGCGCCCGGAGCCGCAATTCGCCTTTGGCGATACCAACCGCGACAAGGTCCGCCAGTTCTTCACCGGCATCGCCTGGTCGGGCGCACTGACCCGGTTCCTGCGCTTCGACCTCGGCGCCAGCGCAATCGACTACACCAAGACCGTCGACTATGCCGCTGCCGACACGCCCGACGTCGCGACCGGGGCCAAGCCGATTGCCTGGAACGGATCGCTGGCGCTCGCCCTCACCAAGCGGCTGACGCTGTTCGGCGCGCTCGCCCGCGGGATGGAGGAGGCAGATGTCGCCCCCGACCTCGCGGTTAACCGGGCCGAGGCGCCCGCTGCCATCAACACCCGGCAGGAAGAGCTGGTGGTCCGTTACGATCCCGATGATGCGGTGACGCTGCTGCTCGGCGCATTCCGCATCTCGAAACCTTACTACAATCTCGACACCGCGCTGCGTTATCGCCTGCTGGGCACGGTGGTGAACGAGGGGCTGGAATTTTCCGCCATCGCCCGCCCCGTTTCAGGCATGACGCTGCTGGGCGGCGCGGTCCTGTCCGAGCCTGCGCTCAGCGGCGAAGCAGTCGACGAGGGGCTGATCGGCACCCGCCCCGTTGGCCAGCCCAAGGTACGCATGACCGGCAATTTCGACTGGCGCCTCGATCAGGGCACCTCGCCGTTCTCATTCGATTTCACGCTCGATCACAAGGGTTCGCGACCGGTCAACGCTTTGGGTACTCTGATGGTCGGCGCGGAAACGACGCTCGATCTGGGCATGCGCTACCGCTTCAACCTCGGCGACGCCGACATGGTGCTGCGTGTGCGGGGCGAAAACGTGCTCAATGCCTACGGCTGGAACGTCAGCTCGAGCGGCGCGCTGACCTATATCTCGGCGCGGACTGTGCAATTCCAGCTTTACGCCGAGTTTTAGGGCGGGCTGCGTTCGTACCGAGGAGGGCACGAAGCCGCAGGCTGAGCGCCCGTCTCGAGGGACCGGTGCGGATGGTTCGAGACGGATGCTCGGCCTACGGCCTCGTCTCCTCCTCACCACAAACGGAGCGGGTGTATCTCCGAATGGCCCCCGAGCTATTCCTCGACCGCACCATATTCCAACGCAAAGGTCGGGTCGCATTCGTAAGGGTAGATGTGCTCGCCCTCGCGCTTTTCCCATTCGATCCACCGCGCGCCGTTGTTCTCGATCGAAGCCGGGTCGGAAAACCATTGTGTCGCCATCAGCGTGGAGCCGTCCTCACTCAGGCGATAGCGTTCCACCATTGTGATATCATCGGAATGGTCGAGCCCGTTGTTGGTGATCGTGCTGGCGGCGATATGATCGGTCTCGATCACCAGCTCATCGCCTTCCCAATGCCCCACCGAAAAGCCCATCTTCGAAGGCGGCTGGCCTTCGGGCGCAGAGCGTCCGTCCATGAAGATCAGCCGGGTCTGATCGAAGTACTCGTATTTGAATACAATCAGTTCAGGGGTCTGATGCACCTCGAACGGGAACGGCCCCTGAATGGCATAAACGATGCTGGGCGGCAGGCACACGCGGTCGAGCGTCATGTCGTCCTCGCTGCGCCAGGTTTCAGCATGCGCCATGGCCTCGGGCGTGAGGATCAGACCGCCGAATTCTCCGCGTGGGAACTCTGCCGCTCCGGTGTCATCGATCATCACCGTGTTGGGCGGCAGGGCTTCCACCATATCGGCAGCCGGTTCGCCCGGTGTCCAAGACAGGCCCCAGAAGCCCTCCAAGTCCGGCACGTTCTGCGCCATGGCAGGGCCAGCCACGGCCAGCGCCAGCGGCGCGATTGCGAGCCAGCGCTTAGTCATCGTTCGTTCCAAACCGGCCGCCAACGAGATTGCCCTCGGCATCGCGCACTTCGCCCATACGGATGTAGCGGCTCCCATCGCGCGCACGCCAGCCCTTGATCGTGATCACCTGCCCCGGACGTACGCTGCCCCGCGTCCATCCGCGGCGCTGCAGAACCGAAGGCGCATTGGTTTCCGCGCGCCAGCGCTGAACCTCGCCGTCCGGCCCGCGCACTTCGAAAGCGAGCGTGCCGTGGGGATTGGTGAAGCGGAACATGGTGACGGTTCCACGCAGGGTGACTTCCTGCTTGTCGTCAAAGAACACCGCGAACGAATGGTGCGCGCTCGCAAGCGAAGCAGTCAGCGCCGTAGCCAAGGCCACGGATGCCAGGATCAGTTTGCTCATCAAAATACCTCTCTCGTATAACAATTATTGAACAATTGACGTTGTCGCGCAAGGGGTCGGCGAACTAAGTTGCCAGAATGCGACAGCTCCAGACCCGTTTCACCGTTCCAACCCACGGCAAAGGCCTCACCGAAATCACCCGCGAGGTGGCCGGTTGGCTCGAACAGGCTGATATCGAGACCGGCCTTCTCACCCTTTTCTGCCGGCATACGTCTGCCAGCTTGCTCATCAACGAGAACGCTGCGAGTGCCGTGCCCCGAGACACCTTGCGATGGCTTGAACGGATTGCGCCCGAAGGCCCGCACTACGAGCACGACGACGAGGGACCTGACGACATGCCCGCACACCTGCGCTCGGTGCTCACCGGGGCATCGCTTTCGGTGCCGGTTGGCGACGGACGTATGTTGTTGGGGACCTGGCAGGGGATTTTCCTTGCCGAACACCGCGCCCGCCCCCACAGGCGCGAAATCGTGGTGCATGTCATCGGCGAGTAGGAACTTCGCGCGAGACTGACCGTAAGCCATGCAGTGCCCCTGCCCCTCTTTCGCGAAAGCCTCACCAGCAAATGCCGCTGTCTGTTTCTGCCCATTTCGGCTTTACCCTCTACCAACCGACCGACGTGCTGCTCCAGTTCGAGGCGGCCTCCCTACCCGAACAGCAGCTGCTGACCTCGGACACCTGGATACCCAAGGCGATGCACACCGCGCGGGTGCCCGCGCAGGACAATATCGGCGACCGCTTCTGGATTCACGCCGAGGGAGAATGCCGGGTAGATTACACGGCCAAGGTCGATGTCATGCGCCAGATCGGCGAGCTGGACCTGATGGGCCGGGTGCCGCCACGGCTGCTGCCAGGCGAAGCGGTGAAGTATCTGTTCGATTCGCGCTATTGCCAGGCCTCCAGCTTGTTCGACCTGGTTGGCAGCGAGTTTGCCGGACTTGAAGGCGGCGCCAAGGTCGCCGCAATGCGTGACTGGGTCTCGGAGAATATCGCCTATGTCCCCGGTTCGTCGAACGCCGCTACCACTGCGCTCGACACCATCGACGCCAAGGCCGGCATCTGTCGCGACTTTGCCCATGTGCTGGTCTCGCTCGCGCGGGCGGCGGCGATCCCGGCGCGCTATGTCAGCTGCTTTTCCCCCGGCGTCACTCCGCCGGACTTCCATGCCATCGCCGAGGTCTTTCTCGCCGATCCCGAGACCCCGCAAGGCGGGACCTGGCAGCTGGTCGACGCCACCGGCATGGCCGAACCGGCCCAGACGGCGAAGATCGGCGTCGGTCGCGATGCGGCGGATGTCAGCTTCATGACCGTGTTCGGCGCCTCGCAATTCGATTTCAGCGAGGTGGCGGTGGAAGAAATCTCGGGCTAGACCTTGCCCGCAATGGTGCGATGCAGCACTATTGCTATATGCCCGTGGATCAACACTGGGCGCATTCTCAACAGGGGACTTATGACCGCACGGGCCGATACGCTTGTTCTTTTTGGCGCCACTGGCGACCTTTCCCAGCGGATGCTCCTGCCAAGCCTGGCTGCGCTCCACGCCGATGGCCTGCTGCCCGACGACCTGAATATCGTCGGCACGGCGCGCTCGGAAATGAGCGACATCGAGTTTCGCAACTTCGCCCGCGCCGCGCTGGAAAAACACCTTCCGGCCGATCGGCGCGGCCCGCTGGCCGACTTCCTCAATTGCCTGCATTACCAGACACTCGACGTCACCACGCCCGAGCATTACGCCGATCTTGCCAAGAAGGTCGGCAAGGATCGGCAAGTGGCGATCTTCCTCTCGACCGCGCCGAGCCTCTTCAAACCCACGATCGAGGGGCTCGAAGCTCACGGCCTTGCGGGCGAGAACACGCGGATATGCCTCGAAAAACCGCTCGGCACCGATCTTGCCTCCTCGCGCGAGATCAACGACGCGGTCGCCTCGGCCTTCAGCGAGGATCGGATTTTCCGGATCGACCACTATCTCGGCAAGGAAACGGTGCAGAACCTGATCGCGCTGCGCTTTGCCAATATGCTGTTCGAACCGCTGTGGAACGCGCGCCTGATCGAGCATGTGCAGATCACCGTTGCCGAAACGGTCGGCCTCGAAAGCCGGGTCGATTTCTATGACGACGCGGGCGCGCTGAGGGACATGGTGCAGAACCACATGCTCCAGTTGCTCGCGCTGTTCGCGATGGAGCCGCCGACCCACTTCGACGCCAGCGCCGTGCGCGACGAGAAGGTGAAGGTGCTGCGCGCGCTGCGCAAGATCAGTCCGGGCGAAAGCGTGACAGGGCAGTATCGCGGCGGCGCCAGCGTGGGCGAGATCGTGCCTGGTTACGACGAGGAGCTGGGCCGCGACAGCGACACCGAGACCTTCGTCGCGCTGAAAGCCCATATCGACAACTGGCGCTGGCACGGCACTCCGTTCTACCTGCGCACCGGCAAGCGCATGCAGCGCCGCGTGACCGAGATCGTGGTGCAGTTTCGCGAGATCCCGCACTCGATATTCCCCGGTGCGAAGGTGAAGCCCAACCACATGGTGATCGGCATTCAGCCGGAAGAGAACATCACGCTCTCGGTCATGGCCAAGGTTCCCGGTATCGAGCAGGAGGGCATTGCCCTGCGCGAGGTGCCGCTCAACATCGCCATGCCCGATGCCTTCTCGGGCAAGGAAAAGCGCATCGCCTACGAGCGGCTGCTGCTCGATCTGGTGAAGGGCGACCAGACGCTGTTCGTGCGCCGCGACGAGGTCGAAGCGCAGTGGAGCTGGATCGATTCCATCCGCGAGACCTGGGGCGAGGAAGACCTCAAGCCCAAGACCTACAGCGCCGGAAGCTGGGGGCCGTCTGCCGCCATCGCCCTGATCGAACGTGACGGGGCGAGCTGGCATGAATAGGTGCAGCGCCCCTCGCCCTCCCCTCTGTGCCCCCGTGCCTCAGTGAGCGTTTAATGACCCATCCCACCATCACCGCCGTCACCCAGCGCATTATCGAGCGCTCCAAGCCCACCCGCGAGGCCTATCTGGCGCTGATCGAGCGCGAAGGCGGCAAGGCGCAGGACCGCACCATGGTATCCTGCTCCAACCTCGCCCACGCCTTCGCCGGGGCCGAACAGGATCAGGAAGCGCTGAAAACCAACGCCGGCCCCAACATCGCCGTGGTCAGCGCCTATAACGACATGCTCAGCGCCCACGCGCCCTATTATCGCTATCCCGAGCGGCTGAAGGTCTATGCCCGCGAGGCTGGCGCCACCGCGCAGGTCGCGGGCGGCACCCCGGCCATGTGCGACGGCGTGACGCAAGGCGAAGCGGGCATGGAACTGTCGCTGTTCAGCCGCGATGCCATCGCCCAAGCCACCGGTATCGCGCTCAGCCACGCGATGTACGACGGCGTGCTGCTGCTCGGCATCTGCGACAAGATCGTGCCCGGCCTGCTGATGGGCGCGTTGCGCTTCGGGCACCTGCCCGCGCTGTTCGTCCCCTCCGGCCCGATGCCCAGCGGCGTCTCCAACAAGGAGAAGCAGCGCGTTCGCCAGCTCTATGCCGAGGGCAAGGCGACCCGCGCCGAGCTGCTCGACAGCGAACTGGGCTCCTACCACAGCCCCGGCACCTGCACCTTTTTCGGCACGGCCAACTCCAACCAGATGATGATGGAGATGATGGGCCTGCACGTGCCCGGCGCGGCCTTCGTGCGTCCCGGCAGCAAGCTGCGCCAGCAACTTGACCGCGCGGCGGTGCACCGGGTGAGCGAACTGGCCAAGGCCAAGGCCCGACCGCTCGGCCACTGTGTTGACGAGAAGGCGGTGGTCAACGCGGCGATCGGCCTGCTCGCCACCGGCGGCTCGACCAACCATGCGATCCATATCCCCGCCTTCGCCCGTGCGGCAGGCGTGATCATCGACTGGAGCGACCTTGCCGAACTGTCGAGCGTGGTCCCGCTGGTGGCGCGGGTCTATCCGAATGGCTCGGGCGACGTGAACCATTTCCACGAGGCGGGCGGCATGGGCTACGTGATCCGTGAGTTGCTGAGCGCTGGACTCGCCCACGCCGATGTGCTCGCCTCGGGTGCCGACGATATGGCTACCTATGGCGAAGAGCCATGGCTCGACGACGAGACGCTCGCCTGGCGCGACCCCGGCCCTTCAGGTGACACCGAGATGCTGCGCCCGGCCACCGAGCCTTTCGCCCCCGACGGCGGGATGCGGCTGGTGGCAGGCAATCTGGGCCGTGCCTGCTTCAAGTCGAGCGCGGTCGATCCTTCGCGCTACACCATCGAGGCCCCGTGCCGAGTGTTCGAAACGCAATCCGCCGTGGCCGAGGCGTTCAAGGCAGGCGAGCTGGATCGCGACGTAGTGGTGGTGGTCCGCTTCCAGGGCCCGCGCGCGAATGGCATGCCCGAGCTGCACAAGCTGACCCCGCCCTTGGGCGTGTTGCAGGATCGCGGCTACAAGGTTGCCCTCGTCACCGACGGGCGCATGTCGGGTGCCTCGGGCAAGGTGCCGAGCGCAATCCACTGCTCGCCCGAGGCATTGGGCGGCGGTCCGCTGAGCCTGCTGCGCGATGGCGATGTGGTAAAGGTCTGCGCGGTGACGGGTGAACTGTCGACCAGCGCCGATCTCTCCACCCGCACCCCTGCCCCTGACCCCGAACCGGAAGACGGCACCGGGCGCGAGCTGTTCGCAATGTATCGCGTGATGGCCGACGAGGCCGAAAAGGGAGCCTCGCCCATGATGGCAGCGGCAGGCCTGTAATGGATCTCGTTGCAGTCGACATCGGCGGAACCCATGCTCGTTTCGCCCTTGCCAGCGGCGCTGGCAGCAGCATCGCGCTCGAAGAACCGGTGACGCTCCACACCGAGGATCACGCCAGCTTCCAGACCGCCTGGGAAGAGTTCCGCAGCCGCATGGGCGGGACGCTGCCGCGCAACGTGGCCATCGCCATTGCCGGGCCTGTGCAAGGCGAGGTGATCCGCTTCACCAACAACCCGTGGATCATCCGCCCCGCGCTGGTGCGCGAGAAGCTGGGGGTCGACGACTACGTGCTGGTGAACGATTTCGAGGCCGTAGCCCATGCCGTGGCTCACGCGCCCGAGGATCAGTTCCTCCATCTCGCCGGTCCCGAAGGCCCCCTGCCCGCCAGCGGCACCCTCAGCGTGCTCGGACCGGGCACCGGCCTTGGTGTCGCCCACCTCTATCGCGACGGCGCGGGCCGCACCCATGTGCAGGCCACCGAGGGCGGCCACGCCGACTTCGCCCCGCTCGACACTATTGAGGATGCGCTTCTCGCGCGGCTGAGGAAGCGCCACCGGCGCGTCTCGGTCGAGCGGGTGGTATCCGGCCCCGGCATCGTCGACATCTACGCAACGCTCGCCGCAATGGAGGGCCGCGCGCTCACAGAGCAGGACGATGTCACGATCTGGACCGCTGGCATGGAGCGGACGGACAGCCTCGCCGAAGCCGCCATCGACCGGTTCTGCCTCTCGCTCGGCGCAGTCGCGGGCGATACGGCGCTGGTTCAGGGCGCCAGCGGCGTGGTGATCGCGGGCGGCCTCGGCTATCGCCTGCGCGACCACTTGCCGCGCTCTGGCTTTTCCGAAAGGTTCCGCGCCAAGGGCCGCTTCGAAAGCCTGATGGCGAACCTGCCCGTCAAACTCATCACCCATCCCCAACCCGGCCTGTTCGGCGCTGCTGCCGCCTTCCTCCAGCGCCACGGAGACCTTTCATGAATCAAATCGAAAAAATCATGCGCATGGCCCCGGTAATCCCGGTGCTGGTGATCGACGATGTCCATCAGGCCCGCCCCATCGCCGAAGCGCTGGTGGCCGGCGGCCTCAAGGTGCTCGAAGTGACGCTGCGCACTCCCGATGCGCTGGAGGCGATCAAGCGTATGAACCTCGTGCCCGATGCGATTGTCGGCGCCGGAACGGTGACGAACAGCGAGCAACTCGATGCCGCGCTGGCGGCAGGAGCCGAGTTCATCGTTTCGCCCGGGCTTACCGAGCCCCTTGGCCAGGCGGTGAAGCGCAGCGGTGTGCCGTACCTGCCCGGCATTGCCACACCGGGCGAGTTGATGAAGGGGCTGGACCTTGGCTTCACCCACTTCAAGTTCTTCCCCGCCGAGGCCAATGGCGGGATTCCGGCGCTGAAGGCGCTCACCGCCGTATTCGGGCACTGCAAGTTCTGCCCCACCGGCGGCGTGTCGGCCAAGACCGCGTCCGACTGGCTCGCCATCGAGCAGGTGCTGTGCGTCGGCGGTAGCTGGGTCGCCCCGAAATGGGCCAGCCCCGCCGAGATCGAAACGCTTGCCAAGCAGGCAGCGGACCTGGCCGGATGAAGGAGCCGCTCACCTCCGTCGCCGCTCTCAAGGATCGCCTGCAAGAGCTGCATGAGCGCACCGTCGAGACGCCGTTGTTCAACCCGGTGTTCCAGCTCTCGCTCGACCTTTCGCGCCAGCTTGAGGCGGGCGAACTCAGCTTGTCGCAATGCGAGGGGATGATCGCCGAGCTGGAGGTCGCCGCGCTGCAAAATCGCTGCGAGCGGATGACCAGCTATGTCGCCCCGGTTGCGCAGGACGAGAACACCGCCGCGCTGCAAGCCAGCTTCGACAGCCCCACCTTTGCCGCCTTCAAGGACCGGTGGGAACGCCCGCAGCTCCACGCGGTGTTCACCGCCCACCCGACCTTCCTTCTGCCCCCGAAACAGACCGCAGCGCTGGCCGATTGCGCCTCTGGTGCGGGCACAATTGATGCAACCTGCGTTGGCGAGGAGCGCCCGCAGGTCACGCTGGCTTACGAGCACAGTCGCGCCATGTTTGCGATCGCCAATGCTCAGGATGCGCGCGACAAGGTGGTCGCCACGCTGCTTGGCCATGCCGCTACGCAATGGCCCGGCGACTGGCACGATGTCGCCCCGCTCCCGTTCCGTTTCGCCACCTGGGTCGGTTATGACATGGACGGCCGGACCGATATCACCTGGTCGAACTCGATCGGGTTCCGCCTTGCCGAAAAAGCCGAGCGGCTGGCGCGCTATGTCGCACAGCTTGAGAAGATCGATTCCGGCCACCCGCAGTTGTCCGAACTGGTCCCGGCCCGCGACTATGCCGCCGAGCGGGCGCAGGACTTTGCCGCCGACCTGTCCGATCCCGCCGCGCTGTCGGTCGCGGCCAACCGGCTGACCGCCTCCGATCCGCGCAAGCTGCTGTCGCTCAAAGGCGTGATCGACCAGCTCGAAGCCGAAGCGCGCGAGGCCGATCAGGACCGCGCTATCGCCCTGAAAACCCTCACCGCAGCCATGCGGGCCGACGGGCTCGGGATGGGCTGGATCCACTTCCGCGTGAACGCCAAGCAGCTGCACAACGCGATCCGCCGCCGGATCGACCCGGAAGGCAAGATCGACCTCGCCAGCAAGGGCGCGGTGGTGCACCTGCGCAAGGCAATTTCCGAAGTAACACCGCTGCGCTCCAACTTTGGCGCGCTGGCAATCGAAGCCAGCACCGCCACCCGCCAGTTCCTCGCGATGGCGCAGATCCTCGCCCATATCGACGCCGACGCGCCGATCCGCATGCTGATCGCCGAATGCGAAGAGCCAGCCACAGTGCTCGCGGCGGTCTACTTCGCCAAGCTGTTCGGGATCGCCGACAAGGTCGATTGCTCGCCCCTGTTCGAAACCGAAAGTGCGCTCGAACACGGCGGCCGGTTCCTCGACGAACTGCTCGCCGAGCCCGAATATCAGGCCTATGTCCGCAAGCGCGGGCGCATCGCGATTCAGGCAGGCTTTTCCGATGCGGGGCGCTTTGTCGGCCAGCTTCCCGCCAGCCTCGCGATCGAGCGTCTGCAAGGCCGCCTCGCCGAAGCGATGGACGCCAACGGCCTCACCGATGTCAGCGCGCTGATCTTCAACACCCACGGCGAAAGCATGGGCCGCGGCGCGCATCCCACCAAGATGGCCGACCGGCTCGACTGGGCGCTCTCGCCCTGGGCCAAGCGCCGCTTCGTGCGCGCCGGAATCGCGCTCGAGCCCGAGGTCAGCTTCCAGGGCGGCGACGGCTACCTGTGGTTCGACACGCCCGAGCTGGCGCTGGCCATGCTCACCCGCATCGCGGTGCTGCGCCCCAACGACACCGATCCCGACGCGCCGACCGACGAGTTCTATCGCCGCACCGACCTCAGCCTCGATTTCTACCGCGCGATCAAGGAGCATCAGCGCCACCACCTCGAAAGCCGGACTTACAGCCGCGCGATCACCGCTTTCGGGCTGGGCCTGCTCAACTCAACCGGCAGCCGCGTCAGCCGCCGGCAGAGCGACCTAAACGCCGACCGCGACATGAGCCTCAGGCAAATCCGCGCGATCCCGCACAATTCGATCCTCCAGCAGCTCGGCTATCCGGTGAATGTGATCGCTGGCGTGGGCGAAGCGGCTGAGGGCAACTACGAAGAAATCGCCGCCTTGCTGCGCGAAAGCCCGCGCGGGCGCGAGCTCATCAGGCTGGTGCGCGCGGCCAATGGCCTTGCCAGCGTGAAGACGGTCGCCGCGTTCGGCGAGCTGTTCAACTCGGCCTACTGGGCGAGCCGCCCCTATCGCGGCACCGAGACCCACCTCACCGATGCCTGCGAGGCACTGAGCGAATACCTGGTGAAGGACGACCGCGCGGGCGTGTTCCGGCGGCTGGCCAGCCGTCTGCGCGTCGATGCGATGAAGCTGCACCGGCTGCTGGCGCTACTCCCCGAGGAAGCCCCCGACCCGGCCCGCGAGGAAAAGCGCCGGATGATCGGCGCGGCGCAGGCCCTGCGGCTCGCGCTGCTGCAACACATGTTTCTGCGCGCAGTCAGCGTGCCCGTGTTCAGCCGCGCCAACGACGTCAGCCGCGACGACGTGCTGGAAATGGTTTTCACCCTGCGCGTGGACGAGGCGCTGGCGCAGCTCAGGCGCGCCTATCCGGTGAGCTTCCCGCAGATCGACCAGTTCGACCTCACCGAGCCCACCGACTGGCCCGAGAACGCCGACCACGGCTATGAAGCGATCCACCGCAACTTTATCGAGCCTATCGACGAGGCCTATGCGCTATCGCGGCGGATCACCACGGTGATCGCGAATGTATTCGGAGCGCATGGGTAGCGGTCGCCCCTGGAGTGGGATGACATAGCATCGGTTCGCGAAGCCCTTCCCCTATGGGGAAGGGTTGGGGATGGGGGTTCTACGCCAGCGTCGAGCCCCTGGCCCCTCCCCGCGGGGAGGGGAGCAAGGTCGATCAAGGTACTGTCATCCCGCCCTAACCTCGGCGGCACTGGAAATCTTTACCTCTCTGCACCATTATCGCGCGCATGGACGCGAGCGTAAAATGGATCGGCGGGGTTAGCCTCGTCCTGGTGGCGGCAATCGCACTGGTGCTGGTGACTGGGCGTTCGCTCGAACCGCAAGACGCGATGGATGGCTGGCTTGAACGCGAAGACGTGCTTGCCGATAGCCCCGAGGCGACTGTCTCAGCGCAGCTTGGTGCCGACAACGCCTCTGCCGTGGCGGACCCGACCGCCGACTACGACGGGTTCGATCCGGTCGATCCGCAGGCCAAGGCCGAGGCCGAACGCGCGCTGGCCGCTGCGCCGGATTACGATCCGAACGACCCCTTCGTGATAAAGCGCGTTCTCCCGATCAATGGGCCGATCCGCTACGGCGAATGGCACTGGGACGACGCGGGCGTGCCAGACGGTGCGCTGCGCATCACGGTCGATCTCGAAGCGCGGGTCATCAGCGTGTTCCGCGCAGGCTACGAGATCGGCGCTGCGGCAGCGATGCTCGGCACACCTGCCCATCCCACGCCCACCGGCGTGTTCCCGATCCTGACCAAGGAACGGCACAATGTCTCGGAGAAATACGGCAATGCGCCCATGCCCTGGACCCTGCGGCTGACCTGGGACGGGATCGCGATCCACGGCGGCAGCGAAGTCGAGCGCGGCTATGCCAGCCATGGCTGTATCGGCGTGCCCGACCAGTTCGTGTCGAAGCTCTACGATATTGCCAAGGTAGGTGACGTGGTGATCATCACCGACGGCGTGCGCACCGGTGTGGGTGGTTCGCTGAAGACGGGCTGAGAGTTTGGGGTGAGCCTGCAAAAAGGTGGCCCATTCTGCATTTACACCCACATCCGCTCACTCTGAGCTTGTCGAAGGGTTGCCCTTGCCTTTGGTCACATACATTGGGCCGAAGTAAGAACAGTCCTTCGACAAGCCCGGGACGAGCGGATCGGAGTGACATGAGGTGATGCAAGCTCAGGGTGAGCCGATGTTGGGAGGGGCAAGCTAGGTTCGCCGCGCCGGCTCCGGCCCCAGCACCCATTCGCCGCGCTTTACCCGCGCCAGCACGCCCGCGACATTGCCGCCCTCGCCCGCTTCGAGCTTCATCAGCAGCCGCGCCACGTCGCCCCCACGCGGCCTTCCGCCCAGCTTATCTAGCACGCGCGCCAGCAGCCGCCGATTCATCTCGCGCGCGGGCACCGGGGTGAGCACATAGGTCTCCCCCTCCGAGCGCACCGCCTGCGGCCACAGCAGATCGGCATACGCCTCGACTGCCTCGTAGGCCTCCGCAACAATGCTGGCCGAGCGGGCAATCGCGAGCGGATCAAGCCAGTCGCACCCCTCAAGGTTCTGCCGTATGGCCACCCGGTCGAAACGGGGATCCTTGTTCGATGGATCGTGCACAACTGCCTCGTCCGCCACCACCTGCGCCAGTTCGGCGCGGCGGAAGTGCAGCACGGGGCGGATGATCCGGCAGTCGAAGTTTGGCGGGAAGTTGACTTCGCGCACCCCGGCCAGCCCGGCCACTCCGCTGCCCCGGTTCAAGCGCATCAGGAAGGTTTCGGCCTGATCGTCAGCGTGATGCGCCGTGGCTATGGCCGCCAGCCCGGTGCCATCGGCCCAGCCGCACAAGGCACCATAACGCACCTCGCGCGCCTCGGCCTGAACATTGCCCTCACCCACCGATACGGAAAGCACCGCGCATTCGATGCCGCGCGCCTCGCAGGCCGCCTGCACCAGCGCGCATTCGTCCGCTGCCTCGGGTCGCAACCCGTGATCGACCGTGGCCACGGCGAAACGGCCGGGGATCGCGGCATGAGCGAGCAGCAGCATGGCCATGGAATCGGGACCGCCCGAAACGGCCAGCCCGATCCTGCGATCGTCCGGATTGAGTCGCGCCAATGCCTCGCGAAACCGCGCGACCAGTTCGGGCGGCGGACCTTCGCTCATCGGCTCAGTTGCAGGTGACGCGGCCTTTCAGCCCGTCGTACATCGACTGCAGACGCCCCGTCGCCAGCGCCGGATAGGTATCGCCGAATTCGGCAAGCGCGATGCAGGCACGGCGGGTGTCTTCAAGCTCGATCATGCTCTCGGCCAGATAGAGCAGGCTGTCGGCCGCACGCGCGCCCTGCTTGTCGGACTGGTAGTTCTCGAAGAAGTGTGTCGCCGCGCTGCGCGGATCGCCCGCATCGAGGTAGGCGCGGCCAAGCAGATTGCGGCCGTAAGAAATCAGGCGGTGGCTGGGATAACGCTCAATGAAGAGCGCCAACTGCTGCTGCGCCTCGGGGTAATACTGCGCGTCCCACAGGCGGAAGCCGTAGGTATATTCGTCCTCGCCCATGTCGCCGGTGGCGGGCTTGGCGATGGACTGCACGCCTGCCAGCCGCTCGGCACTGGGGCCAGTCTCGGCCGAGCCGGGGACCGCGATCACGCCGCTCGGCTGGCTGGACGAAGGCGCTGGTGCAGGGGTCGTCGCAGGTGTCGTTGCCGGCTGGGTCGCGGGCGTGGTGGCCGGCCCCGTCGCGGGGGTTTGCAACGGAGCCGGGTTCGGCGTTGCAGCCGCAGTGCGCGCGGCTTCCATCGCGGCTACGCGCTGGGTGAGTGCGCTCAACGCGTTCTCGTTGACTTCGGTCGACGCGGTCAGCCGGGCGAGCTGGCTTTCGATCGCGGAAATGCGCGACAGCACATCGGTCATCGCGCTGCTCGAAATGCCGGGCGTCGGCGTGTTCGCATTGTTGGCTTGCGGCGTGATCTCGGGCTCGAAGAAGCGTTCGTCGCCGCCGGGGAACACCGTCCGCTGGAGCGCGCGCAGCTGTGCCTCGATCCGCTCAAGCCGCGCATCGACTTGCGCGGCTGCCGGAGTGCTCACAACCATGGCCAGCGCCACCGCGCTGCTTACCATCAGGCCGCGGCGTGCCCGTGCAATCTGCTGGATCATCGTGCTTGCTTATCCTCCTGCCTCGATGTCGCCCCCGCTGGATCAGAGATGCCAGCATTAACCAAAATAGGCGATTAACCGGGGCAGGAAATAGGCCAAGAGCGCTAATCCCCCGTCAATCGCCACTACTTAAGATTGTCCCCGGCCCTAGCGCAAAGCAGCGGGGCTGCCCGGATCCGCCTGCGGCAGCTGCCCGCGCGCGAGCAACGCGGCTGCGCTGAACGGCTCGTCGATAAAGGTGCGCATTTCCTGCGCAAGCTTCGGCACCGCCTTGCCGCCGATCGTGATCGCCAACAGATCGGGCCGCGCAGTGGATATCTGCGGGTTCTCGGCATCGGCGGGCACGGTGTAGCTCTCACCCTCGGATAGGATCGCTTCCTTGAGCACGCGCCCATCGCCATCGGTGATACGGACCCAGGCTTCGCCCTCGGCGGTGATGGCAACCGCCTCGCCGGTATCAGGCACCTGCGCCTCCGCCTGCTCGGCCTCGGCCGCAGCCGCGTTCTGAGCTACGGCCTCGGCCCGTTCCTGCTCCACCAGCGAGGGCAGATCGGCAGCCGGAGCAAACAGCTGACGCGCAAAGGCGAACAGACCCGCCAGCAACAAGGCCACAGCAAAGATCGAGAACCACAGCAGCTTGCGCCCCGGCGCACGGATCGGATCGCCAGGTTCGAAGGTGGCGTCATAATCCGTGTGATCGATGCGCTCCTCGCCCATTTCGGCGCGCACCTGATCGGCCACGTCCTCGGGATCGAGGCCGACTTCCTTGGCATAGGTCTTGGCGAAACCGATGGCATAGATACGCCCCGGCAACAGATCGAACTCGCCATTATCGAGATGCTCGATATGGCGCACCGAAATGCGCGTGGTCGCCGCCATGTCGTCCACCGACTTGCCCTGCGCCTCGCGCGCGGCGCGCAATTGTGCACCGACGCCAGCGGGCGGCGTCTGCTGGACGACCTCGGAAGTCTCTTCGTCTTCTGTCATTACCCTACCTGCGACCATTGGGCTTCGAATACCCCGGCGGCCCGGACCAACCTATGTCCCAAAAGAAAGACAAGCGTGCGGCAAGTCAAGGGACGCACCAAGCAAAATCAGGGCATTTCTGCCGCTTTTTACTCGAACTCGATCCCCTGCGTCTCGGCCCAGTCGCGCATGGCGCCGCGCAGATCGGCAGGGGGATGCGCCAGCCATTCGTCCATCTGGGCCGACAACACCGTTGTGTCGATACCACTGATCAGTTCCTTGAGCGGCCCCACCGCCGCCGGAGTGATCGAAAGGCGCCGCAAGCCGATCCCTATCAGCGCCAGCGCCTCGAGCCGACGCCCGCCCATCTCGCCGCAAACCCCGACATCGACCGGCCACGGCTCGCAAGTCTTCACCACGCGAGCCAGGAACCGCAGGATCGCCGGGCTCAGCCAATCATACCGTTCGGCCAGCGCCGGGTTCGAACGGTCGGCGGCGAACAGGAACTGCGTGAGGTCGTTGGTACCGATCGAGATGAAGGCGATCCGGTCCTTCAGCAGGTCGAGCACCTCGGCCAGCGACGGCACCTCGAGCATGACCCCATAGTTGATCTTGCTCGGCAGCTGGTGCTTGCGCATCCGCAGATAGGCCACCTGATGCTCGAACACCTTGCGCGCATCGTCGAATTCCCACGGTTCGGATACCATCGGAAACATCACGTTCAGCTCGCGCCCAGCAGCCCCTTCGAGCAGCGCGCGCGCCTGCGCCTTGAGCAGCCCGTCACGCTCGAGCGAGAGGCGCAGCGCGCGCCAGCCCATCGCCGGGTTCTCGTCTTCCTCGCCGGTTTTGTTGACGAGATAGGGCAGGCTCTTGTCGCCGCCGATATCGACGGTGCGGAAGATCACCTTCTTGCCCTTGGCTGCGTCCAGCACCTCGCGGTAAAGCCGGGCCTGCCGCTCGCGCGCAGGCAAGGCGGCGGAGACGAGGAACTGGAACTCGGTGCGATAGAGGCCGATCCCGTCCGCCCCGGTCATGCCCAGCATCGCCACATCGTCGCGCAGCCCGGCGTTCATCATCACCTCGATCCGCACGCCGTCCTTGGTGCGCGGCTCCACATCGCGCAGCTTGGCATAGCCTGCCCGCCGCTCGCGGCTGCGGGTGAGACGTTCCTCGAAGGCATCGGACACGGCCTGCGTCGGGCGCAGCGTGACCTGCCCGGTGTCACCATCGACGAGAATCTCGTCACCCTCGCGCACCAGCCCGCGCAGGTTCCTGAGGCGGCCGACCACGGGAATGCCCATCGCGCGTGCCACGATCACCACATGCGCGGTGAGCGAGCCTTCCTCCAGCACCACCCCGCGCAGGCGGCGCTTGTCATATTCGAGCAGCTCGGCCGGGCCTAGGTTCTTGGCGATGAGGATGGAATCGCCAGTAAGGCCGCTGGTCGCCGCCGTGCCGACCTTGCCCGATACGATCCGCAGCAAGCGGTTCGAGAGGTCTTCCAGATCGTGCATCCGATCGGCCAGCAGCGGGTCCTGAATCTGGCGCATCCGCATCCGGGTGCGCTGCTGCACGCGCTCGATCGCGGCCTCGGCGGTGAGGCCGGAATCGATCGCCTCGTTGATGCGGCGGCTCCAGCCCTCGTCGTAGGCGAACATCTTGTAGGTTTCGAGCACCTGCTCGTGCTCGCCATCGACACCGAACTCGGCCTGGGTCGACATCTGCTCGATCTGGTCGCGCATCCGGTCGAAGGCCTGATAGACCCGGTCGCGCTCGGCCTCGATATCCTCGGCCACGGTCTGTTCGATATGGACGCGCGGCTGGTGGAACACCGCCTTGCCGCGCGTGAGCCCCTTCACCAGCATCAGCCCGTTGATCTGCGCCTGCCCGGTCTGGGCATTGCTCGCCCCGTTCAGCTCCTCGCCATCGACGAGGCCGGCGTGATTGATCAGTTCGGCCAGCACCATGGCGACGGTCTGCAGCGCCTCGATCTCCACCTCTTCGTAGAGCCGGGGTTCGACATGCTGCACGGTAAGCACGCCAATCGCCCGCTCGCGCCGCACGATCGGTACGCCCGCGAACGAGTGGAACCGTTCCTCGCCGGTTTCGGAGCGATACTGGAATTCGGGGTGGGTGGCGGCCTCTTCGAGGTTCAGCGTCTCGATATTCTGGGCGATGGTGCCGGTCAGCCCCTCGCCCACACCGAGCCGGGTGACATGGACGGCCGCCTGATTCAGCCCTCGCGTGGCGAACAGTTCGAGCATGCCCTCGCGCAGCAGGTAGACCGAGCAGACCTCGCTATCGAGCGTCTCGCCGATAACCTCCACAACGTTGTTCAGCTTGGCCTGCGCGTGGGTGCGCGCCGCCATCACCTCGTGCAGCCGGGTAAGAATCGTGCGAGCGGCAGAGGCGGCGGACAAAGGCATGTCCTGCAAGCCTATAGCACGAAATAGAAAATGCAAATCGGCGCGCGGCCGTTCCGGTAATGAAAATTACGCAGGAACTGGGCCGCGCGCCGCTTGCGGGCTGTTAATGCAGCGCGATTTCTTCCTTAAGCTTGAGCTTGGCTTTCTTGATGTCCTGAACGCGCGACGCATCGGGCGACGGACGGTTCATTTCTTCCTTTAGGCGACGGTCAAGGCCTTCATGCTTTTGTTGAAGCGCGCTGACATGTGAAGATTGCATAGGGCTGTTCTCCTTTCGCCATGGCCGGAGAAATCCGGCCGAGTTGGACCGCGCGGAAAACCCGCCTCGATGGTCCGACTCGGCTGGGCCGGTACATGCGAGGCGAGCCACGCAATTGTCATCAAATCACAATAGTCCTAAACGAACAATTACGCGTTGCGGCGAAGCGTTAGAACGCAAGGATATGTCGCCCATCGCACATGAGGAACGCTTCGAGGATGAGCAGGATTGCTGCATGACGGAAGAAGAGATGCGCAAGGCGCTCGCCATGCTTCAGGTCGAGCATCGCGACCTCGACATCGCCATTTCCGCGCTCACCGAAAGTGGCGGCCCCAACCTGTTGCAGGTGGCGCGCCTGAAGAAGCGCAAGCTGCGGCTGAAAGACCAGATCGCGGCCATTACAGACTATCTGACGCCCGACATCATCGCCTGATCGCACCCAACAATGCGCCTGTAAAATCCGTGCCTGAGCGGGACAGGTTGTCGCCTGTGGGAAAATCGCGTCACCCCTTACTGGCGCCGAGACCGACGGGAGGCTAGCTCAAACTACGTTATGCAATTTGCCAATTCTGTTTCGCCCGCAATCCTCGATGCCCTCTACGAAGAGGCGCTTTGCCTGACCGAAGCTACACGCGCAGTGTTCGCCACGGCGCAAGGCGAGCGCGAGCCAGGCGTGGCGAAGAGCGATGAGCTCTCGGACGCCCGCATCACCCTTTCGTGCGAGGCCTTGCGGACCACAACGAGGATGATGCATGCGATGGCCTGGCTGCTCAATTTTCGCGCCTATTTCAATGACGAACTGACCGCGTTTCAGTTGCGCCGGTTCGGACGTCTGCCCGAGCCGCAGGACGTGGGCACGGCAGAAGAGCGGGCCGCGCTCAGCGCCGATGTCAATGCCGTGATCGACGGCAGCTGCTCTTTCTACGGTCGGCTCGCCCGGCTCGACGAGGCGTTCCATCGCGGCTTCGAGGCCGAGCCGCCCGCGCTTGAAAACCTGCACACCCGGATCGGCCGCGCCTTCGCCGCACGCTGAGACTCACACTTTCGCCAGCGCGCGTTCCCAGTTCGCCAGCCGCACAGCGCGCGTGGCAGCCTCCATCTGCGGAGCGAATTCACGCGCGTCACCGCACATCGCTGCCGTCGCCTCCGCAAGCGAGGAATAGGCGCCGCATCCCAGTGCCGCGAGGATCGCCGCGCCGAGCGCGGTCGTTTCGACGAAGTGCGGACGGGTGACGGGCAATTGCAGAATGTCGGCCAGATCCTGCGCCATCCAGTCGTTCGCGGCCATACCGCCGTCGATGCGGATGCCGCGCCAGCGTGCGCCATCGGCGGCGAAGGCGGCGGCTAGGTCGCGCGTCTGGTGCGCCATGGCTTCCAATGCGGCCCGCACTACGTGGGCCCTGCTGCTGGCAAAGCTGAGCCCGGTGATGCTGCCACGCGCGTCAGGCCGCCAGTGTGGCGCGCCAAGGCCCGATAGCGCAGGCACCACCACCACCCCGCCGCTGTCGGCCACGCTGCGGGCCAGCTCTTCGGTTTCGCCTGCGCTTGCGATCAGGCCGAGGGTGTCACGCAGATACTGGACCAGGCTCCCCGCCACGAACACCGAGCCCTCGAGCGCATAGGTGCGTTCGCCGTTGATTTGCGTGAGCACCGTGCCGAGCAGGCGGTTGTCCGAGTGCGGGAGCGTGCTTCCGGTGCTGGCGAGGATGAAGGCGCCGGTGCCATAGGTGGCCTTGGTCGCGCCGGGTTCGAGGCAGCCCTGCCCTATCGTCGCGGCTTGCTGGTCTCCCGCCATCCCGCAAATCGGGATCACAGCGCCCAGAAAATCGGGCGCGGTTTCGGCGATGGTTCCGGCGCAATCGACCACCTGCGGCAGCGCGGCCAGCGGAACGCCGAACAGCTCGCACAGGTCCTCGTCCCACGTGTCGCCATCGAGCGGCAGCAGCAGCGAGCGGCTGGCGTTGCTGGCATCGCTGACGTGCTGTTGGCCTCCTGATAGGCACCACACCAGCCAGCTTTCGACTGTCCCGAAAGCCAGCGTGCCGCGCTCCGCTGCGCCCTGCACATGCGGCACATTGTCGAGCATCCAGCGCATCTTGGTGGCGGAGAAATAGGGATCGAGCAGCAGGCCGGTCTTGCCACGCACCGCCTCCTCATGCCCGCTCGCTTTCAATCGAGCACAGAACTCCGCCGTGCGCCGGTCCTGCCACACGATGGCGCGGGCGAGCGGCTCGCCGGTCTGCTTGTCCCAGGCGACCACCGTCTCGCGCTGGTTGGTGATGCCGATGGCGGCGATGCGTTCGGCCCCGCCCGCTCGCTCCACCATTTCGCGCGCGCAGGCGAGCGTCTTGTCCCAGATCTCGGCGGCGTCATGTTCGACCCAGCCGTCTTGCGGATAGAACTGGGTCAATTCGGCCTGCGCCGTACCGCTTGGCTTGCCATCCAGCGCGAACAGCATGGCCCGCGTGCTGGTGGTGCCTTCATCGAGCACAAGAATGAATTGGTCGTTCATGCACGTTCCCCTCCCGCCTGCGGGAGGGGGTCAGGGGGTGGGTATGGCGGCAGGGGCCCACCCCCCGCCCCTCCCGCAGGCGGGAGGGGAGTGACTTCGCCTCCGAGTCTTCCCATATGGCGCGCATGTCCCTGCCCCCGCAACCCTGGCCGACCGCGGATGTCGAGCAGCTAGAACCGCTGGTCGCACGCGTGCTCGCGCCGAATCCTTCGCCCTTCACCTACACCGGCACGCAGACCTATCTCGTCGGCTCCGAAGGAGGGCTTGCGGTGATCGATCCCGGCCCCGCCGACCCAGCCCACCTCGACGCGCTCACCCGCGCCATCGGCGACAGACCGGTCGTGGCGATAATGTGCACCCACACCCACCGTGACCATTCGCCCGCCGCCGCCCCGCTCGCGCAGGCGATAGGCGCGCCGATCGTCGGCTGCGCGGCGCTGCACATCCATTCCGACGAACCGCGCGTCGATGCCCCGTTCGATCAGGACTATGCACCCGATCGGGTGCTGACCGAAGGCGAGCAGGTAACAGGCCCCGGCTTCACACTCACCGCCATCGCCACGCCGGGACACACCTCCAACCACCTGTGCTTTGCGCTGGAAGAAAGCGGCGCGCTGTTCACCGGCGATCACGTGATGGGCTGGTCAACCAGCGTGGTGGTCCCGCCCGATGGCGACATGGCCGACTATCTCGCCAGCCTCGACAAGCTCTACGCCCGCGAGGATCGCATCTATTACCCCGCCCACGGCCCGGCCGTCGAAAAGCCCAAGCAGCTGGTGCGCGGCATGGCCGGGCATCGCCGCCAGCGCGAGCGGCAGATCGTCAAGCTGCTTACCGAAGAGGCCCGCCCGATCGCTGCGCTGGTGCCGGTGATGTACAAGGGTGTGTCCGAAAAGCTCTGGCCAGCCGCTGGCCAGAGCGTCCATGCCCACCTGATCGATCTGGAACGGCGCGGCCTCGCCACGCGTTCAGGTGACATCTGGGCCATAGCCTGACAAACAGCGCCCCGATAAGCACATGAGGATTCGCGCATGAGTGACGCCGCCAAAGTTCCCGCCGGGACCGACCTGATCGAAGAGATCAACCGCCTGCGCAAAGAGCGCAATGCGGTGATCCTCGCGCACTATTACCAGAAGCCCGAATTGCAGGATCTGGCCGACTTCGTGGGCGACAGCCTCGAACTGAGCCGCAAGGCGGCTGAGACCGATGCCGAGGTGATCGCGTTTTGCGGCGTGAAGTTCATGGCCGAAACCGCCAAGATCCTCAGCCCCGAGAAAATCGTCGTGCTGCCCGACATGGAAGCGGGTTGCTCACTCGAAGATTCGTGCCCGCCCGAAAAGTTCGCCGCTTTCCGCGCGCGCCATCCCGATCACATCGCGCTCACCTACATCAATTGCTCGACCGAGGTGAAGGCGCTCAGCGACATCATCGTCACCTCCTCCAGCGCCGAGACGATCCTGCAGCAGATCCCCAAGGACCAGCCGATCATTTTCGGCCCCGACCGGCACCTTGGCGGCTGGCTCAGCCGCAAGTTCGACCGCGAAATGCTGCTGTGGCCGGGTGTCTGCATCGTCCATGAGGCCTTCAGCGAAACCGAGCTGCTCAAGCTCAAGGCCCAGCACCCCGGCGCGCCCGTCGCCGCGCATCCCGAGTGCCCACCCGCGATCATCGACCACGCCGATCACGTGGGCTCGACCAGCTCGATCCTTAACTTCGCGCGCGATTTCGAGGGCGACACGCTGATCGTGGCGACCGAGCCGCACATCATGCACCAGATGGAAAAGGCGCTGCCCGAAAAGACCTTCATCGGCGCGCCGGGGGCCGACGGCAACTGCAACTGCAACATCTGCCCCTACATGGCCTTGAACACGCTCGAAAAACTCTACGTCGCGCTGCGTGACCTCGAGCCGCGTATCGAGATCGAGGAAGGGCTGCGCGTGAAAGCCAAGGCCAGCCTCGACAAGATGCTGGAAATGGCCAGTTCCTCGGTCGGCAAGGGCGATCTGGGACCGGTGGCGGCGAGCTGACCGGCGGCTATGAAAGCCGAGCTGCGCTGGTTCTGGGCCCGCCTGACCGCCAATTACTGGTTCTTCCCCTCGCTGTTCGCGATCGGCGCGGCCTTTCTCGCCTTCGTCTGCGTGTGGGTCGACCGGTCGGGCCTTGTCGACGGGCTGACCGATGCCAGCTGGCTGGTCGCGGCGCGCCCCGAAAGCGCCTCGAACATGTTGCAGGTCATCGCCGGATCGATGATCGGGGTCGCCTCCACGGTGTTCTCGATCACGATTGCGGCGGTGGCCTATGCCAGCGGGACATACGGCCCGCGCCTGCTCACCAACTTCATGGAGGACAAGGGCAACCAGCTTAGCCTAGCAACCTTCATCGGCACCTTCGTCTATGCGCTCAGTGTGCTGCACACCGTGCGCGGCGAGGACGAGACGCCTGCGCTCAACGCTGCGGGCGATGCCCTGCCCGGCTTCGTGCCGCAGCTGTCGCTGCTGGTGGCCTATGCGCTGATGGCGCTTTCGGTGGGCGTGCTGGTCTATTTCCTCAACCACGTGCCTTCGGCCATTCGCATCAACAAGGTGCTGCACGATATCGGCCGCCGCCTGCTCAAGATAGTGCGTGACGACTTTCCCGAAGATGCCAGTGCCGAGCAATCACGCAAGCGCCCCTCGGGCGAGCCGCTGCTGGCCCAGCGCACCGGCTATATCCAGCTGATCGACTTCGAGGAAATGCTCGGTGTGATGCACGAAGCCAAAGGCAGCTTCGTGCTGTCCGTGCGCACGGGCGACTTTGTCCATCCGGGCATGGCGCTGGGCGAGATATGCGGTGCCGAGGCCAGCGATGATCTGGCGGAAAAGCTGCACGCCGCCTTCACCTTCGGCTTTGCCCGCAGCCCCGAGCAAGACCCGCAGTTCCTGATCGACGAGCTGGTCGAGATCGGCCTGAGGGCGCTGTCGCCGGGCATCAACGACCCGTTCACCGCGATCACAGCGGTTCACTGGCTCGGCGCGGCGACTGCCGAGCTGGGTGCGCGCAATCTCGACAAGATTTTGCACGACGACGACGAGGGCTCGGATTGTGCCGTCTACCCGTTGCCCGATGACTTCGGCCACTATGTGAAGCGCGGCTTCGGGGCGATCAGCAGCGCTGTCGCCACCAGCCCGATTGCCACCGAGGTCATGTTCGATACCTTGCGCCATGCTGCCGATGCGATCGATTCGCCCGCTCGGCGCGCATTGCTCGCGCGGCAGGGATCACGGCTGCACGATCAGGCGCGCGAGTGCCTTCGCGGCCCCGATCTGGCCGAAGTCGAGATACGCTACACCGCTTTCGCCCGGTCTTTCAACGACTAACGAGGAGCCTCACAATGCCGACCCGATCCTGGCTGTTCGTTCCCGGCGATAGCGAAAGGAAGCTGGCCAAGGCCGCCGGAGCGGGCGCCGATGTGGTGGTGATCGACCTTGAGGATGCGGTGGCCGATCCTGCCAAGCCCAAGGCGCGCGAGCAGACCCGCGAATGGCTAGGCATTCATGGCGCAGAGGTCACGGCTGGCCCGCACATGCGCCGCTGGGTGCGGATCAACGCGCTCGACACACCCCACTGGCGGGGCGATCTGGCCGCGATCATGCCCGCTGCTCCGCACGGAATCGTCGCGCCCAAGGTCACGTTGCCCGAGCAACTACGCGCCCTTGCCGCAGAGCTTTACGAGCTTGAGCAAAGCGCCGGCTTGCCGAGCGGCGAGACCGCGATCATGCCCATGCTCGGCGAAAGCGCGGCGGCAGCGTTGGCGATTCCCGCTTTCGCCGATCCGGGCTTTATCCTGAACCGCCTCGGCGCTTTCGGCTGGGGCTCGGAAGACCTTGCCCGCTCGGTCGGCGCGCAGCGCAAGCGCAACGAACATGGCCGCTGGACCGACCTGTTCCGCCATGTCCGCACGCAGGTGCTGCTGGCCGCCGGGGCCAAGGAGGTCGCCGCCATCGAGACTGTCCATGCCGATTTCCGCGATCTGGACGCGCTGGCCCGGATCGCGGGCGAGGCTTGCGCAGACGGTTTTTCGGGAATGCTGGCGATTCACCCGGCGCAAGTGCCGGTGATCAATGAGGCCTTCACCCCGAGCGAAGAGCAACTCGCTCGCGCCCGCGCGATCGTGCAGGCGTTTGAGGAACGGCCCGATGCCGGAGCCCTGCAACTCGACGGCGAAATGATCGAAAAACCGCACCTCGCTCAGGCGCGATTGCTGATCAGCCGCAGCTAGTTCGCCGCTTCGTCTGCCTCAGCCGCTGCGGGCGGTTCTTCGGGGTCTTCAGACGCGCCCTCCTCGGGTTGCTCTGCCACCTCTTCGGTCGCCGCATCAGCAGGCGGCGCAGCGCTCGCAGTGCCGCTGGGCGCTATGTCTGCCGGCGGCGCCGCCGAACGCAGCTCGTCGAGTGGCAGCATATCGTCGGAGATCGTGCCTTCGAGCACCTCGCCGCTGACATTGCTTTCGTCGATGGCGCTTTCGTCCGGCTCGTCCGAGAACAGGTCGCAGGCCGTCAGCATTGCGCAGGCGGCTACCAGCAGAGCGGCATTGAAGATCGGTTGGCGCATGGTCACTCCGCAGCGGCGAGCGCAGCAAGGAACTCCTCGCTGCGCGCCCGCAATGCCTCATCCCATAGCTCGGGCGCAAGCGGCTTTCCCAGCCTTTCCATGCTGGTGACGCCATAGTCGGCAATGCCACAGGGCACGATCCCGCCGAAGTGCGACAAGTCAGGCGCGAGGTTCACCGCCAGCCCATGCATCGTTACCCAGCGCCGCACGCGCACACCGATGGCGCCGATCTTGGCCTCGCGCCCGTCGATGTCATGCGTCCAGATGCCGATGCGCTCAGGCACGGCAAAGGCCTCGACCCCGAAATCGCCCAGCGTGGCGATCACCCAGTTCTCGATTCCGTGGACGAACCGGCGCACGTCGCGCCCACGCCTGGCGAGGTCGAGCAGCACATAAGCCACCCGTTGCCCCGGCCCGTGGTAGGTGTAGCGCCCGCCGCGCCCGGTCTCGACCACGTCGAAGCGCGGATCGACGAGGTCGGCAAGGTCGGCGCTGGTCCCGGCGGTGTAAACCGGCTCGTGCTCGAGCAGCCAGATCAGCTCGCCAGCCTCGCCCGCCGCAATCGCGCGGTTGCGGGCTTCCTGCTCGGCCAACGCCGCGCGGTAGGGTATCGGCGCATAGGACTGGCGCCATTCAATCGGCTGAAAGCTCATAATCGGGTTTGCGTGGCGCTTGGAGATGCGCTTATCAAGCCCCGGCAACACTTGAGGCCGCAAATATGAGGACCGAGCGATGAAATTCGACATGGGAGCCGCCTGGAACGAGGCCGTGGCGATGATTGCCGCCAATCGCGAGGTGCTGGCGATTGTGGCCGGGATCTTCTTCTTCCTGCCTTCGCTGCTGATCGCGCTGGTCGGCCCCGATCTCAATGCCCTCATGGCCTCTCCCATGGCCACGCCCGAAGAGGTGGAGCGGTTGAGCGAGCAGGTCATGGCCGCCTATGGCGAAAGCTGGTGGATCTTCGCCCTCGCCACCCTTGCCCAGATGGTCGGCTACATCAGCTTGCTGTCGTTGCTGCGCGACCGGGGGCGGCCCACGGTGGGCGAGGCGATTGCGATGGGCGCGAAAGGGCTGTTGCCTGCCATTGCGGCCTATCTGATCGTCACCCTCGGCATTTCGGTGCTGTTCGTAGCGCTTGTTGCCCTCCTGTCGGCGAGCGGGATCGAGGCACTGATCGCCCTTGGCGTGCTGTTTGCCATGGTTTTTACGGTCTACGCCATGATCAAATTTTCGCTCGCCGCACCGGTCATCGCGATCGAGAAGGTGGTCAATCCGATCACGGTGTTAAAACGCAGCTGGATCCTCACGAAGGGCAATTCGTTCCGTATCCTGCTGTTCTTCATCCTGATTTTTATCGTCTATGTCGTAATCTCGATGGTCGCCGGGCTGGTTATGGCCGGACTGATCGCCGCGATTGGAGGCGAAGCGGGCAAGATCGTGCAGGGCGTTGTCGGCGGATTGCTGGGCATGGCCGCAACTGTGGTGGTGGTGGCGGTGCTGGCTGCCACCCACCGCCAGCTATCGGGTGGCAGTGCCTCCGCCAGCGGCACCTTCGACTAAAGGATTTCGTCCACCAGCTCCTTGGGGCGGCAGAGGCGCACGCCCTTCTCGGTCTCGACCAGCGGGCGGTTGATGAGGATCGGCTCGGCCACCATGGCATCGAGCACGGTGTCGGCATCGGCCTCGGGCAGGCCGCGTTCTTCGGCATCGGTGCCGCGCAGACGCAGGCCTTCGGCAGGCGTCATCCCCGCATCGGCAAACAGCTGCGCCAGCTTCTCACGGCTCGGCGGGGTCTTCAGATATTCGATCACCTCGACTTCGACCCCGTCACGCTCTTCCAAAATGGCGAGCGTATTACGCGAGGTGCCGCACTTGGGGTTGTGCCAGATCGTCGCTTTCATTCTGTTGGTCCTTCTTCGTCCATATCCAGCGCCGGAACCGCGCGCGCGGCATCGGCGGGGTCAATTCCCGGTGCGGGCGCAGCGCTGATCCGCTCGGCCCGGCGCGCAACGCGGCCCGCGCGCTGCACCGCTGCCACCAGCCGCGGATAGACCCCGCAGCGGCACAGGTTCGGGATCGCCTGCCGGATCTCGTCTTCGCTGGGATCGGCGTTGCGCCTGATCAGCGCCGCCGCCGCCATCACGATCCCCGGCGTGCAGAACCCGCACTGAATCGCCTGCTCGGCCACCATCGCCTGTTGCACCGGATGCGAGCGATCACGCACCAGCCCCTCGATGGTGGTGATGAAGCGCCCTTCCACCTCGGCCAGCGTGATCAGGCAAGACCGCAGCGCCTCGCCATCGACCAGCACCATGCAGGCCCCGCAATCGCCCTCACCGCAGCCATATTTCGTGCCCGTCAGATTGGCCGCCTCGCGCAGCGCCCACAGCAAGGGGGTGGCCGGATCGAGGTCGAAGTTCACCGGCCGGTCGTTGACGGTCATGGCAGTCATGACGTCAGCCTATGTCAGTCGCGCCAGCTGGAGTCGATCCTGTCGATCTTGCGGGTCCACGCTTCGAAGTCGAGCTTGCCGAATTCGTCGGTGAGCTGGTTGTCGCGGTCGCGCTGATGCACGCCGATCACATCGTCCGACACTTCGAGCGGATCGCCCATCGCCGCCGTCTTCACCTGAATCTCGCAGGCGCGCTGGAGCATGTAATAAAGCAGGAACATCTCGTAGATCGTGTTGCCCATCACCACCGGGCCATGGTTGCGCAACAGCAGCACCTTGTTCTTGCCAACGTCCCTGATCAGGCGCTCGCCTTCTTCCGCACGCACCGTAATGCCTTCGAAGTCGTGATAGCCGACTTCACCGGCAAAGAAGCACGAATAGAAGTTGCTCTGCCGCAGGCCACCCTTGCTGCTGCACACCGCCATGGTGTCGGGCGTGTGGGTGTGGACGATGGCGTGCGCATGATCGAGGTTCTTGTGGAACACCGAATGCTGCGTAAAACCGGCCAGGTTAACCGGATAGGGATTGTCGCCGACCTTGTTACCCTCGCCATCGATCTTGATGAGGCTGGAGGCCGTCACCTCTTCCCACAACAGGCCGTAAGGGTTGATCAGGAAAGCGTTGTCTTCGCCCGGCACGCGCACGGTGATGTGGTTGTAAATGCTCTCATACCAGCCAAGGTGCGCGAAGATACGGTAGCATGCGGCCAGTTCCTGCCGGGCCTTCCATTCGGCCTCGCTGCATTGGACACGGGGTTTCAATTGCGTTGCCATGATCGCCTCTCTCATTCTGGGTCTATTTGACTCGTGCAAGTGTATTGACTCGTGGAAGCTTCATTGACTTTCTCTGCGCCCTGCGCAAGCCTTTCGGGAAAGGTTGGCCGCAGAGCCGACCCGGGAGAGACAAGCGATGCAGCAGCTCGGCTTCGGCCAGCCAATGGGCACGATTGCCCAAACGGCCTTTATTGTGCCCGACCTGATGGCGGCCATCGCGCACTGGACGGCGGACATGCACGCCGGGCCGTTCTTCGTGCTGCCGCATCTGCTCGCGCCGGGGCAGACCTATCGCGGGCTGGAAAGCCGCGCCGATGTCACGCTCGCGATGGGCTTTGCCGGGCACATGATGATCGAGCTGATCCAGCCGCTCGACACCAATCCCAGCGTCTATCGCGAAACCATCCAGCTACGCGGCCACGGGTTCCATCACTTCGGGATTGCGGTCGAAGATGTCGACGCGGCGAGCGCGGACTATCAGGCGCGCGGCTATCACGAGGCCTATCGCGCCTCGGTGCCCACCGGAGGCGAGGTGGTCTATCTCGACAACGGCGATGGCGCGGCCACGGGCTTTATCGAGCTGCTGCCGGTCAACCCGGCGATGGACGCCACCTTCACCCGCTTCTGGGAGGCGAGCCGCGACTGGGACGGCTCGGACCCCGCCCGCCCCTTCGCCTGAGCATAGGAACGCAAACGCATGTCCGCACCGCACACCGACACGCCACGCCCCGGACAGCTTCAGGGCAACTGGCTGACCAACTCGCCTGCTTATCAGACCTTGCTGGTGTTCCTGCTGGCGCTGAACTTCGGGATCGTATTCTTTGACCGGCAGGCGCTCAACGCGCTGATGCCCTTCGTCGAGCCCGAGCTGGGCCTGTCGCAGACGCAGATCGGCCTGCTCGCCTCGGGGCTGTCGTTCAGCTGGGCGATTGCAGCCTTCTTCGTGGGGCGGCTGTCCGACAGCCTCGGCAAGCGCAAGATCCTGCTGGTGATCGCGACTGTGGCTTTCTCGCTGTGCTCGTTCCTCTCAGGGATTGCGACCAGCTTCCTGTTCCTGTTCGCCGCCCGCCTGCTGATGGGCGCGGCCGAGGGCGGCGTGATGCCGATCAGCCATGCGATGGTGGCGAGCGAGGTCGACCCCAAACGGCGCGGCCTGGCGCAAGGCGTGGCGCAGAACCTTGGCTCGAACCTGCTCGGCAGCTTTCTGGCCCCGGTGGTGCTCGTCTGGTTTGCCACGCAATACAGCTGGCGCGAGGCCTTTTACCTTGCCGCCCTGCCCGGCCTCCTCAGCGCCGCGCTGATCTGGTTCGCGCTGCGCGAACCGGCCAGGGCTCCGGTCACCGAAGAGGCCGCGCCGAAGGGCAACTATTTCGCCGATGTCGTGAGCGCGATGAAGGTACGCAACATGGGGATCAGCGTAGTCGTGGGCGTGCTGATGGTTGGCCACTTCGTCACCACCTGGGCCTTCATGCCGCTCTACCTCACCGAGGTGAAAGGCTATGATCCAAGCACGATGAGCTGGATCATGGGCTCGCTGGGGATTGCGGCGGCGATCTACTCGTTCACCGTGGCAGGCATTTCGGATGTGATCGGGCGCAAGCCGGTGATGGTCGCGCTGCCGCTGCTGGCGGTGCTGGGGCCGTTGGGCGCGATGTATTGGGAGGGCGGCGCCTTCGGCCTCGCCGTAATCTTCTTTGTCGGCTGGGCGGTGAACGGCGTATTCCCGATTTTCATGGCGACGATCCCCTCCGAAACCTTCCGCCCGGTCCACCACGCCACCGTTCTCGGGCTCGCGATGGGCAGCTGCGAGGTGCTGGGCGGCGTGTTCGGGCCGATTATCGGCGGCGCGCTCAACGACAATTTCGGGATGAACAGCTTCCTGTGGTTGCTGATCGGCCTGTCGCTGGTCTCGGGCGTGATCGCGATGGGATTGCAAGAAACCGCCCCAGCCGCGCTGAGGCGCAAAGGCCTCACCTTCCAGCCCGTCTGACGCAGCATGAGCGCGGTCCAGCAATTCACCACCCGCGACGTCGCCCCGTCGGAGCGGGCACGTTACTGGAACGACATGGCCGCACTTCGCTATGCCGGGAGCCGGGTCGAGGCCGCCTATGGCGAGTTTACCGGGCGGATGTGGAGCTGGAACATCGGCCCGCTCGCCATGCTACGCCCGCGCACAAACCCCTGCCGCGTGCTGCGCGAGTCGCTGCCGGGCAGCGAGAATAACCTCATCCTCCATTTGCAAAGCCGGGGCCATGGCACCTATTCGCAAGGCACGCAGACCGCGCGGCTCGAACCGGGCGATGCCGTGCTGTGCAGCACCGCCGAGCCATACGAGATCGCCCTCAGCCATCACGAAACGCTGGTGGTCGAATTCCCGCGCGCGCTGATCGAACCCGGCTTCGGCGCGCTTGATCATCGGCTGGTGCAGTGCCTGCCCGGCACTTCGCCCTCCCTGCGGATATTCCACGATTTCCTGCTCTCGCTGTGGCAGCAGGGCTATCGCGAGGAGCACCACCTCGGGTGGGAAGAAGAAGTCGCCCGACTGTTCGCCGGGATGCTGGCCATGGCGCTCCACGGGGCCGATTTCGAACAGGCGAAGCGCGCCGAGCCCGGAATGGCAAGCCCAATGGCAAGCCGTGTGCGCGCCATCGTCGAGGCGCGGCTGCAAGACCCGGAGTTCTCGGTCATCCACATCGCCGAGGCCTGCGACATCTCGGTGCGCGCGGTGCAGAAGGTGTTCGCCAGCATGGGCACAACCCCCAGCGCCTACATTCAGGAGCGGCGCCTCACCCGCGCGGGCGAGAAACTGCTCGCCTATCCCGAGGCCACGATCACCCAGATCGCCTTCGACCACGGCTTCAACGACAGCGCCTATTTCGCCCGCTGCTTCCGTCGCCGCAACGGCATGACGCCGCGAGAATTCCGCTCGCTGCGCTAGGATACCGGGCAAGGTTCGCCTCTGTCCTAGCATCGCCTTCTCGCGCGGTGTATTCTCCTTGGCAGTCCGCACCTCAAAGAGGGCGGTTCCTTGGCGAGAGGAGAGCACATTGCCTGAAGCCCCGACGACAGAACCCTGGGCCGGAACGCCGCCCGTGCCGCATGCCCTGCGCCCGGGCGCCAAGCCTGAAGCATACATGGCGAAGATCGCCGAAGGCCCGAAGGAATACTGGGTGCCCATCGTCGAGGGCGTCTATTCCAAGCCGGTGTGGATCAGCCCCAGCCTCAACATGTGGGCCGACGTGCTGATGGCCGAAAAGGCCTGCATCGTGAACCGCCACTATCACCCCAAGCCGATCTGGGCTTACACGATCAGCGGCAAGTGGGCCTATCTCGAGCACGACTGGACCGCCACGGCGGGCGACTTCATCTTCGAGACACCCGGCGAATCGCATACCCTCGTTTCCTACGAGCATCCCGATCCGATGAAGGTGTTCTTCGTCGTCTCCGGTCCGCTGATGTGGCTCGACGAGGAAGGCAACTCGGTCGGCCACTATGATGTGTTCGATTATATGACGGCCGCCCGCGAGCACTACGAGAGCGTCGGTATCGGCGCCGACTATGTCGACACCTTAATCAGATAACAGGAGAGACCTGATGGCGACCAAACTGACTGCCCCGCCTTCCGATACCAAAGAAATTGTCGATGTTCCTTGGGCATATCGCGACACCGTCGCCCGCCTCAGCCCCGGCGGACGCTACATCGACGCCGAAACGGACGTTGACAGCCCGTGGGTTCCCTTCGGCGAAAGCGCCGCGATCAAGCATCTTAGCTTCGATGTGCGTACCAACACATATTCCAACATCCTGTGGATGAAGGGCCCCGGCACCATCGGCACCCATTTGCACCGCGGCACGGTCACAATGGTCACGCTGACCGGCTCGGTGCGTTACCTCGAATATGACTGGGTGGGCACGCCCGGTGGCCTGATCCTGGAAACTCCGGGAGAAGCGCATACGCTGGTGACCGAACATCCTGAAGGCTGCAAGTTGTTCGGGCAGATGAACGGGCCGATCGAGTTCTATGATGCTCAGGGCATTTACATGGACACGGTCGACGTGTGGTGGTTCATCGAGCACTACGAAAACTACTGCCGCGAAAACAACATCCCGATCAACCAGAAGCTCTATCTCTAGAAGGAGGCGGCGATGGCCAGCCAGACTAGCAAGCTGGGCGGGATCAAGGCCCCGCCTTCAGGTGCCTACAAGATCGTGAACGTGCCTGAAGTCCACAGCGCCATGCTCGATCAGTATTGCGTATCGGGCACCTATGTCGGCCTGTCGGAGGAAGAGAGCCCCTGGGTTCCCTTCGGCGACAATGCCGCGATCCGCCACCTCGCCTTCGACGTGCGCAACAACGTCTACGCCAACGTGCTGTGGATCAAGTCGCCCGGTGTGATTGGCACGCACAAGCATCGCGGAATGGTCTGGGCCATCGGGCTCGAAGGCTCGTTCCGCTATCTCGAATACGACTGGGTCTGCGGCCCCGGCGAGTTCATTACCGAATTCCCCGGCCATGCGCACACGCTCGTCACCGACGACCCGAATGGCATGAAGGCCTTCTTCTGGATGCAGGGGGCCAACGAATTCTACGACGAGAATGGAAATTTCGTCGAGACTCTCGATGTATGGTGGTTTATAAGCCACTACGAAAGCTACTGCAAAGAGCATGGTCTGGAGATCAACCGGCAGCTCTATTTGTAATTGGCGCGATGAAGGGGGGAGAGGCCTTTGTCGACGCCCATCGCGGCCCCATCCGTGCGACGCACTTAGCGGCGCCGGATGAGGCCGCGACCCTTCCATCGGCAACTCGGCTTAGTTCCGGCTCTGGAAGGATGACCGCTTGAAAACGCTCGATCAGTTCGATCTCACCGGCCGCTCGGGCCTTGTCACCGGTGCTGCCTCGGGCATCGGCCTTGCCTATGCCGAAGCCATCGCCGAAGCGGGTGCGAAGGTAACGCTTACCGACATCGACGCCGAAGGCGCCGCGCGCGAGGCGCAGCGGTTGTGCGACGAAGGCTACGAGGCGCGCTGGGACGTCTGCGACGTGACCGATCTCGCTCAGGTTGCCAAGGCTTTCGACAACCACGTGGCGGCCTATGATGGCTGCGACATTGCTTTTGCCAACGCCGGTCTCGACGTGGGCAACGGGTTCTGGACCCCCGAAGGCAACCGTAACCCGCAGGGCCAGATCGACGTCTACGATCCCGACCGCTGGGACAAGTCGATCGACATCAACCTGTCCGGCGTGTTCCGCACCGTGCGCGAGGCGGCGCGGGTGATGAAGGCGAACACGCACAGGCGCGGCGGGTCCATCGTCATTACCTCTTCGAACGCGGCGGAGGTCAACGAGGCCATCGTCGGCGTGCCCTATATGGCGGCCAAGGCGGGCGTGAAGCACTTCATGCGTCATGCCGCTTATGAGCTTGCCGCCCATGGCATCCGCGTCAACGCCATCGCGCCCGGCCCCTTCGTCACCAACATCGGCGATGGGTGGGTGAAGAAGAACCCGGCCGCCAAGAAGGCGTGGGACGAACTGGTGCCGGTGGGGCGGATGGCCGAAACCTACCAGATCAAGCCGCTCGCGCTGCTGCTCGCCTCCGATGCGGGCAGCTATATGACCGGTGCCCATGTGATGATCGACGGCGGAATGCAGCTTGGGCCGGTAAAGCCGTTGAACGGCTGATCGGGCAGGCATAGATACCCTTCCGGAAGTCGTCCAAACTGGAGAGAAGTACCATGACCACCCCCGCCCGCGCCGCCATCTGTCGAGGCAATACCGAGCCTTTCGCCATCGAGGACGTCGAGCTGGACGATCTGCGCCCCGACGAACTGCGCGTGCGCGTGGTCGCCTGCGGGGTCTGCCACACCGACATGGCCGTGCGCGACGAGCAGCTGCCCGTTCCGCATCCGGTGGTGCTCGGCCACGAGGGCGCCGGGATCGTCGAGGAAGTGGGCAGCGATGTCACCGTCGCCAAGCCAGGTGACCGCGTGGTGATGAGCTTCAACTCCTGCGGCACGTGCCCCAGCTGCGAAGTCGACGCGCCCACCTATTGCTACAACTTCTTCCCGCACAACTGGTCGGGCGCACGGGTCGATGGATCGCCCGTGATGTTCAAGGGCGGCGAGAAGATGAACGCCAACTTCTTCGGCCAAAGCTCGTTCGCCACTCATGCCATCGCGCATCAGCTCAACACCGTAAAGGTGCCCGACAGCGCCGCGCATATCCCGCTCGAACGGCTCGCCCCCATCGGCTGTGGCCTGATGACCGGCGCGGGCGCGGTGCTGCGCTCGATGAAGGTGCGCGAAGGGATGCCGATTGCGGTGTTCGGTGCGGGCACCGTGGGCATGGCCGCGATCATGGCGGCGAAGATCGCGGGCGCGAACCCGATCATCGCGGTCGACCTTAACGATGGCCGGTTGGAGCTGGCAAAGGAACTGGGCGCGACCCACGCCTTCAATGGCAAGGACGACGCCATCGGAAAGATCAAGGACCTGGTGCCGCAGGGCCTCGGCTATGCGTTCGACACCACCGGGATCAACACGATCATTGAAGACGCGTGGAGCCTGCTGGCGCCTATGGGCATCTGCGGGATTGTGGGCGCGAGCGATCCAAAGGCCGATCTCACCTTCAACGAAGCCGAATTTATGGGCGGCGGGCGTCGCGTCATGGGCATCCTCGGTGGTGACAGCGACGTGGGTGGGTTCCTGGTCGAACTGCTCGATTACCACGTGAAGGGCCAGTTCCCGTTTGAGAAGCTGATCGGCTACTTCGACTTTTCGGAAATCAACGAGGCGATCGAGGCAAGCGAGAATGGCTCGGTGGTGAAGCCCGTGCTGAAGATCTCCGAAGAATAAGCGCGCGATGAAGGCCGTCACCTTCCAGGGCCTGCACACCCCATTGAAGTGGGAAGATGTGCCCGATCCCGCGCCCTCGGCGGGCGAACTGGTGGTGAAGGTCGGTCGCTGCGGCATTTGCGGCAGCGACCTGCACATGACCGAGGATGCCGCTTACGGCTGCCAGCACGGCGATATCCTCGGCCATGAGTTTGCAGGCGAAGTGGTCGAGACGGGCAAGGATGTCAGCGAATATAAGACCGGCGACCTCGTCTCGGTGATCCCGCTGAAAAGCTGCGGCCAGTGCGAGCAGTGCCGCAAGGGCACCGTGCAGTGGTGCGAGCAGTTCGGGCTGCAAGGCGGCGGCTATGCCGAATATGCGGTGACGCGCCCCAACCAGTGCGTGCCCCTGCCGAGTGACCTCACCCTCGCCGATGGTGCGATTATCGAGCCGCTCGCGGTCGCGCTGCACGGGGTGAACCTCTCCGGCATGACAACCGGCGACAAGGTGCTGGTGCTCGGCGCGGGGCCGATCGGGCTGGCGGTCGCCTTCTGGGCAAAGCGTATGGGTGCCGGACGAGTAGCGGTGCAGGACATCGCCCGCCATCAGGAACAGCGCGCCATGGAGATGGGCGCCGACGTCTTCGTGGTCGATCCAGCCGATCCGATTGGCAGCGCCAGCCGCGCACTCGGCGGGCCTGCTGACATTGTGTTTGAATGCGTGGGCATTCCGGGGCTGATCGCGCAAGGCGTGGAGCAGGTGCGGCCCGATGGCACGATCCTGCTGCTGGGCCTGTGTACCAAGCCCGACACCTTCAACTCGTTCGCGATGCTGAGCAAGCAGGTCCGCCTCGTTACCAGCGCCTTCTTCACCCGGCAGGAATATGTCGCCACGCTGGCCGCGCTCGAAAGCGGGGCGCTTGCGCCGCGCAGCATGGTCACCGAGACGATCACGCTGTCCAACACACCCGAGGTGTTCGAAAGCCTCAAGCAGCGCAGCGGCCAATGCAAGGTGATGATCGCGCCCTAACTTAGCGCTGTTGCTGCGGCGCAGCACCGGCTATCGGACCGACAATGAGCGAAAAGGCACGATTGGTCCGCGGCTCCATTGCGGGCCATCTGGTGCGCCAGACCGCACCGATGATCATCGGCGTATCGGCCATGGTTTCGACCGGCATTGTCGATGCCTATTACATCGGCCGCCTCGGCGCGACCGAGCTGGCCGCGATCAGCTTCATCTTTCCCGTCGGCACCGCGCTTTCCAGCCTTGGCGTGGGGGTGATGGTGGGCACCTCCTCGGTGGTGAGCCGCGCCATCGGTGCGGGCAACGAGCGCCGCGCGGCCTCCTGCGCGACGCTGGGCGTCCTGCTCGGCCTCAGCTTCGGGCTGCTGATCGCGCTGGCCTTGGCGCTGGGCGCAACATCGCTGTTCTCGCTGATGGGAGCCGATGGCGAGGCGCTGCGGCTGATCGGGCTCTACATGATGCCCTATGCGCTGGGCTTTCCGCTGCTCTTGTGCTTGTCGGGCCTTAACGGCACCCTGCGCGCGCAGGGGCTGGCGAACCGCTCGACGCTGGTCTCGCTGAGCTTCGCGCTCGCGAACTGGGTGCTCGATCCGATCCTGATCGACGGGGCTTTCGGGTTCGAAGGCTTCGGTATGGCGGGCGCGGCCTATGCCACGGTGGCGGGCTGGCTGCTCGGCCTGAGCGTCGGCCTGTGGGCGGTGCAAAGCTCCGAAATCCCGCTGCGCCCTGCCCTCCTGCGCGAAGCCGACGTGGCCGAAGGCGCGCGCGACGTTCTGCGGGTCGCCCTGCCCGCCAGCTTCACCAGTTCGATCAACCCGCTTGGCCTGGCAATCCTCACCGGCCTGCTCGCACGCGAGGGCGAGGCGGCGGTCGGCGGGTTCGGCATCGGCGGGCGCTTGCAGACCTTCGCTGTGGTGCCGCTGCTCGGCCTGTCGGGCTCGATCGGGGCGATCGTCGGCCAGAACTGGGGCGCGGCTGCCTACGACCGGGCGCGCCTGGCGCTGGTGCAATCGGGGCTGTTCTGCCTTGTTTACGGGCTGGTGGTGGCCACGGCGCTCTATTTCTTCTGCGATCAGCTCGCCGCCTTGTTCACCGACGATCCGGCCACACGGCAGGCGGCCACGTCCTACTTGCGGATCGCGGCCTGGGGCTACGCCGCCTATGGCGTGTTCATCGTGTGCAACGGAGCGTTCAACGCCGTGGGTCATGCGACCAAGGCGCTGGTACTCTCGCTCGCGCGCGTAGGGCTGGCGATGGTACCGTTTGCCCTGCTGTTCCAGCCGAGCTGGGGCGCAAGCGCCGTCTATAGCGGGGAACTGGTCGCCAACATGGCCGGAGGGCTGGTAGCAGCGGCGCTGGCCTACCGCCTGCTGGCCTTTTCAGGGACGAGCAGAAAGCCGCCGAAGACGCCTTGAATCAGGATTTGCCCTTCTCGGGCGGCGCCGGCCGATCGCGGAGCATCGCTTGCAGCACCTCTTCGCTGGTGGGCACCACACCCATCACCCGGTCTTGCAAAGCCCGATAGGCGACAAGCGCCCGCTGCCCGGCATCGCTGACGCAGGCACCCGCCTTCTGGCCACCACCCGGCGTGCTTTCGACCAGCTTTTCTCGGAAACAGCGGTTCATCACATCGACCATGAGCCAGGCACGGCGATAGCTCAGCCCCATCTCGCGCGCCGCGGCGGAGATGGAGCCCGTGCCCGCGATGGCCTCAAGCAAGTCCGCCTTGCCCGGGCCCATCGCGATTTCTTCGCCGCAGTAAAGCTGCAGCTTGAGTTTCAATCGCTTCATGCGGCCAGCCGCCGCGCGTCAGCCCAGCGGCTTGCTGGAGCCGAAGAACAGCGCCTGGCTGATCGCGGCCCGCACGGTCGCTTCCTGGAAGGGCTTGGTGATGAGATAGGTCGGCTCGGGCCGGTTGCCCGTCAGCAAACGCTCGGGATAGGCGGTGATGAAGATCACCGGCACCGAACCAATGGCGAGAATATCGTCCACCGCATCGAGGCCCGAGGAGCCGTCAGCCAGCTGGATATCGGCCAACACAAGGCCCGGCATCACGTCCTTGACGACGTCCTGCGCCTGCGTGCGGGTAGCCGCAGTGCCGCAGATTTCGTGACCAAGCGAACGCACGAGGTCTTCCAGTTGCATCGAGATCAGCGGCTCATCCTCGATGATCAGCACACGGGTGGTGCTTTCGCGTTCGATCTCGGCAATCGCATCGCGCACCAGATCCTCGACCTCGGATACTTCGAGATCCATGATCGTGGCCACTTCTTGCGCCGTGAAGTCTTCCACCGTGGTGAGCAGAAGCGCCTGCCGGTTGGCGGGAGTGATGCGGCCAAGTTGCAGTTGCGCCGCCGCCTCGTGCCCGATGCTCTCGCTCAAGGACGATTCGGATTCGACCGCAGCGCTCGACCAGATCTTGGTGAAGGCGCGATAAAGCGGCACCCTGCCGCCGCGCAGTTCCTCGGCAAGATCGGAATCGGCTAACGCAGCTTCGAGCGTGGCAGTAACAAAGGCATCGCCGCTCGCCTGAGACCCCGTCAGCGCACGCGCATAGCGGCGCAGGAACGGCAAATGCGCGGCGATTTCAGCTCCGATTGACATAGATTATTCCCTCTTTCGACTTGCCCAGAACGCATAGCCGCGCCGAGGGTTCCAGCACATCGCAACCAGCGCCCTAGCCCTCAGCTTGGCCGGGTGCAAAGATCTGATCCGCGCGCCCCGGGGAGCGGCTCAGATATATATTATTTTCACTTCATCCATTTTTTTCGGGAACGCAGATCGAGAAAGAGCATTTTCTTTCTGTCACCGGCGCTTACCCCCCCTCTTCCCGTCCCTGCGACCGGTGATACGATCCAAGATTAGGCCCCCGCCCGAAACCGGACGGGGGCCTTTTTTTGTCTGCAGTTTCGGAACGGCGCGGCCAGCGGGCCGAATGCGCCCGAAACGGATCTAGCGCGGGGTGCGACGCAGGATGGTGAACAGGCCCGACTTGCCCCCTTCCACAAGAGCGGCGACGAGATCGTCAGGATCGTAGGGCTTGACGAACACCGGGCCGAGCGCGGCGACACTGGCGGGAATGGCCTCTGGCGATCCGGTGGAAAAGGCAATGCGCGGAGGGCGCGGACCCAACATCGTGACGAGCTCGGCAAGCGCCCAGCCATCGTCGCGATCAGCGAGATGAACGTCGAGCACGATAGCATCTGCGCGCAATTCACCCTCAAGCTCGCGCATGGTCTTCTCGACGCTGGCGCAGATCGTGACGGTGCCCGCCCCAGCCCGTAGCAGTGCATCCTCCAGCGCCATGGCGAGGATAGCATCGTCTTCCACCAGCAGGACACGCGAAAGCCCTGGGGCTGGCTTGCCCTGACGGTCGGCAGGCAAATCTTTAGACGTCGACGACAACACTAATACTCCGTGTCAAACAAACGCGCCAACGACACTTTGGCTCCCGCCTCAGACCAAGGGCTTTTCGTAGATGCTGTATTCCCGGTTGCACTTCGATCCGATCGCGTCGGCGATGGCCACCATGCCCTGGTTATCCTCCAGCACCCAGCCCACCTCGGCACGCGCGCAACCGTAGGTACCCACGGCTTCTCGGCGGATGTATTCGATCATCATGAAGGCGAGCTGACTGGCCAGCCGGGTGTTCTGGTGCTTCTTCACCACGCCCATCAGCGGCACGCGGAAATCGGCCCGCTTGGGCTTGCGCAGCCACCACAGCAGGCGCAGCACGTTGAAAGGAAACAGCTTACCCTTCATGTTGATGAGCAACCGGTTGATATCGGGCCAGGCCAGCATGAAAGCGACCGGCTCACCCTCGAGCTCGGCAATCATGTTGGTGCCAGTGAGGATCAGCGGCTTCAGCTTCTTCTTGGCATATTCCTTCTCGGTGTCGGTGAAAGGAACAAAGCCCCAGTTCTTCGACCAGGCATCGTTGAGGATGGAGATGGCGATCTCGGCATCCTCGTCGAACCGCGCGGGATTGAGGTTGCGCACGGTGATCTTCTGGTTGCGCTCGCCCGATTTCACGATCCGGTCGATCAGCGGCGGGAAGCCGTTTGCCACGTTGAGATCATAGGTAAAAAGACGCTTTGCAAGCTTGTAGTCCTGCCCCTCGATCCAGCCTTGGTATTCTGCCTTGTGGTGGCCCATCATGACCATCGGCGGATGATCGTGCCCTTTGGTGAGCAGGCCCGGCTCTTCCCACACCGAAAGGCTGATGGGCGCCAGCACCCGCATCATGCCCTGCTCTCGCAACCAGTCTTCCGCAGCGGCGATCAGCGCGGCCATGGTGGCCTCGTCGGCGGCCTCCATCAGGCCCCAGTTGCCCGTGCCCGGCCCCATGCCCTGCTCCACCGGCTGTTCAAGCGCGAGTTCGTCGATATGAGCGGAGATGCGGCCCACCACCTTGCCATTACGGCGAGCGAGGAACAGCTGCATGCGCGCATGTTCGTGAAACGGGTTCTTGCCGGGGGTCAGCAACTCGATCATGTCGGCGCGCAAAGGCGGCACCCAGTTGGGATCGCCAGAATTCAGCTCGTAGGCGCATTCGACAAAAGCCTTCAGCTCGGCCTTGCCGCTCACCGGCGTGACACTTATTTGATCGGCCACAAATACCGCCTTTCGTTCATCGGGCAGAAGCCCGGCATGTGCATGAAGGGCCAGTGCAGTGCCACATAATGGCGCGCAAGGCCCATATGCGCTAAGGCGACGGGAAATCTATTCGAAAAGACGATGCAGATGAATGCCACTTCCACGATCGAGCCCGCACACAGCGGCAGCGGCCCTGCCCGCCGCCGCTTGCATGCGCAAATCCCCGATGACAAGGCCATGCTGCGCGCCGCGGCCGAGCTGACGCGCGACATCAACGTGGCGCGGCCCGAGATATACTGGCCCGACATGCTCGGCTCGGCGCTGATCGGCTATGGCCTGCTTGCCGCCGCGATCCTGCTCGACAATGTGCCGCTCGCCATTGCTTGCGGTGTGCTGGCCGTATTCCCGCTCTATCGCGCGCTGCTGTTCATTCACGAGATTACCCACCTGCACCGCGCTGCCCTGCCCGGCTTCCGCACCGCGTGGAACCTGCTCGTCGGCATTCCACTGCTCACGCCGAGCCTGATGTACGAAAACGTCCATACGCTGCACCACTCGCGCACACGCTATGGCACGGTGGAAGATCCGGAATATATGGCTCTGGCGTTGATGAAGCCCTGGACCCTGCCGCTGTTTGTGCTGGTGGCGGTTCTGGCCCCGATTGGCCTGCTGCTGCGCTGGGGAGTGATGGCGCCGCTGGGCCTTTTGATCCCGCCGCTGCGCCGGGTGGCGTGGGAACGGTTCTCGTCGCTCTCGATCAACCCGGTGTTCCGCCGGCGACCGCCGGAGGAGAAGGAACGTGGCTGGTTCCTGTTCCAGCAGATCGGGGCGAGCCTGTGGGCGATGTTCCTGCTTAGCACGCCGTTCTGGTTGGGTTGGAAGCCGCTGCTGGTGGCGATTGCGATCACCTCTGCCGTGGCGACCTTCAACCAGCTGCGTACGCTGGTGGCGCACTTGTGGGAGAACGAAGGCGACGCGATGACCGTCACCGCGCAATATCTCGACTCGGTGAACGTGCACACGAAGATCGGCGCGCTGTGGGCGCCGGTGGGCCTGCGCTACCACGCGCTGCACCACCTGCTGCCGAGCCTGCCGTACCATTCGCTGCCAGTGGCGCACGAACGGCTTTCGGCAAAGCTTGGCCCCACCTCGACTTACGAGGAAGCAACTCACCCTGGTCTGGTGGTGCTGGTCATGCGGATTGCGCGCGGCACAATGGGCATCCGCGGATAGCCCCGCCGCGACGGGCAGATCAGTTCGGCTCGTCGGCGATATCCTCTTCGATATCGTCCTCGATCTTCTCGCGCGTTTCGATCGTGCCCGGATCGGCCGGCATGTCGACAACCTCTTCGCGCAGATCCGGATCGGGCTGGTCGATGGTCGCCTCGGCCTCGCCGGCGGGAACCTCGTCCGAGCAGCCGGCCAGAGCCAGAAGAGCCGCAGCGCTGGTGGCGGAAAGCAGTTTAAGCGTCATAAGAGTTTTCTCCGTTGCTTAAGATGGCAACGGGTGCCCGGCGGCACGGTTCCAAACAGGAACCTTATTCCTCGGTCCTGACCAGCACCGTCTCCCCCACGAACAGGAACAGGAAGAACGGCGCCCATGCCGCCAGCAATGGCGGATAACCGCCAAAACTCGCCATCGCGAGCGCGGCATTGTCGACCACGAAATAGGCAAAGCCCAAGGCCATGCCCAGCACCGCGCGCGCCAGCAACTGGCCCGAACGCGCGAGGCCAAAGCCTGCCACCGCCCCCAACAAGGGCATCAGCACCGCCGACAGCGGCCCCGAAATCTTGTGCCACCACTTGGCCTCCAGCTCGGCGGTGCGGCGACCGGCGGATTCCAAAGCGTCGATACTGTCGGTCAACTGCGGCAGCGGCTCGCTATCGGGATCGACGCGGCGCAGCTCTGTCTGCGCAAGCGTGACGCCGGGGGCTACCACCGTTCCATCGGGCAAAGGTTCCTCGGTGGCTGAGGCCACGGTGAACACCCGAGCGCCCTCCAGCGCCCAGCCGGGGTTGGCAAAGGTCGCCCGGTCGGCGCGGACCTGGCGGGCGATCATCCCGGCATCGTCGCGCTCGTAGTAGGTGACGCCGGTAAGCACGCTGCGCGCGCCGCGCCCGCTCATCACCGAGGCCATCAGCACATCGTTGCCATCGTTGAAATAGACATTGGTACGCGCGTCCGGCTCGCGCGTGATGGTGCCATAATCGACCTCCTGCCACGCCTTGAGCGTCATGGTCGAGCGCGTCACCACCCGCTCGTTGAAGCCAAAGCTCGCCACTGCCACCACCAGCGCGGTGAGCAGCAGGGGGGCGAGGATCTGGTGCGCGGACAGCCCCGCCGCCTTCATCGCTACCACCTCGGAATTGGCGTTCATCGCCGCCAACGTGATGATCGTGGCCAACAGCACAGAATAGGGCAGGAACCGCGCGATCAGCTGCGGCAGGCGCAGCGAGGCATAGCGCAGGAGTTCGGGCTCGCCGTTGCCCGGAGCGGCCAGAATGTCGCCCGTTTCGCCCAGCAGGTCGAGCATCAGCAGCACCAGCACCAGCATGCCAAGCACGGCAATGATGCGGACCGCGAAGGTCTTGGCCAGATACCAGGTCAGCTGGCGCGAAGGGAAAAAGTCAAACAGCACCCAACGATCCCTCATCCTCTGCGTCCGAGATCCGCAAGGCCTTGCGCCGGTTGGCCCCGAACAGCTTCCTCACCCGCTTGCCCAGTTTGGCAAAGAGCCTCTCAAGCACGCCCAGAGCTTGCCCGCCGGGCACAAAGGCGACCTGATAGTACATCCACAGGATCATTACCGCGAGCACGGCGAACGGCCCCCACAGCGCCAGGAACGGATCGACCCGGCCGATGGCGGCCACCTCGGCGCCATACTGGTTCACCTTGTGATAGGCGACCACGATCACGATGGAAACGAACACCCCCAGCGACGAGGTCGAACGTTTGGGCGGTATGGCCAGCGCCAGCGCCATTAAGGGGAGGAGGATCATCATTACCACCTCCACCATGCGGAAGTTGAAGTTGGCCTGGCTGCCCGCACGCTCGTCGGCGGTGCTCTCGGGGCTCCAGCCGATCTTTAGCAGCTCGGGCAGGACATATTCCTGCTCATCAGCCCCACGGGCTCGAAAATCCTCCAGCGCGGGAAGATCGATGGGCAGGTCGTGCTGGCTGAAACTGAGTACGCGTGGCGGGCCGTCCTCCACGTCGTGGATGATGGTGCCATCGGCCAGCCGCAGGATGATCGTGTTGCGGTCTTCGCGATTGGCCAGGAAGCGCCCCTCGCGCGCCGAAATCGACAGCACCTGCCCATTGTCGTCCGCCAGCCGCGCGAAAATGCCGAGCAAGCGCCGCCCCTCGTCCTCGCTGGCCTCGATGCGCAGCGCAACGCGGTCTTCGATGGCGTTGAACTCGCCGACCCGGATCGAGGCGCCCAATGCGCCCGAGCGCAGTTCGAACTCCATCTCCTGATAGGCGAAGCGCGCCTTTGGCTGGAGATAGCCGACAATGGCGAAATTCAGCCCGACCAGCACCAGTGTGATCAGATAGGGCACCCGCAGCAGCCGGGTGTAAGACCAGCCCACCGCGCGCATTACATCAAGCTCGCTCGATGTGGCCAACTTTCGGAACGCGAACAGGATGCCGAGCATCAGCCCCAGCGGAATCGCCAGCCCCGCATATTCGGGGATCAGGTTAAGAAGCATCTTGAAGACCACGCCGACCGGCCCGCCTTCCAGCGATACGAATTCGAACAGGCGCAGCATCTTTTCCAGCAGCAGCAGGCTCGCCGCGAGCAGGAACACCCCGACCATCGGCACCACCACGAGGCGGAAGATATAGCGATCAGCGGAGGTGATGAAGCGGGACAATAGCTTAGCTTGCTGCGATACGGGGGCAAACTGGCCTTAGCGGCTAATTATGTCGAGGTCATGCCCCTAAGCACCGCTAACGTTGGACGGCCAATAGCCCGTGGCGCGACGGTCACGCCTTTTCGAGCGTGCATTGCAGCGGATGCTCGTTCTCGCGCGCGCAATCCATCACCTGGTTGACCTTGGTTTCGGCCACTTCGTAAGGAAAAATGCCGCAGACACCGACCCCGCGCTGATGAACGTGGAGCATCACGCGCGTAGCCTGTTCGAGGTCCATCTTGAAGAAGCGCTTGAGGACCATCACCACAAATTCCATCGGGGTATAGTCGTCGTTGAGCAGCAGCACCTTGTACTGGCTCGGCTTCTTCGGCTTGGCGCGCGTCTTGGTGGCGAGCGCGGCTTGACCCGAGCCACCGCCAACATCGCCCTCGTCGTTGCTGTCCGGCCCTGCGAGGGGAAGCAGGAGGGCCAAAGCATGGTCGGAGCCACCTGATGCGGCGCGAGGAAAGTCGGGGCTGGTCATCGTTGCCACCAAATATCGTATCGCATGGCCCTGCTGCAAGTCGGACATGCGCATTTTGTTGTCGGCCCGGGCCTGGGATCAGTCTCAGGGCACTTGCACAAAAACGATCAAGGCCGGGCGATCGCGAGGATCACCCGGCCCAATCGGCTACCTGGGAGAGGAGGAGAGGTTAGGCAGCCGGTTGTTCGTTGGAAGGGGCCTTAGGCGGCGACCTTCGACATCTTTTCAGCAGCCATGTTTACGCGACCGCTGATCGGAGCGACGCTGTCGTTGGCGAGCTTCATCATCGCATCGGTGCCCTTCGAGGCATTGGCGATCATGGCATCGAAGTTGCGGCGCATGATCTTGCCCTGCAGCTGGAATAGCTCGGTCGGGCTCTTGATCGAGGCCATTTCCTTCATGTCGGCCGTGGCGGTTTCGTAAACCGACTTGGCATCGTCAGCCATGGTCTTGCCCATGCCCTGCACGCCTTCGGCGAAGATCTTGCTCGATTCCATCATGGCGTCGACATTGCCCTTGGCGAACTCGGTCATCTCGGTGACCATGCTGGTGCTCTTGTCGTAAGCTTCCTGCATCTTGCTCTGCACTTCGGCGACGGCGCCGCTCATGGTTTCGGTCATCGTGGCGGTGAAATCGTTGGTGGTCATGATTTTTTCCTTCAATTCGGTCACGCTGGGGGCAGCGCTGGGTACGGTGGGCTTGGTATTCGAAGCAGTCTTGGCCGGTGCAGGCTTTTCCTGCGCCTTGGCTGCAACGGGGGCCTTGGGAGCAGCAGCGACGGGTGCCTTCTTGGGGGCAGCCGGAGCTGGTGCCTTGGGCTTGACCGACTTGGCCGGTGCCTTCTTGGCCGTGGCCCTCTTCGCCGGAGTCTTCTTGGCAGGTGCCGCTTTCTTGGCAGGTGCCGCCTTGGGAGCCTCGGCTTTGGCCGAAGCCGCCTTCGCAGCAGGCTTTTCCTGCGCTGCCGGAACAGGCGCGGGTTTGGCCTTTTCGGCCTCCTCCGGTTCTGACTTTGGCTTCACACTGCCCGCAGCTTCGGCATAGGCCTTCTCGGCGGCCGCGTCTGCGCTAGCGTCTTTCTTGCTGAGCTCGTCTGCCATCGATACCTCGCTTCTGCGATCACCGGCTGCCGCCTCATCCGCGACAGACAGTCACATCACTTTGTTGCAGTGCACAAATACGCATTCGAATTGCATTCGTCAAGGAACTTTTGTGCAGCGCACAATCAGCTTGGCGCTCGGGGCAAGCGCCCTAGCGCTGCCGCACGTAGCGGCCGGGCGCGTCCTCGATCGCGGGGTTGGCCTTACTGCCCGGCTTGCGCGGGCCCTTGACCTTGACCTGATCGGGTCGAAGCTGCTCGATCCAGGCGAACCAGTCAGGCCACCAGCTGCCCTTGGTCTCGCTCGCCGCAGCCACGAACTGGTCGAGGCTGTCGGCACCTTCCGGCCCGGTCCAGTGCTGGTACTTGCCTGCGGCGGGCGGATTAACCACTCCAGCGATATGGCCGCTACCCGCGAGCACGAAGCGAATCGGCCCGGCCAGGTGGCGGGTGATCTCGAACACGCTTTCGGGCGGCGCGATGTGATCCTCCCGGCCCGCCTGCACATAGGCGGGCGTGGTGATTCGGGTCAGGTCGATGGGCGTCCCGTCCGCGGACAGCGCATCGGGCTCCACCAGCAGATTGTCGCGATACAGGTCCGTAAGGTAAGCCTCGTGCCACTTGGCGGGCAGATTGGTGACGTCGCCGTTCCAGTAGAGCAGGTCGAAGGCGGGATAGTCCTCGGCCAGCAGATAGTAATTGACCACGTAGTTCCAGATCAGGTCGGTGCCGCGCAGCAGGTTGAAGGTCGCGGCCATATAGCGCCCGTCGAAATAGCCGCAGGTGCTGGCCTGACGAATAAAGTCGAGGTTCTCCTCGTCGACGAACAGTTTCAGCACCCCGGCGTGCTCGAAATCGACCTGCGCGGTGAGGAAGGTGACCGAAGCGACCTTGTCCGCCTCGCCGCGCCGCGCCAGCACCGCGAGCGTGGCCGCCAGCGTGGTGCCCGCTACGCAATAGCCGACCGTGTGAACATCGTTCACCTTGAGCCGCTCGCGCGTGACCTCGATGGCCTCGATCTGGGCGCGCACGTAATCGTCCATGGTGATATCGGCCAGGCTTGCATCGGCCGAGCGCCAGCTCACCAACAGCACGCTCAGCCCCTGTTCGAGCGCCCAGCGCACGAAGCTCTTCTTCGGATTGAGGTCGAGAATGTAGAAGCGGTTGATCCACGGCGGGAAGATCAGCAGCGGCGTTTCGAGCACCGTCTCCGTCGTTGGCGCATAATGGATGAGCTGGAACAGCTCGGTCTCGTAGATCACCTTGCCGGGCGTTGCGGCGATGTTCTCGCCGATCTTGAAGGTGCTGGTGTCCGTGTGCGTTAGCTGCCCCGCTTCGAGATCGTGCGTCAGCCGTTCAAGGCCTTTCACGAGGTTCTCGCCCTGCGTAGCGATCGTGCGTTCTAGCACCACCGGGTTCATCAGCGGGAAGTTCGCCGGGCTCATCGCATCGAGCATCGCCTTGGTCGCAAAGCTCATCTGCTCGCGCTCGAACTCGTCCAGCCCTTCGGCGCGCTCGATGGCGGCGCCGATGCGCTCGGCCATCAGCAGATAGGTCTGGTGGATCAGCGCGAAGACCGGCTCTGCCCGCCAGGCCGGATCGGCAAAGCGGCGATCATCGCGCCAGAGCGCCTCGATGTTCGCGTCGGCCCTACCCTGCTCGGTGTAGTGACCAAGGATCTTGCTCCACAGCTCCATCCCGTCGCGCCACATGGCCTGCTGCGCTTCGAGATCGAAGGCCGGCATGGTGGCCGCCAGCTTGTGCATGGCATCGAACCAGACCGAAGGATGGGCATCGGGCAGCGCGGGTTGCAGCTTCTTCTCACCCGGCATGACAATGTCGAACCAGTTCTGCTGCGCCGCGAGCATAGCCGCGCCAAAATCGTCGATCGCCGCCTTGTTGGGCAGCGACTCCACTGCATCGGGCGCAAAGCCCGCCATCATCTGGCGCGCAGCCTCACCCTGAATGCGCAGCATCTCGGTGAATATGTCGGCCACATCCTGGCCGGTTTTACCGTCGTGGATGTCGTCTGATGCCATAGCCCCGGCTCCTTCATCCGCCTCATAGCGCGGTGCGTGCCGATTGGCAGCACAAAGCTTAGGATGCCGCCATGCGGCGCGTTGCGCAAACCTTGCGATTGCTTCACAAGGGCCGTCCCTATCAACAACGAGGAAACAGCCGAGCAAGGCCATGGATACCGATTTCTACCGCATCAAGCGACTGCCGCCCTATGTCATCGCCGAAGTCAACGCGATGCGAGCGGCCGCGCGAGCGGAAGGACGCGATATCATCGACCTCGGCATGGGCAATCCCGACCTGCCCCCTCCCCAGCACGTGATCGACAAGCTGTGCGAAGTCGCCCAGAATCCCGATGCTCACGGCTATTCGCAGTCGAAGGGCATTCCCGGCCTGCGCAAGGCCCAGGCGGCCTATTACCAGCGCCGCTTCGGTGTGGAGCTCGATCCCGAAAGCGAAGTCGTGGTAACGCTCGGCTCGAAGGAGGGCCTCGCGAGCCTCGCTACCGCGATCACCGCGCCGGGCGACACCATCCTCGCCCCCAACCCGAGCTACCCGATCCACACCTTCGGCTTCATCATTGCCGGGGCCTCGATCCGCTCGGTGCCGACCACGCCCGACGAGCGCTATTGGGACGAGCTGGAAAAGGCGATGAACTTCACCGTTCCGCGCCCCACCGTGCTGGTGGTGAACTTCCCCAGCAACCCCACCGCCGAAGTGGTCGATCTCGCCTTCTATGAACGGCTGGTCGACTGGGCCAAGTTCCACAAGGTCTGGATCCTGTCCGACCTCGCCTATTCGGAGCTCTATTTCGACGGCAAGCCGACCCCTTCGATCCTGCAGGTGCCCGGCGCCAAGGACGTGGCGGTGGAATTCACCTCGATGTCGAAGACCTTCTCGATGGCGGGCTGGCGGCTGGGCTTTGCGGTCGGCAACCCGACGCTGATCGCCGCGCTCACCCGCGTAAAGAGCTATATCGACTATGGCGCCTTCACCCCGATGCAGGCAGCGGCCGTGGCCGCACTCAACGGGCCGCAGGATATCGTCGAGAAGAACCGCCAGCTTTACCACAAGCGGCGCGACGTGATGGTCGAAGCCTTCGGCCGCGCGGGCTGGGAAATCCCGCCGCCGCCCGCCTCGATGTTCGCCTGGGCTCCGCTCCCCGCTCCGCTCAAGGAGATGGGCAGCATGGAGTTCGCCAAGCAGCTCCTGACCCATGCCGAAGTCGCGGTGGCGCCCGGCGTCGGCTATGGCGAGGACGGTGAAGGCTACGTGCGCATCGGCCTGGTCGAGAACGAGCAGCGCCTGCGGCAGGCTGGCCGCAATATCCGCCGCTACCTGCAAAGCATGGGCATCAATTCCAGCGCTGCCTGACAGCGCACCGAAAAAGTGCGGCACCGCCCGGTAGCTGGCCTTGCTCCTTGCCGGGAGAGGCCTCACCGGGCGGCGTCCGCACACCGAGCCAAATCTGCGACGAAACGCAGAGCCGCCGCCAAAAAACGACAAATTCTCTGACCAAAGCGCCTTGCATTGCGCCAAGGCTTCTGGCCTAACTACAGCCAGACCGTGAGCATGCTAAGGGCTCGGTCGGGGAGAAGATCGCACATGGCTAGTCAACCGGCGAGAACGCTGGACGTATCCGCTTTTCTGCAACAGCTGACGTTCACTAGGTTCCACCTGCATATTCTGCTGCTCAGCTGTCTCGTGACATTTTTCGACGGGCTCGACTTCGCGCTCGTCTCGGTGACGCTGCCGGAGATCCGCGACGACATGGCGCTCACCGAAGCGCAGATGGGAGACGTCTCGACAGCCGCCTTCATGGGTCAGATGATCGGCTCGCTGATCGGCTCCTATATCGCCGATATCGTGGGTCGTCGCCCGGTCATCATCATTTCGACGCTGGCAGCCGCCGTGCTCACCTTCGTGACCGGCTTTGCCGGATCGCCCGAAGTGCTGTTCGTCCTGCGCCTGCTTGGCGGCCTCGCCATCGGCGGACTGCTTGCGCCGATCTGGTCGCTGAACATCGAATCGATGCCCAAGAGCATGCGGGCGACCTCGGTCACGATCATCATGCTTGGCTTTTCGATTGGCAGCGCAGGCGCGGCACAGGCAGCAAACCTGCTCGCCTCGCCTGAAGGCTGGTATGCCGGGCTCTATGCCGCAGGCGCCGTGCCCTCGTTCATGGCCGAGCCGAGCTGGCAAATGGTGTTCTTCTTCTGCGGCGGGCTGACAGCTTTGCTCGCCGCAATCCTGTTCACCTTCCTGCCCGAGAGCGCGCGCTGGATGGTCGCCTCCGGCAAACCGGCAGGCAGGATCGTGCCGATGCTGTCACGCTTCGATCCGACATTCGACGCGAGCGAGTACTCCGCCTTCGCGCTTTCCGACGAACGCAAGACCAACGATAAGCAAGATCCGTTCAGCAAGATGAAGGAGCTGTTCAAGGGCTGGCTCGCCTATATCACCCCGCTGATCTGGGCCGCCTACTTCTTCAGTTCTTTCTCAATCTATCTCAAGACGGCCTTTGGCGTGGTCTTCCTAGAAGAACTGGGCCTGACCGTGGATACCGCGCGCGATATCAGCTCGGTCGGCGGCATTTCCGGTGCGATCGCGGGCGTGCTCCTGCTGATGCTCACAGAGCGGCGCGGCCCGGGCGGGATCATACTGGCCCCGCTGATCGCGATTCCCTTCGTGCTGCTGCTCGGGTTTGGTATCGTGCTCGATGGCCCGGCGTTCATCCCGGTGGTGCTGGTCGGCATGGTCATGGTCGGAGCCGGGCACGCCGCGGTAATCTCGATCACCTCGATCTACTATCCGAGCGCAGTGCGCGCGACCGGGGGTGGCTGGGCCAGCTTCATGGCGAAATTCGCCGCCGTGGCCGCTCCGCTTATTGGCGCCCGGCTGTTCCTCGGGTCGAAGCAGGCGGTGCTCGATGGCTATGTCGCGACGGCGGTCTGCCTTGCCGGGATCGTAGTGTGCATCCTTGCCTTGTCGCATTATGCGAAGAAGCTGAAGGGCACCTCCGCCCCCGGTCAGGCTCCCGTCGCCGTCGCACAAGCAGCCGAATAATTCGTCCGACCCAGGTTCGCCTGCTGCGGCGGACATATGTCGCCAACATCTTTCGTCTGGCCGCAAATCGGCACTGCAAAGGGAACTAGAGCCGCCATCTCTCCGTTGATTTTTCAGACAGGCGCATCGCCTGCCCAATCTCAAGGAGAAGCGAAATGGGTGAACTAACAGACAAGGCCAAGGGCCTCGGCAATCAGGTTGCCGGCGCTGCGAAGGAACAGTCGAACGACCCGGAGACCCGTGCCGAAGGCAAGGCACAGAAGGCCAAGGGCCAGGCCCAGAACCTCAAAGGTAAGGTCGAAGGCGCGCTTGGCGACAAGATCTGAGCCAGCGCAGCTTCAGCAAAGACAGGCGGGGTGTCGGGAGGCCGGCGCCCCGCTTTTCTTTCTGGATACCGCGCACCCGGTTTCAGGCGAAGAATTGTCGCCTGCGCGAGGTGCCACCATCGCTTTCTGCTCGCGGTGAGGTCGCTGCGGGACTTTCCCCATGGGGTCCTTCCAAGCAGCGACGCAACTGGTCGAAGACGGCCTCGTGCAGAGCTTCGGCAAAAGCGATACCGGCCCGTCCATCCTCCACCCAAACGAGCACGCCGGGCCGCGCCGAAAAGCCGTCGATAGTGGTGAGGACGCGTTCGCCTGGCCTTGCGTCCCACCCTGCGAACCGCACCATGATCCCGCCGGCAGAAAGATCGAGAACAGACATGACGGCGATGCTGCCCGAAGGCGCGCGACAGCGAACATTGAGCTGTGCGGGAGTACTGTCCTGCTCGCAATTCATGCCTGCAAAGCCCGTTTGTTTTCCGATCAGTCCACAAGGTAGGCCCTTGGGATTTACCGGACCTTCATCACGTTGGATAAGCGATTGTTGGGAAGACTGGCTAACGCTGGGGTAACTGCATTGCCGGGAAAGATGGCTTGCGCGATCAAAGGCATTGCGCGAAGCCCCTACATTCGCTAGTTGGCGCGCCTTCCGGCCCGATGGCGGAGTGGTTACGCAGAGGACTGCAAATCCTTGCACGCCGGTTCGATTCCGGCTCGGGCCTCCACTTCCCTGTAAGTTTACGCGTTGCGGCCCGCTGCGCGTGAACCTAAAGGACAATGAGCGCCGCTTTAGCTCAGTTGGTAGAGCACATCATTCGTAATGATGGGGTCACAGGTTCGAGTCCTGTAAGCGGCACCACCCACCCTCCCTGAAGCGTCCAAAAACCTCGCAGACCCGCAGAAATGCTGGTGAAATTGGTCATTGGTCTTCCGCTCGCGTGCGTCCCCATCCGCCCCCTTCCGGCCGATTTGGGAGCCTCGGTGGGGGCCCCTGGCAAATGGTCAGAGTCGAGGCCCCCAAATGGCGATAAGAGCGTTAGAGATCAGCAGGCTACAGCCGAGAGATTCATCGTATGAAGTGGCCGATGATCGCGCTTTGCACCTTCAAGTTCAGCCCTCGGGTGCAAAGTTCTGGCGATTGAAGTTCGATTTCGAGGTGTCGAGAAGAAGCTCGCGCTCGGGAAATACCCAGATGTGTCGCTCAAGGAAGCTCGTGCAAAGCGTGACGAAGCCCGGCGCCTACTGGCAAACGGTATCGATCCAGCTGCAGCGAAGCGTCAGGCGATCATCGAGGCGACGATAGGTGCCGCGACAACCTTCAAGCTGGTAGCGGATGAGTACATCGAGAAGATGGAACGCGAAGGAAAAAAGGCGGCCACCATAAAGAAGTCTCGCTGGTTCCGAGATTTGCTCGACCGCGACATCGGGCACCGTCCCGTTTCGGAAATTACGCCACACGAGCTTCTCACCGCAATTCGCAAAGTCGAGCGGAAGGGGCACCACGAGACAGCACAACGGCTTCGTTCCTTTGCTGGCCGCGTATTTCGCTATGCCATCGTCACGATGAGAGCGCAGGAAAATCCGGCAGACCTGCTCCGTGGTGCGCTCACGGCGCCGCAAGTGAAGCACCATGCCGCTATCCTAGAACCCGAGCTCTTTGGTGAGTTGCTGCGCGCAATCGAGGGCTATTCAGGGAAACCCGAGACGCTGATCGCACTTAAGATCGCTCCCCATGTGTTCGTGCGGCCAGGCGAGTTGCGTAAGGCGGAATGGCACGAGTTCGATCTGGAAGGTGCGGTATGGCGTATTCCGGGTGAGAAAATGAAAATGGCTCAGCCGCACGCGGTGCCGCTTTCGAGTCAGGTTGTCGAACTGTTGGGTCAGCTTCGAGCGCTTTCAAACGCTGGCTCGTACCTGTTTCCCGCCTTTCATACGACGCGGCGCTGTATGTCCGAGAACACGCTCAATTCTGCATTGCGTCGGCTCGGTTATGGTGGGGACGAGATGACGTCTCACGGCTTTCGCGCCGTAGCGAGCACACTGCTAAATGAATCTGGCTTGTGGCATCCAGATGCAATCGAGCGTTCACTCGCGCACAAGGACCCCGACCAGGTACGAGCTGCCTATCATCGCGGCGCGCATTGGGCGGAGAGGGTTCGAATGATGCAGTGGTGGTCCGATCATCTGGAGCAACTTCGCGACGGAGCGAAGATTTTCACTCCCGTCTTTCGCCGCGCTTGAATACTGTCGGTACAGCTACGGCCACAAGTGGGCCGATAAAAGACTCTCTGGTTCTGGCGAGGGCGGCGCAGAAAGCCGACATCTAGTAAGTGGCCCAATTGTTGGCAATTGGCAGATGGCGTGCGCCTTGGCACCACAAGCTGGACCATTCCCAAGACGGTGACTGTACTGCGTTCCGAGCTCCTCTCATTCGGGCGGAAGCGGGCGGAAGTTCATCCGCGCGATTTTGCCGTCTTCAGTAAGCAAGACTGAATAACTCACCGCTGCATTAGCGAAGTTGGCGCGATAGGCATCGGCTCCCTCCAGCGTGACTTCGGTGAATTCCAGCGAGCGGAGCGGCCCGAGATCTGCATATATCCGCTGAAGCATAGGCAGCATGGATCGCGTGGCCTCGGCCCCAAGTGGGAGCATGGTTGAATAATCGGGCGTTCCCGCCACTATGTCCGCAATGAACTTGCGCAAGGCGGGCTCGGTTTCCGGCAGCGGCGTTGTGCGCGGCACTGGAGGAACTTCGTTGGTTAGCGCCGCGATGATCCGTTCTTCCACAACGGCGCTGGGCATGGCCTCGCTGTTGGAAATCACTGCGACACGCAGGGCCGTGTCCGGCAACCAGATCAGGTCGCTGTGGAAGCCATTTATTCCGCCAGAGTGTTTGATCACGCGCTGACCGTCGCGGTGACCGATCTGCAGCCCGAAGCCATAGCTTGTATCCCCCTGGTCGGTTTCAACGGGCGAGCCGATCATCTGTTCGAACGAGGCGGTGCTTATCGCACGTCCGTTGGTCAGGGCAATCTGCCAGCGCACCAGGTCGCCGGCACTCGAAACCAGCCCGCCGCCGCCGCCGGGTACGTTCATGCTGATCGCCGCATCGTTGGAGAGCGAGCCAGTGTTCGGGTCGAAGGAATATCCCTGCGCGCGGCGCGGAATGATCTCGCTTTCCGAGCCGTAGCGAGTGTGGGCCAGGCCGAGCGGGGTGAAGAACTCCTCCTGCAAGAACGCGGCGTAGGGACGGCCGCTGGCCTTGGCGACGATCATCCCCAGCAGATAGTAGTTGGTGTTTGAATAGCGCCATTCCGCGCCCGGCTCGAAGTCGAATGGCTTGCCAGATACGAGTTCCAGCAATTCGGCATCGGTCAGGTCAAGCCGCGAGAGATTTGGGAAGAAATCAGGCTGGATCGTATATTCGGGTATGCCCGAAGTGTGGTTGAGCATCTGACGGACCGTCACCACGCGGCCGCCGGTGTCGAACTCCGGCACATATTGGCTCAACGGATCGTCGAGGCCGAGTTTGCCCTGCTCGGCAAGCTTAAGGATCGCCGCAGCGGTGAACTGCTTTGTATTGGAGCCGATGCGGAAGGTCGTGCTCGCATCAACCGGAGCATTCCATTCGAGATCGGCGATGCCGTAACCGCGATCCAGGACTATCCGGTCGCCACGTGCCACGGCCACGGATAGCCCCACGAATTCTGGGTGGGTCGCGATTTCGTCGACCACCGCATCGACGCGGCGCTCGATATCGGCGTCGTTGAGCCCGGCGAGAACCTGTTCTTGGTGGGACTGCGCAGCCTGATCGCGCGCCCGGCCCATCTCCTGAGCCTGCACGGGCAGGCTGGCAGCCAGTGCGCCGGCCGCCAGCGCCATTGTGACGGAACTCACCCTCATCTCTTTCACCCCCTTCTTGGCTCTCTCTCCACATCCGCGCGATTCCGGCCGAGCGGCACCACCCGATTCATTGTGTGTTTTCGATCTTTGCGGGCACGGCATCGGGCACGCTGGCCGGGGTTCGAAGCTCAAACACGACAACCCCGGCATCCTCGTCTGGCGAAGACGGCGCTGCGTCGGAAGAAACGAGCGCCTTATCGGTCAACTGCAATGTCATCAGCGGCGCCGTCAGCACGGCCGCGCCGCCGGCCATCCCCGCTGCCCAGCGGATACCGCCGGCCGACCGGTTCGAGCCGCGATCCAGCACCCGCCTCACGCGCCGGGCTAGAGAGCTGCCCGCCGGTGCAACACCATGCGCTCCGAGCAGCCGACTGTCGCTCTGGTGGCGGGCGACGTTGACCAGGACGCTCGCATAGGTTGTAGCTTCGATGTTCGCGGCGAGCACTGCGTCGTCGGCTGCTTCCTCGCGCAGCTGGTGTGCTTCCCGCGCCAATCGCCAGACAAGCGGGTTGAACCAGAACAAGGCGACGCTGATGCGTGCGAGCATCAGCTTCAGCCAGTCCGCCTGCGCGACATGGGACAGTTCGTGCACCAGGATGGCATCCGCATCCCCGCGCCTGGCCTCGCTCTCGGTGCCGAGCAGAATCCTGGGCTTCTGCAGACCCCAGCTTATCGGTGAGGAAATCTCGCCGCTGACCAGCAGCGCGGTATTCGTCGGGAGGCCTTTCTGCCGCTGTGCGCGCGTCAGCGCCGAAAGCCAGTGATCATCGGTCATCCGTTGAGCGCGCGTTGTCAGCAGCACCAGTCGAAGCATGGCCAGCAACATCCGCGCAATCAGGAGAATGGCGGGCACGGCATAGGCCAGCACCAGCCAGAACGCGGCCGTCTGCGTCCAGTCTGACTGGGCGATCTGCGCGCCGGCAGCAAGCGGAGTCGGGGACAGGACGAGAGCGTAGGGACTCGCCACTTCCAGCGGGGGAAAAAGCAGCGATCCGAGCGGCAGCGCAGCGAGCGCGGCGAGGCCCAGATGCGCGATCCAGCTCCGGTCCACCGCCGAACGGGTGTGCATCACCCGCAGCAACACAAGGGTTACGCCGGCGATGACGAGCGACTTCGCGGCGAAGACAACCAGCATTACTCTGACCCCTTGTGCCGATCGGACCGGGCCTGGGCGATCAAGGCTTCGAGTTCGTCGAGTTCGGTCTCCTCAAGCCGTTCGGTCATCCCGAGCAGTGCCGTCGCCGCGCCAGCGGGAGAGCCGCCGAAGAACACCCGCACCAGTTCCTTGAGTGCGGTCGTGCGCGCCTGACTGTCCGCCACGGCAGGTCGGTAGAGATGGCCTTTCGCGCCGTCGGTGCGGCGGACAAAGCCTTTCTGTTCGAGCCGGCTGAGCATCGTCCGCACGGCCGAACCGCTAGGCTGCCCGGTCAGCGCCCCGGAGATTTCCGCAACGGTCAGGTCACCGCGCTCATAGAGCAGGTCAACAATCTCGCGTTCGCGCGGCGGCAACTTCTTCAGCATTACCTCGCCCAACTCAGCTGCTACATTTGTAGCGTGCTACAAATGTAGCGCCACTGCAATGGGGCTATGTTCTCACCGTGTAGCCAAAATGGGGCGACGGCACGACGGTTGAGCACGTGATGAGGAAGGTGCAATTTTTAGGCCGGCAGCGGACTGTCCGGTGTTGACGCGAACCATTGCTGAAACAGACCTTTGGTCTGTGATCCCAATGCAGACATTTTACTTTAGGGGCCGATCTAGCGGGTCGCGACTTCCCGGCTTCTGAAGATCCAAGGTCAGTTGTGCAGTTCGGGGCGGGATAAGGTGAGCCGTTGCACCGTAGCGCGCGCGGCCTTCGCCCCGCCGCCGACTATTGAAACCGAGATCGCGGCGGGCTTGGGTGGATCCGGAGCCGCATCGAGGCGAACTATACCGGCAACACCGCTCGTTGGACCGAGCGCAGGCACCATACGGGCTGTCTTGCGGTCGCAAGGGCGAAAGATCTCTGCGGGTTTGGCCTGTCGGCGCGCATTGAGCGCGAGGCGGGCCGCCTGATCGGAACGCTCGATCTTCAGCGCCGTGCCTTGGTGCTCATCGACGCGCGCACCCCCGCCTCGTGCGATACCGACGGCTTTGCCTTCAACATAGTAAAATAGATACGATCTCGCCGAAGACTTTCCAAGCGCCAATAGCGTTCCTAAATGAGCGTGCCAGAGGAGGGGCCGATCGATGACAAAGAAAAAATGTTTCCTGAGTTTCCACTACAAAGATGACAACTGGCGCGTGAGCCAAGTCAAGAACATTGGGGCAATCGACGAGCAGCCGCTGCTATCCGCGAACAAATGGGAAGAGATCGAGAATCAGGGCGACGACGCGGTCCGCGACTGGATCGACCGGAACATGCGCGGGAAGGACTGCCTCGTGGTCCTGATCGGTAGCAAGACCGCCAGTCGGCGGTGGGTCAAGCACGAAATCAAGAAGGCCTGGGGAAAGGGCATAGGCGTGCTCGGCATCCATGTTCACAACTTGAAGGACAAGGATGGCAACCAGAGCGCCAAGGGGGCCGATCCGTTCGGAGGCCTGACGGTCGACGGCGAGAGCATTGTCGCCAAGGTCTATGACCCTCCCTACAAGATTAGCACCAATGTTTACGAGCACATTGCCTCGAATATCGGTGCGTGGGTCGACGCCGCCATCGAAGCGCGGAGCTGACGCTCGATGGCCCGCAAGACATTTTTTTCGTTTCACTACTCGCCCGACTGCTGGCGTGCGTGGAACGTCCGCAACAGCTGGGAAATCAAGGGCACGAAGGAAGGGGTCGGCTTCTTCGACAACAGCGTCTTCGAAGCATCCAAGAAGGAAGGCGACGATGCGCTCAAACGGTTCCTGCGCGAGGGTCTTGCAAATACCTCGGTGACCTGCGTGCTGGCGGGCAGCGAGACCTCCGCGCGCCGATGGGTCCGTTACGAGATCGCGCGCAGCGTAATCAAGGGCAATGGCCTCCTCACAGTTGATATTCATGGGGTGAAGAACAGCAAGGGGTTCGTGGCGACTAAGGGGACCGATCCTCTTGCGCTGATGGGGCTCTATCGCACCGTGAACGGGATCTACCTTGCCGAGGCAAAAGGTGGGAAATGGGTGAAGTACGGCGACTACACGCGGGCGATCCCGGAGAACGACCTTTGGTTCACGGCCCCTGCGACCGACACCGTCGTGCCCTTTTCGCGGCATTGCAGCCGGTACGATTTCGCCAACCAGGACGGACGCAACAAGCTCGGGGGGTGGATCGAGGTGGCCGCCAAGCAGGCCGGGCGATGAGCGGCGCGGTGGCCCGCTTGGCAAGTCCCATTCCGTTCGCCCGGTCGGAGGGACCCGCACGATGCTGATGGCGAGCGACGTGCGCGCCGCGGCGCTGCGCTATCGGACCCAAGCGCGCAAGTCGGCTGATACGATCCTCGTCGAGACCGCCACGACGGTGTCCAAGCGGTTTGATATCTTCCTGTCGCACTCGGCGCTCGATAAGGAACTCGTGCTCGGCACCAAGGCACTCATCGAGGACCGGAACCTCAGCGTCTATGTCGACTGGATCGAGGATGCCGCGCTCGACCGGAGCGCGGTTGACCGCGACCGGGCCGATCATCTGCGCGAGCGAATGCGGCAATGCGACACGCTATTTTACGTGCACACTGCCAACGCCGCGTTGTCGCCGTGGTGCCCATGGGAGTTGGGCTACTTCGATGCGCTCCGTGCGCCCGACCGGCAGGTCTTCGTGCTCCCGATTGTCGAGGACGAGCAATACGCGGGCCGCGAATACCTCTCGCTCTACGACTTTGTCGACTTGGCGACCTATCGGCACGACCCGCGTCACGTGCGTGAGCAGAGGGCCTTCGATCGGGAGCGCTTTCGCGACGCGCTGGGTCTGCGGCCGCGATGACCGACCGGTCGCGAGTTCCTGCAATTCAACGTTCGTCCGTGGCAGGCCGGTCGTTTCCGGGCACCACAATCCGTGCCGCCTTGTCGGCGGGCTGTTCGGCGGGCGAGGCAAAGCGCCGCTCGTTGGGATCGATCGCGAGCTGATCGTAGAAGAGTTCGACATAGTCGAGGTTGGTGGCAAGCGCCGGATCAAAATATTGGCTTTGCGCAAGTTCGCGTGCCGCCCCGCCGGTCGAGGCGACAGGCAGCACTTTGGCCTCGGGCGCATGTTCGCGGAACAGCACGAACTCGTCGACGATGCCTTTCATGCCGCCAATGAACACGGCTGCCTCAAATTTGGTCTCGGCGAGCATCCGGTCGCGCATGAGGTCGAGATTGGGGCCGATCTCGTCTGAAATTCGTTTGGTGAAGACCACGTTACGGAAGCGGCGGGTCTCCTCGGGAAACTCGTCCGCAAAACGCAGGCTCTGGTAAAGCCGCACCCACTCGCCATAGGCAATTCCCATCGATTCCGCGAAGGCCCAGACCATCGGGGTAATAGCGGGGTGCCCGCCCCACACGAGCCTGCGCCGTCCGAGCGTGACTTCGAGCAATGCGGCCACGGCGGCCGAGATGGCCACCGAGTCCCCCTCGCCCATGAAGTGCGCAGCATCGGGATCGGGGACGCCCGCGGAAAGAAAAATGGCACCATCCGCTGCTACGAGTCCCATTCGGCGAGCTCCCATCCTGCATCGAAGACCCGAATAGCGCGCACGTCCTTCACCTGTCGGTCGAGCCACTGGAGGTGTTCACTCCAAGCGGGACGAATACCGTGGTGGTCGTAGACCAAACATGGGAAGCGCTTGGGGTCAGCCGTAATCGCTTTAGAGTGAACGTCGTTGAGCAGTTCGGCGGTCGGCACTCCGACGACCGGATAGGCCTGAAGGGCGAGGCCATTCGGCAGCGAGAGCGACATCGCGCGGTGCGCTCCGATGCCCTCGAAGCGTCCACCGATGCGCTCGACTTCGATCCGCAGAGTCCCTGCGATTTCGCGGTGGCGCGAGGCGACACTGCGGCTTCGCAGAATTTCCGCGCGGCACGCGACGGCATCGACCACTTGAGGCAGCAATCTACCGTCGGGCCCGACGTCGCCGGGCTGTAAGCGGATCATATCGCTTAGCGACAAGTGCCGGGTGGGATCGTGGTCGGGCCATACGAGCCGGAGAATGTGGATACCTTGGGCAAGGCTCCGGCCGATCTCCTGCGTGGTCCACTTGCTCGCGAAGTAATCCTTGGTGTCGAGCATAATCACTACGTCGCAATCGGCGAGTCGGTGCCACAGCATTTCCTGGAATTGGTCGCCTGGGAGGATGTCGTGGGTATCAAGGAAAACGTCAAAGCCGCGCGCACTGAGCTCATCATGAAGTTGCAACGCGACCGCGCGCGACTCGTCCCGACGATAGCTGACGAATACCCTGCGTTGGCGTCGCAGCAGCCCCAAGCTCTCAAGTGTGAGCGCGCACAACGATGCAATGGCTCCTTCACCCGTGTCGAGGAAGAAGGCGTTCACAGCCCAGATTTCCTCAGGGATACCGGCGGCGACGTCGCTGCCCCGGGGCACGACTGGGATGACCGGAACGCGAGCGCGTTCGAGCTCGCGCACGAGATCCGCGTCTCTCGTGGGATCACCACCGAAATAAAGCACAGCGGTCGAGGCATGGATGTCGCGCTGCGCCACGTCCACGGCGGTGCGTATGGCAATATCCGCGGGTAACTTGAGCTCGTAATGGGATACGGCATCTTCGAGGACTGCGGCTAGGCGCGCGCGCACGCCATCTGGCAAGGATCCAAGAAGGACGAGTTCGTACTTAGCCATCGCATCACCTTAGCGGGCCAGCACGGTTGCGCATAGGTCCAACCAAGCAGGGAATGCAGCGTCTTGTCGTGCCGAGTTGAAGTACCTTAGTGAGCTATCCGGGTTGCGTTTCCTTGATAGCGCCTTCGCTCTGCTCTCACTCTCATTACGAGATGGTGGATTTGCTCTGACAGTCCAGTCAAACGTCAGGCCAACAAATTAATGTCCGCAAATAGCGTTGAGCGAGTGAACCGCGAACGTCCGATGTTAGGGCGTATTCTGTTGAAGAAGTCGCTGCTGGTCCGGGTTAAAGACCGTTTTGGACAGCGGTCGAGCGGGGGCCCCGGTCCCTTCAGGCGGTTGCGAGGCCCGGCATCGGCTTCATCTTGGCCAGTTTA
>NZ_JBDLBR010000008.1:0-61117 GCF_039710615.1 Aurantiacibacter flavus
GGTGCCAGCCCGCGCCCCCGCCCAACCACCCGATCGCTTACGGTTACAATATCGGGTGGTTGGGCGGGGGCGCGGGCTGGCACCGAAACTGAGCGTCAGCGAAGAGAGCCCATGACCGAGGAACTGTCCAAGACTTTCGATCCCGCCGCCATCGAGGCGAAATGGTATGCCCACTGGGAAGAAACCGGCGCCTTCCGGCCCGAGCGGCCCGACGCCGAACCCTTCACCATCGTCAATCCTCCGCCCAACGTCACGGGTTCGCTGCATATCGGTCATGCACTGGATAACACTCTGCAGGACATTGTGATCCGGTACGAGCGCATGAGAGGCAAGGATGCGCTGTGGGTGGTGGGCACCGACCACGCGGGGATCGCCACGCAGATGGTGGTCGAGCGGCAGATGGAAGCCGCACAGGACAAGCGCACCAACTACACCCGCGAAGAGTTCATCGACAAGGTGTGGGAGTGGAAGCATGAGAGCGGCGGCACGATCACCCGCCAGCTGCGCCGCCTCGGCTGCTCGATGGACTGGAGCCGCGAGCAGTTCACGATGGACGAGCACTTCACCAAGGCCGTGCTCAAGGTTTTCGTCGATCTCTACAACAAAGGCCTGATCTACCGCGACAAGCGGCTGGTGAACTGGGACCCGAAGTTGAAGACCGCGATCTCCGACCTCGAGGTCGAGACGCAGAACATCAACGGTGGGTTCTGGCACTTCAAGTACCCGCTGGCGGACGGCGTGACCTTGGATGATGGCCGCGACTATATCGAGGTCGCCACCACGCGCCCCGAAACGATGCTGGCCGATATGGCCGTGGCGGTGAACCCGGAAGACGCGCGCTACACATCGGTGGTGGGCAAGTTCGTCACACTGCCGATCACCGGACGGCGCATTCCCATCGTCGCCGACGAACATGCCGACCCGGAACTGGGCTCGGGCGCGGTGAAGATCACGCCGGGGCACGATTTCAACGACTTCGAAGTGGGCAAGCGCGCCGGGATCAAGCCCGCCGAGATGCTCAACATGCTCGATCAGGACGCCAACGTCTGCCAGACGGCGGACGGGCTGGTGCCGGAGAAGTACATCGGCCTGCACCGCTTCAAGCGGGACGGCGAGGATGGCGCGCGCGAAAAGGTCGTGGCTGCGCTGAAGGCCGAGGGCCTGCTGATCCCGCATGTCGCCAAGACCAAGAAGGGCGAAGAGGTCGAGCACGACGCCGAGCCGCGCGTGATCGCGACCCCCTTCGGCGACCGTGGCGGCGTGGTGATCGAGCCGTGGCTGACCGACCAGTGGTATGTCGATGCCGAGAAGCTCGCCGGCGCGCCGATCGAGGCGGTGAAGTCGGGCAAGATCGAGATCGTCCCGAAGACCTGGGAAAAGACCTTCTTCAACTGGATGGAGAATATCCAGCCTTGGTGTGTATCGCGTCAGCTGTGGTGGGGGCACCGGATTCCGGCCTGGTATGCCGAGGACGGCGAGGTCTTCGTGGCCGAGACCGAGGAAGAGGCGCAGGCTCTGGCTGGCGAGAAGGCGCTGACCCGCGACGAGGACGTCCTCGACACATGGTTCTCCTCCGCGCTGTGGCCCTTCGCCACGCTCGGCTGGCCTGACGACACCGAGCTGCTGAAGAAGCACTACCCCAACAACCTGCTCGTCTCGGGCTTCGACATCCTGTTCTTCTGGGATGCGCGCATGATGATGCAGGGCATCGAGATGACCGGCCAAATCCCATGGCCGCGCCTTTACCTCCACGGGCTGGTGCGCGCGGCGGATGGCTCGAAGATGTCGAAATCGAAGGGCAACGTGGTCGATCCGCTGATCCTGATCGACAAGTATGGCGCCGATGCGCTGCGCTTCTTCATGGCGGCAATGGAAAGCCAGGGCCGCGACATCAAGATGGATGAGAGCCGCGTCGAAGGCTATCGCAACTTCGCCACCAAGCTCTGGAACGCGACCCGGTTCTGCCAGTCGAACGGCATCGGCGCTTCGGCCACCGTGGCCGCGCCGGATGCGAAACTGGCGGCAAACCAGTGGATCATCGGCGAAGTGGCGCAGACGGTCGAGGCGCTGGACAAGGCCATGGCCGAGCTGCGCTTCGATGCCGCCGCCAACACCATCTACCAGTTCGCGTGGAGCCGCTTCTGCGACTGGTATCTGGAGCTGATCAAGCCGGTCTTCGCGGGCGATGCCGACAGCCCCGCAGCGGTGGAAACCCGCGCCGTGGCCGGCTGGGCGCTCGACCAGATTTTGGTGATGCTGCACCCGTTCATGCCCTTCATCACCGAAGAGCTGTGGCACGCGCAGGGGACACGGCCCTATGACCTCATCCTCGCCAATTGGCCCGAACCGCAAGCATCGGTCAGCAAGGACGCGACCGACGCCATCGACTGGGTGATCGCGCTCACCACCGCCACCCGCGCGGCGAAAAACGAGCTAGGCATTGCGCCGGGCGCGAAGCTTGCCGCGTTCTGCCCCGCCCCGAGCGACCTCGCCAAGCGCGTGGTCGAGCGCAGCGCGGCGGCAATCGAGCGGCTGGCCCGCCTGACGCCGGTCGAGTTCGCCGAGGCTCCGGCGGGCGCGGCGATGCAGGTGACGGCGATGGACGACGTGTTCCTGATCCCGCTTGAGGGCGTGGTCGATCTCGATGCCGAGAAGGCGCGTCTCGAAAAGGCGCTGGCGGCCTCGCAGAAGGAGTTCAAGAGCCTCGACGGGCGGTTGTCGAACCCGGCCTTTGCCGAGAAGGCCAAGCCCGAAGCGGTCGAGAAGGCGCGCGCCGATCATGCTCACCACGCGGGCGAGATAGAGCGGCTGACGGCGGCGCTGGCACGGTTGGGGTAAGTGAGCCCCAAACACCAACCCCGCTCATCCTGAGCTTGTCGAAGGATTGTCCTTATCTTTGTGCGTGATGCCCGAAAGAAGAAAGACAGCCCTTCGACAAGCTCAGGGCGAGCGGGTGTGGTGCTGGACATTTCCTACACCTCTCAGGCTGTGGCATGGGAACAGTCATGACCTCCTCCCATCTCCCTCGCGCGCCCCGCCAACAACACCCCCACCCGCGCAAAAAGTTTCCCCTCAGGGCACTGTCACACCTGTCACACCTTGGGGCTGCCCCATGGCGCTAGTCCTCGCCACTCAGACCCCGGGAGAGCCCGAGATCTTCGCTTCGCTGCAAGGCGAAGGCCCGAGCATGGGCACTCCGGTCGCCTTCGTCCGCCTGTCGCGCTGCAACCTCGCCTGTGTCTGGTGCGACACCCCCTACACCTGGCACTTCGCCGACGACGACCGCCCCCATCGCGGCGGCGCAACCTACGACCGTGCCGCCAATCAGATCACACTCGACGAGGCCGACGTCGCCGCGCGGATCGCAGCGCTCGGGCAGAAGCGGCTCGTGATCACCGGCGGCGAGCCGATGCTGCAAGGCGCGCAGCTTGCGCGGATGCTCGAACACCTGCCCGACATCGAAGTAGAGATCGAGACCAACGGCACGGCCAAGCCCCCCGCCCGGCTCGACTTCCGCGTCGATCAATTCAACGTCAGTCCCAAGCTCGCCCATTCGGGCAATCCGGCAAGCCTCGCGCTCAAACCCCAGATGCTCGACTTCTGGGCCAGCGAAAGCCGCGCAGTGCTCAAGTTCGTGATTGGCGCACCCGAGCATATTGCCGAAGTCAAAGATATCGTTCGTAAACACATGATATCCCCGAATAAGGTATTTCTGATGCCCGAAGGAACTGACAGCGAAACGCTGCGCGAGCGCGAAGGATGGCTGGTAGATGCCTGTCTTGCCCACGGTTTTCGCATGTCAGACCGGATGCACATTCACCTGTTTGGCGATACACGCGGAACTTGACTATGTCCGATTCGCCAACAGAAGCGCCCGCGAAGGCGCCACCTCGCATGCGCGGTGACCTCACCTCGGGGCCGATCCCCAAGACCCTGCTGATGTTCAGCCTGCCCGCCCTGCTCACCAATGTGCTGCAATCGCTGTCGGGCACGGTCAACTCGATCTGGGTCGGGCGGCTGATCGGCGAAGAGGCCCTGGCCGCCACCGCCAATGCCAACATCGTCATGTTCCTCGTCAGCTCGGCGGCCTTCGGGTTCGGCATGGCCGGCACGGTGCTGATCGGCCAGCGCTATGGCGGACGCGACCTTGACGGGGCGCGGCGCAGCTTCGGTTCGGCGGTGGGCTTCTGCGCGATGCTGATGCTGGCGATTGCGGGTGTGGGCTTCGCCTTTGCGGGGCCGCTGCTGCGCCTGCTGGCAACGCCAGAGGGTGCCTATCCGCTGGCGCTGGTGTACCTCCAGCTCATCTTCCTCTCGATGCCGTTCATGATGGTCTCGATCATCCTGTCGATGGGCCTGCGCGGCACAGGTGATGCGAGCACGCCGCTCATCTTCATGGGTGTGACCGTGGCGCTCGACACGGTGCTGAACCCGCTGCTGATTGCGGGGTATGGCCCCTTCCCTGAGCTTGGCATCGCGGGGTCGGCACTGGCGACGATCATCTCCGCCATGATCTCGTTCGCCGCGATGGTGGCCTACGTCTATGCGAAAGACCTGCCCTTACGGCTGCGCGCGAAGGAACTGCGCTATCTGTGGCCCTCGAAAGAGGAGTTGGCCTTCATCCTCACCAAGGGCCTGCCGATGGGCGCTCAGTTGCTGGTGATGAGCAGCGCGGGCATCATCGTGGTCGGCCTCGTCAACCGCGAGGGACTGCTGACTACGGCAGCCTATGGCGCGACCATGCAGCTTTTCAACTACATCCAGATGCCCGCGATGGCGATCGGCGGTGCGGTAAGCGCAATGGCGGCACAGTACATCGGCGCAAGGAAGTGGGACGGGCTCGACAGGGTTACCAGGGCGGGCCTGTGGCTCAACCTCACCTTCACCGGCGTGGTGACCGTGCTGCTGCTACTGTTCGACCGCCCGGTGCTGGTGCTGTTCCTCGGGCCGGACAGCCCTGCCGTGCCGATTGCGCGGCATATCCAGCTGTTGGCGAGCTGGAACTTCGTGCTGTTCGGCGTGACCATGGTCTATACCGCCACGATGCGGGCAGCGGGCGCCGTGTGGATTCCGCTAGTGGTGGTGGCCGTGGCGCTCTTCCCGGTGCGGCTGGGCTTCTACGAACTGACTTACGGCTGGCTCGAAGCAGATGCGATCTGGCTCAGCTTCCCCGTAGGCGCGGCGGTTGGCCTGGCGCTGGGGTGGTACTTCTACCACCACTTCAACTGGCGCAGGGCCATAGATGCTCCGAGCCCCGAGATGGCGGCGGAAGGTATCCACGCCGAGGGCCAGCCCGCCGGCCGGATGAGTGCGGACCTCTAGCCGCCCTGCGCGCGCCAGCGCTGGACGGTGCGGTAGACCATCTCCTCTTCGCCGCCACCCTGGCTCCACAGGTCGACGAAGCTGGGATCGTCGGAAGCGGGGCGCTTCGATTCCTCCAGCGAATCGAAGTTGACGCGCATCGGGATCGACACGCCCTCGCCGCAGATGATGCACTCGCGGTTGCGCAGTGCGGGCACCGAATCGAGGAACCCGCGCGCGCCTTCGGGCATGGCCGCCTTCACGAAGGCCTGGTCGCGCTCGTTGTTGAGCCGCATCGAGATGATCGTGCCGCACTGCGAGAGCACGCCTTCGGCAAGGTCGGAGGGGCGCTGCGTGATGAGGCCGAGCGAGATGCCGTACTTGCGGCCCTCCTTGGCGATGCGCGAGAGGATGCGGCCCACCGAGTTGCCATCCGAATTGCGCTCGTTCGGCACGTAGCGGTGGGCTTCCTCGCAAACGAGCAGGATCGGCGTGGTGCGCTCGCCCCGGCTCCAGATCGCGAAGTCGAACACCATCCGGCTGAGCACGGCGACCACGGTGCGCGTGATGTCCGACGGCACGCCCGAGACGTCGATGATCGAGACGGGCTTGTCCGAACTGGGCAGGCGGAACACCTTGGCGATGAAATCGGCCATGGTGTCGCCCACCAGCATGCCCGAGAACATGAACTGATAACGCGGATCGGCGCGCAGCTCCTCGAGCTTGGTCTTGATGCGCATGTAGGGCGCGGTGGTGGTCGCCTTATCGAGCTTGCCCATCTCGTCCTGCAACATGTTGGTGAGGTCGGACAGCAGATAGGGGATCGGCGAGTCGACGGTGATCTTGCCGAGGCTTTGCGCGAGCCGGTTCTTCGAGCGTGCCGCCAGCAGGCACTTGGCGAGGATGTCCTTGTCTTCCTGCAGGTCGTTGCCGGTGGAGCGCAGCAGCACCTCGCAGTGTTCCTCGAAGTTCATCAGCCAGTAGGGCATCTGCAGGTTGGAAACGTCGAAGATCATGCCGGTGTTGCGGAAGGCGGCGGCATATTCGCCGTGCGGATCGATCATCGCGATATGGCCCTGCGGCGCGGCCTGGCAGATGCGGTGCAGGATCAGCGCCGCCCCGGTCGACTTGCCGGTGCCGGTCGAGCCGAGCAGCGCGAAGTGCTTGCCGAGCATCGCATCGACATAGATCCCCGCGCGAATATCGCGGGTGGGATAGACGGTGCCGACCTGGATCGATTTGCGGCCATCGGAAGCGTAGATCTGTTTCAGATCGTCGGAAGTGGCCGGAAAGATTTCCGAGCCTGGGATCGGATAGCGCGTCACCCCGCGGCGGAAGCCGTGGAGCTTGCCGGTCAGGCGCTCTTCCAGCCCCTCGCCGAGGAAGTCGATGTGGGCGACGAGGGCATTGCCGTCGCCGCGTCGGTCCTGCCGCTGGTCGCGCACCGAGCCGAGCAGCCAGCCCTCGTTGGTGCGCACCTTGATCAGGCTGCCGACCTGCCCGGCCAGCGCGACCGAGGGGTCGGCATCGTCCATGCAGGCATTAAGCCGCGCCAATTCGAGCGCAATGGCCGAACCCGCGCCCGAGACTTCAAGCACGCAGCCAATCGGCTGCGCGGCAAGATCGGGTGCATCGTCCAGCGGATCGGGAGCATGGTGCGGATCAGCGGCCTCGCCTTGCGGCTGCGCGCCGTGAGAGAAATTCTGGCGCATTTCGGTCATCGACTGTTCCCGCTCCAAGCGACGTAGATGGAAAGCGGATAGCGACCGGGTGGTTAAGATCGGGTCAAAATTAGGGAAACGTCTCTAGTTGACGCGCTCCTACACGATCGCGAACAGCCGCCCCGCCGCCCAGCCCATGAACAGCGACATGCTGATCGCGAACAGGCCATAGAGAAACGAATTGTCCTGCGACTGGTTGGCGATCGCAAGCTCCACCCCCTCCTTGTGCACCCCCAGCTGACGGCTGTTGGAGGCGATGACACGGCCCCGCAGGACGGCGAAGGTCTCGGCGGTATATTCGCCCGGCCGCACGTTCGATGGGATCGGCAGGCGCACCGAGTAGAGCACGCCCTCATCCAGATCGACGGCACCGTCGTACTGGTTGTAGAGCCCCTGCCGCTGGCGCAGATCGACCAAGCCTGCCGAGAAGCGCGCCTGTTCGGCGGGGTCGATGGTGCCGGTGGGCGAAAGCTGGATATAGTCGAGCCCGAACTCGTAGATTGCAGCGGTGCGCGGATCGACGATCTCGGATACCGGGCTCGACGAGGCCATGGCGTAGAAGCTGGGCACCGAACGGTAGTCGGTGCTGGCCGCGTTCACCCAGATGCCCGCGATCTGCTCCTTCTCGCGCAGGGTAATCGGCTCGGTCGGGCCCTTGAGCACGACGACGATATCGTAGTCCTCGTCGGCCCGACGCCCGCGCGGATCGAGCAGCGCGCCATAGAGCAGCAGCTCGGTGCCGGTGAAGCCTTGCCGCAGCACGATGTCGGTCTGCGATGCGCCCACGACGAGGATCGGATCGCGCCCTTGCGCATGGGCCGGAGAGGCAAGCGCAAGCCCCGTGACGATAACAAGCCCGGTGACGAAAAATAACACCCACGCCGCCAACGGCCCAAGGGGCCGCAAGGCCGACTGGCCGCCCGCAGACGCCCCGGAGCCAAAGGCGAAGGGAGTGGTGCCGAAGAAACCCATCACAACGGCACCACCGAATAGACTTCGTCGGGCCGGATGGTGAGGCCGAAAGCCATGCGCAGCGCTATCGCCAGCACGATGGCGGCGAGGATCAGGCGCAGAACCTCCGGCTTGGCGACCTGGGCGATGCGCGTGCCATACTGCGCGCCCGTCACCGAGCCGACCAGCAACAGCCCCGCCAGCACGATATCGACCGCATGGGTCGTGAACGAATGGACCATGGTCACCAGCATGGTGATAAAGAGAATGTTGAACAGGCTGGTGCCGACAACCACCCGCGCGCTCATCCCGAGGATATAGAGCATCGCGGGCACCATCATGAAGCCGCCGCCCACGCCCATCAGCATCGTGAGAATGCCCACGACGAGCCCCAGCAACATCGGCGCCAGCGGCGAGACGTATATGCCGGAAGCGTAGAACCGCATCCGATAGGGCAAGGCCGCGATCATCGGATGGTGGCGGCGCTTGGCCGCGCGCTTCTTGGAGCCGAAGCGCGCAGGCTTCAGTTCGGCCAACGCCTCGCGCAGCATCAGCCAACCAATCGTGCCGAGCAAGATCACGTAAAGCAGGTTGATGACCACGTCGATCTGGCCAATAGCCTGCAACAGCGAGAACAGCCCGGCCCCGATCAGCGCCCCGCACAGCCCACCGCCGACCATCACCGCGCCGATCTGGAAGTCGACGCCTTTGTTGCGCATGTGGGCGGACACCCCGGAAACGCTGGCGCCCGTAACCTGCGTGGCAGCAGAAGCGGCGGCGACCGTGGGCGGAATACCGTAAAAAATCAGCAGCGGGGTGGTCAAAAACCCGCCACCGACACCGAAAATGCCCGACAGGATGCCCGTGCCAAAGCCAAGCATGACGATAAACAGCCCGTTTACCGACAGATTGGCGATGGGAAGGTAGACATCCATGCCAGCGGCCTATCGCATGGCAGGCCCTAGGCAAAGGTGAATGCTGCGCTGCGGCTAAAATCCTGCGGACAGTGTGAGCGCAGGGCCACTGGCGGGCGCGGCATTGCCCGCTACCCTCACCCGATAGTCGGTAGAGAGGCGCCCATAGACATTGTCGCCGAGCCGAAAGCTGGCACTGAGGCTGGGGCCGATGTCGAATCGCCGCGTACCTTTTTGCGCGCCAGCCCAGGCACCGCCACCAGCGGACAGCGAAAAGCTCGGGCTCTGCGCCAGCGCCCGGGTGAACCGCATCTGCGCATCGACGAAGCCGGTTGCAAAGTCGCCGCCGACCCAGCCCGCCTGCGCATAGACCTCGCCTGCGAACTGTCCGGGAAGCGAAAGCGGCGGCAGTTCGGTGACGGCGAAAACCGCCGGACGCACTTCGTTTGCCCCGTTGCGCAGGCTCAGTCGTGCCTCTGCGGCGAGGCGCACAGGAAGATCGGGCAAGGGCCGCGCCGAAAGGCCCGCAGCCAGATCGGCCTCGCGCGCACCATCGAGCGCGGTCGTAGCGCGGCTGTAGACCTGCGGCCGGTGCGCACTGCCGGGTGCCAGCAAGTAGGCGAGCACAGCCCCGGCCTGGCTGCGACCATAGTTCGGCGCGGTCGCCGCCTGAACGCCGCCCCCGCTGTCATCGCGCCAGAACACCCAAGTGCTCGCCATCCACCGCGAGGGAGCGACCGACATCGGGGCAAACACCGGGTCGTCTATGGTCGCGGCAGACGCGACGCTCGACTGACCGCGATCCCTATGCCGCGATTCGCCGGGTTGCGAAGGGGCAGTGATCAATCGAGACCGGGGCCTCGGCTCGATCTCCAAGCCAATCGAATCGGCACGTTCATCCGCCGCCCGTTGGTCCACGCCGCCTGTCTTCAATCCTGAAAGCTCGATCCGGACAAGCGGATGGAAGCCTGCCTCGAGGCGCGCGAGACGCTCTGCGGACTCTGCCCCGGCAATGCCCCCACTCACGCTCGGCCGTGCCAGCGCCGCTTCGATGGCGGTGCCGCTGCCAAATGTCGCCTGAGAGTTTGCCAGCATCAATGGCGACTGCCAGAACACCAGCCGCAGCAACACCCAGACGACCAGTACGCCCAGCATGGCAAACACCGGTCGACCACGAGCGCGCTCCTCAGCCGACGTAGTCACTTTCCGGTCCTGCCAAGGTCCATCTCCAGGCGCAGATCCTGATCGGCAGCGAATTGCGCCGGATGGACATCGTGCTCAGTCTTCTCCCACTTGGGCGCCGCGCCGCGAAGCGTGCGAATATAGGCGAAAAGCGCGCGCCTGCCGGCCATGATGGCGATGATGTTGGAGACCGGAATACGCAAAACCGCGCGCAGCCCTTCGAGCCAGCCATATTCGCGTGTCGTAAAGGCGAAGCGCATGCCCGCGCGCCAGACAAAGCTCGCCACGTTCAACCACAACAGCCACAGCAGGAGGGCATCGGGCTTCCATTCCGCGCCAAGTCCGAACTGCCTAAGCAGCAACGACAAGGAGCCCAGCACCAGCAGTAGGTAGCCGCTAAACAGCACCAGCGCTGCAAACGGTCCGCGCCGGTCACGCAGGCGCATCCAGCAGTCGCCGATCCCGCGGCTCCAGCCGAGCCGGTCCCAGCCTTGCAGCGCTATGCCATGCACCCAACGTGACTTCTGCCGCACGGCTCCTGCAATACTGGACGGGAAATAGGCGCGCGTAGCCACCAGAAGTCCAGCCTCGTCGCGCACCCGCAAGAAGCGCGACCGACCGCCGGCCAGGGCAACGCGCAACCCGAGCTCGTAATCTTCGGTGAGCGAGCGGTCGGCGAAGGGGCCGACAGTTCCGCGTTGACGCACCATTTCGGCCAACATGCGCCGTTCGAACGCGCAGCCCACACCCGCTGCGGGCAAGCCCGTCGCAAGCGCGGCGCGTACCACCATCCCCTTGCCATGCGCCTCGGCAAATTCCTCGCAATAGTGGCTTCCGATCCAACGGCTGTCCGATTGCGGCACCGGCAACACCGGGAGTTGCACGAACTCGGCCTGCTCGATCGCTCGGTCGAGCAACGGCAAGGCGGCCGGGTCGACCATATCCTCCGCATCATGCAGCACGACCATGCGTACCAGACGGCCCGTGCGCATCTCGTCCAAAGCCATGGCCGCATATATCCGGTTGAGGCAATCCGCCTTGCTCGTAGGCCCCTTGTTTTCATGGACCACAATACGCAGCCGCGGGTCGCCCCCGGCGCCGCGCATGGCCGCCTCCAGAGTTCCCGAGTCGTTCGAGTAGCACCCGACGTAGATTCGCAGGTCCGCCTGCGGCCAGGCCGACAGCGCATGGGCAACTGTGTGGGCAATCACCTTCTCTTCACGCCAGGTGGGAATCATCACCACTGCCAGACCCGAAAGTTGGCGATCGGCAACGTTGCGAGTCGCCATAGTCAGGGTGCGCAGTTCACCACGCCAGCGCTTGCACAGATAGATCAGATCGACTGCAAACTCGTCGGCGGCACCAATGAGGAAGAAGACCCCAGCGAACAGAAGCAATTCGTACTGGATGAGCGCAAGCCATTCCACGCCTCGGAAAAGTTCGACACCCATGAACGCGCCCCTTCGTTCTAATAAGTATCTTTATCTATATGATATCGAGTGACTACTCAACGTAATCGCCAGCAAATTTGCCAACAAAAATGTATCAGAAGGGAAAAGGGCGGGCTTGCAATCCCTCCCGCATCTGCGAAATGTGGCGGCGAGATGAACCAGCCTTCCCTGATCACCACCGCCGTCCGCCCATTTAAGGCCCTGTTCAAAGCCGACAGCTTCGAAGGCATCCTGCTGATAGCGGTTGCAGCATTGGCGATGATCGTCGCAAATTCCGGCGTCAGCGGCGCCTATCATGAGCTGTTTCAGGGTTACCTTTGGTCGAAAGAGACCTTTTACCTCAACACCATGCACCTGTGGATCAACGACGGGTTGATGGTGATCTTCTTCTTCGTCGTCGGGCTGGAAGTGAAGCGCGAGCTGATCGCGGGAAATCTGTCCGATCCAAAGCAGCGCAACCTCCCGGTGCTGGCCGCCATCGCCGGCATGGCCGCGCCGGCCGCCGTCTACATGCTGCTGGCTGGTAGCGAACCTGGGCTTGCGCGCGGGTGGGCCATTCCTGCCGCCACCGACATCGCCTTCGCCATGGGCGTGATCGGCTTGCTCGGCACCCGCGTGCCCGCACCGCTACGGCTGTTCCTGCTTACCGTCGCCATTGTCGACGATATTGGCGCAGTACTGATCATCGCGATTTTCTACACGGCCCACCTCTCGCTCGCCTGGCTTGCGGCGGCCGCCGTTGTCCTGGGGGTGATGGTGGCCTTGAACCGCTTCGGCGTCAGCCGCCTGTGGCCCTTTGTCATCGCTGCGATCGTGCTGTGGCTGTTCGTGCTGTTCTCAGGCATTCATGCGACGATCGCCGGGGTGCTTGCAGCGCTGACCATCCCGATGAAGAAGCGCGACGGCAATTCGATGCTCGAGGATGCCGAGCACGCGCTGGTGCCGTGGAACGCCTATCTCGTGGTGCCGATATTCGGTTTTGCCAACGCGGGCGTCGATCTGTCGGATATCGGCGTGGAAAATCTGTTCGACCCCCTGCCGCTGGGCGTCGCCGCAGGCCTCGTGCTCGGCAAGCAGCTGGGCATCTTCTCATGCGTGTTTGCTGCGGTGAAGCTCGGCGTCGTCCAGAAGCCGAAGGATTGCTCTTGGGCCGAGATCTGGGGCGTATCGATCCTGTGCGGGATCGGTTTCACGATGAGCCTGTTCATCGGCGAGCTGGCCTTCCCCGGCGCTGGCGACATGATGCGCCTGCTGCGCGAAGAGGCCAAGATCGGCATCCTCGTCGGCTCGGTGATCAGCGCGCTGCTTGGCTATGGCGTGCTGCGGCTGGTTACGAAGGTGCGGCCGGAATACGACGACCCGAACGACCCGATTGTTTGATTTGCAGGCCCTGGGCCGCCTGCGCCGGGCCTTCATCGCCGGACTGGCATCGCTCGCACTTATCGGATGCGGCAATGCTGACGAGAACTGGGCTGCTAACGAACAGGCATCCCAGCCAGCGCCTTACGATCCTGCGCCGATAGAGTTCTTCCAGAGGCCTGCGATGCTCGCCGAAGCCCGTGCGAGCGGCAAGCCGATGCCGCTGCTGGTGTTGATCGAAAGTGCGCGGTGGAGCCCGATGACAGGTTCGGATTCACCGCGCCTTGCCCTTTATGACGATGGCCTCGTCATCTACCGCACAAAGGCCGGGTTCCGACAGGCGCGGCTCAATGCGCAGGAGCAGAGCGATCTGCTGGCCATCACGAACGATCTCGACCCCGCTCTGAGGGCAGGCCGTTATGATCTCGCGGATGGCGATCCGGTGCGGCACGAACTCTCGCTGCTGCTCTATCGCGAGGAGCCGGTGTTCATCTCGACTTTCGGCTACCTCAACGACGGGACCGGCTCTATGCACCTGCCGAAGGATCTGCGCAGAGCCTACTGGAAGCTGCTCGACTATTCCCATCCGCAGGCGCAGCCATGGCTGCCGGAGTTCGTCGAGGTGATGATCTGGCCCTACGGCCATGCCCGCGAGGATGTGGTTGCCTGGCCTGCCAACTGGCCCGGTCTCGATGATGCGCGCACTGTCCGCACCGGCGACGGTTACAGCCTCTATCTGCCATCCGCCGAACTGGACGAACTGCGCCCATTCATCGCATCGCGCAGACCGCGCGGAGCCATCGAGCTGGGCGGCATGAAGTGGTCCGTCTCATTCCGCTACCCCTTCCCGATGGAACAGCTATGGATGGCACCCAACCCGGAGCAAGATGCTCCGGGCCAGTAAAATCAGGCCTTCGCGAGCGGCGCGTCTTCGCCGAGGTCTTCGTACCAGGCTTCGACCTCGCCCTTCAGCTTGATCGTCAGCGGGCGGCCCTTGCGGTCCATCGCCTTGCCGGCCTGCACGCGCACCCAGCCTTCGGAAATGCAATATTCCTCGATGTCGCGCCGTTCGCGGCCCTTGAAGCGGATGCCGACGCCGCGTTGCAGCTTGTCGCCATCGAAATGCGGGCTGCGCGGGTCGATCGCGAGGTGATCGGGCGGCACGTCCGCAGCTGCGGGGGTGGCCGGGGTCGCCTCGGGGGCGGTTTCGGGGGTTTGCTCTTCGCTCATGGGGCAAGGCCCCTATAACGCAGCCCGCCGCGTGGCAATGCCGATCCGCACAGCCAACCACCCTTCGTGCTTGCCCTTTGCCGCGCTGCCCTTTAAGGGCGCGGCTTCGATTTTTGCGAGGTGGCTTGCCATCTTGCAGCTCATCGTCGGGCCGCGGGCGTGGCGGAATTGGTAGACGCGCTGGTTTTAGGTACCAGTATCGCAAGATGTGGGGGTTCGAGTCCCTTCGCCCGCACCAGTTTCGGTTGGCGCCCCGATACCCGGCTATCGGATGCGGGTGTTCGTGCCCGGTCCGCAGCAATTAGAAGGCCTGAAAGAACCAGATATGGCAATGCAGATCGTCGAAACCACCAATGAAGGCCTCAAGCGTGGCTATACGCTGACCATCCCCGCCAGCGACATCGCCGACAAGGTCGGCGCTGAGATCAAGAAGATCGCCCCGCAGGTGAAGATGCCCGGCTTCCGCCCCGGCAAAGTCCCGGCCAACCTCGTGAAGAAGATGCACGGCGAGGCGATTCACGCCGACGTGCTCAACACCACGTTGCGCGGCGCAATCGACGAGCTGATGGCCGAAAAGAAGCTGCGCCCCGCGCTGCAGCCCAAGGTCGACATGACCGACGGCTATGAGCAGGGCAAGGATGCCGAGCTGACCGTCGAGCTGGAAGTGCTGCCCGAGATCGAGGTGCCTGCGCTCGAAGGCCTGAAGCTCGAAAAGCTGACCGTCGCCGTGAGCGACGAGCAGATCGACGAGGCGCTGGGCAAGATCGCCGAGGGCCAGAAGAGCTACAAGGACGCGGCCAAGACCAAGAAGGCCGCCGAGGGCGATCAGGTCATCATCGATTTCGTCGGCTCGGTCGACGGTGTGGAATTCGAAGGCGGCAAGGCCGAAGATGCCCCGCTCGTGATCGGCTCGGGCCAGTTCATCCCCGGCTTCGAAGAACAGCTGACGGGCGTGAAGACCGGTGAGGAAAAGACCATCACCGTGACCTTCCCCGAAGACTATCCGGCCGAGCACCTGAAGGGCAAGGAAGCCCAGTTCGCGATCACCGTGAAGCAGGTGAAGGTCGAAGCCGAAAGCAAGATCGACGAAGACTTCGCCAAGTCGCTCGGCCTCGAGAGCCTCGAACAGCTCACCGGCCTCGTGAAGGGCCAGCTGGAGCAGGAAAGCGCCGGCCTCACCCGCACGCAGATGAAGCGCCAGCTGCTCGATACGCTGGCTGCCAGCCACGATTTCCCCGTCCCGCCGACCATGGTCGAAGCCGAGTTCGACCAGATCTGGCAGCAGCTGGAAGCCGAAGCCGCTCGCGAGGAAGATCCCGAAGCCGCCAAGGCAGAGATCGAAGCCGAGAAGGACGACTACAAGCGCATCGCCGAACGCCGCGTGCGTCTGGGTCTGCTGCTGTCGGAAATCGGCCAGGCCAATAGCGTGGAGATCAGCCAGCAGGAAATGGGCATGCTGATCCAGCAGGCCGCGCAGCAGTATCCAGCCGAGCAGCGTCAGCAGTTCGTGGACTACGTCCGCAACGAGCCTATGGCTCAGGCTCAGCTGCGCGCGCCCCTCTATGAGGATAAGGTCGTCGACTTCCTGTTCGACAAGGCCGACGTCACCGAGCGCGAAGTGACCCGCGAGGAGATCGAAGCCGCGATCGAGGCCGACGAAGCCGGCACCGAGGACAAGAAGCCCGCCGCCAAGAAGGCTCCGGCCAAGAAGCCTGCCGCGAAGAAGGCTCCGGCCAAGAAGGCAGCTGCTGACGGCGAGGCCGAGGCCAAGCCGGCGGCAAAGAAAGCGCCTGCCAAGAAGGCCCCGGCGAAGAAGGCTCCGGCCAAGGCCGCCGATGGCGAGACCAAGGCCAAGGCAGCTCCAGCCAAGAAGGCTCCGGCAAAGAAGCCTGCAGCCAAGAAAGCGCCTGCCAAGAAGGCTGACGCCGAGTAATTCGCGCCTTCAAGAACAAGCGAAAGGGCGGCCTCGCAAGGGGCCGCCCTTTTCGTTTGCTCAGAAGCTGCCTTTGACGATGAACTCCATCACCCGCCCGATCTCGCGGCGCCGATTCTCGCGGAACAGCAGGTTGTCGGCGCCGCGCGGGCCGTCGAACACGTAACGGTCGTAGACCAGTTCGTCCTGCAGCAGGTTCGACATCTTGGCCTGCACGGTAAGCCCGAGCAGATCCTTGTGTTCGACAAACAGCGCCAAGGCATTGCCGATGCGATGGTCGTAGCCGTATTCGGCGACACGGTAGCTGGGATTGAACCGTGTCCGGCGCAGCGCAGCGCCCCATGCCCAGTCGGTAACGGGGATGTCGTGTCGCCAGTCCAGTTCAAGTTCGAACGGTTCGGCAAAGCCCACCGGCAGCGCCCCGCCCAGCACCGGATCGGTGTAGGACGATTCGCGCAGGTTCAGCGAATAGTCGAGCCGCGCTCCGGTGAACCCGACCGGCTCGAACCGAACGGTGCCGTATAGTTCGACGCCCTGAATTCGCGCCGTTTCGATATTGCCCCGCGCCGAGCCTCCCGTGGGGGTGGGCACGAAGGTGGTGTAGTCCGAAAAGTCGCGCTGAAAGATGCGCAAGGTGGCATTGCCCCAGGGTCCGAAATCGCGCGCCGCTTCCAGATCGTAGGCCCAGCGCTGGTCGGGGCGAAGCTCGTTGTTGGCGGCATTCTGGTTGTCGTCGGCAAGGTTCACCTCGGCCAGCACGTCGGCAAAGTCGAGCTGGCCGGTGCGCCGCTCGATCTTGAGCGAGACATTGAGCCGCTCGCTCGCCGACCAGGATAGCGACAGCGAACCGTTCGGGCGGCGGAAACTGCGCGCCAGCGCGCCGCTGCCCGTCTGCTGGATGCGCGAATACTCTCCGCCCACAATCAGCTGCATCGAAACGGTGGGTGTGAGCGCCCGGCTATGTGAAATGCTTGCCGAATACCGGTCTTCGGTCACCCCCCCCGTCCCCGCAGGGAAATCGAGCGGCGTGAAGGTGCCGTCGGGCTCCAGGGTGAACAGATCGGACGTGCGGTCGAGCCGGTTGAACGCGGCCTCTCCCGAAAGCTGCCAGTCGCCGTCGAGCATGGCCCAGTCGTATTCGGCGCGTCCGATGCGCTCGCCGCTTTCGGTGAACCTGCTGAAAAGAATACCGGTGACAGGCACCCCGGTGGCCGGATCGACCTCGGACTGCGAGCGGAAAGTGAGCCGGTCGTAGCGCTCGAGCCCGATCAGCGTCAATCGCCCTCCTGCGAGCGCGAACTCCAGGTCGCCGCCGACCTCGTAGTCGTAACCGCGCGAGAGCGAGAAGATTTCCTCGTATAGCGGGGCGACATCGGGGCTGAGCGTGCGCTCGCGCTCCCACTCGCGGAAGCGACGCAGGAGCAGCGAGGCATTAATGTTCGCCACCGCCCCGCCCGGCAGTCCATAGCGCAGGGAGGTCGAATACTTGGTGTCGTCGCCCTGTTCGAGCCCGGTACTGAAGCGCTCCTCCACCCGGCCACTGGCGAAGGTCACATAGTTCGTCCCACCTGATCCACCGTAAAACGGCTTGCCCTCGGCAGCCACAGTGACGTCGAGCGCGCCGAACGTGCCCGAGGCCGAGATCACCCCTTCGAGCCAGCGGTTCTTCGAATATTCCGCAGCCAGTTGCGGACGCCATTCGAACTGCACCTGCACCCCGCCGGTCGAATTGGCGACGATGTTGGCGACCCGCCCCGTCAGCCCGGGCACATCGAGTGCGGCGCCGTCGACGATCTCGATACGAATGACGTTGCCTGCCGGGATGCGCGCGAGCTGGTCGGTGATCGAATCCGACTTCGAAGCAAGTCGCTCGCCGTTGAGCAGCACGTTGCCCGAAGCCTGCCCCAGCCCGCGCCCCTGCCCACCGCCGCGGTCGTCGATCGCAAAGCCGGGCACGCGCTCAAGCATGTCGAGCGCGCTGCGCGGGGCGAAACTGGCAAAGTCGGCCGGAGTGAACACCTCCCGCGCGGCGCCCTCGGCTGGCGGCGCAGGAGCAACATCCTCGCTTGCTCCATCAGCCTGGGCAAAGACGGGCGCGGACCAAGGCGTAAACCCCAAGGCCAAGGCGGCGGCGCTGGCCCCAACGGCACCGCGCCGCAAACGAGTGATCCGCCCTTCTCCCATAACAACAGGGCTAAACACGCGCCCGCCCTGCGGCAAGAGTGCTTTTGTATCGAAATGAATACACCGGAAAACTCTCCCACACCAATACACCTGGCTCCAGAGCTCCAAGTAAAAATACGGAGGGCGAGGCGAGCATGGAACAAGCGCATTCCATGCCACTAAGGCTCTGCGCTCGGGTCGCGGGCCGGTTACATAGTCAGTGATGCACAGGTCCAGTGATCAAGCCCCTTGAACATCGCGCGGCCAGACGCGACATAGCGTTCGGATCACACGAAGGGATATTCATGTTCGACGTTTTCGGCGACGCCAAGGACCGTTTCCACACCGACCCCATGACCGGCGCTCTCGTACCCGTGGTGGTCGAATCGACCAGCCGTGGCGAGCGCAGCTTCGACATCTTCAGCCGCCTGCTGCGCGAACGCATCGTGTTCGTGACCGGCCAGGTGGAGGACAACATGGCCTCGCTGATCGTGGCCCAGCTGCTGTTCCTCGAAAGCGAGAACTCGCAGGATATCAGCATGTACATCAATTCGCCCGGCGGCGTGGTGACGGCCGGCATGGCGATCCACGACACCATGCAGTACATCAAGCCGAAGGTGCGCACCGTGTGCATCGGCCAGGCCGCATCGATGGGCTCGTTCCTGCTTGCCGCCGGTGAGCCGGGCATGCGCGTGGCGCTGCCGAACGCGCGGATCATGATCCACCAGCCCTCGGGCGGCGCGCGCGGCATGGCCTCGGACATCGAGATTCAGGCCAAGGAAATCCTCCGCATCAAGGCGCGGATGAACGACCTCTATGTGAAATACACCGGACAGGATCTGGAAACGGTGGAACGCGCAATGGATCGCGACACCTTCCTCGAGGCCGACGAAGCCAAGGAATTCGGTCTCGTCGACGCGGTCTTCGCCCATCGCCCTAAGGGCGAGGACGATAGCGCCACCGAAGGTTCGGGCGGCGCTCCTGAATAAGTTGGGGCCACAGTGTCCCGAAACCGGGCAAACCGGAGGGACACTGTAGCCATTTGGCAACCGTGTGCGTTCAGGACCCCTCAAGCCGAACGAATTAAGGCTTATGGGAATTGATCTTGGGCACACGACGCCTAGACTACCCCATTCGACTCTCCCGTCAGGCATGCGCCTCGGCGGTAGGGCAACAGGGGCGCGCATTGGACAAGGATTATGACAAAGTTGAGCGGATCCGATAGCAAGAGCACCCTTTACTGCAGCTTCTGCGGTAAGTCGCAGCATGAGGTGCGCAAGCTGATCGCCGGGCCGACCGTGTTCATCTGCGATGAATGCGTCGAGCTGTGTAACGACATCATTCGTGAAGAGGCCAAGGTCGGCGTCGGCGGCAAGAAGGACGGTTCCGTCCCTGCCCCGATCGATATCTGCAACACTCTGAACGACTATGTGATCGGGCAGGAACGCGCCAAGCGCGTGCTCTCGGTCGCGGTTCACAACCACTACAAGCGTTTGAAGCACGCCGGCAAAGGTAACGATGTCGAGCTTGCGAAGTCGAACATCCTGCTCGTCGGCCCGACCGGCTCGGGCAAGACGCTGCTCGCGCAGACGCTGGCGCGCACCTTCGACGTGCCCTTCACCATGGCCGACGCCACCACGCTGACCGAAGCCGGTTACGTGGGCGAGGACGTAGAGAACATCATCCTCAAGCTGCTGCAGGCGAGCGACTACAACGTCGAGAAGGCCCAGCACGGCATCGTCTACATCGACGAGATCGACAAGATCACGCGCAAGGCCGAGAACCCCTCGATCACGCGCGACGTCAGCGGCGAAGGCGTGCAGCAGGCGCTGCTCAAGCTGATGGAAGGCACCACCGCCTCGGTTCCGCCGCAGGGCGGGCGCAAGCATCCGCAGCAGGAGTTCCTGCAGGTCGACACCACGAACATCCTGTTCATTTGCGGCGGCGCTTTCGCGGGCCTCGAAAAGGTGATCGGCGACCGCTTGCAGAAGCGTTCGATCGGCTTCGGCGCCAACGTGTCGGACCCGGCCAAGGCGCGCGTGGGCGAAATGCTCGAAAAGTGCGAGCCTGAGGATCTGCTGAAGTTCGGCCTCATCCCCGAATTCGTCGGCCGTCTGCCGGTGATCGCCACCCTGCACGACCTCGATGTCGATGCGCTGGTGACGATCCTGAAGGAGCCGAAGAACGCGCTGGTAAAGCAATATGCCCGCTTGTTCGAGCTGGAAGACGTCGAACTGACCTTCACCGACGAGGCGCTCGAAAAGATCGCTCAGAAGGCCATCAAGCGCAAGACCGGCGCGCGCGGCCTGCGCTCGATCGTCGAGGGCCTGCTGCTCGACACCATGTTCGATCTGCCGAGCATGGAAGGCGTTTCGGAAGTTGTCGTCGATGCCGACGTGGTCGAGGGCCGCAAGGAACCCGTCCGCGTGGTCTCTAACGACGACGACAAGAAGAAGGAGCAGGCGGCCTAATCGCGGGCCGCCTCGCCTCCCACCCGGCCAATATTTGTCGGATTTTCGCGCAGGCTCCTTCGGGGGCCTGCTTTTGTGCGCCCTGTCAGTTCTGACGCGCACCCATGTCGCGCGCCTGCTCGGCGCGTGGCCTTAGAAGGAGCCAAACCATGTCCAACAACGCCCAACTCGCCGCCAAGCTTCTGCGCGATGCCAGCATGTTTTTTCGCCAGGTCGGCGAACAGAATCCGCCCGTGGCCGAGCAGATGAACCAGAACGCCACGGCTTACGAACAGGTCGCGCAGATGGTCGAAGCCGATCCGCTTGGCGCGCTGCCCGAAGCGGCCAACGAGCCGACGGAGCAATAGGACAGGCAAAAGGGTGCAAAGGCCACTGCGGCCTCTGCGCCCTTGCCTACCCTATTAGGTAAGTTTCTCCTCGCAACTCTTTTTCAAAACGCCTATTCAGGTCCGATGGACCTGCCCGATCCCACCTTGCTGGCGATCCCCGCCTTCATCGTGACAATGCTGGCCGAAGCATGGCTTGGACAGCGTGGCGGGCGCGTGCGCTATACCGGCAGCGACACTTTCACATCCCTTGCGCTCGGCATTGGCAGCGTGCTGGCCGGGCTGATTACTGGCGGCGCAGTGCTCGCCATGGCCATGGCTGTCCATCAGCACCGGCTGTTCGATATCGGCTACGTGTGGTGGGCTTGGCCGCTCGCCTTCGTGCTCGACGATCTGGCCTATTACTGGTTCCACCGGACGGCGCACCGGGTGCGCTGGTTCTGGGCGGCGCATGTGGTCCACCACTCAAGCGAGCATTACAACCTTTCTACCGCACTGCGGCAGACCTGGACGGGCTTTATCGCGCTCTCGTTCGTGTTTCGCCTGCCGCTGTTCTTGATCGGCTTTCCACCGGCGATGGTGTTCTTCCTCGTCGGCCTGAACCTCATCTACCAGTACTGGATCCACACCGAGGCAGTGGACCGAATGCCGCGCTGGTTCGAGGCAGTGATGAACACGCCCTCGCATCACCGCGTCCACCACGCCACCAACCCGCGCTATCTCGACGCCAACTTCGCAGGCGTCTTCATCGTATGGGACCGTATCTTCGGCACCTTCGTGCCCGAGACCGACGCCGAGGCGGTGCGCTACGGCATCGTGAAGCCGCTCGAACGCACGGGCGGGATCACGGGGGTGCTGTGGGCCGCATTCCACGAGTGGGTCGGCATCGCGCAAGACCTGCGGCGCGCGCCGTGGCGAGCGAAGCTTGGCTACCTGATCAGGCCGCCCGGATGGAGCCATGACGGCTCGCGCGAGACCTCGGAGATGATCCGGACCCGCTGGCTGGACGAGCGCGAAGCCGCGGCTAACCCAGGCCCCCAAGACACTGCTCAGGCAGGTTCCAGACGGTCCTCTTCCAGCACCGTGCGCGCGGCGCAATAAAGCCGCTCGACCGCGAGCGAAGCCTGGACCTTGTCCTCCTCGGGCAGCAAGGCCGCGATCGCTTGCTCGCTGTTCTGCGCAATCCGGGCCATGGCATGGCAGATCGTCTGCCCCATGGCAGTCAGGCGAATGGCCAGCGGGCGCGGTGCGGGATTGGGTGGCCTCGCGATCAGGCCTCGTGTGGTGAGCATCTTCACCATCCGGCTAACCTGTCCGCAGTCACGGTTGAGATTGCCCGCAAGCGCCGCCAGCGTGATCGGCGCATGGGCATTGACCTGCGCCAGCAGGCGATAATGAATCTCGGTCAGGCCGAAGCTCTGGCGGAAGCTGGCAGCGCGACAGCGCACCACTGCCTCGCAGGCCATTATCAGCCGGTCGGACAGGGCTTGCGCGGCTTCGGTTTGGTCGAAGGAATGGTTGGCGGCGGTCATTGTCGGTCCTTTCGCGAAAGGCCACTGCCAGCGCGACGCGGAAGCCCCGGATCCGCCCACGCGGGCCACAGCCCGGTTATCGCCGCGATCATGACAAGATGCAGGCAAACCGACAGGTAAATTACCGTAATGAGGGCAGGCGCAACGGGTTACACCGGCGTTACCGCAAGCTTCTCAGGCGCAACCTTCGCAGGCCTGATGGCTTTTTTCGACCTGGAAGGTCGCGTGGCCGATGGCGTGGTGATGCTCCAGCTCGTGCGCCGCCTCGCGAAGGAAGGCATCGCCCGGATGGCCGCCCGGCATCACCAGATGCGCGGTGAGCGCGGTCTCGGTCGTGCTCATGGCCCAGATATGGACATGGTGGACGTCGCTCACCCCTGGCAGGCGCTTCAATCGGGCGAACACCGCCTCTTCGTCGATCCCGGCAGGCACACCGGCGAGGCCCAGCCGGACGCTGTCCTTAAGCAGCCCCCAGGTGCCCCAGCCGATTACCGCCACGATCACGAGGCTGACCAGCGGATCGATAATCACCGCCCCGGTGAGCAAGATCACCACGCCCGCCACCACCACGCCAACCGACACCAGCGCATCTGCCGCCATGTGCAGGAAAGCGCCGCGTACGTTCAGATCGTCGTGCTGCCCGCGCATGAACATCAGCGCGGTTGCCGTGTTGATGACGATGCCCACGCCCGCCACCCAGACCATCGTCCAACCTTCCGGTTCGACGGGTTCGATCAGCCGGTGTACGGTCTCGAACAGGATCGCTCCGATTGCGATGAGGAGCAGCATGGCATTGGCAAGCGCTGCCAGGATGGTCGAGCTCTTGAGGCCATAGGTGAAGCGCGCCGTGGCGGGCCGCTTGGCCGCAACGCTCGCGCCCCAGGCGATGATCAGGCCGAGCACGTCGCTGAGGTTGTGCCCGGCATCGGCTACCAGCGCCATCGAGCCCGAGATATAACCGTAAATCGCCTCCACCGCGACAAACACGGTGTTGAGGACAATGCCGATAGCAAAGGCCCGCCCGAAGTCCTTGGGCGCATGCGAATGCCCATGATCGTGGCCATGGCTGTGCCCATGGCTATGGCTGTGCGCCCCGCTCATCGCATCACTCGTAGACGCAAGCGTCGAGCGCGTCACGTCTCACCACGCCAATGCGCGCGCGGATCGAATTGCCATAGCGCCGGGTGAAGCCCGTGGGATTGACCACGGCGCGCTTCTTCGGGCTTGGTAACGCCGCCGCCATCCGCGCCGCCTCGCTTTCGCTCAGCTGAGCCGGCGAATGCTGGAAATAGCGCTCGGCCCCGGCGGCGACACCATAGGTGCCGATCCCCGTTTCAGCGACGTTGAGGTAGACTTCCATGATCCGGCGCTTGCCCCACAGGTGCTCGATCAGGAAGGTGAACCAGGCCTCCAGCCCCTTGCGGAAGAAGCCGCCGCCCTGCCACAGGAACACGTTCTTGGCAGTCTGCTGGCTGATGGTCGAGGCACCGCGCTCGCGCTTGCCCGCCATGCGCTCCTCGATCGCCTGCTCGATTGCCTCGGCATCGAACCCGGAGTGTTCGCAGAACTTGCTGTCCTCGGCCGCGATCACAGCGGAGACCATGTTGCGGTCGATCCGCGAGAGCGGCTCCCAATCGCGGGTGTAGCCGTTCTCGTCCATCAGCATGGTGGCGGTGACAGGGACTGGCACGAAGCGCCACAGGCCCACTGCGAGCAGGCTCAGCACCACGAAAGCCACGATAAGGCGACCGAGCCAGATAAAGATACGCATGACCATATGGCGGCTGTCATAGCGGGAAGGCAGCGCCATGAAAATCCACCTCCTGGACGCACTTGTAACATCAGGCGATTTCGGCACTATGTGCGCCGCCATCGGTCGCTTTTAAGGAATTTTCCCCATTATCCGCACCACCCTACTCGCCGCCCTGCTTGTTTCCACCACGGCCACACCCACTCTGGCGCAGGACGCAGAGATGGCCGCCGCCATCGAGGCCGACTGGGACGGCCACCTCGCCGCGCTGTTCGAACACTTCCACCGCAACCCCGAGCTGTCGTTCATGGAAGTGCAGACCGCCGCGCGCATGGCCGAGGAGCTGCGCGAAGCCGGGGCCGAAGTGACCGAGAATGTCGGCGGTACCGGCGTAGTGGGAATGCTGCGCAATGGCGAGGGGCCGCTGGTCATGCTACGCGCCGATATGGACGGGCTGCCGCTCAAGGAAGACAGCGGGCTCGCCTATGCCTCCACCGTCACGCAGGTCGATGCAGACGGAGTCGAATATCCGGTCATGCACGCCTGCGGGCACGATTCGCACATCACCGCACTGGTTGGCATTGCCCGCTATCTCGCCGGCCATACCGATGACTGGTCGGGCACGGTGATGCTGGTGGTCCAGCCAGCAGAAGAGCGGCTCGGCGGCGCGCGCGCCATGCTCGAAGACGGGCTTTACGAGCGCTTCGGCAAGCCCGACTATGCCCTCGCCTTCCATTCGTCGGCCGGCTCCCCGGTGGGCACGATCAACATAGCCGACAGCTCCAATCTCGTTTCATCGAGTTCCGACGCGGTCGACATTGTAGTCCACGGAGTGGGCGCACACGGGGCCTATCCGCACGCCGGGCGCGACCCGGTCTATATCGGGGCAGAGATCGTGACCGGGCTGCAAGGCATCGTCAGCCGCGAGGTGGCACCGCTGGACCCCTCGGTGATCACGGTCGGCATGTTCAACGCCGGGACCAAGCGCAACATCATCCCCGACCGCGCCGAACTGCAGCTGACCGTGCGCAGCAACGATCCGGCAGTGCGCGCGCAACTGCTGGAGGCTATCGAGCGTGTCGCGGTGGGCACGGCGCGCGCGCATGGCATTGGCGAGGACATGCTGCCCGAGGTCACCCACCAGTATGGCACCCCGGCCAACATCAACAACGATGCGCTGGCGCGGCGGCTCGATACGGCGTTGCGCTCAGCCTTCGGCGAGGATGCCGTGGTGGTCCAGAAGCAGACCGGCATGGGCGCGGAGGACTTTGCCTATTTCGTCACAGAGGAGACCGGCGTCCCCGGCTACTTCATCTCCATCGGCAGCACCCCGCTGGCGGACATCGAAGCGGCAGCCAACGGCGGCCCGCCCGTCCCCTCGCACCATTCGCCATTCTTTCGCATCGACGGCGAAGCCACGGTGACGCTGGGCGCGGAGGCGCTGATCACCGCCGTGCTGGACCTCGCTGCGCCTAGCTAAGCGCTACGGCGCCTTGCGCGCGTCGTAATCGGCGCGCGCAGCCTCGATCCGCGCAAGATTGCGCTCGGCCCATTGCCACACGCCGCAGAAGGCCTCGCCAAGTTCGTGGCCGAGGTCGGTCAGCCGGTATTCGACCCGCGGCGGCACTTCGGCAAAGACTTCTCGCGAGACCAGACCCTCGCGCTCCATCTGCCGCAAGGTCTGGGTCAGCATCTTCTGGCTGATGCCGGGAACCGATCGACCAAGATCGCTGAAGCGACGCGCGCCCGCTTCCTCAAGCGCTTCAAGCACCAGCAGAGTCCACTTGTCGGCCACGCGGCCGATGGTTTCATTTACCAACGCGTCGATTTTCGGATCGTCGGCATAGCTTGTGTGGCCCGGATTTTCCATTTCTCACCTTTGGGTAACTACAGCACTTTTCGGTGCCTACTTTCCAAAGGAGAGTATCGGTCTATCTGGACTGTCGTGGCAAGCAGAAAGGACACGACCATGAAGACATCGGGCAACACCATTCTCCTCACCGGCGGTGGCAGCGGCATCGGGCGCGAACTGGCCCGGCGCTGGCACGATCTGGGCAACACGGTGATCGTGGCGGGGCGCACCGCTGCCAGTCTGGCGGAAACTGCCGAGGGCTATCCGAACATCCACGCGATGACCGTCGACGCCGGCGATCGCGCCGATATCGCCCGCTTCGCCAGCGAGGTGATCGCTGAGTACCCGGCGGTCAACGTGCTGGTGAACAACGCCGGGATCATGCGCTTTGAAGACATCGCCGCCCCGCGCGACCTTGCCGATTCCGAGGCGACGATCAGCACCAACTTGCTCGGTCCGATCCGGATGACCGACGCCTTCGTCGAGCACCTCTCTAAGCAGGCCGATGCGGCGATTATCAATGTCAGCTCGGGCCTTGCCTTCGTGCCGATGGCGCGCACGGCGACCTATTGCGCCACCAAGGCGGCCTTGCATTCCTATACCCAGTCGCTGCGCATGGCCTTGACGGGCAAGGTGGAAGTGATCGAACTCGCCCCGCCCGCGGTGCAGACCGAACTCACCCCCGGCCAGTCGACCCGTGAGGGCTACCTGCCGCTCGACACCTACATCGACCAGGCGTTGGCGCTGTTGACCGCTGACAAGACCCCGAGCGAGGTGCTGGTGCCCAACGCACAGTTCATGCGCGATGCCGAGAAGGAGGGGCGCTACGAAGAGCTGCTGGCGCGGGTCAACCAGCTCTGATCGCCCGCGAAGTTCCCTAGAGAGTAAAGAAAAAAGGGGCGCGGAAGCCATAAGCCTCCGCGCCCCTTTTCGTGTCTTATTGCCAGTTGGCTCAGGCCACGCCGGGCAGCAACTTCTCGCCAGCGATCCGCTGCATCGCCTTCTGCAGCTTCTCGAACGCGCGCACCTCGATCTGGCGGATACGTTCGCGGCTCACATCGTAGACCTGCGACAGCTCTTCCAGCGTCTGCGGATTCTCGGTCAGCCGCCGCTCGGTGAGAATGTGCTTCTCGCGGTCGTTCAGGCTGTCCATCGCTTCGAGCAGCATGCCGTGGCGCACCTGGGCCTCCTCGGCGTCGGCGACGGTCTCGTCCTGCAGCGGACGGTCGTCGGTCAGCCAGTCCTGCCACTCGCCCGAGCCTTCTTCGCCATTGCGCATCGGCGTGTTGAGCGAGCCATCGCCGCCCATCATCATCCGCCGGTTCATGTTGACGACTTCGGTTTCGGACACGCCCAGATCGGTGGCGATCTTGGCCACGTCATCGGGGTGCAGATCGGAATCCTCGTAAGCCTCGAGCTGCTTCTTCATCCGGCGCAGGTTGAAGAACAGTTTCTTCTGCGCGGCGGTGGTGCCCATCTTCACCAGGCTCCACGAGCGCAGGATGAACTCTTGCATCGAGGCCTTGATCCACCACATCGCATAGGTCGCGAGGCGGAAGCCGCGATCAGGCTCGAACTTCTTGACGCCCTGCATCAGGCCGACATTGCCTTCGGAAATGAGATCAGACACGGGCAGACCATAGCCGCGATAGCCCATCGCGATCTTCGCCACCAACCGCAGGTGCGAGGTGACGAGCTGCGCGGCAGCTTCAGGGTCTTCGTGTTCCTGATAGCGCTTGGCGAGCATATATTCCTGCTCGGCCGTAAGCACCGGGAATTTCTTGATTTCGGCCAGATAGCGGTTGAGGCTCTGCTCACCGCCTAAGGCTGGCACACTAGGTCGGACTTGGCTCACTGTTCCCTTACCTTTCTTCTGTGTCGACCGCCGATGCCGGACCCCTGATGGGCATCACGGCGCTGGGGCCACCTGGGATGCTCCCGCAGGAGCATTTTTCCTTTATAGGAGCTTTGCACGCAAAGTGTGTGCATTTCATCGATCAGAACGACCAAGTTCGTCGATGAGTTCCCGCATATCGACCGGCAATTCTGTCGCGAATTGTATCGTCTCGCCGGTAACGGGATGGACGAACCCGAGGCTTGCTGCATGCAGCGCCTGGCGCGCAAAACCGAGTTTGCGAATGGTGTCGCGTATGGCTGACGGATCGCGTCCATAGACAGGATCTCCCAATAGCGCATGGCCGATTGACGAAAGGTGAACCCGCACCTGGTGGGTCCGCCCTGTTTCGAGCCGACATTCAATGAGACTCGCGTGATCGAGCCGTTCGATCAGCTTGTAATGGGTGATCGCATGCTTGCCACGCGAGGAATTGTTGTCGAGCACCGCCATTTTCTTTCGATCGCGCTCGGACCGGCCTAGTCGCGCATTGATCGTGCCCTGCGCCGGGCTCGGATAGCCGCCGCAGACCGCGAGATAGCGCCGCTCGATCGAGTGGTCGGCGAATTGCTTGGCGAGCCCTTCGTGCGCGACATCGCTTTTGGCGACCACGAGCAGGCCCGAGGTGTCCTTGTCGATGCGGTGGACAATGCCGGGCCGCGCGACTCCGCCGATGCCGCTGAGCTGGCCCGCGCAGTGGTGCAGCAGCGCATTCACCAGCGTGCCATCGGGATTACCCGCCGCCGGGTGGACCACCATTCCGGCGGGTTTATCGACGACGATCAGGTGCGCGTCCTCGAACACCACAGTGAGGGGGATATCCTGTGGACGAGCCTGTGGATCGCCTGGTGGTGGCAGGTGGATAACGAAGCTCAAGCCCGCTTGAACCTTGGCCGATGGCGACGTGGCGAGCTGGCCTGCAATCTGAACTTTCTGCTCCGATATCAGCGCCTTGATCCGCTCACGCGAAAGCTCGCTCGCCTCGGCCAAGGCCTTGTCGAGACGGCCACTGGCGGTGATGGTCCCCGAGACAACCTTAGACATCGGCCTGCCCCCCACCACCCGCTCGTCCTGAGCTTGTCGAAGGACCGTCCTTGCTTTGCGCATGGAGTGAGATCGCCTCCCAATCACCCCTGATCAGGGCAAGCTTCTTCGCCCGCGACCAGCCCTTTATCCGTCGCTCTGCCTCGAACGCCTCTTGCCGCGATGGAAACTCCTGCGACCACCCCAGTTCAACCGGCAATCTCTCGCTCGTAAATCCCGGAATAGCTCCTGCCTTGTGTTGTGCCATGCGCAGGTCCAGATTGTCGGTATGCCCAGTGTAGAACTTACCTCCTCGGCAATGCAGCATGTAGGTCCAGAACGGCATGAGCCCGTCTAGAGAGAAAAGCGGTCCTTCGACAAGCTCAGGACGAGCGGATCTGGTGCTAATTGTGGCGCTCGCGGAGCAAATCCGCACCCATGCCCGGCTCACCGCCCCACTCGAATGCTGCGGCCTCCTGCTCGGCCAGGGCAGCACGATCACCGAGGCGTGCCCTGCCCGCAACGTCCACCTTTCCCCGCAAACGCACTTCGAGATCGACCCGCAGGCGCTGATCGACGCGCACCGCGCCGCGCGCGCAGGCGGGCCGCAGGTGCTAGGCTACTATCACTCACACCCACGCGGCCCCGCCGAACCCTCGGCCACCGACCGCGCCATGGCCGCGCATGACGGTGCAATCTGGGCGATAGTCGGACAAGACGGAGCCATCGGCCTGTGGCGTGATAATAAACAGGGCTTTGAAGCGCTTTTCACAGAAGCCTCAAGCCGGTAAGGAGCGCACGTCATGACCTCCTCCACCGATCTTGCCGCCCTCCTTTGCTCACGCCTGTGCCACGATATGCTCAGCCCCGTGGGTGCGCTCAACAACGGCCTCGAACTTCTCGCCGACGAAACCGACCCCGAAATGCGCGCTCGCTGTGTCGAACTGCTTGAGCAAAGCGCGAAGACCACCGCGATGAAGCTGAAGTTCTTCCGGCTCGCTTTCGGAGCCGCAGGCGGCTTCGGCGAACAGGTGCCGGTCGAAGAGCCCAAGGAGCTGATCGCAGGCCTGGCTTCCGGCAATGCCCGCATCAGCCTTGCCTGGGCGCTGGAGGTCAACACGCTGTCGAAGCCGGCGGTGAAGATCCTGCTTAACCTCGCGGCTATCGGGCTCGATTCGCTGGTCCGCGGCGGTACCTTGATGGTCGGTGCCGAACGCAGCGACGGGGCAACCGAGATCGTGATTCGCGCCGAGGGAGCGAAGATCGCCTTCGACGAGGGCGTGGGCCGCGCGCTGGCGGGCGAACTGCCCGAAAGCGAGCTGACCGGCCGCACCGCCCCTGCCCACATGATCCACCTGCTCGCGAGCGAGAACGGCGGCGAACTGCGCTCGGCCCGCGCCGACGAGATGCTCGTGCTCGGGGCCGCGCTGCCGCCCGTGCCCGGAATGATCGGCTGACCATGGACGGGCCGCCGCTCGACCCTGCCGATCTGGTCGACCGCCACGCCCCCTCGCCCAACTGGAACGAGCGGCAACTGCCGATCTCGATGCTGGTGCTGCACTACACCGACATGGTGGGCAAGGACGCGGCGCTCAACCGGATGTGCGACCCGGAGATGGGTGTCTCGGCCCACTATCTGATCGAGGAAGACGGCACGATCATCCAGCTCGTCGAAGAGGACAAGCGCGCCTGGCATGCGGGCAAGTCGTCGTGGCGCGGGGTGCACGACGTGAACTCGGCCAGCATCGGCATCGAGCTTGATCACCCCGGCCACACCAACGGCTATCGCCCTTTCGCCGATGCGCAGATCGAAGCGCTGGTCCCGCTGGTCCACTCGATCGTCAAGCTGCACGATATCCCGCGCGCCAACGTAGTCGCCCATTCGGACGTCGCGCCTGATCGCAAGGTCGATCCGGGCGAGTTGTTCCCGTGGTATCGGCTGGCGCGGCTGAACCTGTGTCTTGCGCGGCCCCAGCGGCTCGATCTGGGCGATCCGCTCGAAAACGACGGCGCGTTCCTGCTCGCGCTCGACCGTTTCGGTTATGACATTTCCGACCAGCGCAGGGTCGTGGAGGCATTCCAGCGCCGCTGGCGGCCCGACCTGATCGACGGCGTGATCGACGGCGAATGCCGCGCGATCCTGTTCCAGCTCCTGCTCGACCGCGACCGCGGGCTGACGCGCTAGGGCTTGATCCAGATCATTTCCTGATCACCCGCCTTGCGGCACCCCACTCCCGACCGGTCGGCATTTCGCCTGCCGCACGGAGGCTTGTCCCAGATGTCGCACACAGAGTTCAAGGATTGGCCCGCGATGGCCGCCAACCTCATTCCGGCCATCCGCGAATTGCACAAGGGCGCTCCGGGCGTGATGAAAGCCTTCCGCGAGATGGCCGCCGCCGCGCACGAAAGCGGCGCACTCGACGCCAAGACCAAGGAACTGCTGGCGGTGGCCATCGCGGTCGCCACGCGATGCGATCCATGCATCACCTTCCACATCGAAGGCGCACGCAAACACGGCGCCACTCGGGAGGAAATCGCCGAGACGATGGGGCTCGCCGTCTACATGGGTGCCGGGCCGAGCGCGATGTATGCAGCCCAGGCGCTGGAGGCCTATGACCAGTACGTCGATAAGGCGGGCTAGCTTGCGCTTGGCCGCGCCATCCCTATAAGCAGCGCCGTGCCGGGGAGCCGGGCAGCCGCGTAATCCCGTTTCGGGAGATGCGAGGAAAGTCCGGGCTCCACGAAACGAGGGTGGCGGGTAACGCCCGCCGAGTGAAGGCCTCAGGGCAGAAGCTCAGGGAAAGTGCCACAGAGAGTATACCGCCGATGGCCCGCGCTGTTTGTCAGTTCGGGGGCACAGGCAAGGGTGAAAGGGTGCGGCAAGAGCGCACCGGGGCGCTGGCAACAGGGCCTGCATGGCAAACCCCACCCGGAGCAAGACCGCATAGGGGTCGCGCGCCTCGCAAGAGGCAGGGGTGTTTCGCCCCGAGCGATCCGGGTTGGTCGCCAGAGCGCGCCGGGCAACCGGCCGCCCAGACGAATGGCTGCCGCCGCCGATACCTTCCTGCACGCAGGATAAGGTCGGCGGACACAGAACCCGGCTTACAGGCTCCCCGGCACACCGAACGCAATGCTAGCTATCAGGCACCCGCGTCGTGATAGCGCCGTCCTTGTCGCAAACGGCCTCGATGAAGCGTCGGTTCTCACCTTCGAGCACGAGCGCGGTCAGCTTGCCGCTGGCATAGGCGCCCGTATCGATACCGATCCGGTTCGTCCGCACCACCGGGTCATCGGTAATGGTGTGCCCATGCACGACGACAAAGCCAAGCGGCTCCTTATGGCTAAGGAACGGCTCGCGAATCCAGCGCAGGTTCGCACTTATCTGGTTCTCGATCGGCTGGGCCGGGTCGATCCCGGCGTGCGCGAACACATAATCGCCCAGCACGATCATGTCCTCGAAGCCTGCGATGTAGGCGCGCTCCTCCTCGCTCACCGCCCCGGTCATCATTGTCTGCACCTGGTCCACAGTGGCAAGCGAATAGGCCTTCGGGTCGAGCCCGTAGCTGAAGAGGGTTTCTCTGCCGCCGTGGCGGAGAAAGTGCCGCAGCATATCGGAGCTTTGGAAGCTCCTGAGGAACAACTCTTCGTGATTGCCCGCCAGTACGCGCACCTCGCGGCGCTGCTGCCAGCTGCGCGCAAAGGCCACCACGCCCGCGCTGTCGGGCCCGCGATCGACCAGATCGCCCAGCAGGATAACGCTGGTTTGCGCCGGTGCGCAGGCTTTATCGTCGCTCTCGATGGCAGCAGCCAGGGCAGTGAGAAGATCCAGCCGGCCATGCACATCGCCTATCGCATAGACACGGCGGCCTTCGGGCAAGCTGGCGCGAGGCCCTGGCGTCGCGCAAGACTTGCCAAACATTCTGTGCAGGAAACCAACCATAATCGACGTTGGAAATGGCCTTGGATCGCGCACAGTCAAGCGAGATCGCCAAGCGACCACCACCATTGCCACAATGGCAACTGAGGCAGAGTGGCGCAGACGCACCGCAAACCGCCAATGGTGATGCGTTTATGACACACAAATTACACGAGATGCGGCCTTGCTGCAATTCGTCTTGTGCAACGCAGCACTTGTTGGCAACTTTTCCATCCGAGCAATTGGTTATCGGCCCGATCGAGAAACAGAGGCCGAGAAATTGCTACGCAGGTGGGACGAGGCAGAGTTTCAACAAGCAATCGAGGAAATTGCCCATGCTTACGTCCGTCCGCAGCCTGCTGGCTGCAACTGTTCTCGCCGGTTCCGTTTTCGCCGCCGCCGCTCCTGCCGCCGCGCAGGATATCGAGCTGTCGGGTAACGCTGCCGTCGTTTCGGAATACCGCTTCCGCGGCGTTGACCTGTCGGGCGGCGATATCGCCATCCAGGGCGGCGTCGATGCTGCCATCGGCGGCTTCTATGTCGGCACCTGGGGCTCGAGCCTCGATGAAGACACCGTCGGCTTCGGCCACACCGAGCTCGACATCTACGCAGGTTACGCGGGCTCGGCTGGCGTCGTGAGCTACGACATCGGTGTGCTCGCCTACCTCTACCCGAATGCCGGCCCCGGCGACACGGATTACATCGAGCCCTACGCTTCGGTTGGCGTGACCGCTGGCCCGGCTGACGTGACCCTCGGCATCGCCTACGCTCCCGAGCAGGATTCGCTGAACGGTGAAGACAACTTCTACATCTACACCGATGTTGGCGTCGGCATCCCGAACACCCCGGTGAGCCTGTCGGGCCACCTCGGCTACACCGACGGCTACCTGACCTTCACTACCGATCAGAAGGCTTGGGACTGGTCAATCGGTGCCGACGTGGCACTGGGCAGCGTGGCTTCGGTTGGCGTTGCCTACGTCGGTGCCGAGGGTAATCCTTCCACCGTTGACGACATGGGCACCGTGACGACCGCCGACGACTTCATCTACGACTTCGTGGATGACGCTGTCGTCGTGACGCTGTCGGCCAGCTTCTAATTTTCTGACTCTTTTCAGGGGAAAGGCCCGCGCCGAAAGGTGCGGGCCTTTTCTTTTGTGCGGACGAGCTACCTAGTCGATCATGAAATCCACCGTGGTCACCACCCGCACCTTCTTGAACGGCGTATCGGCATTTCCCCAGCCGCCGCTGTCGCCATCGCGGCTGGTGATCTCGAAATAGCCCTGTGTCGCCTGCCGGATCGCGCCCACCTCGCTACCCGAATCCTCGGCAAACTGTTCCGCCGCCGCGCGCGCGTCGCGAGTCGCTTCCGCCACCATTTCAGGCTTGATCTCGTTTAGGCCGGTGAACGAATAGCTCATTCCCGAGCCCTCTTCGAGCATGACCCCGCGCCGCACCAGATCGAACTGGCGCCGCACCGCGCTCTGCGCCTTCTCGATATCGGTGGTGCGCAGGCTCATGCGCTGGCGCACGGTGAAGGTGGGATAGCCATCGTTGGTGTAGCTCGAGACGTTCACCGCCACCGGTTGCAGCGCGTCGTCGGGAAAGCCCAGTTCCTTGAAGAAGGCGGTGAGCTGTTCGGTATCGCGGTCGACGCTGGCCTGCGCCTCACCGAGGTTGGCCGCGCTGGCCGAATAGGAGATCGTCCAAGTTGCCAGGTCGGCGACCACGTCGCGTTCGGCAAGGCCACGCACCGTCACCGAACGATCGGCCAGCCGCGCGCGCAGCAGGCCATCGCCCATCAGATATCCTCCCGCGACCATACCTGCAGAGAGGATCAGAGCCGTACCGAAGAACAGCTGCGTCTTCGGTCGCTTCCAGAACGGGGCCGAATTTTCGGTGGCGCTATCACGGGTTTCGTCGATAAGGCTGGTCATCCACAATCTCCCTGCTCGAGTGCTGCGACGAAATGTGGCTCACGAGCGATGAACTGTTTTTGAACGTCGACGAACCGAGGCCCTATTCCATGCTGAAATATCTCCACACGATGATCCGTGTTACCGATCTGGACGAGACCATCGCCTTCTTCGGACTGCTGGGGCTTGAAGAAGTCAAACGAATGGACAACGAGAAGGGCCGCTTCACGCTCGTCTTCCTCGCCGCGCCCGGCCAGAAGGACGTCGCCGAGGTCGAGCTGACCTGGAACTGGCCCGCCGAAGACGGCAGCGCGGGCGAGGTCTACACCGGCGGCCGCAATTTCGGCCACCTCGCCTATCGGGTCGATGATATCTACGCCACCTGCCAGAAGCTGATGGACGCAGGCGTCACCATCAACCGCCCGCCACGCGACGGGCACATGGCCTTCGTCCGCACTCCCGACGGCATCTCGATCGAATTGCTGCAGGACGGCCACCTCGAACCGCAAGAACCCTGGGCAAGCATGGAAAACACCGGGAGCTGGTAATCGTGGCTGCAGCGAGGAACCGTGAGCAGGCAGCCGGAGTTTACCCGGCCATGAAACCGATCCTGCTCATCTCCGCCCCGTTGCTCGCCCTCGCCGCCTGTTCAGGCGATGCCGACCCCGCGCCGGAGCCAGACGCAACAGCCAGCGAAGCCCTCGCGCCGTCCGACCGCGCTCCCGCAGCGGAGATGACGCCAGCCGAGCGCCCCGTCCTTACGCTGGAGGGCCTGGGCGATCTCAGGATCGGCGCCGCCGTGCCGCAGAACAGCAGCTGGAGCGCGCCCGACTTACAGGCGGGTAACGGCTGCACGATGTACTCCTCGCCCGATTTCCCCGACACCTGGGCAATGGTGACGGGCGGCCTCGTGCGCCGCATCAGCGTCGGTCCGGACAGCGATGTGCAACTGAGCGAGGGAATCGGTGCAGGCTCCACCGAGGCGCAGGTGCGCGGAACCTTCGGCGGCTTCCGCGAAACGCCGCACAAGTACGAGGATCCTCCCGCCAAGGATCTCACCGCCCCCAACGTCGAGAGCGGCGAGTCCGCGCTCCGGTTCGAGATCGGAGCCGACGGCAAGGTCAGCGTGATGCACGTGGGCACCATGCCCGAACTCGGCTTTGTGGAAGGTTGCGCCTAGCGCAGGCTGGCAAAGGCGCGCGCGAACCCCGCATCGCCGCCCATCCGGTCAAGCGCCAGCTCAGCCGCGAAGGTGTCGCTCTGGCTGGTCATCCGCGCAGGTGAGGGCGCGCTGGCCTGCTGTCGGGGTGCCGGAGGGGACGCCTTGCCGGCGGAAGGCAGGTCGGCAAAGGCATAGCGGAACGGGATAGTCTGCGCGCCGGGCTTCTCGTTATAGATAAAGCCCGCGACTGGCCAGTGCGTTGTGCCGAGCGCATCTGAGGGGGCATACCAGACGCGCACCTCGCTCCAGTCGTTATTGGGGGAGACGTCGACCGCGCGCACGTTGTCTTCGATCTGGCCGCGCCGCCCGTCGATTTCCGACCAGTTGGCGTGGCGCAGCAGCACCGTACGGGCATCGACAATCCGGCTGACGGCAGCGACATGGCCCAGCGTCATGTTGCGGAAGGGCTCGAAGGCCATCACGGCCCCGATGCGAGGCGTACGCCCACGAGCGTAGCGCCCTTCGGCCTGACCCCACCAGGTATGCGCATCGCCATAAATCTTGATGCCCGACACCTCGCGGGCATAGGGGACGCATTGCAGATAATTTCCGGTCGCAGTCTCCGGCGAACCGGGCGGAGGCGCGGCATATTCTGCCACCGCGGGCACGCCCGCACCTGCGGCAAGAATCAGCAGGCTGGCGGCAAGAACCTTCCTCATAACGGCACTGCCTTGCCGCCAGAAGGTTAGTAACTTGTCGGTAAACTTGGTAAATACACCAGGTTAATTGTGAATTTACGCTGCCTGCGAGAGCCTCTCTCTTGGCGAGAACACTTGCCATCCGTCGCCAGGCGCGCCACCTGCATTCCCATCATGAAAATGCGCAAACTCCCGCAGGTGGTTATCATCGGCCGACCCAACGTCGGCAAGTCGACCTTGTTCAACCGTCTGGTGGGCAAACGGCTCGCTCTGGTCGACGATCAGCCCGGCGTCACGCGCGACCGGCGGATGGGCGAAGCAGGCTTGCTCGGGCTGGAGTTCGAGGCTGTCGACACCGCCGGGTGGGAAGACGAGGACGCAGAAAGCCTGCCCGGTCGTATGCTCGCGCAAACACAGGTCAGTTTGGCCGGTGCCGATGCCGCGCTGTTCGTTTACGATGCGCGCTCGGGACTGACCCCGCTCGACGAGGAAATCGCCCGCTGGCTGCGTGAGCAGGAAGTGCCGGTGGTTCTGATCGCCAACAAGTCCGAAGGCAATGCTGGCGAAAGCGGCATTATCGAAGGCTGGTCGCTCGGCATGGGCGAGCCGGTGCCGGTCAGCGCCGAACATGGCGAAGGCATTGCCGATCTTTACACCGCGCTCTCTCCGCTGATCGCCGAAAAGGCCGAGCTGATGCAGATCGCGGCCGAAGCCGAAGCTGCGATCGAAGCCGACCGCATGCGTGCCGCCGCCGAGGCAGCCGAGGCCGAGGGCATCGAGCTGGAAACACATGACCCGGCGGCTCCGCTGGCGCTGGCCATTGTCGGGCGTCCCAATGCGGGCAAGTCCACGCTGGTCAACAGGCTGCTCGGCGAAGACCGGCTGCTCACCGGACCCGAGGCCGGGATCACACGCGATTCAATTTCCATCGACTGGGACTGGACCGAGCCCAAGTCGGGCGAGAACCGCAAGATTCGGCTGATTGACACGGCAGGGATGCGCAAGCGCGCAAAGGTAGTCGACAAGCTGGAGAAGCTCTCGGTCGCCGATGGCCTGCGCGCGGTCGACTATGCCGAGGTCGTGGTGCTGCTGCTCGATGCGACCCGCGGGCTGGAGGTGCAGGATCTCAAGATCGCCAACAAGGTGATCGACGAAGGCCGCGCGCTGATGATCGCGATCAACAAGTGGGACGTGGCCGAGGACACCAGCGCGCTGTTCAACGGCGTGCGCGCCGCGCTTGACGATGGGCTGTCGCAGCTCAAGGGCGTGCCGCTGCTGGCGGTCTCGGCGGTGACCGGCAAGGGGCTCGACCAGATGCTCTCGGCAGCCTTCGACCTGCGCGAGGCATGGAGCCGGCGCGTCTCGACCTCAGGGCTGAACCGCTGGTTCGACCATGCGCTGAACATGAACCCGCCCCCTGCCCCCGGCGGTCGGCGGATCAAGCTGCGCTACATCACCCAGGTCGGCACGCGCCCGCCCCGGTTCGTGATCTTCGGCACCCGGCTCGACGATTTGCCGACCAGCTACGAACGCTATCTGGTGAATTCGATTCGCAAGGAACTGGACTTCGGCGCCGTGCCCGTGCGCATAACGCTCAAGAGTCCGAAGAACCCGTTCGATTGAGCGAAAATTTCGGCCACTTGCAGGCTGAAGACAGATACTGACACAATCCTGCACCATTTCCATGCGACAAGGCTGCAGGGCCAAGTTGAGCCGCACAGGAACAAGCTTCCAGCGGCTGCATTGGAGAGGTCAGATGGATCGATATTCCCTGCACATTTCACCAGCACCTGCCGCAGGCGGGTCGCCCATGATTTTCGACGTGCCCGATCTGCGCACCGCGCTGATCGTGACCGATATCAACATGGCGTCTGGCGTGGCCGAGGTGTGGCAAAAGGATCGCAAGCTGGCCAGCGTCCGCCGCGTCAACAGCGAACGCCTGCCCTACTGGCAAGTGGGTTGAGCCAGCTCGCCGCTCAGCCCTCGCTGGGTGCCGACGAGTTAAGCTGCACGTAGTTCTGGAGGCCCATCCGGTCGATCATGTCGAACTGGGTTTCGAGGAAGTCGACATGCTCTTCCTCGCTATCGAGGATCGAGGCAAACAGGTCGCGGCTGACATAGTCGCGCACGATCTCGCAGTGCGCGATTGCGTCGCGCAGCAAGGGAATCGCCTCATTCTCCATCGCCAGATCGGCCTTGAGGATTTCCTCCACCGTCTCGCCCACCTTCAGCCGGTGGATAGCCTGGAAGTTGGGCAGCCCGCCGAGGAACAGAATCCGCTCGGCCAGAATGTCGGCGTGCTTCATCTCGTCGATGCTCTCATGCCGCTCATAGTCGGCCAGCTTGTGCACGCCCCAGTCCTTCAGCACCCGGTAGTGCAGCCAGTACTGGTTGATGGCGGTGAGTTCATTGGTGAGCGCCTTATTGAGGAACTCGATGACCTTTTCGTCGCCCTTCATGTGTTTTCTCCGCTGGCTTAGGGGGTGTGCGGCCATTTGGGCCACCATGCCGCGGCAGGGCAAGCGAATTCTGTCGTCAGGACGTCAAAAAATGGCGGAAAACTGCGCTTTTGCGAATGCGATCAGGCCGCAATATCAGCCGGTGCGAGGACCGAGCTGCGCTCTTCGGCGATCAGGTCGTCGGCCTCTTCGAGGCAATGGCCGCAGTTCGGCTTCTTGCCCAGCGCCCCATAGACCCCTTCCGCATCGCCAGGACACAGCCGCGCAGCGTTGCGCAGGTCACATTCTTTAATGGCATTGCAGATGCAGATGTACATTGGTCTGACCCACTCCTGCGATTGATTCGCACGAGCCAATCTATGCGATCTATTCGCAATAGCAAGCCCAATATTACCTTGTTCGGCGGAGGGGGAACACCCGCCCGTAGGTAAGGCAGCGCCACAGCCATTCGAGCGGCCCGAACCGGAAGCGCTTCAGCCACGGCTGCGACCAGGCGAGCATCAGCACACAACCGCCGAGCGCCACCAGATAGAGCTCTGGCCGCGTGAGCTTGCCCCACAGACCGCCGGCCCAAGGGTGGAACACCAGCAGCATCACCATCGATGTCCCCAGGTAGTTGCTGAAGGCCATTTGCCCCGCCGCCCGCACCCGGCGCGCGAGCCAGCCCTGGCATCGCGGCGAGGCCAGCGCGAGCAGCGCCGCGAGCCCCACAATCACCGGCAGGCGCGGCAGGTGCGAGAAGGCCATGAAGGCCGCCAGCGTGCCCCAGTATGTCAGCCCCGTCTCCTTGATCCACAGCCCGATGGCGAGGGTCACCAGTGACCCGAGCACGATCCCGGCCCAGCCCCACCGCCACTGTCGCGTGGACTTGAGCTGGCCGCTGAACAAGCCGTAGCGATAGAGCGCCATGCCGATCATGATCAGAGGCAAGGTCTCGAACAGATAGAGCAAAGCGCCGACGAAGGGCTCCCACAGGTGCTTGGTCAGATTGTTCGCGACGAAGTCGGCGTAAGTGCCCGTCGTCAGGATCACGGTCTCGGCCTGATCGCCCGCGATCTCCGCCTGCGCCGCCGCGACCAGTTCCGCCCGCGTCTCGGCCATGGCCGCGCCCGCACCAAGGCTGGTTTCGGCGATGAGGAAGGGCGTCGCCATGATCGCCATGTTGATCACCATCCCCAGCGTATAGAGCAGGGTGCCGAGCACGAGCAGGTTTCGCCGCGGCCAGTCGATGAACAACAGAGCCCCCATGCCCATCAGCGCGTACAGCACCAGAATGTCACCGCGCCACAGGAAGTAGAAATGGGCAAGGCCGAACACCAACAGCCAACCCAGGCGGCGCAGTTGCAGGCCGATCAGCCCCCCACGCCCGTCCTCGCCCGCCTTCTCGGCCATCAGCACCAGCCCTGCCCCGAACAGCAGCGAGAACAGCCCGCGCATCTTGCCATCGACGAGCACGAACTGCGCCACCCACAGCCAGTCGGCTGCCTCGCCGTGCGGGGTCAGGAAGGCTCCGGGCCACATATAGGCTGTGATCGACTGGCCGAAGCCGACCACATTGGCGAACAGGATGCCAATCACCGCAATCCCACGGATGAAGTCGAGGCTCGACAGTCGCTGCGGTGCGGTGACGGGACGCGCTTCGCGATGGTGTGACATAGGCGCGCTCCCCGGCATGGCCCCAAGCGCGCTAGCAGAGGTCGCAAGCCAGGTGAACGCCTATTGCAAAGCCCCCAGTCGAGGGGCCTAGTCGCGCGTAACGAGACAATCGTGTCCACCGCGCTTGAGCGCCGAGCAGGCAGCCTCGGCAGCGCTGCGGCTGGGGTAGCCCGCGGCGAGCAGACGCGTGACACGGCCCGTCGGCACCAGCAAGCGCTGAGCCCCTGCCAACTCGCGGCGTCCGGCGAGCGATGACCACAGCCGTTCCGCATTTCCGGAAACCGAGAACGCGCCCAATTGCACCTTCCATGGTCCCGTCATGGCGGAAGGAGCGGGAGCAGCTTGCAAAGCCGCCGCCGCGCGGGCGGGAGTTTGTGTCGGGGTGGGAGCCGGAGCCGGGCTCGCTACTCGCTGAGGCGCGCGGGCAAATGTCGCTCCGGCCTCGGCCGGGCTTTCGGTGCCGGTGGCACGGCTCGCCTCGGCCACGGCAGCCCGCGCGGCAGAGACCGACGGCGATACCGCCGTAGTAGGAATCGCCCGCGGCACTGGCGCACTGGGTGCGGGAGCACTGGCACGCGCCTCGGCCGCCTCCGGTGCCCCACCAAGGTCGAACTGGGCGAGCTCCACAGCGCGCGCGCGTGATGCCTCGGTCTCAAGCTGCTGCGCCATCGCCGCCGCCTTCTGGCGCTGCTCTAGCGGAATATACTCATCCATCTCGGCAATCGCGGGCGCCGCCTGCGGCAGGCCCTGCGCATTGGCCAGCGTCAGCAGGGCATAGGCCCGTTCCCAGTCGCGCTCCACCAGATTGCCATTGAAGTGCGCAATGCCGAGCAGATACTGCGCGCGCGGATCGCCGCGCCGCGCCGCCGCTTCGACATAGGGCAAGGCCGCTTCATGCTTCCCGCTCTGGAACAGGATCAGGCCATAGGTATCGGCGGCCTGAACATGCCCTGCCTGGGCCGCGCGGCGATACAGGTCTTCAGCCAAGGCCATGTCCGCTGGCACACCGCGTCCGAGCCTGTATGCCTGCGCCAGATTGAACAACGCATCGGGATCGCCCGCCGCCGCTGGGCCTTCCCACAGGGCAATCGCCTGAGCATAGTCACCCCTGCTCCATGCATCCACACCATCGCGAACGTTGGCCAGCAGCGGTCCGCCCGCTACCAGCGTTGCCGCCGCGATAAGCGCAAATGCAGAGCCGGTTTTCGTGCGCACAACCATCCCGCTTCCTAAAGCGACGGGACCAATGCCCGTCAATTCGATCCTTTCATAGTAAAGGAGGGTTTAGCAAAGAGTTTATACTCCGTGCTTTTGCGGAGGCAGGGCGCAGCCAAAGCCCCGTCAACCACGCCCCGGCGGCAAAAAGGGCAGATCACCCGGCCCTCCCTTAACCCAAAATAAACGGTGATCTGCGAAGCCAGCATCCAAAGCGCCTCCGGGTGCCTTGTTTGACCGATGGTTTTCAAAGGGGACACGCCTTGCGCGTACTGGCATTGGCATCACAGAAGGGTGGTTCGGGGAAGACCACGCTGTCAGGCCACCTGGCCGTTCAGGCGCAGCGCGCCGGCGCTGGGCCGGTCGTCCTGATCGACATCGACCCGCAGGGCTCGCTGGCCGACTGGTGGAACGAGCGCGAGGAAGACTTTCCCGCCTTTGCCCAGACCACCGTCGCCCGCCTCGCCAACGATCTTGCCATCCTGCGCCAGCAGGGCTTCAAGCTGGCCGTTATCGATACGCCGCCCGCCATAACCATGGCGATCCAGTCGGTGATCGCGGTGGCCGAGCTGATGGTTGTGCCCACCCGTCCCAGCCCGCACGACCTGCGCGCTGTTGGCGCCACGGTCGACCTGTGCGAGCGCGCGGGCAAGCCGCTGATCTTCGTCATGAACGGAGCCACTCCGAAGGCGCGTATCACCTCCGAAGCCGCCGTTGCGCTGTCTCAGCACGGCACCGTCGCGCCAATCACCGTGCACCACCGCACCGATTTCGCCGCCTCGATGATCGATGGCCGAACGGTGATGGAGGTCGATCCCGAAGGACGCAGCGCGCAGGAGGTCGCCGCGCTGTGGATTTACATCGCCGACCGGCTCGAAAAGAATTTCCGTCGCACTGTCTTTTCCGGCCACCAGAAGGTCTCGCAGCAGGGCATTGGCGCCAGGCCGCAAGGCGGGTTCGGTCGCCGGGTCGCGCAGTAACGCATACGAACCAAGGCCTGAGGGAACAGAACGATGACCGCCAGATCCTCCAAGACCGCTCTTCGCCTCGGCCTCGCCTCGGCTATCGCCGCCGCGTTGGTAAGCGGCTGCGCGGGCGGCCCTGTGGCCAAAAGCCAGGCCGCGCGCGCAGATGTCCCGGCGCAATTAGCCGAAGCCAATGCAGCGGTCGAACTTGCCGAGGTAGCGGTTACCACCAATCCGCATGACGCCGCGCTGCGCCTTGCACTGGGCGACGCCTATCTCGATGCCGGCCGCTTCGCCTCGGCAGAAACGTCGTTTACCGATGCCATGGAGCTGGGCGACGCCAGCCCGCGCGCGGCGCTGAGCCTCGCGCTCGCCCAGATCGCGCAGGCCAAGTATCCCGAAGCGAGCGAACTGCTCGACACCTGGGGCAGCGAGATCGCCACGGCCGATCTTGGCCTTGCGATATCGCTTGCCGGCCAGCCCGAGCGCGGCATTCACATCATGTCGAACGCAATCCGCGCTGGCGAAAACACGGTCAAGATGCGCCAGAACCTCGCCTATGCCTTCGCCATGGCCGGACGCTGGCGTGAGGCGCGGCTGATGGCGCAGCAAGATCTTCCCGCCGGCGCAGTCGATGCCCGGCTCGAAGAATGGGCCGGATTGGCCAGCGCCGGTGCCTATCAGCACCGCATTGCCGCCCTGCTCGGCGTGCCCGTGAACATGCAGGACGCAGGCCAGCCAGTGGCACTGGCCCTGTCTCCCGCCCAAGGCGCGCCACAATATGCCGAAATCGAGAGCTTCCCCACCGCCGTCTATGATGGCGCCGAGCTGGCCGCGCTGGGCGATGTGCCCGCGCTCGGTTCGTCGGTCGGCCATGCGCCGGTGACTGCGACACCGGCCGCCGAAACCGCAGCCACGCTGGCGATGGAACCCGTGCCAAATGCCGCCGCTCGTTCGAACAATTTCGCTACCACGTTCACCGATGTCGATCACGGTGCGAGCACCATCGAACGCGCCACCGCGACCGACAGCCTGACCTTCGTGAGCACCCCGGTGGTGCAGCAGGTGTCATCAGCAGCTCCGGCACGCGTCGTTGCGCCGGTTGCGGCGCCGGTCGTCAGCCGTAGCACCGCTGCGACCCATCTGGTGCAGCTCGGCAGCTTCACGAGCGAAACGGGCGCTCGCCGCGCCTGGAACATCTATCTCGACCGGTTTCCCGAGCTGGCCTCCCATGACATGGTGATCACGCAGGCGATGGTGCGCGGCAAGCGCTATTGGCGGGTGTCCGCCGCTGGCTTCGACCGCAACGCCAGCACGACGATGTGCCGCAATGTGCGCTCGGCAGGTGCGGGCTGCATTAGCTGGTCGGCCGCCAATCCGCTGCCCGGTGCGGTCAGCTAGGACAGCCAGACACGTCCGTATTTCGATGTTTCTCCCGAGCGGGTCGCCATTCCAACCGGATGGCGGCCCGTTTGCCTTAGAGCGCGATTTCGACGCCGCCCTTCCACATCCGGGTCACGCGCCCTTCCGTCGGCTGCCGGTCGAACGGGGTGTTGCCCGCCGTCGCCGCCATCTTGCGCCGGTCGACAATCCAGGGCTTGGTCTCATCGACCAGCACGAGATCGGCCTCCGCCTCCGCCTCCAGCACCCCAGCCGCCACGCCGAGAATGTGCGCCGGGTTGCGCGCCACCAGTTCGAAGGCGCGCGCCATATCGATCACACCGTCGCGCACCAATGTCAGCACCATGGCGAGCAGCGTTTCGGCACCTGCCATGCCCGGCTCGGCATCGGCAAAGGGCAGGCGCTTGTCTTCCGGCCCGCGCGGATCGTGTCCGGAGGCGATTGCATCGATTGTACCATCGCCAATGGCCTCGATCACGGCCTGACGGTCGTCCTCGCAGCGCAAGGGGGGCGAGAGGCGGGCGAAGGTGCGGAAGTCGGCCAGAGCGAGGTCCGAGAGCATGAAGTGCGCAGGCGTCACCCCGGCGGTGATCGCAACGCCGCGCGCCTTGGCCGCGCGTACCAGCGCCAGCCCTGCCCGCGTCGTCACCTGCCTTGCGTGAAGGCGCGCACCGGTCATCTCCGCAAGCGCGATGTCGCGCGCCAGCGCCAGCGTTTCGGCCTCGGCAGGGGCCGAGGGCAAGCCCAGCCGCGTTGCCATCTCGCCCGCTGTCGCCGCCGCACGGCCCGAAAGCCCCGCATCCTCGGCATGGGCGACCACCGGCAGATCGAGCATGGCCGCATATTGCATAAGCCGCAGCATCACGCCGCTATCGCCAATCCAGCGCCGCCCGGTCGCGACCGCCTTGGCCCCGGCATCGCGCATCAGCGCCAGTTCGGCCAGCTGCTCGCCCGCAAGACCGATGGTGGCGGCCGCGAAGGGATGGACCCAGAAGTCGGGCTTGCCGCTCTGCGCCATGAACCGCACCCGCGCCGGGTGATCGAGCAAGGGCGAGCAATCCGGCATCAGCCCCGCACGGGTGATCCCGCCAAAATGAAACGCCGGCTTGTCGACCGCGAACACGCCCAGATCGACCAAGCCCGGCGCAATCAGCAGCCCGCCTGCATCAACGACACTGTCGCCCTCTTGCGGCAACACCTCGCCAACGGCGACGATACGCCCGTCGGCGCAGCGCAAGCCGCCCTCGACCACACCGCTTGGCGTGACGAGACGGCCATTGGTAATCGTAAGCGGAGCGCGCTGTTTCATACCCACTCCCCGTCTTTCCATCCGGCGACACCGCGCGTGCGGCGGGTCAGCACATCGAGGCAGGCCATGCGGATCGCCACCCCCATCTCGACCTGCGCCGTGATCAGCGACACCGCCGGATCGTCGGCCACATCGCTGTCGATCTCGACGCCGCGGTTCATCGGACCGGGATGCATCACGATGGCCTCGGGCGCATGGTTCGCCAACCGTTCGCGAGTGAGACCGTAAAGGTGGTGATATTCTCGCGGGGAAGGAATGAACTGCCCGTCCATCCGCTCGTTCTGCAGGCGCAGCATCATCACCACGTCGGCCCCGGCCAGCGCCCGGTCGAAATCGTGGAATGGCTCCACACCCATGGCCTCGATCCCCTGCGGCATCAGCGCGGGCGGCGCACAGGCGCGCACCGTGGCCCCCAGCGCCTGCAACGAAAGGATATTCGAACGCGCCACCCGGCTGTGCAGGATGTCGCCGCAGATCGTCACCGTGAGCCCGGTAAAATCCTCGCTTGTCGCGCCCCGCTCGCGCAGCGCGCGCCGCAAGGCCAGCGCATCGAGCAGTGCCTGCGTGGGGTGTTCGTGCTGCCCGTCGCCCGCGTTGAGCACCGGGCAATCGACCTTGCTGGCGATCAGCCCCACCGCCCCGCTTGACCCATGGCGGATCACGATCGCGTCGGCGCGCATCGCGTTGAGCGTCACCGCCGTATCGATCAGCGTCTCGCCCTTCTTGATGCTCGACTGCGAGGCATGCATGTTGACCACATCGGCCCCGAGCCGCTTGCCCGCAATCTCGAAGCTCAGCAGCGTGCGCGTCGAATTCTCGAAGAAGGCATTGATGATGGTGAGCCCGGCCAGCGCATCGGAATGCTTGTTGGCGCGGCGGTTGAAATCGACCCACTGCTCGGCCTCGGCCAGCAGATAGAGGATCTCGTGCCGCTCAAGCTGGGAAATGGCGATCAGGTCGCGGTGCGGATAGGCCCGTTTGCCCGCAGGGAAGCGCGAGCCGGCCGAAGAGGGTGGCGCCGATGTCATCAAGCCCGAGCCGTTAATCGCAAGCGCCCGCCTGCTCAAGCGCTTTTGCCGCTGGCGGGCATGGCAAAGGCTCTCTAGATTGCCCTTCACGGCACGATAAATGGGATCGAAAAGATGAGTTTTGCGCGCAAAGTCTGGCGCCTGTTGGTTGGAATCAAGGATGCGCTGGCTCTCGCCTTCTTCCTGCTGTTCTTCACCCTCCTGTTCGCGGCCCTGTCCGCCCGCCCCAATCCGGGTAGTGTCAACGAGGGGGCGCTGCTGCTCAAACTCGATGGCTCCATCGTCGAGGAAGTCGCCGAGATCGACCCGTTCTCAACGCTGCTCTCACGCAGCCTGCCCACGCGCGAATATGCCGCGCACGAGTTGGTCGACGCAATCGACAGCGCCGCCGAGGATGACCGGATCAAGGCCATCGCGCTCGATCTCACCACCTTCACCGGCGGCGGTCAGGTCTCGGTCAAGGACGTAGCTGAAGCGCTTGCCCGCTTCCGCGCCACGGGCAAGCCGGTCAGCGCCTATGCCCTCGCCTACACCGACGATGCGATGATGCTGGCCGCACAGGCGAACGATGTGTGGGTCGATCCGCTGGGCGGCGTCGCCATTCGCGGCCCTGGTGGCACGATCCTGTTCTATGCCGACGCGCTGGAGCGGTTCGGTGTAAATGCGCACGTCTATCAGGTGGGCGACTACAAGGGTGCGGGCGAACCCTATGCCAATGCCGCCATGTCGCCCGAATTCCGCCAGAACACCGAGGCCTATATCGGCGAGCTGTGGGACGAATACCGCGCCGCTATCGTGAAGAACCGGCCCGAGGCCGATTTCGATGCCATCACCACCGATATCGAGGCCGCGCTCACCGCCGAGGATGGCGATCTGGCCAAGCTCGCCCTTAGCGCCGGTTTTGCCGATTCCATCGGCACCTATGCCCAGTGGGGCGCACACATGGCGGAGCTCGCGGGCAAGGACCAGTGGAGCGACCACCCCGCCGCCTTCGCCCATACCGAGCTTGACGTCTATCTCGCCAACACCGGCTCCGAGGAGTGGGCCGGCGACAAGACAATCGGCGTGGTGACCATCGCTGGCGCCATCAACGACAGCGAGGCCGGCCCCGGCACGGCCGGTGCGGCCCGGATCGAGCGCCTGCTCGACGATGCGCTCGACGACGATCTGGCCGCGCTGGTGGTACGGATCGATTCGCCCGGCGGCACGGTCACCGGCTCGGAGACCATCCGCCGCGCGCTGATGCGCTATCGCGACAAGAAGATCCCGGTGGTGGTCTCGATGGCCAACTATGCCGCCAGCGGGGGATATTGGATTTCCACTGCCGGAGAGCGTGTGTTCGCCGAGCCGGAAACAGTGACCGGCTCGATCGGCGTGGTGCTGACAGTGCCCTCGTTCGAACGCCTGTTACAGGAATACGGCGTCAATCCAGAGCGGGTCGCGGTCACCCCGCTGTCTGGCCAGCCCGACGTGCTGGGCGGCTTCTCGCCCGAGGTCGACGCCTTGATGCGGATCGAAACACAGTCGCTTTACCGGCGCTTCACCGGCCTTGTGGCGCGTGCGCGCAAGCTCTCGCCCGCGCAGATCGATCAGGTAGCGCAAGGGCGCGTCTGGACCGGCGGCACCGCGCGCCAGCTGGGGCTGGTGGACCAGTTCGGTGGGCTCGACGATGCGCTGGCCTATGCCGCGCAGCAGGCCGGGCTTGAGGAAGGCAACTGGGGCGTGAAACGGCTGGCCGATCCGCGCGATCCGTTCGAAGCGATGGTTGCGGGCCTGCTGACCGGTGAGGCCGCCGAGGCAAGGCAGCCGCTGACCGTTTCAGCCGCGATCGCGGGCGACAACGGGCGCATGATGGCCGACATGCTGCGCGATCTGGAGCAGATGGTGGCAACGCCGGGGGTACAAGCGCGGTGCCTGGGCTGTGTGATCGAGGGGCAGCCGCGCAAGGAGGCCGATACCTCTGCCCCGGTGGGCTGGAGCGCGGTGCTGAACTTGCTCAGCGGGCACTGACGCAATTCTGCTACACGAGGGCCTTGCCAAGTGCCGGGACAACTGGCAAAGGCCCGCCCCTGCCCGGGACGCGACCTGTTCGCGAATCGCAAGGGCGGGCGCGTAGCTCAGTGGTAGAGCACACCCTTCACACGGGTGGGGTCGCAAGTTCAATCCTTGCCGCGCCCACCATCTAACGCATTGAATATGCTAATCTTTATAGACCTTGGCATCTTGGTGCGGCTCAGATGTGTCCAGTAATTTTGGAAATTTCCGATAGTTTTTCTGGACACTTACTGACGTGCTCCCCTGATGGTTACCATTCAGAGGTAGAGTCTCGCTTCTTCATGATTGATGTTTGATGGTATGGCAACGTGTCTGGGGGCATGCCCCCAGACACGTTCGCCGGCGATCTCGGCGGGGGTCTTCCCGCCCAGTTTCGAGTGTGGCCTGACCGTGTTGTAATCGTGCCGCCAGGCAGCCAGCACGAACCGGGCGTGCGCGAGCGAGGTGAACAGCGTTTCGTTGAGGCATTCGTCCCGCAGTCGGCCGTTGGAAGCGAAGCTGGTCAAAGGCCAACCTCTCGACGAAGCCGTTCTGCATCGGCTTGCCGGGAGCGATGTAATGCCACTCGACCCGGCGCTCCTGCGACCAGCGCAGGATGGCCGACGAGGTCAGTTCGGTGCCATTGTCGCTGACCACCGTATGCGGCTTGCCGCGGATCCCGATCAGGCTGGTCAGTTCCCGGGCGACCCGCGCGCCTGACAGCGACGTGTCGGCCACCAGCGCGAGGCACTCCCGCGAGAAGTCGTCGACCACGCACAAGATGCGGAACCGGCGACCGCACACGAGGCTGTCGGAGACGAAGTCGAGCGACCAACGCTGGTTCGGGCCATCCGGCAGCACCCTCGGTGCCCGCGTGCCCAGTGCCCGTTTGCGACCGCCACGGCGACGGACCCGCAGCCCTTCCTCGCGGTAGATGCGCAGCAGCTTCTTGTGGTTGGGACTCATGCCTTCCCGTGTCAGCAGGTAGCCCAGGCGACGATAGCCGAACCGGCGACGTTCCGCCGCCAGTTCGCGCAACCGTTGCCGCAGCGGCCCGTCATCCGGCCTCGTCGGCACATAACGAATGACCCTACGGCTCACGCCAACCAGACTGCACGCCAGACGCTCGCTCAGCCCGTGCTGCTCACGGGCGTGGGCGACGGCTTCCGGCTTCGCGCCGGGCGTCACCATTTTTTTGATGCCAGATCCTTCAGCACCACGTTGTCGAGCATCGCCTCGGCCAGCAGCTTCTTCAGCCGGGCATTCTCCTGCTCAAGCGTACGCAACCGACGGGCATCGGACACTTCCAGCCCGCCGAACTTCGACTTCCACTTGTAGGAGGTCGCTGAGCTGATCCCGTGGCGGCGGCAAACCTCCGCCGTCGCCATGCCCGCTTCCTGATCCTTCAAGATCGCAATGATCTGTTCTTCGCTGAACCTGCTGCGCTTCATTCTCGTCCGACTCCTTTACGTCGGACTCTACCAAAAACCGGTCACATTTCAGGGGAGCACGTCATGGCCGAGATAACTATCCCTAGACTGACGATCGGATGTCGCCAATGCGGACGATCCGGAAAGTCTCCTATCGGGTCGCAGAATGGGATAACGGACGTTCCCGATGGCTAACCGGCGTGTCAGCTTCACGCCCCAATTATGGTCGTTTATCCATGTGCTCGCCTCTTCCGAAAGCTGTCATTTCCTTCGAGCGGTCGAAATCCGAGCTGGCCCCACACGCGCCATCCTCGGTGCAATATCCCTAAGCCTCTGAGGGCCCGCTACCCGGCGCGCCGATTGCCGCGTGGAATGACACGAACGAGGTCGCAAGCGCCGCCTGGCTGTCGATCAGCGACTGGCGGCTGCCGATCAGCTGGCGCTGCGCGTCGAGCACGTCGAACAGGGTCGCAAGCCCTTCGCGGTAGAGCGCGTCCGATTGTTCGAGCGCAGCCTCGCTCTGCTCGATCGCTTCGCTGAGCGCCGCGATACGCTGGCTGTTGGCATCGAGCGAGACGAGCGCGTTTTCGACCTCGCCCAAGGCTTCGAGGAAGGTCAGGCGGTATTCGCCGAAGCGCGCGTCAGCCTCCGCCTCGGCGGCTTCGACTTCCGCGCGCCTGCGCCCGCCGTCGAACAGCGGAACGTCGAGCGCGGCGCCGATGGTGGCGATGAATTCGTCGAGGATGCCGCCGATAGATCCATCGCCGAGCACGATGCTGCCCGGAATGATCAGCGATGGTCGCAGATCGGCCTGCTCGACCCCGACGCTTGCCGAGGCGCGCAGCAGCGCCGCCTCGGCCGCGAGCACATCGGCCCGCCGGCGCAGCAGGTCCGCAGGCGTGCCCGCTGGCGGCCCGCCGGCATAATCGGGCATCGTGTGCTGGCCCGGTGCAGGCGGCGGAGCGAACAGCCCCGGCGACTGGCCTAGCAGGATCGCCAGCCGGTTGGCTGCGCCCGCCCGCGCAATCTCGATCAGGCCGCGCCGCGCACGCGTCTGCGCGAGGTCCGCTGCCGCGCGGCGCACATCGAGATTGGCAGCGAGCCCCGCCTCGAACCGCAGCGTCACGACCCTGAGCGTACGCTCCTGCAAGTCAGTCGATTGCGTCAGCAGCTCCAGCTGCGCGCCGGTGCGGCGATAATCGATATATTGCGCGGCGATGGCGGCGGCGACCAGCCTGCGCTGGTCGGCGAGGATATACTCCGCCTGCGCATAGTCGGCGGCTGCGGCGCGGATCTGCGCTGAGAGGCGCCCCGAGATATCCGGATCGAACGTACCCAGCAGGCCGATGCTGGCCGAATCGCTGTCGGAGGTGTCGAGGCCGATCGCCGCGTCCGCTGCGCCGTCGAGGCGCGGCAGGCGATCCGCACGCTCCGCCTGCAGCAGCGCATCCGCCGCGCGCAGACGGTCGCGCGCGATAGCGATGTCGAGATTGGCGGCGAGGCCCTGCTCGACCAGATCGTTGAGCACCGGATCGCCGAACCCCTGCCACCAGTTCTCCGCCACCCCGCTGGGCGGCAGATCGCCCCCATAGGCCTGCGGCGCGATGACCGGACGATCGACCGGATAGGGATCGAGCGAGACGCAGGCCGACAGCGCCACGGCGGCCGACAGGAGAGTAAGACTGCGGATCATGCGGGCGCCACCGTCATGTCCTCGTCCAGAGAATCGATCTCCTCGCGCAGCTTGGCGAGGTCGACGCTGCGCGGCTGGCCGAAGCGGGCGATAGCGAGATAGAGCACCGGGGTCAGGAACAGCGTGAAGATGCTGGCAATGCCAAGCCCGCCGAAGATCACCCAGCCGATCGACTGGCGGGCCTCGGCCCCCGCGCCGTTGGCGAGGATGAGCGGCAGCGCGCCGATCACGGTGGAGATCAGCGTCATGGTGATCGGTCGCAGGCGGATCGCGGCGGCTTCCTCTACCGCTTCGCGCACGCTGCGGCCCTGATGGCGCAACTGGTCCGCAAACTCCACGATCAGCACCCCGTTCTTGGCCATCAGACCGATCAGCATCACCAGCCCGATCTGCGAATAGATGTTGAGCGATACGCCCGACAGGAACAGCGCGAACACTGCTGCGGCCAGTGCAAAGGGGACGGTGAGCAGCACCACCAGCGCGCTCGTGAGGCTTTCGAACTGCGCGACTAGCACCAGAAAGACGATGGCAAGGGCGAAGCCGTAGGTCAGCGCCAGCGCGTTGGAGCTTTCCTCCAGGCTTTCCGCATCGCCCTGCAGCAGCATGTCAATATCCTCGGCCACTGTCTCCTCGGCCAACCGCTCGATCTCGTCGACCGCGTCGCGCAGCGGTGTGCCCGCCGCGATGTCGGCGTCGACCTCGATCGCGCGGCGCTGTTCGGTCCGGTCGAGTTCGGCGGCAATCCCCTCTTCGACGATCGTGGTAAGCGCCGCCAGCGGCACCAGAGTGTTGCTACCCGCCTCACCGCCCGATCCGCGGACATAGAGATTGCGCAAGTCATTGGGGTTAGTCACGCTGACCGCCTGTGCGGTGAGGAAGATCGGCACCGCCTGATCGCCCACGTTCAGATCGACCAGTTCCTCTCCGCCCACCATCGCCCGCAGCGTCTGCGACAGGTCGTTGAGATCCACGCCCAGGTCCGACGCGCGCTGGCGATCGATCCGGACGGAGAGCTGCGGCTGGGTCGGCTGATAGGAGATTTCGGCGTTCGAGAGGATGTCCGACTGCGTGTCGATCGCGGTCGCAAGCGCATCCGCACTGTCGTAGATCCGGTCGTATTCGGGGCCGGTCAGCGCGACCTCCAGCCCTTCGCCGCCGCCGCCAAAGCTGAGCGTGCCGCGCCCGCGCGCATTGGTGCGCGATCCGGGAATCTCCGCAAGCGGGCCGTTCAGTTCCTGCACGATCTCGGTCTGGCTGCGATCCCGCTCGCCCCAGTCGGCCAGCTGCGCGGTCACACGCACGCGGTTGGGATCGTAGCGGCCGACAATGGAAAAGGTGCTCTCGATCTCGCCGCTGTCGAGAAAAGGCTGGAGCGCCTGCTCGATCTCGTCCAGCTCGCGATCCATGAAGGCGAGGCCGACGCCATCGGGGCCGGTCGCATCGACCGTGACGACCCCTCGATCCTCGTCCGGCACCAGTTCGTTATCGAGCTGGGTGTAGAGGAACCCGGCGAGCCCCGCGACCAGCACCGAGCCGATGATGATTGCACGCGGCGCATCGAGCGCGCGCTTCAGCAGGCGGTCATAGCGCCTGGTGACGGCGGTGCCGAAGCGCGACAGGAGGCTCTTGCCGGCTTCATCGCCGTTTGCCTCGTCACTCGTCAGATCGAACTTCGCGGCTAGCGCGGGCACCAGCGACAGCGCGACGAAGCTGGACAAGATCACCGCGACTGCCAGCACGAAGCCGAATTCGCGGAACAGCCGCCCGGTCTCCGACGGCAGGAAGCTGATCGGCACGAAGACGGAGACGAGCACCGCAGTGGTCGCTACGACCGCGAAGAACACCTGCCGCGTGCCGACCACCGCCGCCGCGCGCCTGCCCAGTCCCTTGTTCTGCAACCGCTGGCAGTTCTCCAGCACCACGATCGCGTCGTCGACGATCAGCCCCGTCGCCAGCACCAGAGCCAGCAGGGTGAGCAGGTTGATCGAGAAGCCCATCAGCCAGATGCCCGCGATCACGCCCACCAGCGCGACGGGAATGGTCGTGCTCGGGACCATTGTGGGACGCCACGCACGGAAGAAGATCAGCATAGTGGCGACCACCACCAGAACCGTAAAGCCGAGCGTGATCAACACCTCGCGCACCGAAGTGCGGATGAACTCGGCATCGTCGGACACGATTTCGACCTCGACATCGTCGAACCGCCGGTTGACCCGCTCGACCGCCTGCCGGATCGAGTCCGAAATCTCGATCGTGTTGGAACTGGCCTGCCGCACCACGCCCAGTCCGATGATCGGCCGCCCGTCCAGCCGCACGAAGTTGCTGGCATTGGCGGGCGCGAAGCCGACCTGCGCGACATCGCCGACCCGCACATTGCCGCTGATGATCACGCTTTCGATCCGGTCGGGCTCGGTCGCGCTGGCATCGGCGCGCACGACGAGGCTCTGCGCGTCGGAGCGGAACGAGCCGACCGGCACGTCGAACGGAGCATTCTCCAGCGCATCGGCGACATCGGTCAGCGTCAGCCCGAAGCGGTTCAGGCGCAGCGGATCGACCGCGACGCGCATCTGCCGCTCGCGCGCGCCGAACGGATCGATGCTGGCGACGCCCTCTGCGGCAAGCAGTTCGGGAATGATGTCGTTGTCGACGAGCCGGGTCAGCTCGGCCTGATCATAAGCACCGCTCAGCACCGCGAGCGTCATGATCGGCTGCGCGTCCTGATCGGCCTTCACCACCGTCACCTGCTCGACGCGCTCGGGCAGGTCGCGCTGCGTCCGGCTGACCGCCTCGCGCACATCGGTTGCCGCTGTATCGAGATCGACACCGGGGTTGAACTCGATCCGGATGCGCGAATTGTTTTCCTCGCTCGAAGAGCTGATCTGGCGCACGCCCGAAACGCGCGCGACCGCATCTTCCAGAATGCTGGTGACCTCCGCGTCCATCGTTTCGGGCGCGGCGCCGGGCAGGGTGGTTGTGACCGAGACGATCGGTCGGTCGACATTGGGCAGCTCGCGCACCTCTACGCCGACCAACGCGGCGATTCCTGCCATCACGATCAGCAGGTTGAGCACGCCGATGAGCAGCGGTCGCTTGACCGCTAGCATGGGCAGATCGGACCTAGTTGCCATCGCCGCCGCGCGTCGGCGCCTGCTTGACGCGGACATCCTGTTCGGGCTGGCGCGCCTGGCGGACGAGGCGGATGTCCTGCCCGTCGCGCACCTTCTGCACGCCCTCCACAATGACCCGGTCGTTGCGGGAAATCGGCCCGTCGACGAACACCCGGCCATCGCGGCGCGAGGTGATGGTGACGGGCACGCGCAGGGCCTTGCCGTCGCGCACCAGAAACAGGTGCGATCCTTCGCCACCCCACACGATCGCCTCTTCGGGCACTGCGGCGCGCATCGTGCCGCGCTGGGTGAACTGGACGCGGAAGCTCATGCCGGGTCGCAGCTTGTCATCGCGATTGGGGATGGCGGTGCGCACGATGAAATCGCGGCTGTCCTGCGACACCCGGTTGTCGGTCGCTATCACTTCGGCCTTGATCGTGCGGTCGGGTTCGGAGAATGGCGTCACCTCGACGCTCTCCCCCCGGTCGAGCCCCGCGAAGACCTCCTCGGGGGCCGGGAAATCGACGTAGAGCGTGCCGCGCTTATCGATCTGCGTGATCGGAGTCGAGCCATCGACCCGGTCCCCCACGTCGATCTCGGTCAGGCCGACATGGCCGGAAAAGGGTGCGCGCACCGTGCGGTCGGCAAGTGCGGTCTGCGCCTGGCGCAGCTGAACCCGCGCCGCCGCGAGCGACGTTTCGCCCGCCTCGATCTGGCTTTCGGAGATTGCGCCGGTATCCTCGATCCGGCGGTAGCGGCCAAGCAGCTGGTCCGCCTCGCGCACCGATACGCGCGCCGCCTCGACATCAAGGCGCTCTGCCCGGTCGTCGAGCTGGAGCAGCGGCGCCCCCTGCCGCACGTAGTCGCCCGCGCTGAACATGACCCGTGTGACGCGCCCGGCCGTCTCGGGGAAAAGTTCGGCGGCGGTCGCCGCGCGGGCGGTGCCGATCGCATCGAACTGCGAGATTTCGGGCAGAAAGCGCACTTCCTGTGCGACGACCGGCACTGCCTCTGCCGTTCGCTCTTCCTCGACGCTCCCGCAGGCCGCGAGCAGCGGACCAATACTGACGAGCGCCAATATTTTGAGATGAAGCCGGGACATCGTGTTCCTGTTTATGGGCGCCGATTAATTGGCGAAAGGCTTTCCGGGTTCGCTACCCAGTTCGCTACACCGGCTATAGGCGGCGCGCGCGCGAGGCAAAGACTTTCGAATATGGTTCGCATTGCATTCGACTCGATGCGTTCCCGGTTTGCACTACCGTCATGCGGTTCCCGAGATTCGCCTCGATGATTCGCAGACGGACTGCTGATCGAATGGCTGCTTCAGCTTCAGATCAGGCAAATCCGGACAGATCGCTCTCGGCCCAAAAAGTTACATACTTCAGACAATCTTCCTCAAGGCCAATCTCGGCCGAGGAGAAGAACCATGGGATACTCTCGATTTGACCAGGCGATGCAGGGCCGTGCAGCGTGGAATGCTGGTAAGAATGTCGGGACTAAGCGCCCACTAACTCAGAAGCAGAACTGGGCGATCCGCTTTCATCTCGATCGCGAAGGACGGCTGCGGGACAAGGCGCTTTTCGATCTCGCCATCGACAGAAAACTGCGCGGTTGCGATCTCGTCAAAATCAAGATTGGTGACATCGTCGCAGGCTCCGATGTTCGTACCCGTGCGATCGTCATCCAGCTGAAGACCAACCGGCCTGTCCAATTCGAACTCACGGCGGATGTGCGAGCGACGCTGATCGCGTGGCTGGAGCGGCGTGGCGGAACGGCAAGCGACTACCTGTTCCCAAGTCGCATCGATCATGCCAACCATATGAGCACCCGCCAGTATGCTCGACTGGTCGACGAGTGGGTAACAGCCATCGGCTTGCGAAAAGCGGAATACGGCACACACTCATTTCGGCGCACGAAAGCCGCCAAGATTTATCGAGCCACGAGCAACATTCGCGCGATCCAAATCCTTCTTGGTCACACCAAGATCGAGAACACGGTCCGGTATCTCGGCGTCGATGTCGAGGATGCTTTGCTTCTTGCGGAGCGCACCGAAATCTGACTCACCATGCGGTCGACCGGCAATGCTGGTCGACCGCTTTCAAGGCGCGAACTGCGTGACGTGATCGGCGATTATTAGGGCGGGAAGCAGACGTCGCAATCCGGGCCAGTCCCAGTCCAAAGGGTGTAGAATTTTGATCCCCGAACGTCCGCAGATGCATCCAAATCTATGGTATCAATCCTAACTCCCGTCTTCTCTGCGAAGTTAAGGACCTGCGCAACTCGCTGCGCGATCTGCTCTTCTTTCAGTGCGACCGGCAGCTTCGCGTAAACGAACCCGCTCTCTGCTCCGTCGAGGTCCACCGCGTTGAATGTCTCAAGGCCTAGCCTCATTGCGGCATGCTGACTGGGATCGCCTGCGAGATAGAAGGTGAGCCAACCATCATCTCCAAGAGCTGGATCTTCTCGTGCGTTCGCAATGGCTATTCGATCAATCATGCAATGAGATTGCCAACTCACCATTAATGCCCACAAATAGGTCGTTAACCGAACGGCAGCTTTCGAGCCTCCCAATCTTCGAAGCGGCCTGTCCGCGACCGGCCCAATAATTGCCCTGAACGGTAAGAGCTTCTACAATCCAAACGAATTGAAGTGTCCGCGAACAGACTGAAGAACTGACCCGTTCCAAGCTGTTGAGTGCAAAGAAAATTGCTGGCGGCTGCATCGGCCGCCAGCATTTGTGTCAACGGGCTTGCGCTAGCGCTATAGCGTCCGCACCCGCAGGTATATGGGTTAACGCACGATTATCGGTAACAGCTAGCCACACCGCTTCCGCGACATCATCGGCCGATGTGACCGGCCCGGTGTCGGACTGCCATCCTGCGAAGACGCGCTCGGCACGCGGGGCGTAGGGTTCGGGGATGGCCCCATCCATGCGGTCGCTCGCATTGGCGGCGAAGCTGGTGCCAGGTGCACGGCCCGGTAGAACGGTTCGAACGCGAATGCCGAAGGGTTCCAGCTCGATCGCAACGCTGTCGCTCCACGCATTCACCGCCGCCTTGCTCGCGGTGTAGATCGAAAGCAGCGGCAGCGGGGCGTAGGTCACCGAGGAGGTGACGTTCACGATCGTCCCGCCCCCGCGCTCGCGCATCTGCGGCAGGACGGCCTGCGTCATCGCGATCGTGCCCAAGGTGTTCGTTTCGAACAGCTCGCGCGCGACCGGGATCGGCGTGCCTTCTACGGCGCCGAGCAATCCGATCCCGGCATTGTTGACCAGTGCATCGATCGGTCCCGCCGCGTCGACCGCCTGCGCAATACTCTGCGGATCGGTGACGTCGAGCGTGATCACCCGGGTGCGGTCGGATGGCGGCAGAATATTCTCGCGTGGTTCGCGCATCGTGGCGACGACGTTCCAACCGCGATTTGCGAAGAGGGTGGCGCTCGCCAGGCCGAAGCCTGACGAACAACCGGTGATGAGTATCGTGGAAATTGGAATTCCTTTCAATTGGTCTCGGGGGGGCAGGCCGCCAGAGCTTCGGCGGTCTCACGGTAATCATGCAGGGAGCGGCCGAGCATTGCGGTCAGGCGGTCAGTATCGCCGCGCTCCGGGATCATCCCGTGACTTACGTAACGCTCGGCCATCAGGCGCATTTCATATGCCTGCCAGGCCGGCATGAAGCCGGCCATATTCTCCTCGAACCCGCTGGGATCGTCCCCGCCATAGGCGATCGGACGGCCCAGGACGTCGGACCAGATGGCGGCAACGCCTTCGCCGGTGAGGGTTTCGGGGCCAACCACGTTGATCGTCTCGATCGGCAACGGACCATCCGCTTCGTGGCGGCGAACCAGTTCGATCGCGGCGATTTCGGCAATGTCGCGGGCATCGACCATGGCGACGCCCTTGCTACCGATCGGCATCGGATAGACGCCGTGGTTTGCGATCACGTCCTTCACCATAACCTCGTTGTCGATGAAATAGGTCGGTCGCAGGATCGTGGCGCCGAAATCCATCTGCTCCAGCATCCGCTCGGCCCCGCGTTTGACCGCGAAATGGGGCACGTTCACGGCCCCCTCGGCATCGAAGACCGAGAGATAGACGATCCGGTCGATCCCCATCTCCCGCGCGACGTTCAGCGTGACGATCGCCTGCGTAAACTCGTCGCCGGTAACGGCGTTGAGCAGGAACAGCGTCGATACGCCGGACATGGCCGAACGCAGTGCAGCGAGATCGAGCAGGTCGCCCCCGGCCACCTCTACGCGCTCTGGGAAGTCGGCCTTCGCGGGATCGCGGGTCAGCACGCGAACGGGTGCGCCACGCTGCACCAGTTGATCGACGACATGGCGGCCGACGCGGCCGGTGGCTCCGGTAACAAGAATGGTCATGATAGTGTCTCCTCGGATTTGCGTTGTTGACGAGGAGAAGATGGTCGATCCATATGCGGTCCACTAGTCGTGCAATCTAAACGCACCGTCTCACAGGTGGAACACTTATGGATTTGATGGCACTTGCCGACTTTACACTGGTCGCGCGACATGGGGGCTTCGGCAAAGCCGCCCGTGCTGCGAACCGCCCCAAGGCGACGCTGTCGCGGCGCGTGGCCGAACTGGAGTCGAGCCTCGACCTACGCCTGTTCGAACGCGGGCCGCGCGACCTGAAGCTGACCGAGGAAGGACGGGCCCTCTCCGAACGCGCGGGCGCATTGCTGGCCGAGTTGGAGGAGACGACCCGGTCAATAGCATCGGGCGGCGACCAGCCCCGTGGGACGCTGCGGATCAGCGCGCCGCTGCTGTTCTCGCAGACCGCGATGGGCCGTCTGGCGGCGGAGTTTGCGCTTCACTATCCCGAAGTGCGCCTTGAGGTAACTAGCGACGACAGGCCCGTTGATATGATCGAAGAGGGGTATGACCTTGCCATCCGCGTCAATCCCGATCCGGACGCATCGTTGGTTGGCCGCGCTTTCCTGCATGATAGGTTGGTGGTGGTAGGCGCGCCCCATTTTTCACGGCCCGGTAGCGGGCCAGTGCGCGCTGTCGTCCGCAGCAACGACAGGTCGGACACCTGGCTGATCGGCACGCCTGAGGGCGAGTCGAGCGTCTCCGTCGAACCGGTCCTGCAGCTGTCTTCGCTCGTTACGATCCGCGATGCCGTCCGCATAGGCGCCGGTCTCGCTCGGCTGCCCATCTCACTGGTTGTGAGCGATTTGAAGTCAGGCCGGCTTGTCCACTGGGGAGATGTGGTCAAATCGGACATCGCGCTGTGGGCACTCTATCCATCCCGTCGCCTTCTAAGCGCCCGAGTGTCGGCGTTCCTCGATCTGCTGAAATCCGCCTTCCCGACTGGTACCCCCGAGGAACTGGCGGCCTATCTGACAGAGGACTGGCTTCGCGATGACAACGCGGAGTAGCAGCTACGCCAAACGCGAGCGCTGGTCTCCATCATTGGTTCGCAAGCAAGCGGAGACGTTGGTATGATGGGCGAGCGGACGGTGATGCAGGAGGCGCTGTTCTACAGCTTCCGTATCGAGGACCACGTGCCGGTCGATCACCTGCTGCGCGCGATCGACCGGTTCGTCGATCTGTCCGGTATCCGCGAGCACCTGAAGCCGTTCTACAGCGCGACTGGGCGGCCCTCGATCGATCCCGAGCTGATGATCCGGATGCTGATCATCGGCTATTGCATGGGCATTCGCTCGGAGCGGCGGCTGTGCGAGGAGGTGCATCTCAACCTCGCCTATCGCTGGTTCTGCCGGCTTGATCTGGATGGCGCTGTGCCCGATCACTCGACCTTCTCGAAGAACCGTCACGGCCGGTTTCGCGACAGCGATCTGTTGCGCAAGCTGTTCGAGCTGACCGTCGAGCGCTGCATGGCCGAAGGGTTGGTGGGCGCCGAGGGGTTCGCGGTCGATGCCAGCCTGATCCGCGCCGATGTTCGCCGACAGCGTTCGGTGCCAGGAGAAAAAGGTCTTCCGTCCGAAGCGGCGGGCCGCGCTGTCGCCGAGTATCTCGAGGTGCTCGACGATGCCGCGTTCGGCGGGGCGACGCCGGTCACGCCCAAGCGCATCAACCTGACCGACCCAGCAT
>NZ_JBDLBR010000009.1:0-55851 GCF_039710615.1 Aurantiacibacter flavus
TCGGCGAGCAACCTTGCGAGCGGCGATACGCTGGCGTCGATCACCTCGGGCAGCGCGAGCTGGACGACGAGTGCTGGCAGCACCAGCGATATCGGCAGCTACGCAATCGAAGGAACGGGGCTGACGGCCAACTCGGGCAACTACAGCATCACTTTCGAGCAGGCGGCAGCCAATGCCACGGCGCTGACGATCACGCCGCGCGCGGCGGTGGTGACCTACACCGCAGACGCGTTGAGCAGCATCTACGGCGATACGCCGGGCACGGTGACCGGCGCCGCCTCGGTGAGCAACCTTGCGAGCGGCGATACGCTGGCGTCGATCACCTCGGGCAGCGCGAGCTGGACGACGAGTGCTGGCAGCACCAGCGATATCGGCAGCTACGCAATCGAAGGAACGGGGCTGTCGCTGAACTCGGGCAACTACAGCGTCACTTTCGAGCAGGCGGCAGCCAATGCCACGGCGCTGACGATCACGCCGCGCGCGGCGGTGGTGACCTATACGGCAGACGCGTTGAGCAGCATCTACGGCGATACGCCGGGCACGATGACCGGCGCCGCCTCGGCGAGCAACCTTGCGAGCGGCGATACGCTGGCGTCGATCACCTCGGGCAGCGCGAGCTGGACGACCGGCGCGACCAGCGCCAGCGATGCTGGCAGCTATGCAATCGAAGGATCGGGGCTGGCGGTGAACTCGGGTAACTACAGCATCACTTTCGACCAGGCGGCAGCCAATGCCACGGCGCTGACGATCACGCCGCGCGCGGCGGTGGTGACCTACACCGCAGACGCGTTGAGCAGCATCTACGGCGATGCGCCGGGCACGATGACCGGAACTGCCTCGGCGAGCAATCTTGTGGGCGGCGATACGCTGGCGTCGATCACCTCGGGCAGCGCGAGCTGGACGACCGGCGCGACCAGCGCCAGCGATGCTGGCAGCTATGCAATCGAAGGAACGGGGCTGACGGTGAGCTCGGGCAACTACAGCATCACTTTCGAGCAGGCGGCAGCCAATGCCACGGCGCTGACGATCACGCCGCGCGCGGCGGTGGTGACCTATACGGCAGACGCGTTGAGCAGCATCTACGGCGATGCACCGGGCACGATGACCGGCACTGCCTCGGCGAGCAATCTTGCGAGCGGCGATACGCTGGCGTCGATCACCTCGGGCAGCGCGAGCTGGACGACGAGTGCTGGCAGCACCAGCGATATCGGCAGCTACGCAATCGAAGGATCGGGGCTGTCGCTGAACTCGGGCAACTACAGCGTCACTTTCGAGCAGGCGGCAGCCAATGCCACGGCGCTGACGATCACCAGGCGCGCGCTGGTGGTTACGGCCAATGGTGTTGCCCGTAGCTTTGGTGCGGATAACCCGGCCTTGACTTACAGCGTTGGAGGCATGGGACTGGTCAATGGCGACACACTATCCGGCGTGCTCTCGACCGAGGCTGGCCCATCGAGCGAAATTGGCATCTATCCGATCCTGCAAGGCACGCTGTCGGCGAGCGACAACTATGTGCTGACCTACAATGGTGCCGACTTCAGGATTGTTGCCTGGCTTCCACCCGGAACCTCTGGCTGGCACATGTGGGATGCGATCCCCGTGACCGAGGCGCCGGAAATCGACGAACTTTGCACATCATCGTCGAGCGGTGGCGTATTGGGCGGGGGGTGCATCATTGCCCCGGGTGTGCCGATCCCGAACTGATCATCAGGCACCACCATCATCTATCGGCAGTTCACCTCGCCATCTGCCTCCGCGATACGAGGCTCGCCCATATGGAGCGTCGCTACACGCGACTCGATGCCATCTTTGATTTGCTGGGCTGCGACAGGATCGTGATCCGAGATATGGTCGATGATCGAGAGCAGGTCGGAAAGCGCAAGATGTGTCCATTCGGCCTCAGGCATCCCGCTTTCGATGGATGATAGCCTGCCCGATCCGATAGTGCGCGCCTCATCCGAACATCTTCCTGATAATATGTAATTTTGCGCTCAATACTTGGAGCGACGCATGGGCGGACAGGCTGGATTTGATTAACGGCCAGGGCAATAGGCGGCCCTCTGGCGCGCTGCACACCGGCATATGTGTGAACAGGGCCCTGTCCCATAGGGGCTCGCTGCTGGAGTGAGCTTTCCAAATAACGCTGCGCAATCAAGATCTTGATTGCCATGGCACGTCGAGTGCGCCTGTCTCTTTTCCCGGTCAGGAAAGCCGCAGATCTGCGGTTTTTTGCGCGCCACTACGCCAAAAGTAGCCGCCGCCTTCAACAGCTTCTTAACCAAAATTCCAATAGAGAGACCAAGCGAACGGGCCAGCAACGCCGATCGAGGGAATGACGATGAGCGTAACTAATGGTTAACTTAATCCTAGGGGGAACTACGTATATGGTAGGAAGTTCAGCCTCTAGCCCCCTGACATATTCGCGCTGAAAACACAGCAATAAATCACCTTCATTCGCGAGCATTTACTGTATGCGATACTTGCCTCACTAACAATTTTACATAGGTGTTACCGCGATAGGCAACTCATCGTGATAGCAAACATCCCCACCAGCAAGTAAGTATGGTGCGGATCCCATGTAATGCAAACAAAAGAACGGGTTCCACATATGCTATTTCGCAAAGAACTCCTGCTTGGGGTTGCGCTTGTCGCGTCTCCGGCATTTGCCCAGTCGGCCAGTCAGGTCGTCCCCGACAGCTATGCCCCGGTGGCGCAGCAGCCCGGTGGACCCGTCGTCATCCCGCAGGATATGCCCAGTCAGGTGCCCGAAGGCGCCGAGGACCTCGTCGTCACACTGAACGGTGTGCGCATCGAAGGCGCCGGGGTTGATCCTGCGCTCGTGGCCGCGCTCGAAGCAAAGCTGCTCGGCAAGCCGGTCAAGGTTGCCGCCATCTTCGCCGCCGCCCACGAGCTCGAACGCGCCTTCTCCGCCAGTGGCGAGGCGCTGACCCGCGTCGTCGTCCCGGCGCAGGACCTTGCCGATGGCGCCACCTTGCGCCTCGTCGTCGTCCAGGGCCGGATCGAGGCCGTCGACACCGAGGCCCTGCCGCGCGCCGTCAAGGGCAATGTCGCCGCCTATCTGCAGTCGCTCGTCGGCAAGCCCGGCGTGAAGATCAGCCAGATCGAGCGCAAGCTGCTGCTCGCCTCCGACCTGCCCGGCTTCACCATGCGCTCGACCCTCATTCCCGGCAGCAAGCCGGGCATGAGCATTCTTGCCGTCGAGGGCGACTATCGCCCCCTCGGCGCGCTCGTCGGCTTCAACAACCTGCAAAGCGACGGCCTTGGCCGCGAGGCGGTCTCGCTCGGCTTCGACCTTAACGGCATCGCCGGCTTGGGCGAGACGATCTACCTGCGCGCCTCGGGCGATCCTTCGGGCGACTACTTCGACAAGCGCCCGCGCAACCGCGTGCTGGCCGCGGGTGTCGTCGCGCCGCTCGGCAACGACGGCCTGTCGCTCAACATCGAAGGCATCGATGCGCGCACTGCGGGCAATGTTCCGATCAACCGCCCGCGCTTCGCCAGCCACTTCCGGCGTCTCTCCACGCGGCTGAGCTATCCCTTTATCCTCAGCCGGACCACCCGGCTCACCGGCTCGATCGCCTTCGATGTGGCCGAGGAGAACATCAACCTGATCGAGCCCTCGCAGATCGGCGTCTCGCGCGACCGCCTGCGGGTTGCGCGGCTTGGCGGCGACTTTGCCACGGCCTTTGCCAGCGGCGGCCGGATGACCGCCGCGATGGAGCTGTCCCAGGGCCTCAACATCCCCGGCGCGCGCAGTGCCGCCGATGCCACGCCGACCCTGCCGCTGTCACGCGCCGGAGCCGATGCCGACTTCACCGCCCTCAGCATTAGCGCCGGGCTCGACTGGCCCTTTGCCGAACACCTTTCCGGACGTCTGAGCGCCTCGGCCCAGACCAGCTTCGGCTATGCCCTGGTCAACTCGGAGAGCTTCGGCATCGCCCATGGCGACGCCATCTCGACGCTGTCGCAAGGCACGCTGCAGGGCGACACCGGCTATGCCGTGCGCGGCGAGCTGCAGGCCCCGTTCTCGTACACCACGCAGAACCTCTTTGTCGCGCCCTATGTGTTCGGGGCCAATGGCCGCGTCCTGCTCAAGCAATCGAGCGCGCTGGAACGGCGCGACACCACGGCATGGGCCTATGGCGCGGGTGTGCGCCTGGCGGGCAACCACACGGTCCGCTGGGGCCTCAACGCCGAATATGGCGCCGCCGAGGTTGATGGCATTCGGGGCGCGCCGGAACGCTTCTCGCTCTCCTTCCAGCTTTCCTACTAATTTCTTCGGAGCCACGCATCATGACCAAGTCGACCTTTATCGCCAAGTCGCTCCGCTCTGCAGTCCTGCTTGCGAGCACCGCCATCTCCACCGCCGCCATGGCCAACGACCTGCCCACGGGCGGGGAGGTGGCCGCCGGCTCGGTCACCATCGGCACGCCTTCGGCGGGCAGCATGGCGATCACCCAGAACAGCGACCGCGCGGTGGTGAACTGGACCAGCTTCTCGGTGGGCGAGGGCAACACGGTGAACATCGCGCAGCCCAATGCGCAGTCGGCGCTGCTGAACCGCGTCACCAGCGATGCCACCAGCGTCATCGCCGGGCAGATCAACGCCAACGGGCAGGTGTTCCTGATCAACCCCAACGGCATTGCGATCACCAAGACCGGCACGGTCAATGCGGCGGCCTTTACCGCCTCGACGCTCGATATCTCCGACCGCGACTTCATGGCCGGCCGCGATGCGATCACCGTTACCGCGCCTGCCAATGTGGAAGTGATGCGCCTGCGCGCTGGTCTGTCGGACCTGATGTCGCCCGACCTTGCCGATGGCACCTTGCTGGTGGCCGGGGTCGCGAAGATGGATGGCAGCGATCAGGCTGCGCTTGACCTCACCGGCGACGGCTTCCTGCGGCTCGGCCTGCCCACTGGCACAATCGACGTGGCAGGCACGATCAACGCCGACACCGTGGTGCTGACCGCGGGCACGGCGCGTGATGCGGCGCGCGGGGTGGTGAACATGAGCGGCGTGATCAACGCCACCGGTGTCGACACCAAGGGCGGCGTGGTCCGCCTGACGGGCGATGTGATCAACCTCACCGGCGCGCAGATCGACGCTTCGGGCACGCTGGGCGGCGGCTCGATCGAGATCGGCGGCGGCTATCAGGGCACGGGCGACCTTGCCCATGCCACCGATCTCAATGTCGATGCTGGCACGGTGATCCGCGCCGACGCCATCGAGCGCGGCGACGGCGGCGATGTCGTGCTGTGGTCTGACCACAAGACCGCCTTCGCCGGCACGATCACCGCGCGCGGCGGCGCGGCGGGCGGCGACGGCGGCGATGCGGAAGTCTCGGGCAAGGCGCTGCTCGCCTACGAGGGCTTCACCAACCTGCTCGCCCCCAAGGGCAAGACCGGTGACCTGCTGCTCGATCCGTATAACGTCAAGATCTCGGTCAATGCGGACAACAACAGCTCCGGTTTCACCGCCACCGGCGACGCCAGCGTGATCAATGTCGGCACGCTGACCACTGCGCTGGCCAGCGCCAATGTCACCGTTTCCACCGGCACAGGCGGATCGCACGATGGCAATATCGCCGTTGAATCCGCTATCAACTGGAACGCCGCGACAACGCTCGAATTGAGGGCGGCGAATCGTATCTACGTCAATGCCGGTATCACCAACTCAGCCGACAATGCTGGCGTGATCCTGCGTGCCGACGCAGACGGAAGCGGAAACGGATTTGTTTTCTTCTCCATTTTTCCTATCAACGGCAGCATCAACCTCAGCGGCGCGAACAGCACGGTCGATATCTACTACAATCCGACCGACAACAGTTACAACCCGACCGATTATACGACCCCGACGGACTTCAGTGGCAGTGTGACGGCCGGGACATTCAACGCCTGGATGCTGGTGAACACCCTGCAGGACCTGCAGGACATCAGCATCAACCTTAGCGGCAACTATGCCCTGTCGAAGAGTATCGACGCCAGCGATACGGTGAACTGGAACCAGGGCGCGGGCTTCGATCCAATTGGAGAGAACGGCACCGAATTCACCGGCAAGTTGGATGGTCAGAGCAATGCCATTTCCAACCTCACGATCAATCGCCCGGATGAGAATATCGTCGGCTTGTTCGGCTTTGCGCGTGACGCGACCATAGCCAATGTCGGGCTCGAAGGCGGAGCGATTACCGGCAATGGAAATGTCGGCGGGCTGGTGGGCGCCAGTAGCAACGGCACCATCAACAATGCCTATGTCACAGGCTCGGTCAGCGGCGGCAGTTCTGTCGGCGGCAGTTCTGTCGGCGGGCTGGTGGGCGCCATTAACAACGTCACCATCAACAATGCCTATGTCACAGGCTCGGTCAGCGGCGGCAGTTTTGTCGGCGGGCTGGTGGGCTCCGTGAACAACGGCACCATCAGCAATGCCTATGTCACAGGCTCAGTCAGCGGCGGCAGTTCTGTCGGCGGTCTGGTGGGCGCCAGTAGCAACGGCACCATCAGCAATGCCTATGTCACAGGCCCGGTCAGCGGCGGCAGTTTTGTCGGCGGGTTGATCGGCAACCAAATCAGCGGCGCCATCAGCAATGCCTATTGGGACAGCTATTCAACAGGGATCGCAGCGGCCTTCGGCAACGAAAGTGGGACGAGTAGCAATATCGTCGAAGTCACCAGCGACCCCTCGCAATCGGGCGCTGGCAACTATGCCTTCAACCAAAGCGCCTACGCTGTCTTCGACTTCACCAACGACTGGTTCATGATCAATGGCTCCACCCGGCCCTTCGGGCGCTGGGAGCACTCCTCCGAGATCACCAATTCGCACCAGTTGCAGCTGATGGCGATGGACCTTGCCACCAGCTACACGCTTGGCGCGGATATCGACCTGTCCGCAACCGGTGCGGTTACGGAAGGCGACCCCGCGAGCTATGCCGGAATGTGGACCAGCGCGGGTTGGTCGCCGGTTGGCGATTCCCTCGATCCTTTCACCGGGATATTCATCGGGCAGGGCCATGCTATCTCCGGCCTGACGATCAATCGGCCCAGCACCGACTACAATGCACTCTTCGGCAAAACCTCTGACGCGTGGATATCCAATGTTGGCCTGAACAACGTGTCGATCACCGGGCGCTGGAGGACCGGTAGTTTGGTCGGACAAGCCGTGCAGAACACACAGATCAGCGATGTCTATGCATCTGGCGCGGTGGAGGGGACATCCCCCCTTTTAACCGTAGTCGGTGGGTTGGTCGGGCAAATCTATGATTCGTCAATTGACAACGCCCACGCAAACGTGGCGGTGACTGGAGAGACAAACATCGGCGGGCTGGTCGGACAGATCGTCAGCAACGCCTCCTACCTAACCAACTCCTATGCGACCGGCTCGGTCTCTGGACAGTCGACGCTCGGCGGGTTGATCGGCCAACAAGACGGCGGCAACGTCGCCAATGTCTACGCCACCGGCTCGGTCTCTGGATCTGCCGATGTCGGCGGGCTGGTGGGCGACCAAGTCGGCGGCTACATCTTCAAGGCCTATTGGGACAGTTATTCAACAGGGCTTACAGCGGCCTTCGGCAGCGAAGGTGGGACGAATAGCGATATCGTCGAAGTCACCAGCGATCCTTCGCAATCGGGCGCTGGCAACTATGCCTTCAACCAAAGCACCTACGCTGTCTTCGACTTCACCAACGACTGGTTCATGATCGATGGCTCCACGCGACCGTTTGGCCGCTGGGAACACAGCACTGAGATCACCAACGCGTCCGAGTTGCAGCTGATGGTGATGGACCTTACCGCCAGCTACACGCTCGGCGCGGACATCGACCTGTCCGCAACCGGTGCGGCTACGGTAGGCGACCCCGCGAGCTATGCCGGGATGTGGAGCAGCGAGGGCTGGTGGCGGATTGGCGATACCGCCGAGCCTTTCACTGGGGAATTCAACGGGCAGGGTCATGTGATATCCGGCCTAACAATCGATCATCCGACATCGGACCGCATCGGCTTGTTCGGACTGGCCAATGGGGGGGCGATAACCAACGTCGGCCTCGAAAACGTTTCGATTGTAGGTAGATCGAATTTCGGCGGGCTCGTCGGATTGGCATCTGATCTCGAAATAAATAATGTCTATGTTACTGGCTCGGTATCGGGGGGCGGATATGCCGGCGGGCTGGTTGGACAGTCACTTGGTTCGACCCAGATAAGCCACAGCTATTCCACTGCGACCGTAGCAGCGGGAAGCGTCGCTGGTGGGCTGGTTGGTCTCATGCGAAATACTTCCAGTGTCAGCAACAGCTATGCGACTGGAGACGTATCGGGAGACCTGGCCATTGGCGGGCTGGTCGGTGCGGGCGCCGGTTCCTTCACGATCAGCAACAGCTATGCGGCAGGCAAGGTGACGGGGAATATGGAAGTCGGCGGGCTTATCGGCGGGGGTCGAGAAGGGACAGTCACCAACAGTTATTGGGACAGCTTTGCGACCACTCAGGACAACGCGCTTGGCAAGGTCGAAGACACTCCGATTACCGTCACCAGCACCGTTACTGCCGTGACCAGCGATCCGACCGAGTCGGATGCGGTCAACTATGCCTTGAAGGCCAGCGCCTGGGGCAACTTCCAGACGACCGGCAGCAGCGACATCGATACCGTGGGCGGCCAGGACAAGGTGTGGCGGATGTATGACGGCTACACCATGCCGTTGCTCAAAACCTTTATGACGCGGCTCGATGTCACGGTATCAGGCAGCAAGACGGTCACCTACAACGGGCAGGAACAGAGCCTGACCCCGACCCTCGAAACACCGACCGGCGCAAACGCGGCTCTCGTGAAAGGCTCGTCGCAGACAATTCGCGGCACCAATGCCGGGACCTATACTGCGGCTTCGGGTTTCTACTCGGAGCAGCAGGGCTACGACCTCGTGGTTTCGGGCTCGGGCGGCCTCACGATCAATCCCGCAGAGCTGACCGTTACCTATACCGCAGCGGCGGCCAGTCGCACCTATGGCGATGTCATTGCCACGTCCAGCGGAGGCTACGGGTCAAGCGGTGGGGGCAATGGCACGCTCAGCGGAACCTACACGGCAAGCGGTGCGGTCAATGGCGAGGATATCACTGGCCTCACAACCGGCACGGCCAGCTGGACCAGCACGGCGGATCAGACCACGGGTGTCGGCAAATATGCCATCACCGGCGGGGGGATTTCCAGCAACAGCGCCAACTACACGATCAAGGCAGTGCAGGCCGCAGCCAACGCAACGGCACTGACGATCAATCCCGCCGAGCTGACCGTTACCTATACCGCAGCGGCAGCCAGTCGCAGCTATGGAGATGCCAATGGCACGTTCAGCGGAACCTACGAGGCAAGCGGTGCGGTCAATGGCGAGGATATCACTGGCCTCACAACCGGCACGGCCAGCTGGACCAGCACGGCGGATCAGACCACGGGTGTCGGCAACTATGCCATCACCGGCGGGGGGATTTCCAGCAACAGCGCCAACTACACGGTCAAGGCAGCGCAGGCCGCAGGCAACGCAAACGCACTGACGATCACGAAACGGGCAATCACCGTGACGGCCGACGATCTCAGCCGCAGCTACGGCGAAGCCAACCCGGCGCTGACCTACAAGGTCGCCACCGGCAGCCTTGTCAACGGCGATACCCTGTCGGGCGCGCTGGCGACCGATGCCACTGCGACCTCCGATGTCGATACCTATGTGATCGACGCCTCGGCACTTGAAGCGGGCGGCAACTACGATCTCACCGTGAATAACGGCACGCTGACGATCACGAAACGGGCAATCACCGTGACGGCCGACGACCTCAGCCGCATCTACGGTGATGCCAATCCGGAGCTGACCTACAAGGTGACCACTGGCAGCCTCGTCAACGATGACGTGCTGTCGGGCACGCTGTCGACCGGTGCCGATGGGGCGTCGAATGTGGGTAGCTATGTGATCGACGCCTCGGCGCTTGAAGCGGGTGGCAACTACGATCTCACCGTGAATAACGGCACGCTGACGATCACCAAGCGCGCGCTGACCGTAACCTACACCGCCAAGGGTGCCACCAGCATCTACGGCGATGCTCCTGCGGAGGTGACCGGCGAGTTCAAGAGCGATGGGCTGGTGAACGGCGATGAGCTGACGGGCGCGGCAAGCTGGACCACCCAAGCCACTGGCACGAGCAGCGTCGGCAACTATGCCATCACCGGTGCGGGACTTGGCGCAAGCGACAACTACACGATCACGGCAGTGCAGGCCGATGCCAACGCAACGGCACTGACGATCACGAAACGTGCGATCACCGTGACGGCCGACGACCTCAGCCGCATCTACGGCGATGCCAATCCGGAGCTGACTTACAAGGTCACCACCGGCAGCCTCGTCAACGATGACACGCTGTCGGGCACGCTGTCGACCGGTGCCGGTGTGGCGTCGAATGTGGGTAGCTATGTGATCGACGCCTCGACGCTCGAAGCGGGCGAGAACTACGACCTCACCTTCGTCGACGGCACGCTGGTTATCACCCCGCGCAGCCTCACCGTCACCTACACGGCTGACAGCGCCAAGATCGACATGGGCGAAGATATGCCTGTCTTGACCGGCGGCGTGTCAAGCGAGGGCCTTGTCAACGGCGATGAGCTGACCGGAACGGCGAACTGGAGCACGACTGCCAATGCCGACAGTCAGATGGGCAGCTATGCCATCACCGGTTCGGGCATCGGGGCGAGCGACAACTACGAGCTGACCGAACAGCAGGCCGAGGGCAACGCGACCGCGCTCACTATCGCCCAGCCTGCCGCGCCGGTGCGGACCGGCCCCACTCCGGACATGACTGCAGGCATTCTCGTGAACAGCCAGGCACCGCAGGCAAGCATGAACGTGACGGCGAATTCGGGCTCGCAAGGCCGGTCGCTCGACTCGATCGAAACCTACTGCGAAGACGGCAGCTGCTAATCGTTCACGCGCCGCAAAGCCCTTCCCAGGGCCTGACAAGCAGAGCCGTATCGGGGCAGCCCCCGATACGGCTCTGCCGTTTGTATGCCGGTATGCAGCGCGCCAGAGGGTTGCCTGTTGCCCGGGGCCTTACTCAAATCCAGCCTGCCCGCCCACGCATCCCGACAGGCCTTGGAGGATCCGTGCATGAGCCTAGACCTTGAGCAGGTCGAGCAGCGGATCGAACGCGTAAAGCGCGGCCCGGCGCCCGGCGGCAGGCTCGATCGTGCGCAGCAGGCCCGCCTCTACCAAGCGGCGTGACAATGCCCGGGCAGAGGAGGCCGGAATGCCCGAGCGGTCCACGAAGCGGTCGTTGCGGAACACCGGGCTGGCGAACACGAAATCGAGCGCCTGATCGTGGAACTGCGAATTGAGCACCTCGCGAAAGCGCTCGCGCATGTCGCCGTGGAGGGCAAAGATCCGGTCCGAGGTCTCGATGTTGAGTGAGGCCTGCGCGTGCATCGCCTCAAGGAAGAACACGCACCAGCCCGACCAGTCGCCCTCGGCAGAAACGGCGCGCATTCGGGCGATATATTCGTCCTTGTGCGTCTCGAAGTAGCCCGAGACGAAAAAGTTGGGCTGGCCGATGATGCCGAGCTTCCACAGCATCAGCGTGATCAGCATCCGCCCGATCCGGCCGTTGCCGTCCTCGAACGGGTGCAGCGCCTCGAATTCCACATGGGCGAGGGCGGTGCGCAGCAGCGGGCGCATGGTGCCTGCGTTGATGAACTGCACCAGCTCCGCCATGGCGGGCTGCAAATGCTCGGGCGCGATGGGGACATAGGAGATTTTGCCCCGCTGGTTCTGCCCGATATAGTTCTGCTCGACCTTGTAGGCGCCGGGGTTTTTCCGGGCACCCCGGCCGAAAGAGAGCAATTGCTGATGCGCGGCCCGGATCAGGTGTTCGCTGATCGGCGCGCCGTCTTCCAGCGCTTGCTGCGCGCTGCGCAGGGCGCGCGAGTAAAGGTAGGTTTCGACGTCATCGTTGCGCGCTTCGCGATAGGGGTCGCTCGATCCCGCATCTTCCTCGGCCTCCAGGCGGTACAGTTCCTCGATGGTCGAGATCGTGCCTTCCATGCGCGAAGAGCTGACCGCATCCTGCCGCCGCAGCGGGGCGACGAACAGCTCGGCGTTGACCATGCCCGACATCTTCGCATCGTAGCGCGCCAAAGAGGCCGCCGCGTCTTCCAGCGGCCCGAGCAATGCCTCGTAATCGAGGGCAGGGGGAGGGAAGGCGCCGGTGTGATAATGGACGGCCTCCGACAGGTCGAACGGTTTGGCGATCATATAAGGGGCGATCCTGTCATCAACGGGGTTTGATGTTAGTCTATCGTTGGTAACAGAGTTTGACAACAGGATTGGGGTTTATTCTGTCGTCAAACCGGCTTGATGATAGAGAACTGCCGCCTGTGAGAGCAGGATGACATAGCATTGACCCACAAAGCCCTTCCCCTGTGGGGAAGGGTTGGGATGGGGGTTCCACGCCAGCCAGCGTCGAGCCCCCACCCCCAGCCCCTCCCCATGGGGAGGGGGGCAAGGTGGATCAGTAAGATTCCAGGGAATCGGGGCGGGCCAGGGCTGCAATAGCAGGATGATAATAAATGTTATGTTAAATTATCCCGTTCCTGCAGACAATCTGTACTGGGTTTGCCGCAAGAGCATAAGGGCAGAGGCCTAAGCGCGGACACGGTGCCCGCAGCTTTGCTCAGCGCCGCTGCCAGCACAAGCTCAGATAATCAGAAAATCCGCTGCGCTCAGGTCGTCCGGCCGGGTGGCGAGGTTCGCGAAGACCACGCCAGCGTCGCCTGCGCCGCTCGCGTCGTAGTGCAGGTCGCCGGTGGCCTGATCGTAGACGATCGTGCCGCCTTGCGGCGCATCGGCGTCGAGCCAGGCAAATTCACCCGCCAGATCGCTGAGGCCGGCCAGCGCGGCGAAAGCCTCGGTGCTTAGCGCGATCTTGTCGCTTTCCCCGGTGGAGAAATCGAGAATGCTGTCGATCGCCGTGGCATCGGGCGCGTGGAGGAAGCAGAAGCGATCGGAGCCTGCGCTGCCAGTCAGCATATTGGCCGCAGCATTGGCGACGATAACGTCGTTTCCTGCCCCGCCGATGGCATTTTCGATCACCGCGCCTTGCGCAACCGTATAGCCGCCGGAAATTCCCACATTGCCGGAGACGTAAAGCTTCGATGCAACCCCGCCGCTCAGCGGATAGGCATTGAGGTTGATCACGCAAGACGCCGTGCCGCCGAGGTTCGAAATCGTATCGGTCCCGCCCGCGTCCCAGATGCAGGTCCAGCCCGTGCCTGCTGCCTCTTGCCGGGGCAATTCATAGACATCATCCCCGGTGCGGTAGGACGTATTGGCGCCGTAAAGCTGCTGGATCGCCGCCACATCGAACACCATTGGCGTTTTCGTCAGGCCCCAGCTCTTGTCCGCCGCCGGCGGCTCCAGGTTCCATCCGAAGTTGTAGGCCATCACGCTCCACACGCTCTGGCTCAGATCGAAGTCGCCCAGCGCCTGCGCATCGCCTGCCGACACGCCGGGAAAGGTCGTCTGCGCCACGCCGTTTACCGTGGTGGAGAAGGTATGCCCCAGCCCCAGCCCATGGCCGATCTCGTGCACCAGCGTGTTGAACCCCAGCCCGCCGGGGGTGAGGTTCTGCCACGAGGCGGCCTGATAGTTGAACTGGCCAAGCTGGCTGAGGTTTACATCGGTGCCCGTGCCGTTGAGGTCACCGAACGGGATCGAGAACTCCGCCAGCGTGCTGGTCGTTGGCAGGGCCGAGGCTGGCACCTTTTTCAGCACGATATTCGCCTCTTGCGCGGTGTCGCCGTAATAGAGACCCTCGGCGAAGGTCAGGTTGGCCACGTTGCTATAGGTCTGCAGCGCGTCCCTTGCCGCCTGCTTTTCGGCCTCGGTCCAGGTGGTGGCCGTGGTGCCGGTGGCGAAGGCATAGGTGATGGTTCCGGAAGTCCATCCGGCCTCGCCCACCACCAGCGCATCGACATAGGCGCTGCCATAGCCCGATGGCGCGACGGAGGATGTGGTGACAGCCTGCGCGTTGATGGTCAGCACCTCTTCTGCTTGCGCGCTGTTGCCCGCAGCGTCGCGCACCACGGCTTCGAGAGAGACCTCGCCCAGCCCTAACGTTGCAAGCTCCGCATGAGTCAGCGCGAGCGACCAGCTGCCCTGCGCGTCGGCAGTCACCTCGCGGGTGAGCGCGCTGCCGATCTTCAGCGAAACCGTTTCGCCCGGCGCGCTGCTGCCATGGATGCTGGCCCCGCCCGGCTGCACCACCGGCGCGCCTGCCACCGAGGTATAGGCCGGGGTCACCACATTGCCCTGCCCGTCGATGGTGCTGGCGAAGGGATCGAGGAAGCCGGCGATGGTCGGCGCATCGGGCGGCACGACATCGACAAAGGTGCTCGGATCGTGCGTGGGAATCGCGCTGATGGCGACCGACGGATCGGCCCGCACAGCAGCGGCAGCATCGCTGGATCGCACCGCGCCATCGGCGAAGACCAGCAGATCGTTACGCGAACCGCCACTGGCGGCGACCCTGACCTCCTCTGTGATCCCGCCGATTTCGCGGGTGAGCGTCATCGTCCCGGTAACAGCTGACTTCGCGTAGTCGGCCCAGGTGCCGCGGAAATAGACGATGTCCACCCCGCCGCCGAGCGCGCTGGCATCCACCTGCGTTCCCTCGGCAATGTAGACCACATCGGTTCCGGCATTGCCGAGCACCTGAAACGCCACCCCCGGCTGCGTCAGCGCCACGGTTTCGCCAGCGGGATCGAACAGCGCCACCTTGACCAGTGCCGACAGCTCGGCATCGGGTGCCGCGGCCTTTGTCGGGGCAATCGACGTGTCGCCCGAGGGGACCGGGCTATTGGCCCCCTGTGCGGCGTGATTGAATGTATTGTACGCCGTTACCGAGCCATCGGAGAACACCAGTTCGTCGGGCGCGCGCGAGGAACTGGCACCCGCCAGCATGACCGTCTCGGCCTTGCCATCGGCTTCGCGCGTCAACACCAGCGTCGATGCGCTGGTGCTCACGGTGTAGTCTGAGAAGGCGCCCCCGAAATAGATCCGGTCCGCGCCCGATCCCGTGCTTAGCCAATAGGTAGCACCCGGCCGCACGAACAGCGTATCGACATAGGCGGAGCCGAGATACTGGATCTCCTGCCCATCGAGCGACAGCCCGCCATAGGGCATGGCGAAATCGAGAAAGCTATCATCGTCCCCGGCCACGCCAAGGACGATGTATTTCGACGAAATTGCCATGGCACACCACGCTGGCGGGAAGGCCCCTTAGCTCCGGCTCTCGACGTGATCGAGCCACATGCGGCGGAGGGCGTCCTCCAGATCGCGGGTGTATTGCTTCACGTCGCTGCCGGGAGCACCGGCCATCAGCTCGCGCAGACCCTTCTTTTCTTCCAGCAAGGCCTTGCGATCACTCGCCAATTCCTTGGCGATGCGCACGAAGTCGCCCTCGTCCTTCGCCACCCATTCGGAGCGTCCGATCGAGGTCAGCAGGCCCGCGCCCATCCGCTGCACGAAGCTGTCTCCAGCCAGCGTAATCAGCGGGGCCCCCATCCACAGCGCCTGGCAGCTCGTGGTGCCGCCGTTGTAGGGGAAGCAATCGAGCGCGATGTCGACATCGCCATATTCGGCCATCATGTCGTCAAGCCCGGAAGGCCCGCGGAACTCCAGCCTGTCAGCACCGATGCCGACCTCGGCGAACATCCCGGCGAAGCGCTGCTTTCCGCCATCGTCCTGAAAACTCGGACCCTTAAGCATCAGCCGGGAATCGGGCACGGCAAGCATGGCCTTCGCCCACAGCGAAACCGTGAACGGCGTGAGCTTGGAAACATTGTTGAACGACCCGAAGGTGAGCGGCCGCGACAGGTGCTTCTTGCCGAAGCGCGGGCTCGGATAATCCTGCTCGGGCGCATAGCAGAACACGAAGTTCGGCAGATGCATCACCCGCTCGCTATAGAGGTCGTGCTTTTCGGGCGGCGAGGTGACCGGATCGCTGATCAGCCAGTCCATGTTGGGCACGCCCGTGGTGGAGGGATAGCCGAGGAAGGTCGCCTGCACCGGCGCCGCACGCCGCGCGAAGACGCTGGCGCGGTGGCGCCCGGTCAGCCCGTTGAGATCGACCAGAACGTCGATCCCGTCGGCCTCGATCAGCTCGGCCAGACGGCGATTGCTGATCGTCGCCACATCGCGCCAATGGTCCACCCGCGAGCGCGCGCGCCGCGTCATCTCGTCGGTCAGCGGGCTGGTGGAATAGACGGTGATCTCGAAGGCATCGTGATCGTGCTGCGCGAACACCGGACGCATGAACAGGCTGACGGGATGTTCGCCGTGCAGGTCCGCCGTGACATAGCCGACCCGCAGCTTGCGCGTGCGCGCCGAAGGCTCGGCCGCACCGGCACCGGGCGAAAGCTCGTTACGGAACGTCTCCACCGGGCGAACGTCTTCGGCGAGCGGGGCGAACAGCTCCTTGTGCAGCTCGCACACCTCGCCCGCGCTCAGCGTCTCGCTGTAAAGCGCAGCCATGGCCGCCGAGCCGCGGAAGGTCGATTCCGGCCCTTCTTCCTCGCCAAGCTGGCGATAGAGATCGAGCGCCAAGTCGACCTCCCCGCGCTTGCCCGCGATCGCCGCCTTGAACACGCGCAGCTCCTTCTCCTTGTCGGAGGTAAGCTCGGCCACGCGGGCGAAGCACTGTTCCGCCTCATCAAGCCATGATCCCTCGATCAGCAGCTTGCCGAGGTTGAAATGCGCCTGCCAGCTATCGGGGTTGGCCTCCACCTTGCGGCGCAGCAGCACATCGGCCTGGGCATGGCGCTTATGCTTCATCAGCACGCCGACAAGGCCGATTTCCTCGTCTTCGCTCAGCGTCTTCTCGCACAGATCGCTGAGCAAACGGTCGCCATCGTCATAGACGCCCATCTGCATCAGCGCATCGCCGAGTTCGATTGCCGCCTTGTGGAATTCGGGCTCCGCCGTCAGCGCGTGGCGGAAGGCTTCCGCCGCCGCCGCCCATTCGCCGCGCTCCGCCCGGCCCAGGCCGATGCGATAGTGCACATCGCTGCCCGTCCCCGCATCGGGGCATTCGAGCGCGCGCAGCCAGGCGACGGTCGCCTCCTCGCGCTGGCCGATCTGTTCGAGCGCGCGGGCGAGGCTCAGATGCGCGCCATAGCGTTCGGTGGCCACTGTTGCGGCCTTGCGATAGCAGGTCAGCGCCTCGTCCAGCGTGCCGTGGTGGCGGCAGACATTGCCTGCCTCCAGCCAGGCGGTGAAGTTTTCGGGATCGGCCCGCAGCACATCGCTGAACCGCTGGCGCGCCTCCTTCCACTCGCCCTGTTTGACGGCGCAGCGCGCGAGCTGGGTCAGCGAGGGAACGACAACCTGGCCCTGCCCCTCCCCCTGATCGTGTTCGAGCGCGCTGGTGAAGGCCTGCGCGGCCTCCACCCATTTTTCCTTGTCGAACAGCGCATTGCCATAGTTGAACCAGATCGCCCCCGGCGCCTCGCCGCCATCGACGGCGCGCCGGTATTGCCGCAGCGCGTCGTCGTCGCGGCCAAGCTGCCTGAGCACCTGGCCATAGTTGCCGCGCAGCACCGGATCTTCCGGTTCCTGCTTCAGCAGGTTCTCATAGAGGCCCGCCGCCACGGTCCAGTCGCCACGCAACTGCGCCTGGACCGCGTCGTTCACCTCGGGTTTCTGTCCTTCGTTCATGATCATGCCGCAATCGTCTGGACGGTGAGTTCGACATTGACGATCAACTGCACCGACGAGTTACCGGAGTGGGTGTAGACCTGATAGGTATCGTCCCCGAAGTCGTAGTCGATACCGCCTGCGGCCCAGTCGCTGCTCAGGTTCACGATATCCCCGGTATCGCCATCAATCAGCAGTTGCTGCTTGTCGTTGGCCCCGATGATATCCTCGAAGATGTTGATGGCGCTTTCGCTGGTGTTGGCGTGCAAGGCCAGCATGTCGCCCAGCTCCAGCGTCAGGCTGTTATCGCCGCTGCCGGTCAGGTCGATCTTCTCGATGCCGGTGATATGGCTGTTGCCGATATCACGCAGGTCGAGCGCCATCCCCGCGCCGTCGAGCGTCAGCGTATCGATGCCGCCGCCGCCGTCGATGCGCGAACCGCTGAGGTCGAGCTTGGCGAGGTTGTCCCCATCGATCACGAGCTGGTCGGCACCGGCACCGCCGTAGAGCACATCCTTGCCCCCGCCGCCGATCAGCACGTCATTGCCGCGCCCGCCGACCAGGGTCTCATCGCCGGTGGTGCCGGTCAGCGTATCGGCGCCACTGGTGCCGAGCTGATCGACCTGGTTGGCGCCGAAGGCCCCATTGGTCGCGCCGAAGAGGACATAGGCCTTGCCCACATCGGAGCCGCCCTGGCCATCGGCATTGGGCGCGCCGACGATCAGATCGGCCAGGCCATCGCCGTTCACATCCCCGGCTGCCGAGACCGAATGGCCAACAAAGTCCAGCGCGGAAGACCCCTCGATCTGGAAGCCCACCGTGTTGCCGGCTTCGCTCAGCGCTGCCAGATCAACCGGCGCACCGTCAGCGCGACCATAGACCACATAGGCCTTGCCTGCGCCACTGCCACCCACGCTATCGGCATATCGGGCGCCGACGATCAGGTCGTCCAAGCCATCGCCGTTGATGTCGCCTGCCGACGATACCGACCAGCCGGCAACGTCTTGTGCAAAGGACCCCTCGATCTGGAAGCCCAGCGTGTTTGCCGAGTCGCTCAGCGCCGAAAGGTTGACCGTTGAACCTTCAGTACGGCCATAGACCACATAGGCCTTGCCCGCGTCTTGGACGCCCGGACCATCGGCATTTTGGGCGCCGACGATCAGATCGTCCAGGCCATCGCCGTTCACATCGCCAGCAGACGATACCGAATAGCCGGCATTGTCACTCGCCTCAGATCCCACGATCTCGAAGCCCAGCGTGTTCCCCGGAACAGTCAGCTCGGTAACATTGATCGAGTTACCACCCGTACGGCCGTAGACCACATAGGCCTTGCCCACGTTTTCGCCGCCCGGACCATCGGCATCGTGTGCGCTGACGATCATATCAGCCAGGCCATCGCCGTTCACATCGCCTGCCGACGATACCGAATAGCTGGTCTGGTCGCCGACAGAGGATCCCTCGATCTGGAAGCCCGCCGTATTCCCGTCAGGGTCAATATTCGAGACAACGACCGTCGCACCATCGGTGCGGCCATAGATGACATAGGCCGCGCCCGGCGTGCCCGCGGTTCCATGGGCGCTGACGATCAGATCGGCCAGGCCATCGCCGTTCACATCGCCTACGGACGATACCGAATTGCCGACATAGCTAAATTCCCCGGTCCCGACGATCTCGAAGCCCAGGCCGTTGCCGGCGTCGGTTACGGCGGAAAGATCAATCGACCCGCCACTGGTGCGGCCATAAACCACATAGGCCTTGCCCGCAAAGTCCTGGCCGTAAGCATTATTGCCAGTGGCGCCGACGATCATATCGGCCAGGCCATCGCCGTTGACGTCGCCTGCGGACGATACCGACCAGCCGGCATTGTCACTCGCCTCAGATCCCACGATCTCGAAGCCCAGCGTATTGCCGGCCACGCTCAGCGCGGAAAGATTGATCGGCGTATCGCCAGTGTGGCCATAGACCACATAGGCCTTGCCCGAATTGGTGCGGCCAGGACCATCGGCATTTTGAGCGCCGACGATCAGGTCGTCCAGGCCATCGCCGTTGACGTCGCCTGCGGACGATACCGAATAGCCGGCATTGTCACCCGCGGAAGATCCCTCGATCTGGAAGCCCAGCCCTCTGCCGGCCACGCTCATATTGGAAAGATCGATAACCGCATCCGTGGTGACGTCCACCGTGATCTCGGTGTTCACCAGCAGCTGCATGTCCGAATTGCGCGCGTTGTACACCGCGTAGTACTTGGTGCCGTTGCGCTCGATGGTGTTCGATTCGGTCCAGCCCGCCCCGGTAAGGTCGAGCGAGTCGCCGGCGTTGCCTTCGATCAGCAACTGCTGCTTGCCGTTGGCACCGGTCAGGTTCTGGAACACATTGAACGAGCTCTCGCCGGTCAGATCGTGCAACTCGCGGAAGTTGCCCAGGCTCAGGATCAGCTTGTTATCGCCGCTGCCGGTGATGTCGATCTTCTCGATCCCGGTCATATGGCCCTTGCCCTCGCCCGCGAGGTCGAGCGTGATGCCCGCCCCGTCAAGCGCAAGCGTATCCAGCCCGGTGCCGCCTTTGATCCGTGCGCCGCTGGCGCCGAAATTGGCGACGTTGTCGGCGTTCAGCACGAACCGGTCATCCCCGGCACCGCCGTAGAGCACATCCTTGCCCCCGCCGCCGATCAGCACGTCATTGCCGCGCCCGCCGACCAGGCTGTCATCGCCAGAACTGCCCGTCATCGTATCGGCGCCGCTGGTGCCGAGCTGATCGACCTGGCTGGCGCTGAACACGCCGCTGGTCGAACCGTAGAGGACATAGGTCTTGCCGGTCCCGGTGACACCTCCGCTAGCGGACTGGAACGAGCCGATGATCAGGTCGTCGAGGCCATCGCCGTTGATGTCGCCTGCGGACGATACCGAAGTGCCGGTATTGTCACCCGCAGAAGATCCCGCGATCTCGAAGCCCAAGGTGTTGCCGGCCACGCTCAGATCGGAAATATCGATCTGCGCACCATCGGTGCGGCCATAGACCACATAGGTCTTGCCCGTGTCATTGCCGCCGTCAACGTCGGCATTGCGCACGCCGATGATCAGGTCGTCGAGGCCATCGCCGTTGATATCCCCGGCAGACGAGACGGAAGAACCGGCATTGTCGCCCACGGAAGATCCCACGATCTGGAAGCCCAGCGTGTTTGCCGTGTCGCTCAGCGCGGCAAGATCGACCGCCGAACCGTTGGTGCGGCCATAGATCACATAGGCCTTGCCCACGCCTTCACCGGCCGCGCCATCGGCACCAACCGCGCCGACGACCATATCGGCCAGTCCATCGCCGTTGACGTCGCCTGCGGACGATACCCAATAGCCGAGGTTGTCACTCGCCGCAGATCCCACGATCTCGAAGCCAAGTGTGTTGTTGGCTGCATTCAGATCGGAAATATCGATCGAGAGGCCACCCGTACGGCCATAGACCACATAGGCCTTGCCCACGTTTTCGCCGCCCGGACCATCGGCATTCTGCACACCAATGATCATATCGCCCAGGCCATCGCCGTTCACATCGCCGAGTGACGATACCGAAAGACCGGTGGAGTCACCCACCGCAGATCCCACGATCTCGAAGCCCAGGGTGTTGCCCGAAGCAGCCAGATCGGAGACATTGACCGGCGCACCGCCCGTGCGGCCATAGACCACATAGGCCTTGCCCACCTGGCCGTTGTTGTCAGGCGCACCGATGATCAGATCGGCCAGGCCATCGCCGTTGACGTCGCCTGCGGACGATACCGAGTAACTGATCCCATCGTTGCCAGAGGTTCCCAAAATCTGGAAGCCCAGCGTGTTGTTGGCAGCGGTTACGTTGGAGATGTGCACCGGACCACCGACCGAACGGCCATAGATCACATAGGCCGCGCCCGATTTGACTTCGTCAACACCAGCGACATCGCGCGCGCTAACAATGACATCGGCCAGGCCATCGCCGTTCACATCCCCGGCAGCCGAGACCGAATAGCCGGCAAGGATATCCGCTCCAGTGCCCACGATCTCGAAGCCCTGAGTGTTGTCCTGCACGGTCAGCGCGGCAAGATCGACCTGCTTACCATCGGTGCGGCCATAGACCACGTAGGCCTTGCCCGCCCAGTCGGCGAGGAAGGCCTCGGCGCTAGGTGCCCCAATGATCATATCCTCCAGGCCATCGCCGTTGACGTCGCCTGCGGACGATACCGAATAGCCGGTGTTGTCATCGGCAAAGGATCCCACGATCTGGAAGCCCATCGTGTTCTGCCCATCGCTCAGCGCGCGAACATCGAAGACCGAATCCGGCGTGTAGTTCACCGTCACATCGCTATCGACCAGCACCTGCACCGCAGAGCGGATCGAATTGTACATCACATAGTCGTTGGTGCCGATGCGAACGGTTCCGCTCGTGAGCGTCCAGCCCGCGCCATCCAGGTTCAGGGTGTCTCCGGCATTGCCATCGACCATCACCTGCTGGCGGCCCATCTTGCCGACCTGCGCCTCGAACTTGTCGAACCCGCTTTCGCCGGTGCCCGCGTGCAGTGCCAGGATGTTGCCGAGGTTCAGCGTCAGGCTGTTGTCGCCGGTGCCGGTCAGATCGATCCGTTCGATACCCTGGATGATGGTGTTGCCGAAGTCGCCGAAGTCGAGCGAGAGCCCCGCACCATCGATCGCCAGCGTATCCACGCCGCTGCCGCCGTCGACCCGGTTGCCCGCAGCGCCGAGATTGGCGAAGTTGTCGGCGTTCAGCACGATCCGGTCATTGCCCGCACCGCCATAGAGAACGTCGATGCCGCCGCCGCCGATCAGCTGATCGTTGCCGGCCCCGCCAACCAGCGTCTCATCGTCGAGCGTGCCGGTCAGCACATCCGCATTGGCCGTGCCGAGCTGATCCACCTGGCTGGCGCTGAACGCGCCATTGGTGGTGCCGAACAGGACATAGGCCTTGCCCATATTCGAAGAAGTGCCATCGGCATTTGGGGCGCCGACGAGCAGATCGGCCAGGCCATCGCCGTTCACATCGCCTGCCGCCGATACCGAAGCGCCCGTATAGTCGTTGCCGCTCGATCCCAGGACGGCAAAGCCATCCGAATTGCCGGGCGCGGTCAGCGCGCTCAGCTCCACCGGAGCGCCGCCCTTGCGGCCATAGACGACATAGGCGCTCCCGGCATCCACCGCACCGTTGTCACCGTTGCGCATCCCGACGAGCAGATCGGCCAGGCCATCGCCGTTGATATCCCCGGCAGACGATACCGAAAAGCCTGCTTGACCATTATCTTCGAAGCCGTTGATGACAAAGCCCAGCGTATTGCCGGCTGCGTTCAGCTCCGCGACATTCACCTGCCCGGCATTGGTGCGGCCATAGACTACATAGGCCTTGCCGATATTGGCGGTGCCCGAACTACCGGCGTCGGGAACGCCGATAATCAGGTCGCCCAGGCCATCACCGTTGACGTCCCCGGCGGACGATACCGAATGGCCAAGACCATCATTGTCACTGGATCCGACGATCTCGAAGCCCAGCGTGCTGTCTTGCGCGCCAACTGCCGAAAGCTCGATCGCCTCCCCGCCGGTGCGGCCATAGATAACGTAAGCCTTGCCGACATTGTTTCCATTGGTGTCATCGTAACGAGCGCCGACAACCATATCGGCCAGCCCATCACCGTTCAGATCGCCCGCGTAGGATACGGAATGGCCCACAAGCTGGTCGCCGCCATCGGTGCTGGCCAGAATCTTGAAGCCGAGCGCGTTGCCCGAAGCGTCCAGATCCCTGACGTTCACCGGCAACCCGCTGGTGCGCCCGTAAACCACATAGGCCTGACCCTTGTTGCTGCCGACACTATCGTCAGAGGATGCGCCGACAATAAGGTCGGCCAGGCCATCGCCGTTCACATCGCCTGCCGCCGATACGGATGCTCCCGTCCGGTCAGCATTGCTGCAACCAGAGATCTCGAAGCCCAGCGTGTTGCCTGCCTGAGACAGGCCGCCAACACTGATCGTGCCGCCTTCGGTGCGCCCGTAGACAACGAAGGCCTTGCCCGGCTTATCAAAGTTGCCAGTCGCACCGACGATAAGATCCATCAGCCCATCGCCGTTGACGTCACCCGCCGAGGATACCGAGATGCCGACATAATCGCTGGCCGCCGTTCCGGCGATCTGGAAGCCCAGCGTGTTGCCCGCTGCCGACAGTGCAGACAGGTCCAGCGATAGCCCGCTGTCAGTCTGGCCGAACACGACATAGGCCTTGCCGACCTGACCGTTGGCAAGATACGCGCCGATGATGAGATCATCCAGCCCGTCACCGTTGACATCGCCTGCCGACGATACCGAATGGCCTGCCGTATCGTCCGCCGACGATCCGACAACCTGGAAGCCCACGGTGTTCTCTGCATTGGAAAGAGCGGCAAGGTCGACGGTGTTGGTCACCGAGTAGGTTTCGTTGCTGGCCGCCGAAAGGTTACCCGCCGCGTCCAGCGTATAGAGCCTGTAAGTGCCACTCATCAGGCCTGCCAGAGACAGCGTGGTGCTGCTGTCCGCAGTCACATCGACACTGTTCCAGAATTGCGTGTCGAGCGAGGTGATGTCGGAAATCTGGGTGATCGTGCCGGCCTCCGTCACATTCACGAGATAGGCCGTGCCTGCCTCGCTGCTCTGCACCGTGGCCTCATTGGTGTTCGCCCCGTTGCCCGCCGTCAGCGTGGCGAGCGGAGCCGTCGCGTCGAGCGTGAAGGTCTGCGTACCGGCCGCCGAAACGTTGCCCGCATCGTCGGTGGCGGTGACGCTGGCCGTCACCGCGCCGTTGCCGATCGTGGCCAGTTCAGCCTCGGTCAGCGTAATGGCGTGGGTGGAGCCATCGCTCTCGAAGGTCTTGGTGATGGACTTGTTGGTGCCCGTGAAGACCACCGAAACCGTGGTGCCATTTTCCGCCGTCACCTGCACGACGCCTGCCGCATCGACCGCTTCCGCACGCGATACCGCGCCGTCCACCTGCGGCCCCATGACGACCGCAGGCGCATCGGGCGCTGTCGCGTCGAGCGTAAAGGCCAACTGGCCGCTCGCCGCGGTGTTGCCTGCCACATCTTCCGCTTCGGCGGCGACGACGACCTCGCCCTCGCCCAGCGTCGTGAGATCCGCGCTGGTCAGCTGCACTGCGAGTGCAGAGCCCGTGCCCGTGACATCCTTGGTCACCGTGCCCAGGGTGCCGATGAAGACGACCTTCACCGTGGCCCCGTCCTCCGCCGTGACAAGCACCGCGCCATTCGCCGATGTCGCATCGTCAGCCGACATCACATTGTCGATGCCTGCCGGGAAGCTCAGCGGCTCCAGCGTTGGAGCTTGCCGGTCGAGCGTGAACTCGGCCGCATCGCCCACTGCCGAAACGTTGCCCGCCGGGTCTTTCGCCACGGCAGTGATCGACACCGTCCCGTCACCGAGCTGGGCCAGATTGCCCGAGGAGAGCGTGATCGCCTGCGCGCTGCCGGTGGCAATCAGCGTCTTGGTGATGGTCTCCGAGCCCTGCTTGATCGTGACGGTGATCGTGCTGCCGGCTTCCGCCGTGACAGTGGCGACACCGCCCACATCCATGGCGCCATCCGCCGACTTGATCGCCGAACCGGTGATCGCGAGCGTCGGCTTGGTCGGCGCAACCAGATCGAGCACAAACGAGGTCGCGGTCGGATCAGACTTGTTGCCGGCGCCGTCAGTCACATAGGACGACACCGAAATGGTGCCGCTGCCCAGTGTGCTGGCTTCCACCGCCGTGAGCGAAACGTTCTCCTGGCTGCCGGTGCCGGTAAGATTCTTGGTAACCGTGTTCGCCCCTTTGGTGAACACGACCGTAACTTCCGCGCCTGCCTCTGCCGTCAGCCCTACCACACCGGTGGCCGAGGTCGCCTCTGCCGTGGTGGCGCCATTGGCGATACCGCTGCTAAGCACGAGGTTGGGCGAACCGGGAGGCGTGACGTCGAGCACGAAGCTATCGCTGGTCTCGGCCGAGGTGTTGCCGGCTTCGTCGCTGGTGGTTGCCACCACGGTGATGGTGCCATCGCCCAGGATCTGAAGATCGCCTTCGGTCAGCGTCACCGCCTGCGCGGTCCCATCGGCCTCAAGCTGCTTGAGGACGCTGTTCGAGCCGTTGATGAAGACCACCGAGACGGTGGACCCCGATTCGGCCGTAACCGTGACGGCACCCGAGGCAGACGTGGCTTCGGTAGCCGACGCCACATCGGCCACATCCGTGGCCACCGCAAGATCCGGCGCGGCGGGCGCCACGCGATCGAGCGTGAACTCAACCGCCTCGGACACGGTGGAACCGTTGCCCGCAACGTCGGTCGCACTGGCGGTGATCACCACCTTGCCCTCGCCCAAAGTGGCGAGTTCGGTGGCGCTGAGAGAGATCGTCTGCGCCGATCCGGTAGCGACCAGCGTTTTCACGATCTGCTGGCTGCCCTGGGCGATGGTCACCTTGATGGTGGAGCCAGCTTCGCCCGTGACCGAGACGACACCCGCCGCATCTGTCGCGGCCTCCTGCGCCTTCACGCCGTCGCCGAGCAGGGTGAGAACCGGAACGGTCGGCGCGGTCATGTCGAGAGTGAAGCTGTTGGTCGCCGCAGGCGAAACGTTGCCGACCTGATCGCGCGTCACTGCCGAAACAGAGATCACACCATCGTCAAGCTCGGCAAGATCGCTGGCAGTCAGGGTCACCGCCTGAGCATTGCCGGTCGAGGTAACGGTCTTGGTGACGCTGTTGGCACCGTTGGTGAAGGTCACCACAATGGTGCCACCGGCTTCGCCCTTCACGCTCACCGCGCCGGTTGCTGCCGATGCTTCAGCCCGCGTGGCGCCATTGGCGATTCCTGCGCCAAGCGTCACCAGCGGGGCAGGCGGCGGCGAATTGTCGAGCAAGAAGCTCGTGGTTTCAGGGTCCGACGTGTTGCCTGCCGCATCCTTCGCCTGCGCGCTGACCGAAATCGTGCCATCGCCAAGCGTGACGAGATCCGCCGACGTCAGCCTGATAGCCTGGCTGCCGCCGGTGGCGGTCACCGTCTTGGAGACGCTCTTCGAGCCATTGGTGAAGGTAACGGTCGCGGTCGAGCCGACCTCGGCGGTCAGCAGGACGACACCGGTAGCGGCCGTCGCTTCGGGGCCGGAGGCGATATCGTCCACACCGGTGCCCAGTTGCAGGGTCGGCGCGGCGGGCGGGGTGTCGTCGATTGTGAAGGTGCTGGTCACCGTGGAAGAAATGTTCCCGACATCGTCCTGCACGACCACGGAGACCGTGACATCGCCCTCACCCAGCGCCGTGACATCCGTCGCAGACAGGGCAACCGCCTGGCCAACCCCGGTGCCGGTGATTTCCTTGGTCACGCTTCCCGCGTTGGTTTCGAACTTGATTGTCGCGGTCGCGCCGACTTCGGCAACGACCCTGACGACGCCGCCGACGCTCTCGGCCTGGTCCGACGTCTTGTCTGCGGAGCCGACCACGCTCACCGTGGGTGCGACGGGCGCCTCGATGTCCAGCTCGAAGCTGTTGCTGACCTCGGAGCTTTCGTTGCCGACACTATCGGTGGCCACGACGGAAACCAGCACGGTGCCATTGCCAAGCAAGGCGATCTCGGACTCGGTGAGGACCACGGCCTGTTCACTGCCGTTGGCCACCAGAACCTTGGCAACGCTGTTCGATCCGTTCACGAATGTGACGGTGACCGTGCTGCCCACGTCGGCGGTCACCGTGGCGAGGCCGGATTCGGTGCTGGCTTCGTCCATCGAGGCACCGTCGAGCACATTGGCCTTGAGTGCCAGAACCGGGGCATCGGGCGCCGTACGATCCAGCGTGAACTGTGCCGTACTGCTCGACACCGCGACATTGCCTGCGGTGTCACGCGAGGATGCCTCCACGAGCACTCCGCCGTCCCCAAGGGTAGCGAGATCGCTGAGCGACAGAGAGATCGCCTGCGGGTTGCCGTTCCCGACCACGGACTTGGTGATAGTGCCACTGGTGCCGGTGAACTTCACGGTCACGGCAGTCCCGGTTTCGGCGGTTACATGAACGGCCCCCTCAGCACTTGCCGCCGTTGTGGCGGATTTCTCGTCCTGGCCGATCAAAGCAAGAGTCGGGCTCGGCGGAGGCGTCATGTCGAGCACGAAGGTCGTCGTCGTGGCGCCCGATTCATTGCCGACTCCGTCGCGCGCAACGGCGGAAACAGTGATGGTTCCATCGCCCAGCGCCGCGAGATTGGATGCTGACAGGACGACTGCCTGCGCAGACCCCGTGCCGACAAGCGTTTTGACGATCTTGTTGGAGCCGTTGCTGAAGGTGACAGTGACCTGCGCCTCGTTCTCTGCAACCACCGACACAGCGCCCGTCGCGGCCTTGGCTTCGGCCAGCGTCGCTCCGTCGGACACGCCGGCAGCAAGCGTGAGAGCCGGTGCCGAAGGAGGCGAACTGTCGAGCGTAAAGTTGATCGCAGAAGAAACGTCGGACTGGTTGCCAGCGGCATCCTTGGCGGTTGCCGTCACCGAGATGTTGCTATCGCCCAGCGTGGCCAGATCGCCAGCGGTCAGCACGACCGCCTGCGGCGTCCCCTGCCCCACGACCGTCTTGGTGATCTCGTCGGTGCCGTTCGAGAAGGTCACGGTAACAACCGAACCGATCTCGGCGCCCACTGTTGCCACACCTGTGGCAGACGTCGCCTCGGCGATCGAGACAACCCCCTCGACGCCTGTCCCGAGCTGCAACGTCGGAGCATTCGGCGCCACGTCATCGATGGTGAGGTTCAGGTTCTGCGACTGCGACGCGTTCCCGACAGCGTCGACCGCGGTAGCGCCGACTGCGATCACCCCATTGCCCAGCTGTGTCACCTCGGCCTCAGTGAGGATGATCGTCTGGGCAGAGCCGGTTGCCGTCACCGCCCTTGTGACGGTCTCCACGCCGTTGCTGAAGTTCAGGGTGACAACGGAGCCTGCTTCGGCTGTGAATTCGAGGATGCCGCCTGCATCTGCGGCCTGCTCAGAAGTCTTCGCCTGCGATCCCAGCAGCGTCAGCACCGGAGCCGAGGGGGCCTGCATGTCGAGCGCAAAGCTCTGCGTAACCTCGCTCGAAGCGTTGCCCGCATTATCGCGGGCGACGGCGGCAACGGTAATGGTGCCGCTGCCCAGCGTTGCAAGATCGGTCTGCGAGAGAACCACCGCCTGCTGGCCGCCATTGGCCGTGACCTGTTTGGTCACAGTGCGGGTGCCATTGGCGAACGTCACCTCGATGGCAGTGCCAACTGGCGATGTCACATAGGCGACCCCGCCCTGCGACGACGCTTCAGCAGCGGATGCGCCATCTGCAATGCCCAGGCCAAGCGACAGCGTCGGCTCGGCGGGAGGGGCGCGATCCAGCACGAACTGGAGCGGATCGGTGGCAGCCGAGACGTTTCCGGCCGTGTCCTTGGCGGTGGCGCTGACAACGATGGAGCCATCGCCAAGCTCGTCGAGATCCGCTGCTGTCAACACCACTGATTGCGTGGTGCCTGTGCCGACAAGTTCCCTGACAATGGAGCCCCCGATGCCGGTCAGCGTCACGACAATGCTGGAGCCACCCTCCGCATTCACCTTGACCACGCCGGTTTCCGCGGTGGCCTCTTCCGCCGTAGCGCCGCCGCTGATGCCACTGGCCAGCCAGACCGAAGGCACGGCCGGAGCCTGCCGGTCGAGATCGAAGCTTGCGGTTGCAGGGTCCGATGCGTTGCCGCTCTCGTCGCGCGCCACGACGCTGACGCCCACGCTGCCGTCGCCCAGGGTCGCCTGCTCGGCGGCATTCAGCGATACGAGGATCGGCGTGCCATCGCTGACGTATTCCTTGGTGAATGTGCCCAGCGAGCCAGCGAATGTGACAGACAAGGTCGCGCCACTCTCGCCATCAAGCGTGATCAGTCCGGTTCCGGCGGAAGCCTCCAGCGCCGTCACACCGTCTGCAGCACCTTCGGCCAGAGTCAGTTCGGGAATGGCGGGCGGCGTTGCATCGAGATCGAAGCTCAGCGTCTTCAGGCCGGATGAGTTACCCGACTTGTCCTTCACCGATGCCGAGACGGTGACGGGGCCATCGCCCAATTCCGCCACCTGCGCTTCGCTCAGCGTCACAGTCTGGGCCGCGCCGGTGCCCGTCAGGTCGAGCTTGATAACCGCGCCGGAATAGCCGTTCATCGTAACGGTAACCGCCGCGCCAGTTTCGGCGCTGACCGAAATGACGCCGTCTCCTGCCGTCGCCTCGGTGAGGTTCTTCGAGGTGGTGCCGATCAGCGACAGGCCAACCACAGGGGCCGTCGTATCCAGCGCAAAGCTTACGTCCGAAGTCGCCGACTGGTTGCCTGCGGCATCCTTTGCCGAAGCGGTAACGGCGATCGTACCATCGCCAAGCCGGGCCAGGTCGCCCGCATTCAGCTTCACCGCCTGCGAAGCGCCATTGGCTTCGATCGCTTTGACAACCTCATTCCCGCCGTTGGAGAAGGTGAGCGTCACAATCGAGCCCGTATCGGCCTTGATGAAGACCGCGCCCGCACCGGCTTCTGCGGCAGTGGCACCGTCGCCCGCCTCGCTGACACCCTGGCCAAGCGTCAGGACGGGAGCGTCAGGAGCGACCGCGTCGAGCACGAATTCCGCCGTGGCCACGATGGAGGCGTTGCCCGCAGCATCCATCGTCACCGCAGTTATTTCGACAGGTCCGTCGCCGAGTGTAAGCAGGTCCGCCTCGGTAAGCGTGATCGAATCCGCACCTCCGGTCGCTGTTTCGACGACCTTGGCAACGGAACCGCCGACGCCGCTGAAGACCACCCGCACACCCAGGCCGGCCTGAGCGGTAACGGTCAGAACGCCATCGACTGACAGCGCATCGGCCTCCGACTTGTTCTGGCCGCCGAGCAGCTGCACGACCGGCGCTTCGGGCGGCTCGACCTGGAGGGTGAAGCTCCCGCTTCCAGCCTCCGATGCATTGCCCGCCGCATCGGTTGCGATCGCGGTCACCGCTACGGCCCCGTCGCCAAGCTGCGCCAGTTCCGCACTGGTCAGAATGACGGCCTTGGCGGTCCCGATGCCGGTGATCGTTTTCTCAACCGCCGATCCCTCTCCGGTGGTGCCGACGAACTTCACCACGACGGTTGACCCCGCCTCGGCGCTGACGCGCACGACACCGCCCGAGGAGGCACCTTCGCTCAGCGTCGCACCATCGGCCACGCCAGCACCGGGCAGAACCACCGGCGCATCCGGCGCCGTCTCATCGAGAGTGAGGCTCATCATCGAGGCTGCGGAATAGGTGCCGCTCTGCGCATTATACTGGCGCACGGCAACCAGATTGGCGCCTTCGACAGCGGCCGGATCGGACGTCCAGGTCTCGCCGCCATCCGAACTGTACTGGACCTCGTTGCCCGCCGACAGGCCTTCGATATTGAGGCGGCTGTCCGATGTCAGGTGGTCCGTATCCGAGGCGCCGGTATCATTTTCGAGCGCCAGGCCCAGCGAAGGCTGGTCGATCGATTCGTCGAGCGTGAACTCCTCCAGCACCGGATCGGATGCATTGCCGGCCTTGTCGACCTGGCGCACGGACACGGTATTCAGGCCCGATGTGGCAACAAAGGTATTGCTCCACGTCGCCCCGCCATCGACGCTGAATTCGATCGAAGCATCGGCCTCCTGCCCAGTGATACTCAGCAGCCCGGTATAGGGATTGCCTTCCACTTCGAGCGTAGCTGGCGCGGCGGTGTCGATCGTGAAGCTGAGCACGGCCTTCACCGAGGAATTGCCTGCGGCATCGCGCGTCATGGCCTCCACCGAGACGGTCCCGTCGCCGAGCGTCGCCAGTTCGGCATCGGTCAGCGTGACGGCGATAGGCTCGCCCGTGCCCGCGATGGTCTTGGTGACAACGCCATCCGCGCCCTGGAAGAGCACCTTCGCCGTAGCGCCGGCCTCGGCCGTGACGAGGATCACGCCTTCGGCGGCGGTCACTTCCGCAGCGGTCTTCTGGGAGTCTCCGACAAGGTCGATGACCGGGTCGCCCGGCGCATTGCCGTCGAGCGTGAAGGACAAGGACTCAAGGGCAGAGCTGTTGCCGGCCACGTCGGTGGCCGTTGCCGTGACGCTGATCTCTCCATCGCCAAGCAGGGCGATGTCCTCCGCAGACAGCACGATGGCCTGTGCAGTGCCGATGCCCTGCACCGTCTTCGTGACCGAAGCGACCCCGCTCGAGAAGGTGACCTGCACCTCTGTGCCGTTCTGCGCGGTCACTTGCACCGCGCCGCCCGAGTGAATTGCCTCGGCATGGGTCGCGCCGCCTTCCACGCCGGTTCCCAGCGTGAGCGTGGGCAGCTCCGGCCCCTCGCTATCGAGCGTGAACGTCAGCGCGGTTACAGGCGAGATTTCGCTGCCCTCGACCTGCCTGACAAGCACCTGGTTCAGCCCTTCGACCGCCGTGAACGACTGCGTCCAGGTCGCCCCCTGATCGGTGCTGTACTGGATCACGGCATTGGGGGTTTTGCCCACAACGTTGATCTGACCATTGTTGGTGATGCCGTCACCGGCGCTCTGGCCGGTGTCTTGCACCAGAGAGATTTCCAGGCTCGGGAGGCTGGCGGTGAGATCGAACTCCAGCGTCTGCGAGTCCGAGGCATTGCCGGCGGCATCGACCTCGCGCACCAGGATGACATTGGAGCCGTCCTTCGGAGAATAGCTGGTGCTCCAGCTATCGCCGCCATCCATGCTGTATTCGATGGTCGAACCGGCCTCTTCCCCGGTCGTGGTGATGACCCCGGACAGCGCGTCAACAGTGGCCGCCATGCCCGTGGGCGCAACGGTATCGATGGTGAAGGAGGTGGTCGCAGTGCCGGATTCGTTGCCGGCGGCATCCGTGGTCATCACCGAAACCGAGACCTCTCCGTCGCCGAGCGTAGCCAGGTCGGCCTCGCTCAGGACCAGCGGTTGCGAGCTTCCATCGGCGTTCAGCGTAATCTCCACGCTGCCATTCGCAGAGCTGAGGACGGCAACAACGCTGGATCCGGCCTCGGCCACCACGTGGACGATGCCATCCACCGAGGTCGCCTCTGCCGCAGTTGCTCCCCCGGCCACGCCATTGGAAAGCGAAAGAACGGGCGCGCCCGGCGCGAGCGTATCGATGGTGAAGTCCGCTTCAGCCGGCGGCGACTGGTTGCCGCTGGCATCGGTCACCACACTGGTCACATGCACCGGCCCATCGCCCAGCTCCGCGAGTTCTGCGGCAGTCAGAGCGAGCGTCTGCGCCGTTCCGGTGGCCTCGATGATGCGGATGACGACGCCGGAGCTGCCTTCGAACCGCACTTCGGCGGTGGCGCCCTGTTCGGCGACGAGCGAGAGAACGCCGTCAGCCGAAAGCACGGCATCTTCATTCTTGATGGCATCGCCGACCAGGGTCAGCTGGGCGGCATCCGGCACGCCGGAATCGACACGGATTCCGGGCGCAGTTATCTCCCCATGCGCGAAATCGACCTCCTGGCCCTTATCGCCGGTGAAATCATCGGTCGTGGCCGTGCCCAGCGCAAGGCTGTCGGGCTTGAGCGAAATGCCGTCCGCATCCAGCAGGTCTGCGGGAATCTGCGAGCCGGTGAAGACGAGCCCTTTGACGCCGAGCGCCGTCTCGGCCGTGCCCGTGGCAGTGAGCACGAACTCCTGCCCGCCGACCAGCGCGGTCACGGTGAGCGTCTTGCCTTCGGCCAGCACGACTTTCTGATTGAAATCCAGCGTGAAGGACAGCGTATCGCCTTCGTGCAGCCACACGGTTTCCGCCGGGCTCCTGATGGCCTGCACGGTTACAGTGACGCCCGGTGTCACGGTTTCGGGATCGTAGCTGGGCAGCGTATCGAACGCGACCTCAGGATCGGCGCGCAGTGCATCGCCCGCTTCCTGCGAAAGCACCGCGCCATCCGCGAACACCAGCTGATCGTTGCGCGAGCGGCTTCCGGACGCGACCATCACACGTTCGGTTTCGCCATCGACCTCGCGGGTCAGGATGATGGTGCCGGCGGAAAACTCCTTCTCGTAATCGGACCACTTGCCGCGAAAATAGACGATGTCGGTCCCGCCGCCGAGGCCCGTGGCATCGACCTGGGTTCCGTCTGCGACATAGACGATATCTACGCCGGAATTGCCCAGCACCTGAAACGTGACACCAGGCTTGGTAAGCGCAATGGTTTCCCCTTCGGGATCGAAGACCGCCACCTTCATCGCAGCGGAAATATCTGCGTCGGGCGCGGCGGCGCCGGTCGGGTTTTGTGACGTTTCCCCGGATGGCACGGGGGCCGACGTGCCGCCCGCAACGTGATTGAACACCTCATTCGCCGCCACCGTGCCATCCGAGAAGATGAACTGGTCGGCCCCGCGACTGGAACTGGCGCCAGCCAGGTTGACCGTCTCGACCTTGCCAGCGACTTCGCGCGTAAGGGTCAGGGTAGATGCGCTGGTGCTCAGGCTGTAGTCGGAGAATTTGCCCTCCAGATATATTCGGTCGGCCCCCGATCCCGTGGCGAGCGAATACGTCGCCCCCGGCCTCACAAACAGCGCATCTACATAAGATGTTCCGAGGTACTGAATCTCCTGACCTTGCAGCGAAAGAGTACCGTAAGCGAGTTCAAAATCGATGAAGCCCTTATCGTCTCCGTCGACATCGAGAACCAGATACTTTGATGTAATAGCCATGATAAGACCTCAGAAATAGGTAAATCAGTTTCTATTAGAAACTATTGAATTAATTGTGGGGCAGCCGATTATTAGGGAAAATATTTACCCTCCAACGATGACCGCAGGATTTGAAGAGCCAAAGTGATCTTGAAGATCTTGCGGAGTTGCAAAATACTCACCATTCACATAGAAATCCAAGAATGCCTGTCCGCTAGACTGAGAGTAATAGTCACTTTCCCCGTGAACACCCGGCTGCGCAGAGTCGATGAACACATCGAACATCAATCGGTTCGAACCGCTAGGTGGAACACCATCATAGGCAATCTCGCCTTCGGACAACGTCCAATCTCCAGACTTATCGAAGACGTGGTTATCTATATAGATGAGGTCGTTATCCTCAAAAGAACTAAAGGCTGCCCACAAATCCCAAGTGCCAATGTTCAAACTGTCGACAGTTATTGGATTGGAGTTTCGATCCGTTAGTACCAAGCCATATGCATCAGCACTGAGAGATCCCATATCGACCGCGGCACCCGCCCCGGTATTCCCGACATTGTCGAGACCGATCCACTTCTTGCTCGCAGCCAGGCTGCCATCGGCATCGACCATGATCTGCGATGCGGCTGCCCCGGAAACACGGGCCGACCCGGACCCCGTCGTATTCGGCGTCACCGTCGCAAAGGTGGCGTCCGCTGCGGCCAGAGCGAAGTTGCCCTGACCTGACGTTTCGCCAACGAACATACCGGCGTCGACTTCGACGTGATAGTTGTTGGAGAAGTCGAGGTCGTAATAAGGGTTGATCACGAGCCTGTTGTCGGTGACCGTCAGCAGTTCAGACAGGGCGACGGTCGTTCCGTTCACGGTCGCAGTTGGACTGGTGCCTCCTACCGTCACCTCGATCGTCTGCGTGTTAGCTTCAGTCTCGCCGAGGGTGCCGTAGTAACCGTCCTTTCCATTGCCGTTCGCATCGTTCGTGATGACGATCGAATAGGTGCCAGCGGCGTTCGTCAGCGCGATATTTTCGCTGGCCGTGAGGACCAGGTTCGACCGCACATCGAGGTTGGTCACACCGTTCAGGTTGGTCGAGAACGAAGGCGGGGTGACGGAATCGAGCGTGAACACATCCGATACGCTCAGGCTGCCGTCGGACGCGGTGACCTTGACCGTGATCGGATTAGCAAGCGCCTGCATACTGGTCGCGCTGAACGTGCCGGTGTTCGCGTCGAAGCTCAGCCAGCTCGGCAGCGCCGAATCGTCCCCCAGCGTTGCTGAATAGGTCAGCGTGGTGTTCGCATCGGGATCGGTGAAGCTGTTGGTGGCGATCGCATAGCTGAACGACTGGCCGACAACCGCCGCCTGATCGACGAGATTCTGAGCTACCACCGGCGCTTCGTTCACGTTGGTGAGGTTGACCGTAATTGTCGAGTTGGTCTCATTGCCGGCTGCGTCGGTCGCGGTGACCGCCACGTTGTAACTCGTGGGATCTGCTTCGAAGTCCTTCGCCGCCGTGAAGGCCAGAGCACCTGAAGCATCCAGCGTGAACAGTGCATTGTCACCCGTCGAGCCGTTAAGCGCCCAGGTCACCGTCTCGTCGGCGGTCAGCGTAGCGACCGTCGTGCCGTTCTCCGCCGCATCCACGCTCGCCGAAGTTACCTGCGGCGCGGTGTTGTCGATCACGAAGTCGGTAACCGTCTGGCCGACCTCGCCGGTCAGCAGCCCCTCATTGCTCGTATTGCCGACAAGGGTCGCACCATTAGCCAAGGTGATGCCCGAGAGCGTGGCCTGCGCAAAGTCCCCTGCAGGGATCGTTGCCGTGAACGTGATCTTGTTCGCATTCGGCTGACTCGCACCGGTTGCGGTGAACGCTCCATCATTGAAGCTGAGCGACACGTCGCTGAGATTGCCGGAGATCGTCACCGCCTCGCTGAGCGTTACAGTGAATGTGACCGTATCGCCCTGCTTGGCAGCAGCGTCGCTGGCAGTGATCGCTGTAACCTTCGGCGCGTTGACCGTGCCCAGCGTGAACTCATCCGACACGCTCAGGCTGCCGTCGGACGCGGTGACCTTGACCGTGACCGGGCTGGCAAGCGCCTGCACACTGGTCGCGCTGAACGTGCCGCTCTGATCATCGAAGCTCAGCCAGGTCGGCAGCGCCGAATCGTCCCCCAGCGTTGCCGAATAGCTCAGCGTGGTGTTCGCATCGGGATCGGTGAAGCTGTTGGTGGCGATCGCATAGCTGAACGCCTGGCCGACAACCGCCGCCTGATCGACGAGATTCTGAGCTACCACCGGCGCTTCGTTCACGTTGGTGACGGCGAGATTCACCGCCTGCGTCGATGTGTTGCCCCAGAAATCCGTCGCAGTGATGGTGAACGAATAACTCGCCGTCGCCTCATGATCGAGCGCACCAACAACGGTCACCTCCCCGGTATCGGCGTCGATGGCAAAGGCGCTGCTGCCAGTGAGCGCGTAGGTCACGCCGCCGGTGGGATCGGTGGCGCTGGCGGTAAAGACCACCTTTCCGGCAGCCGCGTCCTCTGCGACAGACTGGCTAATGCTCGTGCCGCCCTCGAAGGCGGGGCCAGTATCGTCATTCACGAAGCCGAGGGCCTTGACCGTGACCGCCGGAAGCAGCGCAGAAGCCAGATTCTGGTTCTCTGCGACGACATTCTCGAAGCCCTGTTCGAGAATGTCGGCAAGTTTCTGCGCATCGGTAAGGCCGAGGTCTGGCCGTGTAATCGCCGAGCCGAGCGACTGGTGGCCCTGCAGCAAGACGACAATCTCCTCGATCGTCTCTTCGAGCGTCTGGCCCTGCTTCAGCGTCCACCCCTGGATCGCCGCGAGATAGACACCATAGACGCTGGCGGTATCCGATATGTCGGCGCCGGTCGCATCGATGACGAGCTTCAGATCCTGGTTCGTCAGAACCACATCGGACAGGTCCGTGAACAGCTTGGCCACAAAGGCATTGGCGTTGGTGACGTCTGTCGCCGAAACGCCCGAAAGATCCGTTTCACCCGTAGAATTCAGCGATCCCCCCATCAGGCGGGTCGCCACTTCGGTGAGCGGCGTAATGTTGATCACCACGTCCTCACCGGCCGTGACCGACTTCACCGCACGCAGCATGACCGTAAGGTCGCTCTGCTGCCCGGTCGCCTCGTCGAGGAAGCCCTGCGAGTCGGTTTGCGGGTCAACCACGGAGACCAGTATCAGGCCGGTATAGTCGGCGTAGCCGATGCGGAACGATCCGGTGTCGTCGGTCACACCCGAGGCGAGCAAGGTGCCGTCCTCGGTGTATGCCTTCACTTGCAGCCCCGCCACGACCGGCCCGGCCGACACTGTGCCGGAGATGTAGCTCTGCCGATCGACGACAACGTCATGGGTCGCGGTTTCAGACACATTGCCAGCGACATCCACTGCCGATGCAGTAATCGCATAGTCGCCGTTCGCCGGCACTTCGTTGGCCGCGAATTCGGCGGTCCAGGTGCCGTCTTGATTGACCGTCACAGCCTTGCTGACTGCGCCCCATTTTACGGTCAGCGCACTCCCCGCCTCACCGGTACCGGAAACAGACACGGGCGCTTCGGCTTCGTCGCGATCGATCACGTCATCGCCTGCGACCGCATTGATGGCAGGTGCCGAAGGCGCTGTCTCGTCGACAGTGACCGCTCCTGCGATCTTGCCAACTTCTCCGGTCTGGCCGCCGGTGTCTTTCTGCCGGACCTGGATCGAACCTGCGGCATAGGTGCCTTCGGCCAGCGTAAAGCTGCTGCCGCTGCCGGCCGTCCAGCTCGTGCCGCCGTCGGTCGAGTATTCCCAGGTGTTACCGGTGACCAAGCCGGAGACGTCGATCGTGCCGTCTTTGGTGATGAAGTCGGTGGCGGAGGCCCCGGTGTCGCTATTCAGCTTCGCTTCGGGCGCAGCGATTGTGCTGCCGCCATCGCTGCGGAAGATCGCAATGCCACCGCCAACGATACCCGCCGCGCCGAGCGCATAGACGATCGGCGGCACACCGGAAAGGAAGCCGTTCGAATTGCCATCGAGCGGCGTGTCCGTGCGCTCCTCGGTCTGTTCGGTTGCGTCCTGGGTCGCGGCGGTTGCAGTGCCTGCATCGACGGAATCGGCAGGCGCTTCGTCGGATGCCCCTTCCTCGGCCGCTTCGGCCTCGGCATCGGCGCCCGTCTGCTCGGCCAGATCGTCCTCATCTTCTTCGTCTTCGTCGCTAAGGCGCTGCTCGGCCGCCTTGGCGGAAATCTTATCGAGCAATGATTGCGGCGCACGCTGCCGACCTGCAAGCTGTCCGCCATCGGCATTGGGATGACGCGGAGCGGCGACGGGTACCGGTGACATAGCGGCCTTGGCCACTTCGGCCGGGGCACCGTTCGCAGGAACAGCCTGGTCGTCCTTCGCGATGTCTTTGTTTTTCATTGCTCTACTCCTTGGAAACTGGTTGCGATCCACGCGTCAGCGTTCGCCGAAAGCGTCGTCGATCGTCTTGGTGATGGGTTTGGTGAGGAACGTGAGAACCGAACGCTGCTTGGTCCGGACCTCGACGGTCGCCGTCATACCGGCGTCCACAGTGATGGCTTTGCGCCCGGGCGGAGGAGCGGGCTGCTCCGGCAGGCGGATCTGCACGCGGTAGAAGACCTCTTCCTGGCCCTGCGGGCCGCGCTCGGTCAGCGTGTCGGGGCTGATGTAAGCGACTTCGCCCTCAAGGCTGCCGTAGATGCTGGGATCATAGGCATCGAGCTTGATCAGCGCCGTCTGGCCCACGCGCACATCGGAAAGGTCACTCGGCTTGAACTTCGCCTCGACAATCAGGTCGCTCGCCGTCGGCAGGATTTCGAGCACCGGCTCACCCGCACGCAGCGAGGCCCCGATTGTGGTGGTGACGATCTTCTTGATCTGGCCATCGTGCGGCGCGCGCAGTTCGGTGAAATCGTAGACGACCGAGCGCTCGCGCAGCATCTCTTCCTGCGTGGCGAGTTCTTCCTCGGCCTTGGTCATCTCCTGCTGCGCGTCCTGGAAATACTTGTTGCGCAGGTTGACGATCTGGCCGTCGAGATCGGCGATCGACCGGCGCAGGCGGATCACATCGACCTGGCCGACATCGCCCGCCGCCAGCAGCGGCTCGGTGATGTCCAGCTCGTCCTGAACCAGCGCGCGGCTCTGCCGCAGGGCGGAAATCCCCTCGTTCAGCGCCTGGCGCCTGCGATAGTAAAGCTGCGTCTGGTTTTCGCGGAAACTGGGCCAGCCATCGAGCTCGGCCGGAAACGACAGCGCTCCGCCATAGACTTCCGCTTTGAGGCGGGCGAGCGTGGCCTTCAGCGCCGCAACCTTGTTCTGGCTGTCGTCAAGCGCGGCCGAAACGCGGTTCTGATCCATCAGCGCAAGCAAATCGCCCTCGCGAACCCGCTGCCCTTCGGTGACCCGCATTTCGGCAAGCACGCCGTTGTCGGCAGCCTGGATGACCTGCGTCCGCGCCTCGGCAATCACCTGCCCGCGCGCGCGCACCATCTGGTCGATCTGCGAGTTGGCCGCCCAGATCAGCAGACCGGTGAGGCCAAGGCCGATCACAACGATCAGCCAGCCACTGGGCCCGATCGTCGGCAGCCCGAAGCGACGCCGCTCCCGGGCAATGCTGGCGTTCACATCGATTGGATATTCCATCTTCATGATACCGTCTCCACGGCACGCGCATTGCCGGTGGGTGCCGTCGGGCGGTTCTGGCCGGTTGGGTTGCCTTTGGCCGATCCCTGCGCTGCGGACGCACCCTGACGCAGGCGCTCCAGCACCGCGTCGCGCGGGCCGTCGAGGGCGATGCCCTGGGGCGTCAGCACGATCACGCGATCGACCAGCGACAACAGCCGGATCTTGTGCGTCACCAGCACGAGCGTGTCCGTCGGCGCGACCGCATCGCGAACCGCGCGCAGGCACTGCTCTTCGGTGGCATCGTCCATCGCCGAGGTCGGCTCATCGAGCAGCCAGACCCGCGGCCTGGCCAGCAGCATCCGTGTGAGGCCCACGATCTGGCGCTGCCCGCCGGACAGGCCCTCCCCGCCTTCGGAGATCGGCATCTGCACACCTTCGGAACGCCCGGCCAGCAGGCTGGCGAGGCCGCTTGCGCGAATGGCATCGGCCAGCGCCTCGTCATCGACATAGGGCAGACCCATCGTCAGGTTGTCGCGCAGGGTGCCGCTGACGAGCCGGATCTGCTGCGGAAGATAGCCGATCAGTTCGGAGCGCCGCTCGGCCGAGATATGCTGCACGTCGAGCCCATCGAGCAGGACGTGCCCACGCTCGGGCTTGATCAGCCCGGCCATCAGCTTGAGCAGCGTGCTCTTGCCGCAGCCGACCGCGCCGAGAATGGCAACGCGCTCTCCCTCGGCGATCTCAAGCGATTTCACCTCGAGCGGCACTGGCTGCGTCACCCACGAAAATTCGAGGTTGGCCACGTCGAACCGGCTGCGGATCACTTCGGGGACGAGCGGCGCATCGACGCCGTCATTCTCTTCGGCCAGCTCGTAAAGCCGATCCAAGTTACGCAGCGCGACCTTGGCGTGGGCCCACTGCACCAGCAGGCCGGGAATGGCGTTGACCGGCATCAGCACGCGGCCCGAAACGATCGAGCAGGCGATGATCGAGCCGACCGTCAAGGAATTGCTGGTGACAGCGAGATAGGCGCCGGTGGCGACCAGCCCGATATAGCTGATCTGCTGGATCACGCCCGAGGCATAGGAAGCCGTCTCGTTGAGATGCTTGATCTGCGTCATCTCTTCCGCCGTGCAGCGCGAGAGATAGTCCCAGCGCTGGCGCGCCTGCCACGAGCCGCCGGTGGCCTTGAGGAATTCAGCCCCCTGGATCGCTTCGACCAACAGGCCATGCCGCTGGTTGCCGACCATGTCCTCGCGGCTGCTGTGCGCCTCGATCGCGCGCCGGAAGCCGAGACCCACCGTCAGCGCGATGACGAAGGCGACCAGCGGAACCGCGGCCACGGCCGGGCCGCCGATCAGGAAGATCACACCGAGGAAGAACAGAGCAAAGGGCGCGTCGGTGAACAGGTAGAGCTTGCGGGCAATGATGAAGGCGCGCACCGCCTCGTATCCGCGCACCTGCGCGGCGAAGGTGCCGAGGCTGCGCGGATATTGATCGAGCCGCGTGGACAGCATACGCTGGAAGATGCTGCGCGCGGCGTCGATATCGATCCGCCGCAAGGCCCGGTCGACGATGGCGGAGCGGGCCAGCTTCAGGCACAGCTCGATCAGCACCGCGATCATGGCCCCGATGGTGAGCACGATCAGGGTGGCGACACCCCCCTGCCCGATCACCCGGTCATAGACCTGCATCGAATAGAGCGAGGTCGCCAGCACGAGCACGCTCGCAATGGTCGAGGCGAGGCTGGCGAAGAAGATCCACGACTTGTCGACCGCCATGATATCTTCGAACACGCCGCGTGCGGTCTTTTCGCGCGGCAGTTGCTGGCGGCGCTCCAGAGAACTGAACACGGTGCCCTGCGGCCAGGCTTCCACCCGCTCGCGCCCTTCGGCGCCTTCGGTCAGCCACAAGCCCTCGCCGCTCAGATCGTATACGAAGCGATAGCCCTCGCCCGGGATCAGGGCCACCAGCGGAAGGTCGCTCTTGCGCGGCATCTGCCGCCAGCGCGAGGCCTTCAGGCTCAGCATCTGGCACAACAGGTGGATGGACTTGGCGGCCGCACGGTTGGCGCCGGCCCCTTCCTTGTCGGCGAACTGGGCGCGCAGCTTGCGCGCGTCCCGGTAGGTCAACCCTCCCGATGCATCGAACACGGTGGCCAGACGCTTGCCCAGCCAGACGAGGCTGTCGGCGAAGTCCGGCGCCTTGGGTTTGGTGAAGACGCCCATCACTCCCACGGGAATTCTCCCGACAGCAGTTTCAGGCGATAGGCCGCGATCATGAACTGCACCTCGGCATCGGCCAGGCTGCGTTCGATTTCGGTCTGCTCGCGCGTAACGTTCAGCAGGTCGAGCCAGCTGCGTTTCCCGGCCAGGAACATGCGCTGATAGGATTCGAAGGTTTGCCGCTGCACCTCGCTGCTCTCGCGCAGCTGGCCGACCAGCGTCCGCAAGGCGCGGTAATTTTCGAGATCGGCCGTGATCTGGCTGGCAAGATCGGCAAGATAGGCATCGCGCTGGCTGGAAGCCGCACCCACCAGCGCCTGCGCCGACTTGGCCCGGTCAAACGTCGAGAGACCCGCACCGAAGGCATAGTTCACGCCCAGGAAAACGCGGGTGTCGGGTGTCGCCGAAGGGTAGTACTCATCATCTGCCACACGCTGTTCGAAGCGCGCGAAGATCGTCGGCATCGCGGCGCGCTCGGCAGCGCGTGCCTCGGCCCGGGCCAAATCAATCTGCTCCTCAGCGCGCTGCAGGCCCGGGTTCGCGGCCACCGCGCGCGACAGCAGGTCATCGGTCGTGGTCGCGAAGAACTGCTCTGCGAGGCCCTGCGGCTCTTCCACCTGCGCGGCCATGATCGGCACGCCCACAAGCTGCGAAAGCGCCTCCACCGCGCTGACCTCGATCGCGCGATAGTTGGTGAGATTGTTCTGCGACAGCGTGAGCCGGGTGAAGACGAGATTGTAATCCACCGAAGCGGACAGGCCCGTGTCCACGCGCCGGCGCATCATGCCTTCGAGCGCTTCGAGCCGCGCGATGTCTTCGGCATAGACCTCGCGGAACGAGCGCGCCGCCACCAGCCTGCCATAGGCATCCATCACGCGCAGCGCGATTTCGTAGCGCGCCTCCTCGATGCCTGCTTCGGCAACCGAGGCCCGCGACTTGGCGGCCCTGAGATCGGCACCGATCCGGCCGAAACTGTAAAGCGGCTGCGTCAGCGCGCCGGTCACCAGGTAGCCATGGCGCCCGCCCTCCACATTCACCGAAGGGGTCGGGAAATACTCCCAGCGCGCGGCAGACACCGCATATTGCGACGAAAGCGCGTTGCTGCGCTGGGATTCGACGTAAGGATTGCGCTGGGCAGCGCGGCTGACCAGCTCATCGAGCGACCAGGAACGCAACATGTCGGGATCCGCAGGGGACAGGGCTGCCGAGCTGGTTGCCGAGCTGGTCGCCGACGCGGCGAGGAACACCGCCGCACACAAGAGCGGCCAATAGCCCGCCGCAGCACGCCACCTGGCACTCACACCACCTAGCCTCTCGCTACATACATTCTGGCAACAGATAAAAATCACAAATATCCCCAATCAAGATCGAGCTCAGCCATATCGCTAAAGCAGCTGACCAATCTTGGTAGAGAATATCTCTATTTGTGAACCATTTTACCACTCCAAAATGGACATATACGCCTTCCTACTAGGGAGGAATGTTGTCTAGTCCGGCTATAATAAGATAAAGTACGTACTTTTTACTCTGAGGCATCTGATCTTGTCGATTGGGAGCGTAGATTCTTTGATGGTCTCATCGATATGTCCGCACTGGCGGAGCCGCAGGTTGGCCGTGCTTTATCGGGTCATGCGCCGGTGAGCGTGGCGTTTGGGCTGCGGAGCATTTTGTGGATCCGGACGCTTGCTTACATCAGGCCTGGTTGTGGACCCTGATCCTCTCCGGCTGTGTCACCGACCGGTGCCAGGGGTATCGGAGAGAAGGTCCATTGTTCAGACTGCGTTCGCAGCTTGGCCGCTGGCGGTTGGTCCGCGCGCCACGAGGCCGTTGTTGGCCCCTCCCCCATTCATTCCAAAAAAATACGGAATTCAAGGGTATGTTAGAGGGGTTATAGAGACTGTTAGACAGGTTAAGCGCGGCCTTGTGACTTGTGGCTCCTGCGCTTCCACGAGTCGCGCGCACAGGCCGTTCCTCAAGTGTCGATCATGCGTTCCCGATAGGTCGTTGGCGGCGTTCCCGAAGGATCGGTCATGCGTTCCCGATGGAGCGATGGCTGTTCCCGAAGGATCGGCACTACGCGACAAGCCGTGGGTTTGCTGCGCGAATTGAATCAGTTCTTCGGGCCTTGCTGCAAAACACGTTCAATTGTCTGGACGGGACAGGGCGAACCGGTGGACATGGTCTGCGAGAACGACACTTCGGGAACGCGCCCTGCCCTCCCCCTGCCCTCGCGACTGCCTGACGGTCAGCCGCGCAGCTGGTGGCGGTGCTTTTCGTGATGGCGCTTCACCCACCCGATGAACGCTTTCTGCCAGTTGGCAGGCAGGCGGGTGGCGTCGGCATCTACCCAGCGGGTGAACTCGGCGTGGAGCGCGTATAGATCCCAACCGGGGCATTTCTCGCGCAGGTGCGCGATCGTCTCGTCGGTCATGAAACCGCGCGTGGCCTTGTCGCTCAGGCCCGCAATGGCCGAGCGGACGAGCTTGCTGGCGTCGACAGTTTCGGGCGCGGCGCTTTCGCTCTCGGAAGCGGGATCAAGCGCTGCCTTCGCCTCGCGGCGTTTCCCCGGGGAAACAGCCTGCGCCCTCCCCTGCCCCGCCTCGCTGGCGGATGCAGGCTCCTTCGCTTGCGCAAGGCCCTTCTCGGCGCCATCCTTCCCGTCCACCCGCGTCATCCGCAGCATCGGCTCGCCATCGCGGGCCGAAGTTTCCACCGCCAGCGCATAGCCGGGCAAGGCGTTCTTCTCGGCCAGCTTGAGCATCTCGAACTTGAAGCGGCGATATTGCCCTTCGGCCCCGGACTTCTCGAACAGGACGGGCATTGAGATGGCAAAGCCCCCCTCCCCTGCCCCGCCCGCGTGCTTGCGCGCAACGCGATAGAGCCAGCGTTCGCGGCCGCCGGTGATGTCGAAATAGGCGCGGTCGATGCTGAGCACCCCGCCCTTCATCATCACCCCTTCCCAGAACCAGTTGGACAGCTCGATAGTCATGCCCCGGCTGCGCTCGGTCTTCTCGTCGACCAGCTGGGTCCAGCCATCGAGCCAGCTGAAGGTCGCCTCGCGGCGGTTCTCGGCGCGGATGTTGGTCTTGATCGTGGTGGATACGAGCCGGTCAAGCGCCTGGCCCAGCAGCTCGTAAGCGCGGCCCGTGGTCGGGCGGCCGATGGCGCGCAGCAGGTCATAGGGCATGAGGTGCAGCTTGCGCGGCACGTCGTTGACCCCGCGCCGGGCCATGTCGGCCAGCTGGCTGGCGCAGTAGATCAGGATGTCCGCATCCCAGATCGTGGCCATGCCATAATCGGGATTGGCGCTGACATGGACCCACAGCTTGCCGTCAGGGCTGGTATAGTCGATCGGCTTCACGCGCTTGGTCTTGGCGAGACTGAAGAAGGGCCGCTCCATCATCTCGCGCTGATCGCGCAAGGGCAGGTCCGCCAGATAGGGCAGGAACAGGTCGAACTGCTCGGGAACGGACTGGCGGCGGGCGCGGCTCATGCCTGATGTTTCGCTTCGCGGTACTGCGCTGCGCTGCGTTTCCCCGGGGAAACACGGCTTGGCGAAGGGGGCAGGGCGGTCACCGTTGCAGCCCGCGGCCCTGCTCGTCGAGCGAGGCCAGCGCATCCTGCACGCGGGCGACCAGTTCCTCTTCGGAGAGGCCGTGCCCGGCGTGCAGGCGCAAGGTCACGCCCTGCCGGTTGCAGGCCGTGACACTGACCGCAGGTCGCCCATGGGCACCGGCGATCACCAGCGGGACGGCGCTCGCCTTGTCTTGCCCGGCGGCGAGCAACTGCGCGATTACCTCGGGCGAGGGGAGGGCGCTCTCGCCCGAGGCCTTGCGTTCGGCCTGCTGCTTCGCCAGCGCATCGGCCTTGCGGCGAATGGCTGCGGCGCGCGCCTTGTCGTCCATCGCCTGTGCCAGCGGATAGGCGGGCTTCAGCTGCACCTCGGCGGGCGAGGCAAAGGCCGCGATCACCGCATCGGGCAGCGATGCCACCTTGAGCATCTTCGACAGCCACCCTTTCGACAGCTTCAGCCGCTCGGCCATGCGGGTGAGGTGGTTGCCGTAGTGCGCCTTCAGGGCCTCGGCATAGTTGCGCGCGCGTTCGAGGTCCGACACGTCCTTGCGCGCGCGGTTTTCGAGATCGGCCAGGCGGAAGGCGGCCTCGTCGTCGAGGTCGGCCACCTGCGCCACGAACTTCATCTCGGGATAGGAATGGCGGCGCAGCCAGCTGATCGACCAGTGCCGCCGCGTGCCCGCGATCACCTCGTAGTCATGCTCCGGATCGCCCTCGATCCGGCGCACCACTGCGGGGACTTTCTGCCCGCCTTCGGCAACGATGGAATCGATCAGTTCGCGGCAGCTCTCCTCGCTCAGATGCTCGTAGCTGCGGGCATTGCCCGGCCACACGCGCACCCGCGCCGGATCGAGCAGCAATTGCGTGACCTGCCGCACCTCGCCGGTGGCCACCCGCGCCAGCGCGCTTTCACGGCCGAGCAGGGTGGTGCCGCGCGCCCGCTCGCGCCGCTGTTCTGTGGTCATGGCGACAGCAGGCTCCTGCTTCGGAGTTTCCGAAGGGGAGGGGGCAGGGGAGGGCGCAGCCTCGTCATCGGCCAACAGGTCTGCCAGATAGTCCTTCTGCTTCTTAGCCACGCGCCGGGCCTCCTTGCCTTGAGGGGGAGGGCAGGGGCCTCAGCACAAAAGCGGGCATGTAGGAAAGCACTTCCTTAGCCATTGACCACCAGCTCCTCGTCGATTCTGTCGACCCGGCCCCATGTGCTGCGCACCAGTTGCTCGACCTGGCCCAGCGCCTCATCCAGATTGGCGCGGCAGCGCTTGTGCGTGCGCGCGGTGCCGATCGGCTTTTCGAGTTCGTAGATCGTCATCATGCGCATGGCCGCATGGCTGATCTCGGCGCTTTCGAGGATGGGCACGGGGAGGAGGGCAGGGCCGAAGCTCTGTTCCATGATCGCGCGCACCATGTCATGGCTGGGATCGTTGGCGTCGAACTTCGAACACAGCAGCCGCACGAACTGGTAGTCCACCGCGATCCCCGCCTCGGTCAACTGTTCGAGCACCTGATCCATCATCGAGAGGAACTGGACGGTGGAGCAGAAATCGGGCGTCGTCGCCGCCAGCGGCACCAGCAGCGCATTGGCCGCCTGCATCACCGCCAGGCTGATCGTGCCCAGCGCCGGCGGCGGATCGAGGATGACCACGTCATAATTGCGCGAAATATCCGTAAGCCCTTGTTTTAGCTTGCGAAATCGCGTAGCGAGAACGCTCTGCCCATCGGCTCCGGCGGCGGCCAGTTCGTATTCCACATCGAACAGTTCGAGGTTCGAGGGGATAAGATCGACATTGGGCCAGGGCGTGTGCTTGACCGCATAGAGCAGGTCGGCCTGGGTCGGATCGATCGAGAGATAGGGGTATAGCGTCTCTTCGCGGGTGATGTTGAAATGCGGGTTGAAGCCGAACAGCGTGGTGGTGGTGGCCTGGCTGTCGCAATCGACCACCAGCACGCGATAACCGCGCACGGCGAAATAGTGGGCAAGGTGGGTGGTGACGGTGGACTTGCCCACGCCGCCCTTGAAGTTCTGCACCGCGATCATGGCGGCAGGATCGCCGCTGGCGCGCCGGGGCGAGGCGCCGAGCACCTCGCGCATGTTGAGCATATCCTCGATCGAATAGCCGAGGCGGCGGCCATTGTCGCCGGCGGGGGGAGGGGGCAGGCGCCCGTCGTCCTCGGCCATGCGGATGCGGTTGGTGGAACAGCCGAGCAACCCGGCCGCCTCGGCAATGCCGAACCGCACGTTGAGGCCCTTGCGGCTTTCGGGCAGGAAGGCCTTGCGGCGCAACCGCTCGATCATCTTCTCGCCGCTTTGCGCGAGATCACCGATTTGAGATCCGATTGAATGCTTTTCTGGCATGAGGTGCGCCTTTGAACCTGTATGCAGCCAGCAATGGCGGAAAACGTGCAAAATTGCAATGTGGATTGCTCGCCCGGGTTTGTACGGGGCCGGAGTGACGCGGCGCCCGCCAATTGATCGCTGCCTGGCCTTCGGCCCCGCTGCCTAGCGCGAGCATTCTCCCGGGATCGGGCGCCCGCGTCGCCCAGGCCCATGCGGTGGTGAAAAGAACTCGTCGTGATGGCCTCAGCGGCCCGGCGAGAACTTCTTTCGCATAGTTAATGATTCCATGAAGTTACGTATCCTTCCTCTCCTGACCATGGGAAGGGGGCAGGATAATAAGAAGCCGAATAGACGACCGGAATCTGGGCGCATTGAAGGCTAATCATGATTTATGACTTATCGGCGAGATCGCTTCGCCAAGTAAAACCTCGTGCTCACCCGGGGCTGTCTGCTGGTACGGACGGTTTAGTGCGGTTGGGGCGAGGGTCGTGCCTTGCCTCGCTTTGCGTTGCGGGGCTGGCGCTGTCGGCTCCGGCCATGGCGCAGACCGCCAGCCAGACCTTGCCCGATACGCTCGCTCCACCCGCGGCGCCTGCCCCGCAAGCGCCCTTGCGGCTCCCCGCCGAGGCGACGATGCAGGCCCCTGAAGGCGCCGGGAGTGTCTCGCTCACGCTGGCTGACATCACGCTCGAAGGTGCCGCGCTTGCGCCCGCGACCATGGCCATGCTGCGCGCGCGGCTGACCGGCAAGGTCGTCACCGTTGCTGAGGTGTTCGCGGCAGCGGGCGCAGCCGAGGCGATCGAAGTGCGGCGCGGACGTGTGCTCGCGCGTGTGCTGGTGCCGCAGCAGGATCTGCGCGACGGGGGCACGCTGCGCCTGCTGGTGGTCGACGGCTTCATCTCCGAGCTTGACCTCAGCGCGGTTCCGGCTCGCCAGCGCGGGCGCGTTGCGGCCATATTGCAGCGGTTGGTCGGGCGTCCGGGGGTGGGGCTGAACGAGATCGACCGAGCCCTGACGCTGGCGGGCGAGCTGCCCGGCCTCAGCCTGCGCTCGACGCTCGTGCCGGGCGAGGCCGAGGGGGCGGTCGTGCTGAGGGTCAGCGGCGAGTGGCGCCCCTTCAGCAGCTTTGTTTCACTCGAGAACGGCCTGCCCGATTCGCTGGGCGGGGTGTCGCTCAGCCTCGGGGTCGACCTGCGCTCGGTGCTGGGCGCGGGCGAGCTGGTCTATCTGCGCGCTTCGGGCGATCCGGCGGCCCGGGGCGGACGTGGCTACTTTGGCGAAAGCCCGCGCAACCGGGCGCTGGCGGCGGGCATTATCCTGCCGCTCGGCACCGACGGGCTGACGTTCACGGCATCCTATTCCGATGCGAAGAGCAGGCTCGATCACGCCGCCGGTGAGCCCGGCTTTGCCAGCCACTTCACCCGGCTTTCGGGGCAGCTGCGCTATCCGATCATCCGGCGGCGCGCAGTAACGCTGGCCGCGCATGTCACCTTCGATGCGCACAAGGAGACGGCCGACATCGTGACGCCCAGCCCCTTGCCGATCTCGGTCGACAGGCTGCGGGTGCTGCGGTTCGGCTTCGACGGGGCCAGCTATCTGGCGAACGGGGGTGCGTTCTATGCCGATGTCGAGGCGTCGAGGGGGATCAAGGGGCTGGGCGCGCGCACTGCAAGCGATGCGACCGAGCTACTGCCGCTGTCGCGCCAGGGGGCCGATGCCGGTTTCCGCAAGCTGAAAGGCTCGGCGCGGCTCGACCTGCCGCTGGCGCAGCACCTGTCGCTGAACCTCAATGCCAAGGGGCAGGTGTCGTTCGGCGAGGTGCTGGTCAACTCCGAGCAGTTCGGCATTGCCGGTGACGATGCCATCTCGGCGTTGTCGACCGGGGTGTTGCAGGGTGACAAGGGCTATGCCGCCCGCGGCGAATTGCGCGCGCCCTTCAGCTGGTCGGGCGGGGGCAGCGTGGCCAGCTTCTCGCCCTATGCCTTTGCCGCGCACGGCGCGGTGAGCTTCGAGCAGCCGACTGCGCTGGAACGCAAGACGACGCGGGCCTGGGCCTTCGGGGCGGGCCTGCGCGGCTCGGTGATCGACCCAGGCAGTGGCCTCTTGTTCCAGCCAGCCTTTGAATATGGCCGCGCCCATCTGCCCGGCGGTTGGGACGACCGCCTCTCCGTCAGCCTGATGCTGCGTTTCTGATTTCGGGGTAAAGACTATGATAACACGCACTCTTCCTGCCCTTCTGGCCACTGCCAGCGCCCTTACTCCGGTCAGTGCCCTGGCCGGGGCATTGCCGCAGGGCGGCGCTGTTGCGGGCGGCCAGGTGGCCATCGATACCCCCGATGCCAATCACATGACCATCACCCAGAGCAGCGACCGGGCGATCGTCAACTGGCAGAGCTTCTCGGTGGGGGAGGGCAGCACGGTGAAGGTCGTGCAGCCCGATGTCTCGTCGGCGCTGCTGAACCGTGTGACGGGCGACGCCACCAGCGTGATCGCCGGGCACCTGCAGGCGAACGGGCAAGTATTCCTGGTCAACCCCAACGGGATCATGATCACCGGCACCGGCAGCGTGAACGCGGCCGGGTTCACCGCCTCGACGCTCGACATTGCCGACGAGGACTTCATGGCTGGCGGCAACAGGCTGACCGTGAGCGCGCCGCGCGATGGGCAGGCGCTGCGCTTTGCGCGCGGCGGCTTTGCGGGGCTGCTGGGGGGTGCGGCAGGCGATGGCCTTGTGCTGGCCAGTCTGGTCGAGGACAGCGAGGGGCGCGCGGCGCTCGATCTTGGCGGCGACGGGTTCCTGCAGGTCGGTGTGCCGCAGGGCGGGATCAGCGTTGCCGGCACGATCGACGCGCGTACCATCGCGCTGACCACCGGCACCGCGACCGATCTGGCGCGCGGGGTGGTGCAGGTGTCGGGCGCGCTCAACGCCTCGAGCGTGAGCCAGGAGGGCGGCACGATCCGCCTGACCGGTGCCGAGGTGCAGCTGACCGGCGCACAGATCGATGCCTCCGGGGTGACGGGCGGCGGTTCGATCGCAATCGGCGGCGGCTATCAGGGCACGGGCGACCTCGCCCATGCGAGGAGCCTGAGCGTCGATGGCGCGACCGTGATCCGCGCCGATGCGCTGGCGCAGGGCGATGGCGGTGAGGTTGTGCTGTGGTCGGACCGCAAGACCGACTTTGCCGGCACGATCACCGCGCGCGGCGGCGCGGCGGGCGGCGATGGCGGCTCGGCCGAGGTTTCGGGCAAGGTGCTGCTGGCCTACACGGGCAGTAGCGACCTGCGCGCGCCGAAGGGCAAGACGGGCGACCTGCTGCTCGATCCGTACAATGTCACGATTTCGAATGACCCGGACAGCAACCAGTCAGGCTTCACCGCCAGTGGCGATGACAGCGTGATCAATGTGACCACGCTCCAGAACGCGCTGGCAATGGCCGATGTTACGGTCTCGACCGGATCGGGCGGCAGTCAGGAAGGCAATATCACCGTTGCCGATGCGCTCACATGGTCGGACAATGTCCTGACGCTCGATGCGGTGACTGATATTGATGTCAACGCCGCCATGACGATGACCAACGGCGGTTTGACGCTGAGCTCCCAAGCAATCACCGTTACCGCACCGATCACAGTCAAGGGAGCTGGCCATGTCAACGCCAATGTCACTTCGACCTCTCATATTACATTTGTTAGAGGCGGTTACAGTTTCAAGGGCAGCTTCACCTATCTCGCTGAAGATGGCAGCGCGCTGACCGGTCCCAGCCCAGGCAGCTACACGACCAATGGCAAGAGCTACACGATCATCACCAGCCTCGGTGCCGAAGGATCGACCACCGGCGCCGATCTGCAAGGGATGAATGGCGATCTGGGTAACTACTACCTTCTCGCCGCCGACATCGATGCCAGCGCGACTGCGAGCTGGAACGGTGGCGCTGGCTTCCTTCCAATAGGCAACAGCACAAACAAATTCACTGGGGCCTTCCAAGGAGCTGGCCACACTATTTCCGGACTCACAATCTACCGTCCTGCCGCCGACAATATCGGCTTTTTTGGTAATATTGAATTTGTTGGTGAATATTATTCTGCAAGTAACTTTAACTTACATAATATATCGATAACGGGAAGAGATAATGTTGGAGGGGCTTTTGGCAATAGCGATATAGCAGGATCTGATAATGTTGGAGTTAGCGGCCATGTTTCAGGGCGAGATAAGGTCGGGGGCCTTGCCGGTCGTTCCGATGGATATGTAAATAGTACAGTTTCTATTGCGAATGTTAGTGGCAACAACAGGGTTGGCGGGATTGTTGGCGATTCTGGCTCAAACCCATTTTATAATATCTACCATAATTACTTTGCGGGATCGGTTTCAGGAAATGATTATGTAGGCGGTGTGCTTGGGGGTAGTGATGGGCCTGCAAAGCTTCAGAATAATTTCTCTGCCGGATCAGTCTCCGGGAACGATTATGTTGGTGGTATTCTGGGGAAAAAAGACGGTGGGTCGTCATATGTTTCTATAAATAGCAATATTTTTACCGGTTCTGTTTCAGGCAATAGCAATGTGGGTGTACTATTCGGCGACAGCGCTATTGCTGGCTCCATAAATGCCAACTACTGGGACACTGACACAACCGGTTTTTTGACCGGTGTGGGCGGCACCGGGCTTACGACAGCCCAGCTGCAATCGGGCACGCTGCCGGCGGGGCTCGCCGGTTCCCCCTTTTTTTGGAGGGGGGTGAGCGGGCTTTATCCCTATAACCGGCTCATGTTCCCCGATGGCGTGCATGCTGTGTCAGGCACGTTGAAAGATAATTTAGGCAATCTGGTTTCGGGCAAGGCCGTCTATGCCGGAAGCCGCGCCGGGTTGCTGATCCCGGGGTTGACCGGCGCCAATGGCTATTACTATGCGCTTGGCGATCCGGATATCTCCAGCAGTGGCGGTGACCTGTTCGCCTTTGCCAACATCGATGCGTCGCGAAGCGCTGCGGCTACCTTCGGCTATGCCGGTGAGACGAACCGGACGCTCAACCTCGTCGAGGGGGCTTTCCTTCACTACACCGATCAGACACTGCTCTCGCGCGTGCCGACCCGCAGCTTTCTGCTGACCTATTTTGCCGGCAACGCAGCGGCTGTCAATGCCATCGAAAATACCGGGCCCGAGCGATTTTTTGCCAGCAGCGAGTTCGATATCGACGAAGCGGTGGATGTCGATCATCCGATGAGATTTTCTGCGACGAACCTGTACGTGTCCGACGCGGTTACCGTGCGTGACGGCCAGAACCTCGGCCTTGTTGCTGGCGGTTCGATCGCCATTACCGCACCGATCACGGTGCTGGGTGCGGGCGATGTCGCGATGGCCTATGACAGCACGAGCCTCGACAACCTGAGCTTCGGCCTCACGGCAAACGGGTTCCGCGGCAGCCTGACCTATCTCGATGCCAGCGGCAATCCGCTGACCGGCGCTTCACCGGGCAGCTTCTCGCTGAACGACAATGTTCACACGATCATCACCAGCCTTGGTGCCGAGGGATCGACCACCGGCACCGACCTGCAGGGAATGCAGGGCAATCTGGCGGGCAGCTATCTGCTCGGCGCCGATATCGATGCCAGCGCCACTGCCGGATGGAACAGCAATGCGGGCTTTGCGCCGGTGGGGACTGACAGCAACCCGTTCACCGGCACATTCCTCGGCGGTGGCCACCGCATTTCGGAGCTGGCGATCGAACGGCCGTCACTTAATGGTGTCGGGCTGTTTGGTTATGTCTCTGGTGGCTTGGTTTCCAACGTCGGGGTGGTTGGTGGATCTGTTAGCGGCAGCGGGCAGGTCGGAAGTCTGATCGGATTTCTGACGGATGCCGATGGCCTGCCGGTGGTGAGCCAGAGCTATGCTACCGGTACTGTGAACGGCGTCGGCGGTGTCGGCGGCCTGATCGGCAGGGTTGATGATAACGGCACCGTAAGCAAGAGCTTTGCCACGGGCACAGTGTCGGGGGACAGCAGCGCAGGCGGTCTGGCCGGGAGTATCGGGCAGGATTCCCTGGTGATGGATAGCTTCGCCACCGGCCGGGTGAAGGTTATTGGTTCCTCTGCCGGCGGCCTGATCGGATCGGTTAGCCTTGGCACCGTGAGCAACGCCTTTGCCACCGGCGCAGTGTCGAGCAACACCAGGGCTGGCGGTCTGATCGGAGGCTTTGGTGGCGGCACCGTGAACGATAGCTACGCCACCGGTGCCGTCTCCAGTCTCTCCGACGTCGGCGGTCTGATCGGACTTCTCGGGGCCGGAACCTCGGTAAACAACAGCTATTGGGACAGCGAAACCACTGGCCAGACGACCAGCGCTGGCGGGAGCACTGCGCTCACCACTGCCCAATTCCAGTCGGGCAGTCTGCCAAGCGGGTTCGATGGCAGCACGTGGGCCACCGGCTCTGGCCTCTATCCCTATCTGTCGTTTTTCTTCCCCGATGGGGTGCAAGCGGTGTCGGGCACGGTCACCAATGCCGATGGCACAACTGCGGCCCTTGCCTCCGTTGGGCTCAGTCTCAATGGCGTGAACCCGTCGCTTTACGGCTCTGTCCAAGCAGGGGCCAATGGCTATTTCTATGCTCCTGTGAGCCCTGAAAGCTACGCCGATGGCACTGCGAAGCTGGCCGCCACGCTCACAGCCGACGGGGCCAGCACCATCGGCGGGCTGGCCTATGGTGACGGGCTGTCGCTCGACAGCGACGGCAATTTCGCGGTGGGCACGCTGAAGCTCGGGCGGGCCCATCACAACACGGCGCTGGGCAGCACCTCGGCGCTGTTGACGGAGGTGGACAATACGTTTGGCGCTTCGGTGGTAAGCGCGGCCAATACGGCGCTTGCCGCCATGCCGTTCGTGATTGCGGCGCGGCAGGATTTCGCGATCGATAGCGTTCTGTCACGCACCGGATCGGTGGCCGTTGCCACCACGGGCAATCTCAGCATCGCCAATGGGGCTTCGCTCAGCAGCAGCGCCAGCGGTGATGCTATCCTGCTTGCCGCAGGGGGCTCCTTCACCAACAATGGCGATGCCTCGGCCTTGTCGTCGGCCACCGGCGGGCGCTGGCTGGTCTATCAGGGCACGGGGCTTGGCGGCACGCGCGGCGGGCTTGTGGGCACGAGCTACTATGGCACCGCCCTTGATCTTTCGACGCTGGCCTTTGCGGCCACGCCCCCCTCGGGCAATCGCTTCGTCTATGCCGAACAGCCGACGCTGACGATCTCGGTCGGCGGAAGCAGTGCCTATGACGGCAGCGTGAAGAGCGCCACGCTTGCCAGCAGCGGCCTGATCAACGGCGACACGTTGCAATTGGGCGGCACGGCGACGGGTATCACCACGTCCAGCGCGAATGCAGGTGACTATTCGCTGACGCCGGCCGGGCTGACGAGCGCACTCAACTACAAGATCACCTACGCGCAAGGGACCTACAAGATTACGCCGCGCGCGACGGTGGTGACCTATACGGCAGACGCGTTGAGCCGCATCTACGGCGATACGCCGGGCACGATGACCGGCACCGCCTCGGCGAGCAACCTTGCGAGCGGCGATACGCTGGCGTCGATCACCTCGGGCAGCGCGAGCTGGACGACGAGTGCTGGCAGCACCAGCGATATCGGCAGCTACGCAATCGAAGGAACGGGGCTG